>CAWGMC010000055.1:0-14239 GCA_963823545.1 uncultured Chloroflexia bacterium | reverse complement strand
CGGGCGCGGTCGCAGACTACCAACTGCCGGAAAAGAAACATGCCCTGCTCCCCTGCCTGCATAGCGACCTCGAATCTCGCCAATCCGTCTCTACACCCGCCACCTGTTCAGCCCCCTGCCTCTCCCAGGAGCACGACAAAACCCTCGCCATCCAGACCTGGTCACGCCTTAACGGATGCTAAGAAAACTCCGTCCGCGACGCATCCCCTCCCGCCAATGGATCACGCCCGGGTAAATCCACGGGGCTAACAGAAGCGCCCAATGGATTGGGCTTGGACTCCCCTCCCTGGAGAGGGTTCGGGGGTATCCGGGGAGGGTAAGGGGTAGGGCTCTTAGTGGACGGCTTTCCCAATCATGGTTCAGATATACCTGAATGATTGGCATGATTTCAGACCCCCTCTTGCCCTCCCCTGAATGGGGGAGGTAATTGCTCCCCTCTCCATTTGGAGAGGGGTCGGGGGTGATGTTAGGGGCAGGGGTAGGGCTTATCGCTCACAGCCTCGACAGAGTGGTTAGCCCTTTACTTAATTCTGAGCAAGTTGGTTTATTGAAACAGTTCCGTCTTCTGGTCTTAGCCAACTATCTCTCAGGAATTGCGTTAATGAGCGATTAGAATGACCTGCGTTTCTACCTAGCATTCTCTGTTGTCCGAGTTTCTCATTGCAATATGTGATAAAGAGCTTATGTTTTGCTCTTGTCAAGGAAACAAACAGCAATCTTCTCTCATCACCCAATTCTGGTTCATCAGTGTACCTGCCTGGAATATGTTCATCTTCTGCTGCGATTACAAAAACAATGTCAGCCGTCAACCCCTTTGCTTTGTGCATAGTGAGAATATTTACTTTTCCTTGTTGTATATCTTGCTCCATTCGCATGTCCGATGCTTCAGAGAAGTTAAGTAGTTCGTCAATAGAATTAACGTCGTTAGTTCTGATCCAATCAGATAGTACTCCTGCAATTACTTCCCGAATCCTCGGCATCTGGCAAGATGATCTCCAACAAAGGATTTAAGAAAGGCTCAATAGTAGGTATTTCCTTAAACTTGTTCAATGAACTCTTTTACTTTATCAATCAATAATTTTATTTGCTGATACTCTTGGATTAACCTGTCTCGAAATCTAAATGGAACAGATTTATTTACTGTTTTCTCCATTGCCTCAAAATAAGTAAGACCGTTTTTCTGTCCCAATTCATAAAGTTCGTTATTGGCTTCAACTCCCAAGCCGTTTTTTCTAATATTTAGCAATGTTCTCCATGCTAAATGGTCGTTCAGATTTCTCACAAGACGTAATATTGCTAAGACTTGTCTTCCTAAATCGTCGTCTAAAATGTTTGCTTCCTTCCCACCCGAAGAAATCGGCACTCCCAGATACTTAAAAGCGCTTCTTATCTCCCTCGAGAACGCACCTCTTGTATCTGTCCGCACTAGCAATAGGATTTGTTCTGGTTTGAAGTTGCTCTGAATGAAGTAAGCACAAAGTCTTCCGCAATACCTACCGCCTCTGCGCGTTGATTATCGAATTGAAAATAGTTAACGTCCCCTTCAGGTCTCCCTTCCTCCGCTTTGGTTCCTTTTTGAAGTCTCCTAAAATCTAGGTTTGCTACAAATTCTGCTATTCTCAAAATAGATGAATTGCATCTCTTGCAGATTTCGAGTGGGATATTGATTGCGTCTTCGTATTCATCGAGAAAATTTCTTATGCCATCTGGGTGAGCTTTTCTGAAAAAATAAATGCTTTGATCGTCATCACCAGCAACAAATACTTCCACGCCTCTGTCAGAGATAGCCTTAATTACAGCAAGATCACATTTGTTTAGGTCTTGATATTCATCTACCAGCAAATGAAGAATAGGATGTTCCAAATCAAAATCACCGATTTGCTCCAAAGATCGTTTCAATTGATAAACCAATTCAGATCGAAGGGTATATCCAAATATTTTGCGATGTTCCCTCCAAGCACCAATGAATTTAGGATCGGGTGTAAGATTTTCCTCTTCTATAAGACTTTCCCAATCTGCCGAAAGCTGTGAAAAACTCTTTGGCTTCGCCGATATTCTCTAAATTCAATATCCTTTTTAGGTCTTCAAGTATGATATGGCGTTCTTCCCAATCATCTGCAATTCTCAACGGTTGAGGTAACGACGTAATCCTTGATGAGTTTCTTAGCAATTGCCTTAACGCAAATGAATGAAGAGTTGAAATCTTAGGCATTTTATCGTCCCCCAATTCCTTTGCCACTCGCTGTCTCAATTGAAAGGCCGCTGCTCGAGTAAATGTTAACTCAAGAATTTGTTCTGGGTTAACTCCCTTTTCTTCAATAAGATACACAATACGTCTGGTAAGAACCAGCGTTTTACCAGTTCCTGGTCCAGCCAATAGTCTGGCATGAGTTCCTACATGGCTTGCCGCTCGCTTTTGTTCATCAATTAGATCTGTTTCCCAAGACATTTTAGTAACCCTTTCTTGATGATCTTTTCAGTTGATTTTGTAAAACGAATGTGGAAGATTGGTTTTGTAATTCATTGGGTGTATTTTACGTTCAATAATCAAGCAAGCCTTACGTAATATAATCTTCTTCTTTTCTGATGCTTATGATATATTACACATTGGACTCTTAACAAGCCCTTACCTAGGCAAACACTCCGCTCGGCGATGGTGTCCTCACCCCGCCGCCTCCCTGACCGCAGGTCTCCACCCTTCTCCTGACCTCCGCACCTCTAGCTATTGTATTGTAACAATCCTCTAATAAACTGAATTGCTCCAAAAAGGATTGCCCCCCAGGCGACAATATAAGTTCCCCCTCCTCCACTAGCTGCCGAATATGTTCCAATAGTTACCACAATCCCCCAATACACCATATTGCACCCCAAATCATGTTCTTTTTCCCGGCATCCTTCGATGCCTTTGCTTTTATTTGGAGTACATTATTAACAACTATTGACGCCAAGTTTCTATCAATTCCCTGCTCTATTAGCTTACTTTCTGTTTGTGAGTTTGATAAGCCGGATTTCATTAGTTCTGCAGCATATAAATGAATTGCGTTAACCGCATTACTTGTATTACTTTGATTAGTGTTAAATTGAGATTGAAGCGGGGTAGTACTATTTGAGGACAGTATTCCAGAAGTGGTGATGCTTACTCCATCAAGTGACTGCTGAATCCATTGGCAGATATTATTTGCCCATGTAATCCATTCTCTCCCTTTTTTGGGGCTTACTTTTGTTATTGCATCTTTGACAGAGAGCCAATTATTCCTATCCAACAATACGTCAGCTTTTGGGGTTGAAGTAGATCTGGATTTGTATATTGAGGTTTGAATAGTTTGCTGGATCTGTTGCCCCCATTTAATCCAGTCACTTGAAAGCGATTGACTATACTCTCCTACTAAATCGCTAACAACTTGCCATTGATCTCCAGTTAGAGTAACTGAGATAAGTTGATCCGCCATAATAATATCCTCCTCCCGAACACGAACTGCACAATTACCGATCTGCGCTCAATTATTAACATGTGGCAATAACTATTCTATAAGTTGTTTATGGAGTATACAGATATCTAGTAGACCTGTCAATTATCATTAATAATTATCTCCTACTTCACGCTCGACGAGGGTCGCTAATAACTTGCTCTGCTCAGTTGAGGCTGGGGTAGATTTAGGGGTAAAATTAATAAACAAATAAACAAGGCGTGTTATCCCTAATGAGGAAGATGATATGAAAACATGCCCTTATTGCGCTGAAGGAAATAAAGGACGCGGCAATCGTCTGTCGATATTGTGGGCGCGACTTGCCATTGAACGGGGAGATAATAACAACTTCTACAAAAACGCCTCCGTTTGTAACTAAAAAACAACTATCTTCTGCTTGGGCAAAGGGCGCAAAAATATCCGCAATACTAGCTATCTTTGTTGCTATAGGGCAACTACTTAGGTATCCCAATGTGCCAGTAGGGAATATTATTATTGAAGTACTTTTAATTCGGTGATTTCATTTTTTATTTGGTGGCTGATTGTTACTGCGATAATAGAAGCTAGTCGAAAATACAGAATCACCGGGACTGCTATTGGGATTGTTATAATCGTAGTTGTTATAATAGCTGTGATTGCATTTTTTAATACTCCATTCTTTTCCTCCAATCCATCCCAGATATATACTCCTACATATACTCCGAGAATAACGCCCTCCGCAAACGTTAAGCCCTGCTCAATCTCTCAGGGCAACAACTGTTGCGATACCATCCGATTTCTCGCTCCCCCCAGATGGATTATCTTGCATCCCCTTGGATGATGTCAAATCCAGTTTAGTAGGTAAAATAATATGTGTAATTGGTATCATTTCAGATATTCAGTAGGATGGTAGCGTTGTTAGCGGTCCCTCCCCTCTCTAAGGTCTACTTTAAAACCGCTGCGAAAACCCTTTATGCCGTTGGGGAATTTGCATCGGATTTTAGAGATTGGCGACTGCGTATCAATATTGGGGGAAGGTAAGAACGACCAGCACAAATGGATTATTTATTCAAGTGGCAGATTACGCATCGTGCAATCCCTAATTACATACTCACCCGGCGAGGCGTTTCCGCACCCCGCCGCCCCATGACCGCAGGTCTCCTCGTGCGAGGGGCATCAAGCCCCCATTGCACACATCGGAGACGTGAGTCTCCGATGCAGTCCTCCCATTCCACTGAACACTGGAAACTGAACCTCATTCCCTCCGTGCCCGATTCCCCAATCTCCCAATCCCCAATCTCCCATTTTGATCGATGCGCTGGTGTATGAGTTATATGGGCTGACGGAAGAAGAGATCAAGATTGTGGTCGCTCCAACCGTTAACAACTGGAAATATAAAGAACATTTTCCTCATTTCCCTCCCTCCAATCCCCTCCACCGTGGTGGGGATTGTTGATTTATTCCGCCCATGCTATATTACCTATATGTAGTCCTTGTTTTCCATTTCCTGGAGGGTCATGGGAAGAAAAGCTTATTCCGTCATACTGCGAAGCCTGCCGCATTGGTTGATCGCACCGTTACCTGGACTTCTTGATCAGGGTTCGGTGCACGCGTCGGTGAAAGATATGCCCCTACTCCGTCCTTCACGCGGGCAGATCTCAATCGCATCCCCCACAAATGCAGATACCCTCACATTTCGCGCCACCTTCAGCGAGCCCGTGACTGGCGTCGATGTCGCAGACTTCGTTGTAAATTTAACCCTCTCCCTGCGGTTCCCATCCCCGCACCGGCTGTTACCCAGGTCAGTGCCACCATTTATGATGTTTTGATCTTTGGGAGTGGACTTACAAATTACGAAGGCATTGTAGGCTTGGATTTTAGCGGAACGGCGGATATTAGAGATCTTTCAAATAGTCCTATTGCCACACCTGAACCAGGCACTGATGAGACATATGTTGTAGATAATACCAACCCAACTGTGTTTACATTTTTACAGGTGGTTGGTCAATTTGATCCAGCTTCATCACAACCCATTCTTCTTCAGGTTACATTCTCAGAAAAGATCAGCCCCTCCTCGTTCACTGCCAGCGATATCACCCAGGGTGGAGATGCCCCTTCCCCGACCTGGACGATCACCAACACAGGAGATGACCAAACATTCAACCTGTAAAGGTCTGCCACGACAACGGGGAATGGTTCCATCATTCCTATCATTGGCACCGGTCGGGTATTTGATTTTGCCGGTAATGGGAATGTTGTGTTTATTGAAGTTTGCGCAGACTGTTCCTCCTGCACCAGATTTGAATTCAGGATCGATTGTGTCACCCTCATTGATGTCACGGGACCGGTAATAACAATTGAGCAAGGATTAACACAAGCAGATCCAACCAGTGTAGTTCCGGTGAAGTTCACAATTGACTTTGGCGAAGCCATCAACGTCTCGACCTTCACTACTAGTGATATCACCCAGGTAGGGGATGCCTCCTCTCCCGTCTGGAGCATCTCTGATACCGGTGATCACCAGGTCTTTGATTTGAATGTTACCTCCGTCTCGAGCAATGGCACCATCATTCCCATAATCGTGGCGGGACGTGTGATGGACCTGGTTGGGAACAGTAATACCCTCTCTGGCGGAGTTGATAATTCCGTCACCTTCATCGACCTCACCGGTCCCTCCGTCACAGTCGAGCAAGCCGCCTCTCAAGTTGATCCCACTGGCACGTTACCTATCAGGTTCACCATCACCTTCTCGGAAAAAATTAACCCAGCCACGTTCACTAATGCTGATATCACTCAGAACGGAACTGCCCCGGGGTTAGTATGGGGGCTTTCCTCAACCGATAACAAGGTCTTCACCCTCACTGCCATCGTTGCCTCCGGCTACGGTACCCTTATTCCCTCCATCGATGCCGGAAAGGTGATGGACATCTCTGGTAACTGGAACTTCTCCAGCACCAGCACGGATAATAGCGTCACATATGTATATACTCCGCCCCCTCCTCAAAGAGCTGTCTTCCGCTCGGTAGGCGCCTATGACGGGCACATCCTCGAATTGAACGAGAGCAGCCAGACCGGTTGGCTTGTGGATTTAGCCTCCACCACATTCAACCTCGGGGATGGATTGGGCGACAGGCAGTATCGCGCCCTCTGTCATTCAATACATCCGCCCTGCCCGATAACGCGGTCATCACGCGCGTCCTGCTCAAGATCCGCGGGCAGGGAGTGGTTGGGGACCGATCCCTTCACGATCCTTGGCTTGTTGGGGGCGGATATTCGGAAGAATTACTTCGGCTCGAGCATTTCATTGGTGGCAAGTGACTTCCAGGCTGCACCGAACATTCGGGGTGTTGCTGTCTTCCGACCTGTGCCGGTCAACAAATGGTATGTTGCTGTGTTGAGGGCAGCCGGCTATCCATTTATAAACAAGGTAGGCACCACCCAGTTCCGCTTGTATTTCAATCTGGATGACAACGATGACATGGGCGATGATTTCATGAGGTTCTTCAGCGGCAACTATCCCACCGCCAATGTTAGACCGACCCTTGTTATTACATACACCGTCCCATAGACTTAGCCCATCCGGAAAAACACAACGCACCTCGAACGAGGGGCGTTAGATCAAGGCCTTTTTCTTCTCTTTCTGGTGTCGGGTAGGGCGGCTCGGCGTGGGTCTCCCGACCCCGCCGTCCACCTGACCGTAGGTCTCCATCCACATTCCCCCACCCACTGAACACTGAACACTGCTCTTCCTCCCATTCCCCAATCGTCAATCGAAAATCGTAAATCGTAAATCCATTCCCTCCCCTCCCGTGGTATATTCCCCTCCATGCCCGAATCCATCCTGATCGTCGAGGACGAACCCGCCCTGCAGGACACCCTCGCCTACAACCTGCGCAAGGAAGGCTACACCGTCGAGACCGCCGGGGACGGGCTGAGCGCGCTCGAATCCGCCCGCCGCCTCAAACCCGACCTGATCCTGCTCGACATCATGCTCCCAAAAATGGACGGCTTCGAAGTGGCGCGCACCCTGCGCAGGGAACTGACCTCCGCCATCATCATGCTGACCGCCCGCGACGACGAGATCGACCGGGTCGTCGGTCTGGAGGTCGGCGCCGACGACTACCTGACCAAGCCCTTCTCGATGCGCGAGCTCAGCGCCCGCGTCAAGGCGCAACTGCGCCGCACCCGCCTGCTCCGCGAGGAGATGCAAACCCCGCCCGCCACCCCCGCCCATGAGACCCTCACCTTCTGCTGGGCTCTCGATCAACCTGACCCGCCGCGAGGTCCTGCTGAACGGCGAGGTGCTGGCGCTCAAGCCCAAGGAGTATGAGCTGCTGCTGTTCTTCGCCGAACACAAGGGACAGATGCTCTCGCGTGAATTCGTGCTCGAACGCGTCTGGGGCTGGGACTACGTCGGCGACAGCCGCAGCGTGGACGTGCACGTGCGCTGGCTGCGCCAGAAGATCGAAGCCGACCCCGCCAACCCGACCCGCATCGTCACCGTGCGCGGCGGAGGCTACCGCTTCGAAGGCTGAACCCGCCCTCCCCCGAATCCCATGTCCTGGCAACTCCCCGTCATCGCCCTGCTCGTCATCCTCAGCCTGCTGCTGCTCTGGAGGCTGCTCACCCTGCGGCGCGGCATCCGGGGCTTCACCTCCCAGCTCAAGCGCGGCGCAGAAGCCGCCGAGAACACCCGCGCACTGGGTGAACTCGCCAGCGCCCTCAACTTCCGCCTCTCCGACCTCGACCGGCGCCTCACCACCCTCCATCTCCAGCACGACCGCCTGTCCGCCATCCTCGACCAGCTCACCGACGGCGTCCTGATCGCCAGCGCGGAGGGCATCGTCCAGTTCGCCAACCCCGCCGCCGAAAAGCTCTTCGGTGCCCCCCTCACCGGTCGCTCCGTCGCCGAGACCCTGCGCCACCACTCGCTCGTGGACGCCTGGCAGCGCTGCCGGGACACGAACCAGCTCCAGACCGAATCCGTGGAGATGCCCGCCACCCGCCAGTTCATCCAGCTCATCGCCATCCCCGACCGCGACGCCCCCGGCGGCTCCCTGCTCCTGACCCAGGACCTGACGCGCGTCCGCAAGCTCGAGACCGTCCGGCGCGACTTCATCAGCAACCTCTCCCACGAACTGCGCACCCCGCTCGCCTCCCTCAAAGCTCTCACCGAAACCCTGCAGGACGGCGCCCTCAGCGACCCCGCCGCGGGTCCGCGCTTCCTCGGGCGGATCCAGACCGAGGTGGATGCCCTGACCCAGATGGCACAGGAACTGCTCGACCTCTCCCGGATCGAATCCGGACAGGTGGAGCTCGTCCTGCGCCCGGTCGATCCCGGCACCCTGCTCGCCTCCGCCGCCGACCGCATGCGCCTGCAAGCCGAACGCGCCGGTCTGCACCTGCTGATCGAACCCGTCTCCGCGCCCCGCCTCCAGGCGGACCCCTCCCGCCTCGAACAGGTGCTCGTCAACCTGATCCACAACTCCGTCAAGTTCACCCCGCCCGGCGGCAGCATCAGCCTCTCCGCCCAACTGGACGGCGACCTTCGTCACCTTCTCCGTCCGCGACACCGGCGTCGGCATCCCGTCCGACGACCTGCCACGCGTCTTCGAGCGCTTCTACCGCGTCGACCGGTCGCGCTCCGGCAGCGGCACCGGGCTGGGTCTCTCCATCGCCCGGCACATCGTCGAAGCCCACGGCGGGCAGATGCGCGCCCAAAGCCGCCAGGGCGAAGGCAGCACCTTCTCCTTCTCCATCCCCCTCCAGCCCTGAGCGCTCCCCTGCACCTAACAAAAATGTTCGCCGGATGCAAACTGTTTCTTAAGTGGTTCCCCCGCTTTTGAAGTATGATGGGCGTCAACAGAAAGAACACCCATGACAATATTTCTCGCCTTCACCCTGCTCTCCATGATCGTCGTCTTCGGCGTGGACGTCCGCCAGAAGCGCCGCGCATACGTGCATCAACACGAACACGCGTAGATAGTTCATCTCATCTCTCCCCTCCTTTTGAGCACATCCCGCCTCCCATCTCCAGGCGGGATGTTGCTTTTAATGCTCCGCTTCGTTCCCATTCGTTTCCTCCAATGTCCGTCCGCCCCCTCCAGACCTTAACAAGACGTTAACCCATCCTTCCCCTGCCCTTAAAAGCAGGCTGATAACATCCGGGACGATGAAAACAACAAAGGAGAAAATAGAAATGACAAAGAACTTTCGTTCATTGATCTTTAGCCTGCTTGCCCTGACCCTGGTCGCGGCAGCCTGCGCCCCGGCGGAGACCCCCGCCCCCGCGACCCAGGTCCCGGTCGAGCCGACCGCCGTGGAACCGACCGCGGCTCCCGCCCAGGACCCGCTGGCGATGTACCTGCCCGAGGCGGTCAGCGGTGACATCATCACCGCCGGCTCCTCGACCGTCTTCCCGCTCTCCGAGCGCATGGCGGAGCTCTTCCAGCAGGAAGGCTACACCGGCAACATCACCGTGGACAGCATCGGCTCCGGCGCCGGTTTCGAGCGCTTCTGCAAGACGGGCGAGACCGACATCTCGAACGCCTCGCGCGCCATCAAGGACTCCGAGGTCGAGAACTGCAAAGCCCTGGCGACCCCGCGCGACCCGATCGAGTTCCGCGTTGGCACGGATGCCCTGACCGTGGTCGTGAGCGCTGAGAACGATTTCGTGACCTCCCTGACCGCGGAGCAGATCGGAAAGATCTTCACCGCCCAGGTCACCAAGTGGAACGAGATCGATCCCGCCTACCCGGCTGAGACCATCCTGGTCTACGGTCCGGGTGCGGACAGCGGCACGTTCGACTACTTCAACGAAGTGATCGTGGCGCCGCTCTACCCGAACGCCGAGGGCAAGGCTGACACCGCGGCTGGCAAGGCTGCCCTGCTGGGCGCCGCCGGAGCGCAGTTCTCCGAGGACGACAACGTGCTCGTGCAGGGCGTGGAAGGCTCGCAGTACGCCATCGGTTACTTCGGCTTCGCCTACTACGTTGAGAACCAGGGCAGGCTGAAGGCGGTGGCAGTGGATGGGGTGGAACCCAGCCAGGCAAGCGTGGACGACGGCACCTACCCGATCTCCCGCCCGCTGTTCATCTACTCGGACGCGAGCATCATGCAGGCAAAGCCGCAGGTGGCAGCCTTCATCTACTTCTACCTGACGCGCGTCAACGACGAGATCACCGGCATCGGTTACTTCCCCGCCCCCGCGGCGGAACTGGAAGCCGCACTGGCAGCGTGGATGTCCGCCATGGGCATGCAATAAGCCCACCCACCGAACGCATCACCGGGCTGGTCTCCGATGGAGACCAGCCCATCCTGCTGTAAAGAGGCTCGATGGATCAAACCCTGCTTGAAAAAGAAAAAGTCCAATTCCGCTCCTTCAACCTGAACAAGAGGTCCCGACCGGGCGAGAGCATCATACAAAACCTGCTCTTCCTGGCGGGCATCCTGTCCATCTTCATCACGCTTGCCATCGTGTATGAACTGGGCAAGGAAGCCTGGCTGTTCTTCGGCTCGCCCGAGGTGACGCTGGGAAAATTCCTGGGCGGGACGAAATGGCAGCCGGGGATCGGGCAGTTCGGCATCTGGGCGCTGGTCAGCTCCACACTGGTCACCAGCTTCATCGCGATGTGCGTGTCGCTGCCGCTGGGGCTGGCGGCGGCACTTTACCTCTCGGAGTATGCATCCCCCCGGGCGCGCGCCACGCTGAAGCCCATCCTGGAGATCCTGGCGGGCATCCCAACGGTGGTCTACGGTTACTTTGCACTGCTGTTCATGACCCCGCTGCTGCAAAAAATCTTCGGGGAGCAGGTGCAGGTGTACAACATGGCATCGGCGGGCATCGTGATGGGGATCATGATCCTGCCGCTGATCTCCTCGATGAGCGAGGACGCGCTGAGCGCGGTGCCGCGCTCGCTGCGGGAGGGGGCGTATGCCATGGGCGCGACGAAGTTCGAGACCAGCCTGCAGATCGTGCTGCCGGCGGCGCTCTCGGGAATCGGCGCGGCGTTCATCCTGGGCATCTCACGCGCGGTGGGGGAAACGATGATCGTGGCGGTGGCGGCAGGCTCGGGACCCAATTTCACCTTCAATCCATTCCAGGCGGCTGAGACGATGACCGGTCACATTGCACGCATCAGCGGCGGCGACCTGTCGTACAACTCGATCGACTACAACAGCCTGTTCGCGATCGCGTTGATGCTGTTCCTGGTGACGCTGGTGTTGAACCTGATCAGCCAGTGGGTGGTGCGAAAGTTCAGGGAGCAATACGAATGACAACCTCCACGGGACAATACCCCCAGGACAAGGACTTTCGCGAGTCCCTGAACCGGCGCTATCGCAACGCGTCCATCTGGCAGGCGCTGTTCCTGTCCGCGCTGCTGATCGCCATCATCAGCCTGACCGCGCTGCTCTACAACGTGGTGGACGGCGCGTTCGGTTTCGTCGCCTACGAATATAAAAAAGACCCTGCCACATTCACCACACAACCCCTGGAAGAACTGACCAAACAGGAACTGGTGGACATCCTGAAAGACCAATCTCTCCCAGGGCGCATACAACAAACTTGAGAATGAAAAGACCATGGACTCCCGTTCACAGGCAGACCTGCTATCCCTGTTCCTGGAACGGCTGGTCCAGATCGACATCAAAGACACCTGGTCCATGACCGATTCCATTTTACGCGGGGCGGAGATACGGGCGGAGGTCGCCGAAAAATACCCCGGGGCAAAACTGGAGTTCCGCTCGTGGCTGACGCCGCAGTTCCTGGTCACGCCGATGTCGTCCAAAGCCGAGTTCGCGGGGGTGCGGACGGCGGTGCTGGGATCGCTGTGGCTGGTGGGGATCGCGCTGCTGTTCGCGCTGCCGATCGGGACGGGCGCGGCGATCTACCTGCAGGAATACGCCCCCAGGAACTGGCTGACCGGGATCATCCAGACCAACATCAACAACCTGGCAGGCGTGCCGAGCATCGTGTACGGGATGCTGGGACTGGCGATCTTCGTCCGCGTGATGGAACCGTTCACCAGCGGGAGCCTGTTCGGCGTCACAGATTCGAACGGGCGCACGATCCTCTCGGCGGGGCTGACGATGGGCGTGCTGGTGCTGCCGCTGATCATCATCAACGCGCAGGAGGCGATCAAGGCGGTGCCCGACTCACTGCGGCAGGCGGCTTACGGCGTCGGCGCGACACGCTGGCAGACGATCTGGCACCACGTGCTGCCGAACGCCGTGCCGGGCATCCTGACGGGCAGCATCCTGGCGCTCTCGCGCGCACTGGGCGAGACCGCGCCGCTGATCGTGGTGGGGGCGTCCACCTTCATCAGCGTGGACCCAAGCGGACCGTTCTCGAAGTTCACCGCCCTGCCGATCCAGATCTACCAGTGGACGACGCGCGCCCAATCGGAATTCCATGCCATCGCGGCAGGGGCGATCATCGTGCTGCTGGCGCTTCTGCTCACGCTGAACGCCACCGCCATCCTGCTGAGGAACCGATTCCAGAGGAAGTATTAAAGGAAGAAATGAAGATGCAGAACAACCAACCTGAACATGCCATCACCACCAGGAGCCTGTCCATTTTCTACGGCGGGTTCGCGGCAGTGACGGATGTGAACCTCACCATCCAGGCGAGAAAGATCACCGCCATCATCGGACCTTCGGGGTGCGGGAAGTCCACCCTGCTGCGCGCCTTCAACCGCATGAACGATTTCGTGCCGGGCAGTCACGTCAAGGGCGAAGTGCTGCTGCACGGGCAAAACCTGTACGGCTCGAACATCGACCCCGTGGAAGTGCGCCGCAGGATCGGGATGGTGTTCCAGAAACCCAATCCCTTCCCGAAGTCGATCTACGATAACATTGCCTGGGGCGCGCGCATCAACGGCTTCAAGGGGAGAATGGATGAACTGGTGGAGCAGTCGCTGCGCGGCGCGGCGCTCTGGGAGGAAGTGAAGGACAAGTTGAAGAAGAATGCCTACGAACTCTCGGGCGGGCAACAACAACGCCTGTGCATCGCGCGGACGATCGCCATCCAACCCGACATCATCCTGATGGACGAACCCGCCTCGGCGCTGGATCCCATCTCCACGCTGCGCATCGAGGAATTGATGCAGGAATTGAAGAAGAACTACACGATCATCATCGTGACCCACAACATGCAGCAGGCGGCGCGCGTCTCGGACCAGACCGCCATGATGATGATCGACGACAGCCGTTCGGGCACCGTGATCGAGTTCGACGACACGAAGAAGATCTTCACCCGTCCCGGCGACAAGCGGACGGAGGATTATGTGACCGGGAGGTTCGGATGAGCAAACCCAAAGTGTTATTCCTTTGCACAGGCAACTCGGCGCGCAGCCAGATGGCGGAAGGACTGCTGCGGGAGATGGCTGGCGACCAGTTCGAGGTATTCAGCGCGGGCACGGAACCCAAGGGCAGCATCCTGCCGGAGGTGCGGCAGGTGATGCAGGAGCTGGGAATTGACATCTCGAACCAGTGGTCGAAATCCGTGACGGAATATCTCGGCAAACAGCACTTCGCGCACGTCATCACGGTCTGCGCGGACGCAGAGGAACACTGCCCGGCGGTCTTCCTGAACATGGGGACGCACGAACACTGGCCATTCGATGACCCGGCGAAATTTGACGATCCATCACGAATGTCACGGACCCGCGAGGTGCGCGATCAGATCAGGCTGAGATTGCGCGAATGGCTGACCCGGCAGAACGTGACAGCCACGCAAATATCCGGTGTAAAATTGGAAAAATCCGAGGTGAGCATGATCCGAAAAACATTCG
>CAWGMC010000054.1:0-9336 GCA_963823545.1 uncultured Chloroflexia bacterium | reverse complement strand
GCACCTTATATAGACGCAGTATTCAATTAATTATTTATGCTGATAACAAAAAGCATCCCCGTCGCTAAGTCAGGGATGCTTTTTCCATAATAGGTTCAATAAATCGCCACTCTGCAGGGTGATCTGTGAACACTCCATAAAACATGTCCAACACCGAGAAACGGCAAAAATGTGACAGGGCATGACAGGCATGCAGCAGGGGGTGAGAACATCGTGGCACAGATGATATTTTAAGTAGTCAAAGGTCGTGGAGCCAAAGTCAGATTTTTCCGACTATTAAAAAAATATCAGATTTGTAATCATTAATATGGCACATTTGATAACCCGTCCTATTTTTTTGTGAGATAATTTATTTGTTATTTTAGATAAAACTTAGGGAAAATTTCTGTCCTCCGGAGAAATGATAATGCCTACTTGTCCTGGTTGTGGTGGTAATTACGATGACACTTTCCAGTTTTGCCCTTACTGTGGCAACCCAAAAGCCAAAATCTCAAAAACCAATCCAAGTTGGTGTGTGTCACATGAACCATCTTCATCATTGGATTGCCCCAAATGTCACAGAATAGATAGTGTATCAAAAGTTTCTGCAATTATTGAGGGCGGAACCCATGAGATTAATGGGACGAATTCCGGTGTCTTATACAACTCATGACAGTGAAGGATGGCACTCTGGAACATCCTACGAAAGTTACCATGTACCAGCAATCATCTCTCACGAGCAAATTGATCCACCTGAGAAACCAACAAAAGCGTGGGACCCTCTTGCGTTTTTTACATTTATAGCCTTTATGATTTCTCCATGTTTGGGATTTATAGGGCTAGCGGGGGTTGTCGGAGTTTTTGACCCGGAGACAAATAGTACGACTTCAGCAAAATTAGTTATGTGTTTAGTTGTTTTTATTGGCGCAATAATGTATGGTTTATTGCTCTTTGGTCTTTGGCGATTTTATGTATCTGCCGATAAGCCACTGGGCGCCAAACACGCTGAAAACATAATAGCGTGGAGCATTCCATATCAAAATGGAAAGAACTATATTATTGTTCGAGAGACGATTGTGTCTTTATTCCTGGAGAAGGTTCTGCTTATCCAATCTCTGATTTGAACAAGGCTATTAAATGGCAGCCCGTAAAGACGTCTTCGAAGTTCTTCTAGAGAGATAAATAGGGGAAAAACGTCTTCACCAGAAAGGTGTTTTCATCCTGCTAACGCCCCTTTAGGTTAAGACTGCCACCCCGCGCACGCCTCTCTACGATCCGCCAGCACCGTCGTATTCCCCACCACGGGGGATGAAATTCACTTCGGGTCTGATGTTCGAATCCCCGTGGGGGCACATGTGTAAATGAACCGCTGTTTTAGCGGTTTTTTGTTTACATCCGAGGATCCCCATTGAGGGGACGATGTTCGAATCCCCGTGCCCACAGGGTGCTCGCTACGCTCGCGAGGGGCACTAGTTTCGGAATACCGCGATCAAGGCGGTTTTAAAGTTGCAGACTTACACCTTCTTGACTGTGCGTGTCCGGCGGACGGCTTGCTGGGCTTTTTTTATATTTTCAAGCCTGGCTTTCTGTTGTGCCCCGGTCGGCTTTTTACTCTCGGGAACATTTAGCCTGTCCTTCGCTTTAAATATGTTTCCCTTAAAATGTTTTGGTGGGGATCCCAGGGTTTTGATTAACCGCCTGGGATCCTCGGTATCTGCCACCAAAGTATCCCCCTCCAGATGGGCGTCGTTAACGCTGATCAGCCAAACCTGCGTATCCCAGGACCCACTCTTCCTTTTACCCGCGAGGCTAAAAATATGCCCTTTTTCACCGACATCCTGATAACGGAACGTGGTGAATTCATCCTTCGGACGGACGACAATTCGGAAATAGTCACCCTCCCCTGTTGTTCCTGGTTTTGCCCTCCCCCTTCCTTCAGGCTGAGCCAAAGCGTGCTCGCGGGGGGTCATTTCCTTCCATCTTCGCTGCGCTTTCTTGATGTTTTCCTGCGCGGCTTCCTTCTGCTTGTTAGTGGTCATAACAACTACCTCCAATACATCGACTGACTTAACAGATGGGTATAGACAAATAATTATTACCATGCCCCACCAGGCTGTAAGTCCTAAAAAAATTAGAGTTTCGTGAGTATCAATCCGGATGTACATGGATGTGCTCGCTGCATTCGCGAGGGACATCTGCTTGATTGAACCTAGTTTTGGCGTTTTTTTAACGCTAAACCACCATCCCTGCTTTTTTATTGAATCCATTCCATGCATTGGTGTATATAAATTTCCTCCTTGCAGGAATTTTTTCTACGCGCTTGAGCCATTCTGCTTCGGCTTGTGCGCTTCGTTAAAACATTGGGCGGTAAAGTCTGCGCGTTCCCTTGCAGAGGCTTTGGTCAATTGCAATGCGCCCTGTGTGAATCGCTTTTCCAGGGTGTTACGGTCACTGGCATAGGTTTGGATGCGTTCGGGGTAGTTGAGCAGGGTTGCGCGGTGCAATTTTTCGTGGTTCCAATACAAGGATGCTGAGTTTGCAGTCGAACCAGGAACAACTCCCAAATCAGCAGAAGATGCGGTATCCATCCAAATTGGTTTAAAGATACCGGTGCAGGGGGCAGCTGTCCCGGTGGCGAAAATTGTCGGGGCGTCACGATCCAGGTGGACTACCAGGGAGGCGGTGCTCTGGCTGCCGCGGACGGGGCCGAAGCCCGCGTGCATGCACACATCCGCCCCGGTGATGCCCGACTGCGGATCGTAATTTTTGTCGTTGTGATGGCGAAGTATATTGATCACGGATTCAACCGATATCCTGCCCCTTTGTTCACCAAGCTTGTTGAGGGTGGTTGCACGGCAGTCCCGCCCTTTTCCGAAATTTGTATAAATGAAATCGGAGTAATCTCGGGCGTAGTCAAAGTTTTGTTCGGATTTTGCAAAACCCTTCTGCACTGCGAGGCTGACCAGGTCGGGTGAGGCCATATCCCATTGATCATGGAGGGTCAGGCAGTTTGAAATGGTGTACACATCCTTGATCTGCTTCGCAGCCCATTGTTTATCGATGGTTTCCAACACCCATGCATCCTCGGCGCTTGCCATGATGAAACTGTTGTGATAATAAAGTTCTCCACCCTGTTCACAGTTGCCGCCCTGACCAAATTCTTCAAGCAGGTCAATGACCACTTGAACAGCTTCGCGCGGCGTGACCGCGCGTTCAAGCGCAGCGCGGAGCAGGTCCATGCCGAGCAGGGCTGGTTTTTTGTTGGCAGGGATCCTTGAGAAAACAGCTTCGTTGCCGATCACCAGACCGTGATCGTTGACACCTATTTCCGCGCCCCACATCCAGAACGGTTTGGAAAGCAGGATCGCATGAGTTTTTTCCACCTGGGGGATCTCGATGTAGGTGCATTTGACCCGGCTGTTCCTTGCATATTGAGCGGCGGGAAAATACGCAAGATGCTGACCTTCATTCGGCGGACGGTCCGAATTCTTTCCGAAAATGGCAATGTCATCTATTGTGGCAGGACTGGTTGCAATCAGTGTGTCGCACATGGATCCTCCTATGGCGTGCGAAGCAACAGCAAACACCCCAACCCAGCGTAATTAATCAACCATCTTGGTTGCATCGAAGGATGTCGATCCCGCCGGGTGCGCAGTTATTATGACACCGTCAAACGGGGACAACACAATATAAAGTCAGAACTCCATTCTCTGCTCATTTTACACCCTGTTTCATTCCCAGCTGAATGTTTTAACGATAATTGGGTTGCAATTCGAATCTCCATTGGATAAAATAGTCAGGCACACCAGGAAACAAAATCCTGCAATCAAGCCAAAATACAGTATTGTGTTCAGGGCTTTCCTGGTCCGGTAAGATAAAATCGGTTGAACTTCAGGTGATCTTAGAAGTGAGAGGAGGTACGGCATGGCAAAATTGATCTACGCTGGAAACATGTCCCTGGACGGTTACATTGAGGATTCCGACGGCAAGTTCGACTGGGGTATGCCGGATGATGAGGTCCACCAGTTCTTCAATGATCTCGTCCGCGCGGCTGGTCTATTTCTCTATGGACGGCGGATGTACGAGACGATGATGGTTTGGGAGACCGACCCCGGTCTCGCCGCCCAGTCCCCCATCTTGCGGGACTTTGCCGAGGCGTGGCAGGCTGCCGATAAGATCGTGTACTCCCGGACCCTGGGAGAGGTATCCACGACCAGGACGCGCATTGAACGGAACTTTGCCCCGGAAGCCGTCCGGAAGTTAAAGGCGACCGCCCGAAAGGATATCCTCATCGGCGGTCCCGGACTTGCTGCCCATGCGTTCCGCGCAGACCTGATCGATGAGTGTATCTTTTTCCTGGCACCCATCAGTTTAGGCGGTGGTAAACCAGCTTTCCCGATCGATGTCCGGGTAAAGCTTGAATCTCTGGAGGCACGCAGATTCGACAATGGCATGGTGCTCCTCCGGTACCGGACACGGTCGTGATCGATCCGGCGGGCACCGGGCGGTGCCAGGGGGATGATAAAATAAAATCGCTTCATAACAGGAGCGAAAAAGTTGGTGGACCAACGGAGGCGGAGCATGCCGGTCAACTGGGAAGAGATGCGCAGGGAGATGTCTCCCATCAAGGATTATGACGCATTGCGACTGCGTTGGATGGAGGCTTTTTCCCATCCCTGCCTGAAAGAAGCGTATAACTTCACAATGCGTGAGATGGCAGAATACACCCGGCGCCTTCTGGGCGAGGATCGCGCAACCGTTACGAAGAATATGCAAAAAGACTAATCGAAACCTTCCGGCAACTCGAACAGGCAGGAGTGGAGGATCTTCTGGATCTTACCGGTCGAATTGACACCCGCGGGGATTTTGAAGAATTTATCAAACGAACCAGCCTCGGGGCACGGGATGTCATGGCAGCGCTGAAGTATCTCGTCTACTGGTTCATTCCATCCACGAAGCTGTTGAGCGGACTGGTGGACAAGGAGTCTCCAGCAAATAACGCCATCCTCAAATTGCGGGAGCTGGGCATCCGGACAAACCTGGATATCCTGCAAAAAGGTCACACCCTCGCCGGAAGGAAGGCACTCGCAAAGAACAGTGATGTGGCGGAGGAACTCGTCAGCGAACTGGTGAACCGGGCGGACCTATCCCGCCTTCCGTGGGCTAGCAAGGCGACCATCTCGAATATCCTGGGGGCAGGTTATGGAAGCCTTCACCAACTGGCCAATGCGGATCCTGAACAACTTTATCTGGACTTTTATGAATATGGAACATCCATTGGGAAAATTTAAAACTTGGCAACGAGATCGAGAGCAGTCACCGGATCGCAAATATCATGCCCTTGATCGTAAAGTGATTCCCCCAAGCCCGCGCTCCCCCCAAACATAAAAACTCCCGTTCAGCACGGGAGTTTTGAATTACCTGTCAACGATCTTGGGCTTATACGGCATCATCATCAGGAAGCCGATGGCGGTGATGATCTGCCCTGTGACGATCCCGCGCGATTGCAGCGGACCGAAGAAGGCTTCCGACGGGATGGTCTGGGTGCCCATGCCGAACAGGTCCGCCATGCCGGCAAAGACCGAGACCACGTAGCCCGTGGCGACCAGGCGCATGCCGATATCCGCCGCGATGGTGCGCTCGCGTCCCTTCCAGAGCGCCAGCAGACCGATATACCCGCCCAGGCACAGGATGCCCAACCCGACCAGCAGCACCGCCACCTGGATGAAACCGACCGTGGCGCTTCTATCCCAACCGAACCAGGCGGGCTTGGAGCCGACGATCAGCACGAAAAAACCCAGCAGGGTGATGATCAAGCCGAAGCGGATGTTCGTGCGCGAGGGTGGATCCTGTACGGAGGTGTCGGGCAGACTGGATGGATTCGATTCGGAGGACATCAGGGCAAATTCTCCTGCAGATGGCGGAGCCAGTTCCCCCCCAGGATTGCCTGCAGGTCAGAGTCGGAATAACCACGCGGCTGGAGGAAACCGGCGATCTTGTGCAGGTCTGCAATCGTGTCCAGTTCCTGCGGGACAGATTGTAACCCAAATCCGCCGTCGAAATCGGAACCGATGCCGGCATGGTGGACGTTTCCCGCCAGCTGGCAGACATGGTCGATGTGATCGGCAAAGCTGGACAGGGAAACCTCCTCCCTGCGGCTGCCATTGGAAAGCAGCCAGCCGGATTTAAGGAAGGCGTTGTATGGAACCAGACCGATCACCGCGTTGCGTTCGATCAGCCCGCGCAGCACCCGGTCGGAGAAGAGACGGTTGGTGGGGTGACCCGGGGTCAACGCCGCGCAATCTCCATGGGTGGCAACCACCGGTCCTTCATATATATCCAGCGCTTCGAGCGCCGCGGGCTCATCCATGTGACTGAGGTCGAGGCATGAAGGGGAATTCCGCCATGGCTTTCAGCAGTTTCCTGCCCTCCTCCGTCAGCGGACCGGGCTCCTTGGTGCCCCCGCAGTAACGCGTCCCTGCCCAGGCGGGACCGATGAACCGCAGACCCAGTTCCCACCACTCGGGCAGTTCAGCCGGTTCGCGGATCGCTTCGCCGCCTTCCATTAATAGGAAGAGACCAACAGGCTGACCCTTCGACGGAGAACGCCATTCCTCCAGGTGCCGGTCGAGTTCTGCACGGGAGGTCAGCAGGCGGAATTTTCCGGGATGGTCATCGACCAGGCGCCGATAAATATCCAGTTCCTGGAGGTAAATGCGCCGGGCGGTCTTGTATCGCCATCCGGATAAAAGATGTGTTCCCACTCCCCCTCCCGTTGGCGGGCAGGGGCGGCAAAGAGGCTGGCAAAGATGACCGCCACATTACCGGACTGGTATTCGGGGTAACCGAGCAGCGTGTCCCCGTTCTTCTCGACGGCAATGGACCCGACCTCCAGGGCGCGCGTTTCCTGGACGGAGCGGGTGTAATCACGACCGAAACTAAGCATGTTCCAGGCAAGGTCCTGGTGGGAGTTGACGATCAGGTGCATGAGATTGAAAAGGAGCGTACCTTGAGAGACAGGCTATTGATATGCCGAAAAATGCTTGACGCTAAACGTGGCGGCGAATCCCACCTGCCCAGTGCACGCTTTGTTGGGCGTTTTTTATTGGAAAGGCAACTTGTTTTAATTGATTGTTTCTCCATCAACTTTTGGCGAATACCAAAGCAGGTGAGATATTTGTGAAAACTCATCTTGAACATCATCGCCAGCACAAAGCAAACCTTCACTCAATGGAATTTCTGGATGCGGACAAATTGGCAAAACTGTAGATTTTCCCTGCAACGCTGACGAGATAACCAATTGACTGAGGGATTGAAGATGGGGCAATTTGTTAATCTCATCCATTGAGCAAAACGTCTTCGTCAATTTCAATTCCGTCAATCTTGATTTTATTCGTTTTCGCTTCCAAAAGAAATACAAAGTAAGTATTGTTTTCATCAATGAGCGCACGATTTAAAATTGCGACAAGACCTTTAACTTCTGCTTGAACGCCAGTTTCTTCTGAAATTTCACGCTGGGTCGCTGTATAAAGGGTTTCACTCGCCTCAACCAAACCGCCTGGGATTTGCCAATCTCCAACTCTGCCACCAGCGGCACGATGAACCAACAAGACCTTTTGGTCGAAAATAACTATTCCACCTACAGCGAGCGAATATCCTTGCAAGTATTTTTTCTCTGTCATGTTTTTCTCTGTGAGAAGGCAAACGCCCAACAGGGGTTATGCAACGACGGCTGCCTAACATCCCATTTTTGGATATTAGACGGCCAAAGATTAAATTTTAGTATAGCATAAGATCAAAAAGCTCTTGACTAACAAAAGACCGTCCTTTTGTTTCGAGGGCGGTCTTTTGGTTTACAAGGCTATTTCGATTTCAAACAGAATTAGACGTGTTGATTCCCCGTACATCCAGGTGCACGCTTTGTTGGCTGGCTTTTGCGATTATCCTACTTGTCTTTGCCAATCATCAAGATAAAGTCGAATTTTCTATTAATTTCTCGATCTTCAAGAACATTGTTGTGAGCAATAATGTTTCGTGATGCTTCAAGTTCATCTAACCTACCGGCTATCCAGTTTTGATCGGGAAATAGATCTTGAAAATCAGCCCAATTATTTTGAATTAGTAAGTTTAAGTCACCGAAGTCAGTATAAAAGATTCCATGATTCTCCTCGCCTAACGTGCCACCTGTTCTTACCTTCTTTCGTTTGGACTACTAACATCTTTTTTTATCGTTTGAGATGCACATGTGTCCCACCAATTGGAACCGTGATTTTCGCTTAATCTTTCAGCTATTAATTCTCTTACAGCGTTTTCAATGCAAAAGAACCCTAAATATACAGGCAGGGCTTTCATGGCTTTTGATCGTAATTCTTGCGAAAAACCTTCAAGTGGCAACACTCTTTGCATTGCACGGCTGTCTGATGGGTCTCTCACTGAAAGCCCCTCAGCCTCGAAACGATCAAGAGTATCGTCTACTGAGAGAGCTTTAAATAGCCAACTTCTTAAACTTTAATAAATCAGTCAAGAAGTTCCTCCCCTCAATGCACGAAAGATGGCAGTATAAACTGCGACATCAGATGTTGCAGGCAAATGAATATGAATGTCATTCCGAAGATTTTAATTCACGCAAAATTTTTTCGGTTTTGTGGGCAGGCTCGCTTTTGGGTTGAGGTTTTTCATCTTTGACAACGGCAGATTTAGGATTTTCCGAAAAATCAGGATATTTAACAAGTATGCTGAATGTAGTTGCCATCTTCGTTGCTACAGACTCGCTTTTTCCAGTAACACTCTTGAAAATTGCAATCAAATCGCTCACTGTTCGCCTGTTTGCATTTTGATCAGCAAGAAAAATATCAGACCAGCCATCTTGTAAACCTGTTGCCATTGTTAGTCTGCTAGTTTCGTCAGAACGAAAATCATTGTAGCGAGGGGTTGGTTGTGAGTCTACTCCTAAAAAACCTAGAATCTTCAAAACCTGAATTACTGGTCTATCACTCGAACTCGGAAAGCCCATATGAGATTTTAGGAATTCATAAGTGAATTTTGGTGGGGTTTGAGCGACCTTGATTTTCTCAAAAATTGCTCCTAGATTTTTTGCGCTGGTCATGTATGGAAGATCTTTAGCCATTGTATTCTCCAAGCAAATCTATGAATTAGTTTGATTGGTGCATCAGCCAGCCAACTAGGTGTTTACCGACCGTTTGGCCGCTCAATTGCTTTTAGGCGATAAAAGATTAAATTACTATGAGAAGTATAGCATAATCTCAATAATAAAAACGCCCTTTTGCAAGGGCGTTTTTTTGTTACAGGGCTATTTCTATTTCAAATGGGACGAGACGTGTTGAGTCCGTCACGCTT
>CAWGMC010000053.1:0-62219 GCA_963823545.1 uncultured Chloroflexia bacterium | reverse complement strand
GGCAGGCTGCCTGTGTTGAACGACAGGACACTGTGGTACTGCTGGTTGTGGATCGAATTCCCTAGCATGAACATCACCTGGGTGGAATTAACAATTCTTCCCGTTCCGCTAGTCTCTTGGATTCTAGGATCCAGCCGTCCTGCGCCGCGATGCAGGTGAAGGATCGACAACGAAGATCCACATCGCCGAACTGGAAGATATAGGAAGAACCCGCGTCCACTGCGCCCGCCGGATCTTCCATCCGGTGGCCGATCACGATTCCCGTTCCGCCCATCGCGGCGGATATGCTGAGACGCATCCGCCGCCGCCGGTCCGCGGCGGTGATCGAGTAGGTCTCGATCATGTCCTGTCAGCCAGGTCCGGTTTGTCGAGATGTAGGCAACGTCCTGATCGGCGCAGTCCGCCCGCATCCGGCAGGCAGGAACCCATCACGATCATGTCCCCCAAGTATCGCTCGGATATGCCGAAGCCTTTCGATGCGTTGATTTCCTCGTCGCGGAGGTTAAGGCGCGGTCGCATATAACTGCCCTGCCGAGCCCCCAACGGGTTTTTCAAAGACAAATGCCGCCCCGGCATCGATGTTCCGATCCGGGTTATCCCGTCCGCCCTGACGACGATCACATCCTCGCTGACGCCGATCCGCCCGCCGAAGCGGTCGCTCGACCGCTGGAGCCGAATCGAGCAGCTTGGCGCTCTCGGTCATCGTGACCCAGCCGCACACGGGCTTAACCGACACGTAGGCGGAAACAGCCGCGTACAGGTCCCCGGGATCGGAATATTTTGAACCGACCGCGATCAATCCCCATCGACACCGACGGAGTACCCGAACCAGTCGCCCGATACACCGTCGAAGGCATACAGGCGCGCATCCTCCGAGGCGCCCGACGAGCCCGTTCCGGGGTTGAGGTCAGATACGCACGCCGCCAGGCTTCCGCGCCGATATCCACATCCAGCGTGCCGACCGCATCACACCCCCGTCGATGGCGACGGAGACCGAAGTCGTCCTCCTCCTCGTTATCGGATGCGAAGAGTTGACCTGGTCTCGGCCAGCGTCCCTGCTGAACCGCCCGTCGGTTCGGTGAAGTAATATGCTGCCCCTGCGTGCTGATTCCCTCCGGGATCGCGGTGGGGCGCCGACGACGATGGTGTCGCCATCCATTGCCACCGCCCGCGCGACGCCGTCCCCGGTGCGCCTGTTTGAGGTGGTCAAAACGTGGCTGGACCATGTCGAACTTCCGCCTGCCCCCCGGACGTAAACATAGAGCCGCCCGTGTGCACCACCCCATCCACGTCCGCTTCGGGCGTGCTGATCGCGATGACGTTCCCGTCCATCGCGACCCAGGTGCCGAAGTGGCTCCGCTCCCCGCACCATTGATGGTCCACTTTGCGCTCTGAGCATACAGGTCCGCGAGCCCGATCCCTACCTCCGCCGCGGCAGGCAGGTCGACAAATGACGCGACTATGAGCGCCATCGCTGCCAGGAAAAGCGATATCCTCCTTGGATCGATGTCACCTCCTCCACAATGGTCCGCATGAAAGGTCGACCCCCGTGTTCCAGGCAAATGAAGACAATTTCATTATACAACCGATTTCCGTCGTCGGATTCATCGTAATTCAAAGTGCCCAGGAAACACGGCATCCGGTCGATCAGGATGCCGCCGATAGGCCTGCCAGCAGCATCATCGCCGCCAGGCTGACCAGCAGGCTCAGCGGTTTTTCGAATAAATTCCCCCCAGCCCTTGTCTTCTGAATAAGAGGCGACAGGATCAGGAAGAAGCCCAGCGGCAAGAGGAACAGGAGGATGAACAACGGGATGGGAAAAGCCCCGTTGGTACCGCGCCGGTTGACCAGTTCCATGAGCATGAACGGAAGCACCAGGATGAGACTGAGAACAGCCGGGAGTTTGAGCCTCGATAGAGTGGTTTTATTTAATATACCTTTGAGCAATCGCTGATCGGTGAGGATATCTCAGCCTCAATCCTCATATCCTGCGGGTTCTCCTGCCCGGCGAAGATGGCTCTGAAATCGATGAGCCATTCAGCAAAGGAGGCAGGCTCAAACTCGTCAAAACTGCCTGGGCGGGGAAGTGCAATGTTGAGACAGTGCATCGCCATGCGCACCTGCATGGCCTTAAATTCCGGGTCACCGCCATAACCCGCCTTGTCCAGGAATTCCGGGCGCAACTCAGGAGGGTAATACCACCACAGCGTCGCGCCGATGTCCAGCGCCGGGTCATCCCGCGACATGGAATTGAGGTCCACCAGGTACAGCGACCCGTCCTCTGCCAGCAGCCAGTTGGCATTGCAGATGTCATTGTGCGAGGCGACCAGACCCGAGCCCTTGAAATCCATCACCTGCCCTTGAAGAGAATCGAGGCTCTCGTCCACAAAGCCCGCCACCTCCGGCACCTGCGAACGGTGGAGTTCCCATCTCCCACGGATGTCCGCCAGCACATCCGATCCCGCCGCACTATAAGAATCAGATCGAGCCTCGGGGAGAAGTTGTTTCACTTCGGGGCTGTGATGCAAGCGGCGGATTGTGGAGGCAAACTGCTCAAGGTGGAGTCGGTAGTCGCTCCGCGCAGGTCTTTTCCCGGGAATATGGGGTTGAACAATGATGGAGGTGCCATCCGCCAGCGCACCTGCCGCCAGCACAGGCGGGGTCAATTCCAGATCGCTCCACTGCCTGGTACCTGCCCGCCTGCACGCCCAGCTTCACAAATAAATCCCGCTCATCGCAGCGCGCAAAATAGGTCTCATTCCCGTGCCGATCGGGAGCGTCAATTCCCAGGGTCCGTTCTGAATTTTTCCTTAAGGAAAAGCCGTATCTCCTCCTTGTGTCCCTGCCTGTCCTGCATCCCTACTCCGGCTTGTCGTACTCGAACAGCGCAAAAATCTCCGCCGCCAGCCCCACGGTCTGCTTGCCCTGGTCGATGAAATATAGGACGCGCTCCGGTACGGGCGCATTCCATCCCTGGCTTCCTTCGTGATGTGCCAGAGATTCTGCGTAAAGCTCCACTTGTTCGAACGCGGCATCTCATCCAGGCGCTCCGCCCCATCCTGTCGGCGTACCAGCGCAGGTCCTTGACGATGGAATACAACCGCCCCGCCTCATACTCCCCGGGTTTATCGAGCGAGATCAAATTCTTGTAGGAGGTTTCCAGCAATTCGAGCATGGCATCCACCTCCGGGCGTGGTTCCGGTTCCACCACCTCTGTGATCCTGCCCACGATGGCTTCCGCATCCACCCAGCCGTTCCGCCTCCCAGGCTGTTGACGATCAGGTAGCGCCCATCCTTGATCTCCCCCACCAGGTGGAAGATATAACTTTGATGCCATCTCACCAGCACCTTGTCCCCGACCTGTATCTCAGCCGGGTCGGTGATCGGCGACATGGTCAGGATCTGCCCGTGCTGGATGGCTTTGCGCATCGAGGCGCGGTTGCCGCCGTCCGGCACGGTCCAGGTGTAGAACGCCCTTCCTTGAGCGCCTCGAGCAGCGGATCTTTTTTTGTTTTCGACATGGAGATCTCCGTGAATAAAAACTACCAAATGCCAGGGAACAAGCGATACCTGGTTCACGACGCAAACCCCTCCGGCATGCGCGCCCGTCTTCAGGGCTGGAAGCGCAGGATGTCCTCCGCCCGCGACGGATAGCGCGCGATCAGGTCTGCCGCGCCTGCCGCCTTCAAAGATGTCACCTGTGATCCGGGCGCCACGCTGCAGCCATACAGCGAATACCGTCCCCCCTCCAGCATGCCTCCCGCCTGCCAGACCCCCGCCGGCACGACGAACTGCACCTGCTGACCCTGGAGCGGATCACTTCCCATGACCACATCCCGGCTGGACCCATCCGGGTACAGCAGGATCAAGCGCAGCGGATCGCCCGCATAAAAATGCCAGACCTCATCCGCCGTCAAGCGGTGGAAGGTGGAGAGGCCGCGCGGCGCATCGCAGTACAACCCCAGCATGGCGGTCCCGTATCCCCCTGCGGAACGGTAGGTCTCCACGTACAGGGTGCCCTCCACGGGCAGCGGCTTGAAACCGAAATGATCGATCAGGGCTTTGACTTCGGGCAGCATGGGATTCCTTTCATTTTGACCCGAAAGGTTTGCTCAACCACTCCGGTACATTCCAATCACGGAAACCATTAGGGTCTCTAACTTCGGCAAACATCGTTCCTTCTCATTCACCAGACCCTAAAGGTTTTCCCATCCAACGTGGCATCCATTCAAAACGGAAACCTTTAGGGTCTTTATTCCAAAGTCCAATAATTATCATCTGAAAACCCACTGCTTTCTTCGTCAGTGATCAGGTGTTTATGGATTTCAAGATACTGCTCTTTCCCTCCCATCTGATCCAGCACATGATCGTGTTTTAGTTTCGTTGGGCTTTCTGCAATGATTATTCCATAGGAAGACCATTTCCAATCACGGAAATCCTCCACATACTTGTGCTTTTGGGGGTTCTGGTGAATGTAGGCAAGTACATTAAAAAACTGGCGGTTGTTGGTAATGGGGACACGCCCAAAAGGATGCTGAAACAGGCTCCCGGTTCGTCCCTGGGCTTTGTTGATGGCTTTTGCATAGGCATTAAAAAAATTGGAAAACTGTCGGCTGGGATAATCAGCTCCCAAAGGGTCCTGCACTTCCTGCTCCTTTCGTACATTGAAAATCCTTGATGTTTTTTTCAAACTCTGAAGAATTTCATCTTCCGATTTTATTCTTACCAATATATGGAAATGATTACGCATTAAGCAGTAGGCAAATATATCAGCAATGGGCTCGATATATTTGGCATACAAATTCATAAAATGGGTATAGTTGCGTTCCTGATAAAAGATGTTTTCACGGTTATTGCCGCGATTGTAGATGTGGTAGTACATGTCGTAGAGTAACAGGGTCGGACCAGTCATAATATAAAGATCTCCTATCAACAGACCCTAAAGGTTTACTCGATCCACGTGGCACATGCCAATCATGAAAACCTTTAGGGTCTCCCAACCATCCCTGGTCCAATTGTCTCACACAGACCCTAAAGGTTTACTCGATCCACGTGGCACATGCCAATCATGGAAACCTTTAGGGTCTCCCAACCATCCCAGGTCCAATTGTCTCACACAGACCCGATCCGGGACCATTCAGAAGGCGGTCCGGCTTCGATGCATCCGGTGATCAATGTGGACGGAAATACTATACAGACTTTCCGTTTCAAAGTCAATCGGTGGAGGGTGGGGATTGAATATTGATTTAAAAAGTTGTATAGTTGAATTGCGGCATTGTCCACGGTCCCACCGGATCATCCCGTCATTTATTCGCCAAGGAGAAGAAAGGAGTACAAATCATGAAACCGAGAATTGTCCTGCTCTGCCTTCCGTTCGTCCTGATCCTGGCAGCCTGTGCCCCAGCCACTCCGACCCCTGCGCCCACTGCTGCCGGTCAGCTTGAGACACAGATCGCAGCCACCATTCTTGCAGAACAGGCGGCTGCAGCCGCCACACAGCAGGCGAAAAGCCTGACCCTGACCGCGGCTGTACCAACCCCCACCAGCACGCCTCCGGTTGCACCGACGACGAACATCTTCAACATCCGGATCGAAGCCTCCGCCTGCTGGGTTAATACCGGACTCACCCTCACCACGGGACAGACCGTGACCATCGACGCCAGTGGCACAGCCAACACCTGGGAAGGCAAGGACATCAGCAACGGAGGTCCGGATGGTCAGCCCGCCAATCAATGCGGTGCCATCGAGTGCCCACACAGGGGCTCCCAATATGGAGCGTTGATCGGAAGAATAGGCGAAGGGGAAACCTTCCTGGTCGGCAGTCACCTGGTCCTGACGGTGACCGAAGACGGGGAATTGTTCCTGACCATCAATGACTGGGAATGCGACGACAACCTCGGAGGCTTCAACGCTTCCATAACGATCGATTAGAAACTATTCCAAATGGGGAAAATGCAAAATAGCGGGGGCGGGAGGGGCAGGTTATTTATTTAATCACTTTCATGCCCCTCCCCCTACCAGCGCTCGTAGCGCACCAGTTCCTCCAGTGATTTGCGCACCTTGGTCCGGGTGCATCCGCCGGGTAACCGAGCGGGGTGAAGATGACCGGCTCGACCTCCTCCGGCAGTCCCAGCACCTCGCGCGCCGCCTCCACGTTGAACGCCGCGATCCAGCAGGTGCCCAGCCCCAGGTCCGTCGCCGCCAGGATCAGGTGGTCCGCCACGATGGCGGCATCGATCATGCGGGCATTGAAGCGGTCGCTCTCGCGCACCCACGCCAGCGAGGAGACCGCGCAGACCGCGATGATGATGGGCGCCTGCACGAACCACTCCCGGCGATAAATGCGCGCCAGTTCCTCTTCCCGCCCGGCGGTGTGCATGACCACCAGTTGGAAGGGCTGGCGGTTTGCCGCGGTCGGAGCCAGGCGGGCGGCTTCCAATACCTGTTTCAGTTTTTCATCCTCCACCGGGTCGGGGCGGTATGCCCGCACGCTGTAGCGCTGCGCGATCAACTGTGAAAATTCCATTGGTCATCATCTCCAAATGGCGTCGTGCGAAGCATCTGAACGGAACATGCGAAATTTAAGGAAGCGCCGGGCTTATATTCCAGTTACTATACAGAAATTCCACCCTTTCGTCAACGGTCAGTTCATGCAGCGTTAAATAAAAGAGGGATCGTCCACTCTTCAGACAATCCCTCCTCCCGTTTTAATGCAACCCGCTACGGCACGTAATATTGAACGATCAATTGCGGACGCGCAGCCGCAGCCGCGTTGCCGCTGTACAGCCTGAGATAGTTGTCGATCGCATTGTTGTTATCGTCCAGTCTGAATCGCAGGCGAATTTGTGTCAACCCGCCGCTGCCTGCCAGTTTGTTGATCAGGGTTTTGGCGCTGGTTAGATTAAGGCTGTACCAACTGCTGATCAACGCCGGGCTGAGCGGACCAACCGTTTTGCCGGCTGGCGATTGGAAATCCTCCGCCTGCAATCCCGCGTTGGAACCGAAGAATCCCTTCCTGACATCCGCCATGAATCCTGCGAACATGCTCAGCGGGTCGCCTCCACCAACCACCGTGCTTTTCCTGACCCTGAGCAATACCGACGTGATCACCGCGCCATCCGGCAACTCGCTCCCGTGTTGAACGACAGAACGCCAAGATATTGCTTGCGCGCCGCGTTGTCTCCGAGGTTGAATGTGGTGGCACTGGCGTTCAAACTGCCGCCGACATTGGCTAATTCAGAAAATTCCAGCACCCAGCCGTCCTGCGTTCCAAGCGATCTGATGATGACCTTTTTCATCATTGCAAATTCATACGCGGATCCCTGGTCAGCGTGCAAACTGATATTGTCCTTGCTTGCGCCAACCGCAAGGGACTTTCCCGTGTCGTTGACCGAGATGGAGATGCCAAATCCATCGCCCGCCCCACCATCCGAGGCGGTCAGTTTGGCGGTCTGGGTCAGGTTGCCCGTCCAGCCGGCGAGCCGGTCGGGTGAAGGTATAAGCCGCGCCCTGGTCCGCATTCATACCGATCTCCGCTCCGTTGGCACCCGCCGCGACCAGGGTTCCATCACCGCTGATCGAAACCGATGTACCGAGCCGGTCGTCGGTTGCGCCATCCGAGGCATTCAACTTTGCGTTCTGACTCATACCCACCCAGCCGCCGCCCGGTTTGACGAAGATGTATGCCTGTCCTTTCGTCACTGCCGACTTGGGTGCGCCTGCCGCGATGGTATTCCCATCATCACTGATCGAAACGGAGGAACCGAACACGTCGCCCACCGCCCCGCCTGCGGATACCAGTTTGGCGGTCTCGGTCAGGTTCGTCCAGCCTCCGCCCGGTTTGACGAACACGTACGCCGCGCCGACGTCCTGGATCAAACCGTCATCCGCATTGGGGGCACCCACGATGATCGTGTTCGCATCCCCGCTGATGGCAACCGAGAAGCCAAAACGGTCGTTCATAACGGGACCGGAGGTGAGCAATTCGCCAGTCTGGTACACTGGATTGTTTCCGCCCCAGCCGCTGACCGGCTTGACGTAAACATACGCCCCGCCCGAATCCGTTACAATGTTGTCGTACCCGTATGCCCCCGCCACGATCGTACTTCCATCCGCGCTGACCGCAACCGAGTAGCCCAATAGTCCTGGTCCGCCCGGTGGGAGGAGGCCAGCCTGGCAGTGTAGATCGATGTGGTTGTCCAGCCGCTGACCGGTTTGACATACACAAACGCGGCACCTTCCTTGGAACTGACAGTTAATGGAAGAGTTGAACGCACCGACCACGATGACACTCCCATCTGCGCTGATCGCCACGGAACTGCCAAACCATTCATAGGCTGCCCCGTATGCGTTGGTCAGTTTCGCGGACTGGGTCATGGTTCCCCAACCGGTGCCTGACCTGAGGAACACGTACGCTGCGCCCTGGTTGGCAATGGAACCATCCCCCAATGGCGCGCCGACCACGATGGTCTTGCCATCCCCGCTGATGGCGACCGCCCAGCCCAACTGGTCGGATATGGCTCCATCGGAGGCGGTCAGCTTGCCGCGTTGAATGGAGCTGACAATTGCACGTTGCGCTTCGGGAGGCAGATCAGCCAGGTCAAGTTGACCGGAAAGATTCGGTTGGAGGCGGCAGGCGCAGCCTGCGCACCACCCAGGGGCGCAAAAATAAGCGCCATAACCACAAAGGAAAAGCAGGCGAGTTTCAAAACGGATATTTTCATTTTTTTTGCCTTTGGAGAATAACAGGACCGATAGAAGACCATTCAACCACCAAATGCTTTTTAAAGCAAGACAAAATAGAGTCAAAAGGTCATTCTACATTAAAAGGAAGGCTAAACTTTTTTATTTACCTGCCCCTGCCCTCCCAGGCTGCTCTACTTCGTCGATCACCGGTACCTTAAATAAAAGCAGGGCGGGTCATATCGCCCGCCCTGCACACAGGATTCCGATCAAGCTCACTTCACCTGGTAGGGCACATCCACGATGACGATGCCCGGCTGGCGTTTCAATTGCTCCCGCAGCAGGTTCGCCGTGTTCATGTGCAGCGCGGCGGTCGCCTTGTTGTCCGAAATGAACTCGGGCACCACGATGGTGATGGTCTCGCCGGTCTGGCGATTTGCCGCCAGGTCGTTGATGTATTCCAGCAGCGGCTCCAGCAGCAGGCGGTAGGGCGAATTCAGGATCACCATGCGCACCCCCTCCCCCCACTTCTCCCATTTCATGCGCACCTTGTCCGCCTCCGCCGGTTCGATCTCAACATGCACCGCGGTCACGTCATTCGAGAGCATGCGCGCGTAACGCAGGGCGACCAGCGTCCCCTGGTGCACCCCGCTGACCGGCATGATCACGCGGTGGCGTGTGATATGACGGGGTATCGCGGCTGAAATTTTCCAGCGACAGCTTCGCAGCCAGTCTCTTGTAGTGGCGGTGGATCCCCCAGAAGATGCCCACCAGCAGGGGGATCAGGATCAGGACGACATACGCGCCGTCGAAGAACTTGGTGACCGCAAAGACCATCATCACCACCGCCGTGGAGACCGCCCCAAAGCCGTTGATCAGCATCTTGACCGCCCAATCCTTTACAGGGCGCAGCGTGGAACCCCGTTCCTGCTTCTCCTCGCCGGGTTTCAGTTTTCCGATCTTGCGCCAGCGCAGCGCCATGCCGCTTTGTGAAAGGGTGAATGAAAGAAATACGCCGATGGCGTAGAGGGGGATCAGGCGCGTCACGCTCGCCTTGAAGATGATCAGGATGACGGATGCGATCCCGGCAAGTGCCACGATGCCCCCCGAATAGACCAGGCGGCTGCCGCGATAGGCGAGCTGGCGCGGCAGGAACCCGTCCTTCGCGACCAGCGCGCCCAGGCGCGGAAAATCCGCAAAGGCGGTATTGGCTGCCATGATCAGGATGACCGTCGTGGCGCCGATCAACATCAGGTAGAGCGTCCCCCGCCCGGCGAAGACCGTGCGCGCCAGTTGTGAGATGACCGTCTCGCTTTCCGAGGGGATCACGCCGATCGCCTTGGAGAGATACGAGATGCCAAGGAAAAGCGTGCCGAGTATGAGCGACATCCAGACCAGGGTGATGCCGGCATTCTTGCTGCGCGGTTCCTTGAAAGCCGTGATGCCGTTCGAGATGGCTTCGACCCCCGTCAGCGCGGTGGTGCCGCTGGCAAATGCATGCAGTATCAGGAAGGGGGTGATGGCGGAGATGCCGTGCAGCATCTCCAGTTCCGGCGGGTCAACCACCGTCCCGAGCGTATTGCCGACCAGCAGACGGAACAGCCCGATGCCGACCGTGATGAACATCAGGATGACGAAAAAATAGGTGGGAATGGCGAAGGCGGTGCCGGATTCCTTGACGCCGCGCAAATTCATCAGCATCACGAAGAGGATGAAGCCCACCGAGAGCAGGACGCGGTAGTCATACAGCGCCGGGAACGCGGAGGTGATCTGCGCCACCCCCGAGGCGATCGAGACCGAGACCGTCAGGACATAATCCGTCAGCAGCGACGCCCCGGCAACCAGGGCGGGAAATTCTCCGAGGTTGTCACGCGCAACGATGTAGGCGCCGCCGCCGTCCGGATAGGCATGGATGGTCTGCTCGTACGAGATCGTGACGATGCCCAGCAAAAGAACGATGGCAAGCGAGATGGGAAATACATAGCCGAACGCCATGGTGCCTGCCGCGGCAAGGATCACCAGGATCTCCTGCGTGGCATACGCCGTGGAGGAGAGCGCGTCCGAGGCGAAGACCGCCAGCCCGACCAGCTTCCCGATGGTCTGGTGGGGCGCATCCGCGGTGGATAGCGGGCGCCCGATCAGCCAGGTGCTCAGCGAGCGCGGCGGGGTGTATTTTGCATCCCTTTCGATGATCGAAGTGGATGTGTTGTCATCATGTTTCTGCATGTCAATTCATTCCAATCCAGTGGTCATTATAAAGCGGCTGTTCCAAAACCAGATCAACCAGAATTCGACCGCCAGCGAACCCAGCATTAGAACGGTCGCCCATTCCCCTGCAGTCTGGTAGATCCCTGCCTGGAGCAGGAAAAAGCCGATGACAATGACGCCAAACCGGTCCATGCAACCACCTGGGTCTGTCCATCTTGAGCGCGCACTCACCGGCGGGGTCAGCCCCGAGAGGATGGTCAGCGGCACGTCCAGGTCGGATGCCAGCATCTGGCTGAGCGGTCTCTGCAGCAGACCCGCCGCGCTGTTCTGCAAGGCAGACCAGCCTGTCCCCCGCCTGCCAGCGCGAGCGCACCGCCTTCACCCAGTCACTGCCCGCGATGATCTCGGTATCCGCGCTCACGCCCCCGTCGTTCAACATGGCGGACATCGTGATCAGCTTGCGCCTCAGGCTCGCCTCCCGGGCTGCGTCGCTGCACAGCCCGAGGAACCTGACATGGCTCCCCCCGGCTCCTGCCATCTCCCAGACCCTGAGTGCCAGCGGGGTCAGGTCCGCCTCGATGCAGGGTACCAGCACCACCAAACGGTGCGCGCTTTGCTCCGATTCGGATGCCGTGGAAAAGGGCAGGGTTTGCGGTTGAGAGTTGTGCCTGGTCATATCGCCTCGTGGACGGGTGAATCGTATCAACATGGCATAAAGTGGGGATAAAAATAATCGAGGAAGATATAAAAAAAAAATAAAAATGCCCTTTTCAGGGCATTTGGTATGGCTGGGTGGGTCGATTCAGGCTGCAGCCGGTTTTACAGCATCTTCCGCCTCTGCGTCGTCCACATGGTACGGCACATTGACGATCACCAGACCGCGCTGGCGTTTCAATTGCCCCCGCAGCAGGTTCGCCGTGTTCATGTGCAGCGCGGAGATCGCCTTGTTGTCCGAGACGAACTCGGGCACCACGATCGTGATGGTCTCGCCCGGCTGGCGCACCCGGATCAAACCGTTGATATATGCCACCAGCGGTTCCAGCAGCAGGCGGTAGGGCGAATTCAGCATGACCATGCGCACCCCCTCCCCCCACATCTCCCACTTCTTCCGCACCTTTTCCGCCTCCGCCGGTTCGATGATGACATGCACGGCGGTCACGTCATCCGAGAGCAGGCGCGCATAGCGCAGCGCCGACAGCGTGCCCGTGTGCACCCCGCTGACCGGCATGATGACGCGGTGGCGCGTGGTCTGCGGCGGGATGACCGCGCTATTTTCCAGCGACAGCCGCCCGGCAAGTCTCTTGTAGTGATGATGGATCGAAAAGAAAATGGTCACCAGCACGGGCGTCAGGATCAGCACCATCCAGGCGCCTTCCCTGAATTTCGTGACCGCAAAGACCACCATGACGATCAGGGTGCAGACGGCGCCAAAGCCATTGATCAGCATGCGGGTCTGCCAGCCGCGTTCATACTTCAGCGTGGAACCCGGCTCGACGACCAGCTCCCCCTCCTTTAGATGACCGATCTTCCACCAGCGGCGCGCCATGCCTGTCTGGGAAAGCGTGAAGGAAAGGAAGACGCCGATGGCATACAGCGGGATGAGCCGCGTGACGCTGGCCTGGAAGAGGATGATCAACAGCGAGGCAATCACCGCCAGGGCGACGATGCCGCGTGAAATAGACCAGGCGGCTGCCGCGGTAGGTCAGCTGGCGCGGCAGGAACCCGTCCCCGGCATGCAGCGCCCCCAGGCGCGGAAAATCCGCGAAAGCCGTATTGGCAGCCATGATCAGGATGACGGTCGTGCCGGAGATCATCAGCAGATAGAGCAGACCCCGCCCGCCGTAGATGGTGCGGGCCAGCTGGGAAATGACGGTCTCCTGCTCCGAGAACACCGCGCTGCACCTGCCCGGTCAGGAACGAAATGCGAAAGGAACAACCCGCCCAGGATCAGCGACATCCAGATCAGGGTGATGCCGGCATTCCGGCTGCGCGGTTCCTTGAAGGCGGTGATGCCGTTCGAGATGGCTTCCACCCCGGTCAGGGCGGTGGTGCCGTTGGCAAAGGCATGCAGCAGGATGAAGGGCGTGATGACCGTCAGCGAGCTGCAGGCTATCAAAGTGCGGCGGGTCCACCACCATTCCCAGGGAACCGGTGGCATAACGGAACAAGCCAATGCCGACCGTGATCGACCATCATGACCACGAAGAAATAGGTGGGGATGGCAAAGGCGGTCCCGGATTCCTTCACGCCGCGCAGGTTGATGAGCATGACCAGGAAAACAGCCAGGACGGCGATCAGCACCCGGTAGGGGAAAAGCACGGGATAGGCGGAGACGATCTGCGCCACGCCCGAGGAGATGGAAACCGAGACGGTCAGGATGTAATCCGTCAGCAGGGCAGCCCCGGCGGTCTGCGCAGGCAGTTCGCCCAGGTTGTCGCGCGCCACGATGTAGGCACCGCCCCCGCCCGGGTAGGCATGGATGGTCTGCTCATAGGAGATGGTGACGATCGCCAGCAGGGTCACGATCGCAAGCGAGATGGGGAATAAATAGCCATAGGCAATCGTGCCTGCCGCCGCGATCACCCCCAGGATCTCCTGGGTGGCATACGCCGTGGAGGAAAGCGCGTCCGAGGCAAAGACCGCCAGACCGATGGCTTTTCCAATGGTCTGGTGCGGCGCATCCGCGGTGGATAGCGGGCGCCCGATCAGCCAGGAACTCACGGATGCCTGTGGGATGTGGTCCGTTTCCTGTTCAATGATGGATGTAGCGGAATTCTTATCGTGTGTCAACATGGTCCAACTGCCGATCCATTAAAAAAGGCTGTTCCAAAGCCAGACCAACCAGTATTCGACCGCCAGCGAACCCAGCATCAGGATGGTCGCCCATCCGCCTGCCGTCTGGTAGATCCTCGCCTGGAGCAGGAAGAAGCCGATGATGATGACAGCCAGACCGGTCCAGACCGCAACCTGGCTCTGCCACTTCGGACGCTCACTGACCGGCGGGGTCAGCCCCGAGAGGATGGTCAGCGGCACGTCCAGGTCCGATGCCAGCATCTGGCTGAGCGGTCTCTGCAGCAGACCCGCGCGCTGTTCGGCCAGGCAGACCACCCTGTCCCCCGCCTGCCAGCGCGAGCGCACCGCCTTCACCCAGTCACTGCCCTGGATGATCTCCGTATCCGCGCTCACGCCCCCATCGTTCACCAGCGCGGACAGGGTTGCCAGCCTGCGCCTCAGGCTGGCCTCCCGGGCGGCATCGCTGCACAAGCCCAGGAACCTGACCTGCGCCCCGCTGGCGCTGGCGATCTCCCAGGCACGGCTCGCCACCAGTGCCAGGTCGACATCTGCATCCGGGATCAGGACCAGCAACCGGCGCGCGGTCGCGACCTCTTCTGCGGGGAAAATGGAGGCATTCAATGCCTGTTGTTTTTGATTTCAAAATGTTCATGTCACCTCACAACTGACCGAATCCTAACCACCCCGCATAAATCGGTGACAAAAAAGGGATGCAATCCCATAAAGAACAAATAAAAAAACGCCCCGTGTAAGGGCGTTGTAAGGTGGAAAAAGGCAGGACCGTCCGGCTCAGGTCCTCGCCGCGTGCAGGTGCCAGGCTGACAGAACATCCAGCAGCTTGAGCCTGTTCCTGCCGTTATCCCAATCGACCAGCGGGTATTTCATAAAATGCGGCGGGCAGGTGCAATCATCCACCCGGGCGGTGACCACGAAAAAGGCATCCTCCGGCGGGATACTCCGCCTTCCTTTCCGCTGCCTGCACTTCGCTCAGCAGGGTCCTCCTCGGGAATATCGAATTCCTTGAAAGGCAGTAGACAAAGGCGGTCGAACTCCGGATGGCGCTCAGCAGTGCGCCCAGGCGCCGCTCTCCGGGCAGGATGCTCTCCCGGTCCAGCCAGGGGTTGAATTTATGGGACCGTAAAAATTCGTGCATCTCGAGCGCCGCTTTCGAATCCCCGGGGGAATGGCTGATGAATGTCAGCCTCTCCGGCAATTTCATCCAGGGCGTGAAATCCTGCAACTGGTAATAGATGAACCTGTCCCGGATGGTATCCGGGATGTTGACCGCGAAGCGCGTGAACGCCACCAGCAGGTCGGTGCCGGGTCGGAACCCCAGGATGTGAACATCCTCCAGGGGGATCTCCAGCGCCATCGCCAGTTTATTGCCAAAGGACCCCAGGAAGGGCGAGCTCAACTGGTCGATCCCGGTCTCCAGCCTGAATTCGACAAAGGAGACGATCTCATCGTTGTTCGCGGCAATGGATAGTTTCATCAACTTCCCGGTCTCCGTGTTGTTTTCAAAATGCTCTTAACAATGTCATTGCGAGGAGGGCGGTGTACTTCCGCCCGACGAAGCAATCTGTTGTTACGGGAGATTGCCTCGTCGGGGAAAGCACCGTCCTCGCAATGACAACCTTAATCATCCACCATGAACCGGTAGCCGATGCCCGGCTCGGTCAGGATGTAGCGCGGGTCCTCCGGGTCCTCCTCGAGTTTCTTGCGCAAGCTGCCGGATGTAGACGCGCAGGTACTCGGTGTGGTTGGCATCCGCCGGGTCCCAGACGTTCGACAGGATGTTCTGGTGCGTGAGCACCCGCCCGTGATTGCGCGGCAAGGTATGCCAGCAATTTATATTCGGTGGCGGTCAGCTTGAGCTCCTCCTCCCCGCGCTTGACGATGTGCCATGCCAGGTCGATGGTCAGCGGACCAGCCTGGATGACCTTGCCCTGTCCCGGTTTGCCTGACGGTGGCATGCCGCAATGCCACGCGCACGCGCGCCAGCAGTTCCTCGATGCCGAAGGGCTTGGTCAGGTAATCGTCCGCGCCCTTGTCCAGTGCCGCCACCTTGTCCCGTTCGCTGTCGCGCACCGAGAGGATGATGATCGGGATCTGCGTCCACTCGCGCAGGCGCGTGCAGACCTCCACGCCGTCCATGTCCGGCAGCCCCAGGTCCAGGATGATGAGGTCCGGTTCCTGCGCGGCTGCCAGCGTCAAGCCCTCCTCGCCGCGGCTGGCGGTCGTGACCTTGAAGCCCTTCTCGGTCAGGATGGTCTTGATGGCGCGCTGGATCTGCAGCTCGTCGTCGATGACCAGGATGTGCGGTGCGTTGCTCATTCGTTCTCCATTTCCTCGGGCAGGCTGGGCGGCGCCCTGCCCTCCCAGTTCAACGGCAGGGTGAAGTGGATCGCCAGCCCATCCGGCACGTTCTCCGCCCACAGCCGTCCCGCGTGCGCCTCGAGGATGCCCTTGCAGATCGAAAGCCCCAGCCCGGTGCCGGTCACGCGCTCCGCGGCGGTGATGCGGTAGAACTTGTCGAAGATGTGCTCCAGGTGTTCGGGCGGCACCTGCGGTCCCTGGTTGCGGACCACCACGTGCAGGCTCTCCCCCTCCACGAACGCCCGGATGCCGATCACGGTCCCCTCCGGCGCGTACTTGACGCTGTTGCTGACCAGGTTCGTAAAGACCTGTTCCATCTGCACATAATCCACCGCTACCAGCGGCAGGCTCTCGGGCAGGTCCAGCTGGAGGCGGTGCCTGGCGGTCAGGTTCTTCATGCGCGCCAGCACGCTCCCCACGATCTCCGAAAGGATGTTCCAGTCGCGTTTCGGTTTCAGCACCCCCAATTCGATGCGCGACATGTCCAGCAGGTTGCCGACCAGCAGGTTCAAATGGTCGGTCGCGTCGTCGATGGCAGCCACCAGCTCCGGGCGCGCCGCGGAATCCCAGCCGACCTGGTTGCTCCTCAGGCTGGAGGCGGAAGCCTTGATGGTGGCGAGCGGGGTGCGCAGTTCATGCGAGACCGAGGAGAGGATCGCGGATTTCAGCCGGTCGCTCTCCTCCAGCACGCGTGCCCGCGATTCCGCCTGCGAGAGGCGCGCCCGTTCCAGCGCCAGCGCGCCCTGGCTGGCAAAGGTCTGGTACAGCCGCTTCTCCGCCGGGGTCAGGGCTGGCGCGGACCTCCACAGCCGGATCTCACCGAGCGTGCCGCGCGCAGCCTGGATGGGGATCACCCATTCCGGCGGGCGCGCCGGCGCACCCGTCTCCGGCAGTCGAAATGCAAAAGCCTGCGCCCCCGTGATGCCGATCTCCACCGCCTCGCCCTGGAAGACATCCTGCACCTGCCGGGCAAGGATCTGCGCGATCGCCTGCCCGTCATGCATGCCCGAGAGGGCGGTGCTCAATTCGTAAAGCTGGGTGGCTTCGCGCTCGCGGGCGGTGGCGGCTGCCAGTCCCGCCTGCATGCGTCCCACCAGCTGGCTGATGACCACCGCCACGATCAGGAAGATGACCAGGATGACCACATCGATCGGGCGGTGGACCGTAAAGTTATAGTAGGGTGGGATGAAGAAATAATTGAAGGTCAGGAAGGTGATCAGCGCGCTGGTGATGCCGGGTCCCAACCCCCAGAAGGCGGTGATCATGCCCAGGGGGATCAGGTACAGCAGCGCCACCAGGGTGGTATCCAGCGCCTCGCGCAGGATGAACAACAGCACCGTCACGAGCGCGATCAAACCCCACGCCAGCAGGTAGTGGGAGATCCTGGAGAGCACGCTGGTCATCGCGCGCGAACATGGATTCATTATACCTTTATGGAGGGGCGGCTCATCAACGGCTGCTGCCCCACACCGGACCCGTTGCGCTTCCAAAAGGTCTGGGCTTGATCCTGTAACCGTGGGCGTTTACCCATTCTGTGGCTGCTGCCTCCAGCCGGTCGTTACCGCAGTTCAGGAAATCCTCCACCATTTGGATGTCACCAAATTCGTTCAACGCCTTGATGAGGAGTTCCAGCGCACCCTCATCCCCACTCCGGATGAAGAAGCGGTATGCCCCGGCGATGATCTCAAGGTTCTTTTCCTGCAGAGCCTTCATCAAAGGCTCAACGGCGCGCGCTGTGCCGATCTCTCCCAGCCCCCGGGCGGCGCCCATGCGGACATCCGCCTCCCCATCCGCGAGCAGGCGAATCAGCGGCTCCACGGCGCGCTCATCCCGGATCTCCCCCAATGCAACCGCTGCTCCCTGGCGCACGAAGGCGGAATCATGCCCGAGTGCCGTGATCAATGCCTCAACGGCTGGTATGCCGATCTTCACCAGCGCGTTCGCCGCGTCCATTCGAACGGTGACCCATTCATCCCCCAGCACCGCGACCAGGGGCTCCACCGCGCGCGCATCGCCCAACTTTCCCAGTGCTTCCGCGGCTTCCTGGCGGACGCCCAATTCCGTGTCCTTCAGCGCACGAATCAAGGGTTCCAACGCCCGCGCATCCCCTATCTCCCCCAATGCCCGGGCAGCCCGGCTGCGCGCGCCTGCATTCGCAACCTGCTCTTCATTTAATAGGGCGATCAACGGCTCGACCGCGGGCGCGCCCATCATCCCCAGGGCATCCGCCACCGTGTTCTGGATGTAGGTATCCTCTTCCGTTTTCAATACAGCGATCAACGGTTCCACTGCGCGCACATCCCCGATCTCCCCCAGCGCTTCGGCTGCATTCCTGCGGACGATCGGGTCACCGCTCTGCAGCGCCTGGATCAACGGCAGGACGGCGGGTTCCCCGATCCCCACCAGCGCCTCCCTCGACCACAGTCTCACGCCGGAATCTTCATCAGCCAGGGCTGCGACCAGGGCTTCCACGGAACCCGGATCCCGGATCTCCTTCAGCGCCTGTGCCGCCAGTCCCCTGACCTCCGCATCCGCATCCGTCAGGGCGGCGATCAACGCCTCCACCGCCGGAGCTCCGATTTTTACCAATGCCTCCTTGGCATCCCACGGGACGAGCACATCTTCATCATGCAGGGCTGCCACCAGCGGTTCCACCGCGCGCGCATCCCCGATCTTTCCCAGCACCTCCGCGACCGCCCGGCGGACCTCCGGGCTCGGATCCCGGAGCGCTTCCACCAATTGCTCCTCTGCGGGCGCGCCGATCTTCATCAACGCCTCAATAACATAATCTTCGGGAAGGGAAGCATCCCTCCGAATCAGGTCAAGCAGCGGTTCCACCGCCCGCGGGTCGCCGATCTCACCCAGTGCCTCCACCGCTTCCGAGTCCAGTGTGCCTTCATTGAACTGCAAAAGTTCGATCAACGGTTCCACCGCGCGCGGGTCCCGGATCTTCCCCAGCGCTTCCGCGGCGGCTCCGCGCACCAGGTGCTCCTTATCCTTCAAGGCTGCGATCAGCGCATCCACCGCCCGCGGGTCGCCGATCTCACCCAGTGCCTTCGCGGCTGCCCTGCGGTTCAGATAATCTTCATTGTTCAATTGCGCGATCCATGCATCCAGAGAATCGGCATCCATCCCCGTGGGCAGCGCCACCGCCGTGAGAAATTCCTCTGCAGAGAGCGGTGTGACCACCCCTCCAGCCTCATTCGTCCCCTGCTGCGGGGAACATCCTGCCGCGATCAGCAGGAGCAGGAGTAATACCATCCCCAACCTGGAACACCTGGATCCTGAAAAAAAGCTGTTCATCCTGACTCCTTCCTTCCTACCACCCCCCGCTCCCCCAGGCGGGATAACTTCCCATGCTCCCCTCCTTGATGGTGTAGCCGTGCTCCTTTGCCCAGGCGGTGGCGGCTTCCTTTAATACGGCATTGCCGCAGTTCAGGAAAGCCTCCCCCATCTCCTCGGAACCATATTCATTGAATGCCTGGATCAGGACCGCCTCCGAGCCGGTGATCCCCTGCCCGACAAAGAATCGGTACGCCCCGGCGACCACTTCCAGGTCACCGGCGCGCAATGCCGCCAGCAACGGTTCCACGGCGCGCTCATCCTTCAACTCCACCAATGACCCGGCTGCCCACTTGCGGATCAAGCCGTTTCCATCCTGCAGCGCGGCGACCAGGGGTTCCAGGCTGGAAACTCCCAGGTTCTTCAGGGCAAGCAAGGCATCGCTGCGCACGTCCCAATCCTCATCCCGAAATGCCTGCTTCAATCCCTCGACCGCCCGCTCGGTGTGCATCTGCTCCAGTGCACTGATCGCCTCCCGGCGGATGAAGGCGTATTCGTCCTGCAGCAGGGCGATCAATGGTTCCACCGCGCGCGCATCCCGAATCAACCCCAACGCTTCCGCAGCGTTGGCGCGCACATCCGCTTCCTCATCCCCCAGGGAGTGGATCAGGGGCTCCACTGCCCGCGCATCCCGGATGACTCCCAGCGCATACGCCGCCCAGCGGCGGACGCTCACATCGGAATCCTGCAGGCAGGAGATCAACGGTTCCACTGCGGGCGCGCCGATCTCTCCCAAGGCATCCGCGATCGTATATTGAACGCCCGTGTCCTCATGACTGATGGTGGTGATCCCCGGCTCAGCTTTCAATGCTGCGATAAGGGGCTCGACCGCGCGCGGGTCCTTGAGCCTGCCCAGCGCCTGCGCAGCCGCACTGCGAACATCCAACTCTTCATCTTTCAGCGCCGCGCTCAGGGCTTCCACCGCGCGCATCCTGGATGTCACCGAGCAGTTCGGCTGCCTGTTCGCGCAGCTGTGCAGCCGGGTTTGACAACGCAGCCATCAACGGTTCCACCGCCTCTGTTCCGATCTCCGTGAGGGCATAACCCGCCCCCATTCTCACCCCGTCATTCTCATCCTGCAATGCCTGGATCAACGCTTCCACCGCGCAGCGTCCTCGATCCTTCCCAGGGCAATTGCCGCCTTCTGCCGGAGTTCCGGGCTGGTATTCTTCAGGAGAACGATCAACGGGTCCACCGCGCGCCCATCCCCCATCTCCCCCAACAAATCCGCCGCCTGCACCTGGAGGAAAGGGTCATCCTCATTTAACAAGGCGATCAACGGTTCAACAGCAGGCTCCCCGATCTGTACCAATGCACGCGCTGCAATTTCACTGGTGGAGTTGGACTTCAGTGCCCCGACCAGGGATGGAACGGCAGGCGCCCCGATCTTCACCAGCGCCTCCGCCACCTTTGAGGTGTATATGGTGTCCTCATATCGCAGGGCTGCGACCAGCGGATCCACCGCGGCGTGCGTCCCGGAGCTCCCCCAGCACCAGGGCTGCCCACGCCCGCAGGTTTGGATCTGCCTCCTCCAGCATGGGCAGGAGTGGTTCGACCGCCGGTGAACCGATCCTTACAAGCGCTCCCGCAGCCGATGACGGGACTCGCAGATCCTCATCCCGCAGAGCCTCCACCAACACAGGGATGACGCGTGCATCCTGGAATTCACCCAACACCCGTGCTGCTTCTGCCCGCACTTCCGGCGCCGGGTCGCTTTGAAGGAGCGCCATCAACGGTTCCACCGCGCTGGCATCCTGCATGTCGCCCAATTTCAGGACCGCAGCCAACCGCACCTCTGGACGTTCATCCTGCAGGTCTGCCAGCAATTGATCGAGCGCGGGGGTTGCCGTCACATCCGGACCGGTGTCCACCTGTTGGGAGCATCCAACCAGGACCAGCAGCATGGCGAGAAAAAGAAGCGGGATGAAGCCCCTTGAGATGGTTCCGGTCCGGTTCGATTTTGAGTATCGTTCTTCCATCAGGTTGCTCCTGTGCGACGCGGGGAAGGCTGGCATACCTGGCTGGATTTTACCATTTGCATATTCCCTATTAAAACCACAAAGCCCTCGAAAAGGGCTTTGTGTTATTTTACGAATGCTGGAGCGGGTGTCCGCCTCGCAGGTTAGTACACGGCGGTCCGGCGCGTGAGCACCACCACCTGCCCATCCTCCGAGGTCAGGGTCAGGAGATCCCCCTCCATCTTAACGGTCACGCTGCCCTGCAGCACCGCCAGCACGCCCGCTTCCTGCTCCATGGTCTGCTCGCAATACATCGCGGTTGACATGACCGAATCAAAGGTGATGGTATTGCCTTTCAATTGATATGACCCGCCGAAACTGTTGCAGCCCACGTTGCCGCTGACCTGTCCAGCCGCGAATTTAATGTACGAATCCACCTGCTCGATGGCGGAGGTCGGCTCGTCCTTATCCCCGTAGGCGACCAGCGACCAATCCCCAAAGATATCCACCGCCGGGGAGGCGGAGCAGGCGCTCAACAGGCTGAGGGCAATGACGAACAGGATCATTCTTTTCATTTTGATTCTCCTAAGATCGATTTCACTGCAAGGACGCTCCTGATCCCCAAATGTTCCGGGCACAGGTGACCTGCCTCACGATTATCGCTCATAATCCTCCCACCGTCCATTCTTGACATTGCCCCCGCCTACACTATAATGTATTTAATTCGCACCCCTCTCATCAATAACCACAACCTGGCGGAGGCATTATCTGCCAGCCCTTTTCCATACCACCCACTCTCATGACCGCAGACACATCCGGGAGTGTGGTCTATTCGCGCCGCCCGCTGACCGCCTCATTCCGTGAGACAGGCGCCACATACGGGGACGACCAGACTCATACAAGGAGATATGAACATGAAACAGTCTTCAAGACGCAGTTTTCTCCAGTTCCTGGCGGCGATCCTGCTGGTCGTTGCCCTGGGAGTCCCGCGGCAAATCGTTGGCGCCGCGCCGGTCACGGTCATTTCAAACCTGTCGGCAATGGATAAGATGGCGGGTGGTGTGGAACTTATATGGCTACAGGTTTCACCACCGATGCCACCACGGCATACACAGCCACATCGGCAAGCGTGAAAATCTTTAATAATTCTGGGCTACCTGACCTTATCCGCCTGGTTATACTCGGACAATGCCGGCAATCCGGGCAGCCCGGTGGCAACCTTCACCCCGATCACGATTCCCAACACGGGCTTCTCAGTCAATCACGAGTACATCCTCACCCTGACAGCTCCATATCCCCTGGCGCTCAATACCACCTATTGGCTGGTGATACAGTCCAACAATTTGGCTTGGGATCTCACGTACCAGGTTCCCAGCGGGATCTTCACCCATGCCGGTGTAAAAGTCTTTAATGAATCCTGGGCCCGTTTTTTATACCTAACTACACATTTAAATGGGCATTGAATGCCGAGCCGAGTCTCCCGGCAGTCAGCCTGAGCCCCACCCGCCTGGACTTCGTCAACCAGTGGGTCGGCAGCACCAGCGCCGCGCAGACGGTCACGATCACCAACGCCGGGTATGCGGATCTCGTCCTCGGCGACCTCGGCATCAGCGGCGAATTCAACCTGGAGCAGCAATCCCTGCAATGGACAGACCATCGCACCCGGCAGGCACCTGCACCTTCGGAGTCACCTTCTCTCCCACCTCGCCTGGCGGGAAGACGGGCAGTGTATCCATCCCTTCCAATGCAGCCAGCTCACCTGACACGGTCTCCCTGGGCGGGAATATCCTTCCCTATATCACCAGCCCGAACAACCTCACCTTTATCGCCGGGAATTTAAGCTCATTCACCATCACCACCAGCGGGGATCCCGCCCCCACCATCAGCCAGATCGGAAGCCTGCCAACCGGCATCACCTTCACGGATAACCTGGATGGCACTGCCACCCTGTCGGGCATACCAGCCATTAGTTCGGTGGGCGTCTACCACCTGACCCTCACTGCAAGCAACGGCACCGGTCCCGACTACATCCAAAATTTCACGCTCACGATCGATGGACCGCCGGGCGTGTCGTATATCAACAGTTTTAATGATACCGGCGATGGGCGCATCATTGAGAACGAACATACCAGCGCCTCGATCACCCAGTTATTGGTGGTCTTCAACAAGCAAATGAACGCCGCGGATGCGGAAACACTCTCAAATTACAGCCTGGTGTTGAATGGATCAACCGCCATCTCCATCGACAGCGCCACATACGATCCCGGCACGTACACCACCACTCTGGGCATCAACGGCGGAGCGGCACTGCCCGATGGCGGGTATAGCCTGACGGTCCAGGGCGATATCAGGGACACATTGGGTGTACCGGTCGGAACCGATTTCATCCGGGCATTCACCGTGGACACCATCCCTCCGGCGGTGACCATCAACCAGGCTGCCGGTCAAAGCGACCCCACCAGCGCCATCCCGGTCAACTTCACGGTCACCTTCAGCGAAGCGGTCAGCGGCTTCGAGGCTGCCTCGGATGTGCTCCTGACCGGAACGGCGGGAGCGACCAGCGCGGTCATCACCGGCGGACCCGTGATCTATAACGTGGCGGTCAGCGGCATGACCGGCAACGGCACGGTCATCGCCAGCCTGCCCGCCGGCGCGGCAGTGGACGCGGCTGGACATGCCAGCAGCGCCTCCTCCAGCAGCAACTCGACCGTCACGTTCGTCCAGACCTATCAAACCCTGAAGTTCAGATCGAACGGGGCAAATGACGGCACCCTGCGCGAGTCCTCCGAGACCAGCGGCATCGGCGACTTCACCGAATCCAGCCAGTGCCCTGATCAACGTGGGCGATGACGGGCTCAAGCGGCAGCTCGTCGGCATCCTGGATTTTGACACCGCCTCCATCCCGGATAACGCGGTCATCACCGGCGCCCGCCTGCAGGTGAAGGGCATGATCATCTCCGCCGCGATCTATGCGGAGCTTGGGAACATGATCGCCGACATCACCAAGCCCTTCTTTGGCACCTCCGCCGGGCTGGAGAACATGGACTTCCGCTTCCGCGCCAGGGCGACCAACGCCGGCACCTTCACGCATGCCGCCAGCGCTTACAGTTGGATCGCCATGCGGGTGAACGCCGGCAGCCTGTTCGCCATCAACAAGACCGGGCGCACCCAGTTCCGCCTGCGCTTCACGCTGGATGACAGCAACGACGCCATCAAGCATGAACTGCGCTTCCTGAGCGGCGACTACTTCAACGCCGCTGACCGACCGATGCTCATCATCACGTACTACATTCCGTAATGTGATAAGAAACCAGGTTTCTTAAAGAAACCTGGTTTCTGTACAGTACCGGCTCGTACTCAGAGTGGATACCATCCCGTAAAGGAGATATGAACATGAAACAATTTTCAAGACGCAGTTTTCTCCAGTTACTGACGGCGATCCTGCTGGTCCTCGCCCTGGGTATGCCCGCTGCAAACATCCGGCCGCGCCGGTCACGGTCATTTCAAGCCTGTCTCAAGGCAAATCGCGGGTTGGGCTGGAGATTATATGGCTACGGGTTTCACCACCCATGCCACCACGACATACACAGCCACATCGGCACAGCTGAAAATCTTTAATAACACGGGCGTCCGACTAGACCTTATCCGCCTGGTTATACTCGGACAATGCCGGGCATCCGGGCAGCCCTGGTGGCCTCCTTCACCCCGATCACCATTCCTCGAAGCGACCGGACATTGTGACGCAGAATATACAGTCACCCTGCCAGCACCCTATCCCCTGGCACTCAATACCACCTATTGGTCTGGTGATTCGTAAACCGGCACTTTTACTTGGGATCTCACAGACCAGCTTCCCAGCGGGATCTTCACCCATACCGGTGTAAAAGTCTTCAAAGCGACTGTGGGTACATCGCCATTTATTGACAGGTATTTTAAATGGGCATTGAATGCCGAGCCGATGCTCCCGGCAGTGCTCGTGAACCCCACCAGCATTGACTTTGGGGATGTGCAGGTCTTCAATTGGAGCGCATCCCAAACCGTCACCCTCACCAACACCGGTACAGGCGACCTGCATATCGGCGCCATCAGCAATGACGGCGAGTTCTGGGTCCTCCCCTGGGCGGACAACTGCTCCAACCAGACCGTCATCCCAACCGGCACCTGCACCTTCGAGGTGATCTTCACTCCCTCCTCCACGGGTGCAAAGACCGGCACGGTGAGCATCCCCTCGGATGCCGCCACCACCCCCGATACGGTCGCCCTGACCGGCAACGGCGTCGCCAGCGAGATCCAGGTGACCCCCTCCCCGCTCGCCTTTGGCAGCCGCCTGGTCGGTCAGTCCACCACACTGACCGCCACCATCACCAACATCGGCGGTGCCGACCTGCACACCGGCGTCCTGACCATCACCGGCGCCGCCTACTCCCTGGTGAATAATCTCTGCGACAACGTCACGCTCATCCCCAACGCCACCTGCACCTTCGGTGTCACCTTCACCCCGCCCGCCGCGGGTCGCATTAGCTCGGCGAGGTCTCCATCCCCAACGACAGCGGAGGGTTGGTAGAGCAGGATGCGGATAAAGGCCCCGCATATTTCCCGGTCATCACCCCCCTGCCTCTCACCGGCACCGGCATCCTCGCCCAGACCACCCTGGTCATGCGCTCCAACGGCGGCTACGACGGCACCGTGCGTGAGATCAAGAAGGACGCCAAGGTCGGCGGTTTCAACGAGCCCATCAGCGCCCTCATCTCCGTCGGCGATGACTACCTCAACCGCCAGTACGTCGGCATCCTGGATTTCAACACCTCCTCCATCCCCGACAACGCCGTCATCACCAGCGTCAAGGTGCGGGTCAAGGGCATGATCCTCTCCAACACCACCTACACCCGCCTCGGCGAGATGACCGCCGACATCATGAACCCGCACTTCGGCACCAGCGCCGGGCTGGAGAACCTGGACTTCCAGGCGCCCGCGCTCGTCAAGAACGTCGGCACCTTCACGCATGCCCCCACCTACTACAAGTGGATCACCATGAACGTGAAGCCCGCCGCCTTCACCGCGGTCAACCTGACCGGCACCACCCAGTTCCGCCTGCACTTCCAGAAGAAGTACTACGATGACCACATCAAGCAGATGCTGCGCTTCCTGAGCGGCGACTTCTGGATCCCCTCCGACTTCCCGATGCTGGTCATCACCTACTACGTGCCGTAAGTGTCCTTCAAGAACCGAGGTTTCTTGAAACCGTCAGGATCTGATTCCTCTATGCATGTGAACCGTCAGACCCTGAAGGTTTTTGAAACCTTCAGGGTCTTTTTATAAGTGTAAAATTAGCCAGATCATCCAGGAGGAATTCCATGTCGCGCTGGTCGGACGGCTTTGTAAACACGAACGGCATTACGATCCATTATTACCGCACCGGCGGGGACAAGCCCCAGGTCGTCATCAACCACGGCGCGGGCGATGACGGCTTGTGCTGGACGCGCGTCGTCAAGGAACTGGAACGCGACTACGATGTGATCCTGCCGGATGCGCGCGGTCACGGCATGTCCTCCAGCGGGAAGGGGGACTACTCCACCCCTGCGCGCGTGGCGGACCTGGTCGGGCTGATGCGCGAGCTGAAGCTGGAGCGCCCGGTCGTCGGGGGGCACTCGATGGGCGCCGACACCTGCATGCACCTGGCAGCGGAGCATCCCGAACTGGCGCGCGCCGTCTTCCTCGAGGACCCGCCCGTCATCCTGCCCGGCGAGACCTTCGGTGACGGAGCACGGACCCTCCAGGCTGAGGACGTCGGGAAGATGATGGCGCGCTTCCTGATGTTCTTCAGGGTGCTGCCCAGGTTCATCGGTCTGCCCCTCGGGAGAAAGCTCTCCCCCACCTACCCGGACGACGAGATCATCCCCTGGGAGGACTCCAAGAAACGGGTCAGCTTTGATTTCCTGAATTCCATGCCCAAACTCAAGTTCGATGGCGCCTCCCCCTTTGATGTGATCCGCCGGATCAACGTGCCGCTCATTTTATTCATCGGCGACAAGCGCAAGATGTCGATCATGTCCGAGGCAGCCGCGCGCAAGGCGGCTGGAGGCGAACCCGCGCCTGCAGGTCGTGCACCTGGAGGGCGCCAGTCACGACATCCGCCGCACCCGCTTCGACGGCTACCTGCCCGCCCTGGAAAAATTCCTGAAGGAGACACTATGACGCACTGGGTCGGCACCTGGAGCCAGGGCATCTCGGACCATTCCTTCCTGCAGTTGGGCACAGAGGGGCGCAGCCTGCGCGCCGTGGTGCGCACCAGCCTGGGCGGGAGCGCGGTCAGGGTGCGCTTCTCGAACCGCTTCGGGGGGCAGCCCATCCGCATCGATGCCGCCAGCGTTGCGCTCGCATCCGAGGCGGGAAGCATCCATGCCTCCAGCCTGCGGGAACTGCGCTTTGAGGGTCAGGCGGGCATCCGCCTCGAGGCAGGGCAGGAAGTCCTCTCCGACCCGGTCACGCTGGATGTCCCTCCTCTGGCGTGGGTGGCGGTCAGCATGTACTTCGCAGGAAGCCGTCCTGTTCGACACCGCCAACATCGGTCAGGGAAAGATGTATTACTCGCCGCCCGGGGAATCATGTGATGGAGGCGGGATCCTTCCGGGCTTTCTCGTCCATTGAAGAGGAATATCCCCTGCCCTTCATCGCGGGGGTCGAGGTGCTGGGCGCGGACTCTGCCTGCGCGGTGGTCGCCTTCGGGGATTCGATCACTGCCCTGGGCTGGCCGCGGATGCTGGCGGAGAGGCTCAACGCGCTGGGGCTGACCGGGGTCGGCGTGCTGGACCAGGGGCTGGGAGGCAACCGCGTCCTGCACCCCGGCGCGGACCAGCTCTGCCTTGCCTACGGTCCCGCGGGTGTGACGCGCTTTCAACAGGATGTGCTCGCGCATGCCGGGGTTCGCCATGTGCTCGTCCTGCACGGCATCAATGACATCGGTCATCCCGGATCCGTGGCACCCATCAGCGAGACCGTCTCGGCGGAGGAGATCTTCAGCGGATTAATGCAAGTACGCGGAGTGGTCGCACGCGCAGGGGGTTCGCATCCATGCCGGCACCCTGCTGCCCGCTGGAGCTTCCGGCGGTTGGTCGCCCGCGCTGGAGGGGAAACGCCAGGCGCTGAACGACCTGATCCGCGGCAGCCGCGCCTTCGATCATACCTGGGACCTGGACGCCGCCCTGCGCGACCCCTCCAACCCGACCTGCATGCTGCCTGAGTATGACTCCGGCGACGGCTTGCATCCCGGTCCGCGCGGTCTGCGCGCCATCGCGGAGGCGGTGGAGGTGGGGTGGTTGAGGTGAAGGATGAAATCAGGATTTCGTCGCAATGAGCCGAAGGGGCATCGAAGAAGCCTCGATCTAAGTCGAATCAAGGTCATGACAGATGTCGGAGTATCACATAAGATGCAAAAACCAGGTTCCTCGGAGAAACCTGGTTTTTTATTTTTCCGATATGATCCCGGCGCTGGGTATTACCAGTGAATGAATTACAGTAGCTTTTCCATTAGTGACATGGATCAATTCCCTCATCACGCGCTCCGCATGTAAGGCTTCAAACTTTCAGGCGTTCCAAGATCGACCGGGCAGCCAAGCAGTTTTTCGAGATAGTCCTGCAAGGCGAACAAACCAAAATAGCCAACAGGGCGGTTAAACTCGACCAACAGGTCAACATCACTGCCAGGAGAGGCTTCATCCCGCGTAACCGAACCGAACAACAATAAAGACTTGACGCCAAACCTGCCTGTCAATTCAGTATTTTGCCGCTTCAAAGTTTGAACAACAACATCGCGTTTCATGGTCATATTTTATCCCGAATTCCCCCTCAAGGAAGGTGTTTGGTGTGGAGCCCGCCCGGCAGAGCCGGGGAAACCTTCTGGGTCTCCCCAGCTCCTGGCGGTCGCTCAGAACGATCCGGTCTTGACCTCGCCCTGCGCGTTTGAAATTGGCAATGATCACTCCGCTCGGTGAGGATTTTGATTCAACCAATGTGAACGCAGCCGGGATGGTGCCCTGTATCGAACAGGCGTTTTCCCGCGCCGAGCGTGACGGGAAATATTTTGAGCCAGAGTTCATCCACCAGGTCATGCGCCAGCAGCGTCTGGAGGAAATTGGCGCTCCCATGCACCTGCAATTCAGGACCATCCCCTGCTTTGAGCTTTTCGATCTCCTTCACCACGTCCCCGCTGAAAAAGACCGACTTGCTCCCACTTGTGCGATTTGAGCGTGTTCGAAGCCACATACTTGGTTGCCTTGTTGATGCCGGCTCCCTCATCCTCATGCTCGGGCCAATAGGCTGCAAATATCTCGAAGGTCTTTCTGCCCAGCAACAGGTCAAAGGGGCGGTTCATCTGCTCACCCATTACCTTGCCCAAAAAATCATCAAAGTATGGAACCGTCCATCCGCCATACTTGAAACTGCCGCTTTCATCCTCTTCCGGACCACCGGGCGCCTGCATCACGCCATCCATGTGATATAAAGGTTAAAACTATGATATTTCGCATCGTATTACTCCTTTTATCGGATAATAGGATGCATCGCCTGCCTTGTCAAGAGAAAAACCATCCCCCAAGAGGCTGGTTCAGAAGAGGTTGAAGGTGAATAGTGAATGGTGAATAGTGAAGGGGGATCGGTCACGGGCGCAACGTGGCAGTCTCCTGTTAACAATCGCAAATCGTCAATCGCAAATCGTAAATCGTAAATCCCCTCACTCCCCCTCCAGCGGATGCGCCTCGAAGAACTGCCACATGACAGAGGTCGCGTCGATGTCATCCGTGGTATAGCCGACGATGCGCTCCGGCATGGGCTCGCCGCCGGGCCAGGCGTGCCCGCCGCCAGTGATGGTGTAGAAGACCACGTCCGCCTCACAACCCGTGTAGCGGACTCCGCTCACATCCCCGCTGGGAGGCAACCCCTCCGGCTCGGCGCGGCAGCCGTTCCGTTCCGCCAGCGCCCGCGCCCATTCGGGAATGTTCGGGAAGGGCAGGTCAAAGGGTTCGGAGGGACCGCCGTAATAGGGGACGACGCCATCCGCCGTGCCGTGAAAGAGCACCGCCGGCACCTTGCGGCTCGGCTGGCACTCGTCCCAGGGAAGCAGGTAGGCGCCCGAGACCATCCCGACCGAGGCGATCCGGTCCGCCAGCGCGCAGGAGAGCAGCGAAGGACATGCCTCCGCCGTTCGACAGACCGTTGGCATAAATGCGGCGGGAGTCGATGTTGTATTCCTTTTGCCAGTTGGTCGATCAGGTCGGAGATGAAGATGACGTCCGGGTTGTCCCCAGCCTGCAGCCTCCAGCGCAGCGGGAAATCCGTCCCGGCGGGGTACACGACGATGAAGCCCTGTTCGTCCGCCATGTCGTTCCAGCGGCTGATCTGCGCCTGGTGGGCTGCCCATTCGGCGTAACCGTGGAGGCTGATGACCAGCGGGGTCGGGACGGAGGGGTCATAGGAATCCGGCACGTGCAGCAGGTAGGCGCGCTTGACGCCCGAGGAGACCAGCGTCCCGTTCGTGCGGTTCGCCAGGCGGAACCCGGTGGCAGCCACCAGCAGCAGGGCGAGCAGGATGCCCAGCAGGATGAACAGGAACTTGACCAACCAGTTTCATCGGCAACTCCCTCTTTACGTTGTTGGGCGCTTTTTAATTCATAATAATGTTTAATGTCAGCGTTAACGATGGACTGCTTACCGTTAGAAATATATCTACAAAGGTCAAATCACCATCTTCAAAAATGTATATAAAATCAAAGAGGTTTTTTCGGTAGATAATGTACCCGCCTTCGTCATTGGGGCTAACCCACTCGATTTCCCACCCATACGCAGGAAGTTGTTGAACATAATAATCCAATACTTCATCCTGGTCAGTGTGAGTAATGTACCTATACCATCGATCTCAAGGTTGCCCTTCTGCTGCCAAAGCATCAGGCAAAATTGGAATATGATTCCAGATTGACATGGGTGTGCCTGATGGAATAGTGATAGTAGGCTCAGGCGTGGGTGTTCGACTGGGCGTTTGAGTGGGTGTTTCTGTAGAAGTTGGTGAAGGAGTTGCTGTTGATGTTGCGGTAAAAGTGGGAGTAATTGTAGGTGTAGGTGTGCTTGACTGGGAAAGTGGATGTTATATTGCATGGAAGTAAAATCACGCTGATTTCAAAGAAAAATGACAGCAATATGAGCCGGTTTCTTTTCCTTGCGATGCATGTATTCACTGTTTACTCCTCAGGTTTTGTGCCAGGCGTCCAACTGGGAGGTTATACGACATCCTGCCACCTGACTGCTAATGGGTGGACACATCCAACTTACTTCACCCTGTTCTTATTTATTCTTAGGTGGATTATAAATCCTTACATACTTGCTCGACGAGGATCCCCAGATTTTGTCTTAAAACCAGTGTTCTAACTTATCAAGGATGTAGCTTGCTTATTTCTTTTGAATTCTTAAACATATAACTTTCATACATCCTACATACTTCTGCCGGAGTACGAACTGATTTTCTAATTCCCACAACAACCTTTTCCAAAATACATGGATCTAATGAAGCTCTTAATTTTGCCGTTCCCTTTTTTACTAATCGCTCAATGTCGATGGTTGATGTTATTTTTGCGCGATGAATATTTTACAAACGATCGCTTGCGTACAAACTCATGATCCCCTGGTTCAAGGATTGTAGTCTTGTCTTGCTTTTCACTGGTGAGGGTATCAACAGGTAGGATTATTATATTATTTGTATATGGTTCTGGTTCTATCGCCACGATGAAAAGATGCGCTGTTATTTCCCCGATCTCGAGCATTTTCCGGTTCAATCAAAAAGCATGCACCCGCCTCTATCATGAAAACTTTCACCCCAGGACAGCATCTATTTGTTGTTCCTGATCTAATTCGGTGACAATACGGTTTGTATCGTCACTACTGAATTCAAGTACATTTAATAATTCTTCAATAGGAATTGGTATTTTCGAATCCTTGGGATCATGCCACTCTGGTAATGTGTGTGTAAATTTTACCAACTGCTGACCCGTCAGGTCTCCAAATTCTTCATATATCTCTTTATTCAAGCTTAATTCGGATCTCGATAATTTTCTTATCGGAGCCGGGCTTCCATTGAGCATGACCTCAGAGTCTTTTGGGAGTGTTACTATGTAGGATTTCCAGATTGTACTTGGAACCTTCTTTTTTATTATATTGTAGATATTCATTACGACGGGACCATACTTCAAGGATTCGATAAGAATTGTAAGTTACAGGTCTCTCCCATCTCTTTAAAAGTTTCGCGGTCTAGTAAATAGAGAAGCTTGATGATCCACCAGAAATCAGATCTCCCCCCCTTCATATTAAGCAACAAACAAGCTGCCTCAGTAGCTTTTTGCTCGTTAAATTGATAATTTGACATATGTTCCTTCCGATGTACAAGAAAATATTATATCATAGAATATACGTTCTACAATAAAATCGGTTGTATTTTGCGACTTGTCTAGAGCACCTTTGTCCTGCTGTTTTCATAACAGAAATACTCCAATATTCCTCTCTCGGCGTGGGTCTCCAGTCGGGGCGAAAGGATCCCTCCATCCCCCCTCACCCATTCCCGATCAACTTCCTCTCTCCTCCGTTCCTTACAGCACCATTGACAAACTAGAACAAGTGTGCTAAATTCGATTATTCCCGACCTGGCTCCCTTGGAAAAATCGTCCCTATTTGCAAGGCTGAGCGGGTCGGGTGATTTAATTTCTCCCCTCCCGGAGACTTGACATGTCTCATGCGCGCCATGGTTAACCAGGGTCATTTCATAAACGAGAGCTCACATATATCGAGACTCTGATAAGACATGTCAAGTCTTATGCGCGTGGGCTCATCCTTTCAGCATGGGTCTCAGATCGGCATCCGTGTTATGCACCACCTGGTTGCGTCCATCCATCAAGCGGGAGGCGATCCAATCGCTCTGCAGGGCGGGGTCGGTATTCATGGCGATCAGCGTGCCGTTCTCCCCGTCCAGCCCGTGCCTGTGCCGCTTGTCGATCAGGTGGGTCAATTGCTCCTGCATCCAATCCGTGGGGCGCACCTTGTCCATTTCATCCAGCGCCAGTACCCGCACCCGCTCGAACCGCCCCAGCCTGTTATAGGCGCTCTCGGACACGACCTCCTGCCGGGAATTGAACGCCTCGCGGATGTGTGAGAACAGGTCAAAGGCTGTGATGTAAACCGACATCACCCCGCGCTCGATCAGTTCGTTCACGACCGCCTGCAGGCACATCGTCTTTCCAGTTCCCGACCCCGCCCCAGAGGGTGAGGATGCCCACTGGATCCTCGACGAACGAACGGCAGGCTTTCAGCATGGCGGCGGTTCCTGGGCGTCGGGTGGTTGCAACATTTGACAGGCGCAGCTCGCGTCCTTTTCGCTGAGCCCGGAAAGTTTCGCCATCTCCTTCGAGCTCTCCCCGGTTCTGCAGGGACAGGGGTAAGCCCTGCCGAATTCAGGGTGCCCCACCGGAAGGTCGTAGCTTATGTAGCCGATCCCATTACAGATTGGACAATCGGTTGATTTCATCGATGGATGGCAAGTTCGGCTTCGGAATATTCAGGGATCTTATAGTGTGGTTGATCTTCTCCATTTTGTCCTCTCCTGGGTTGAACGAACGCGAAAATATCTGCTGCGAACGGCGGGTCAGAAACGCTTTCCGGTTTCCAGCCAAACCCGTTTCGTTCCCAGCCATCCAGGATCGTCTCAACATAGACCCAACGGCGCACATTGTTCTTAACGGCGGCTTCAAAGGCTGGTTCGAACCATTCCTCCGGGTAATCGATCGCGGCGTTCCGCAGGAGGTCTGCCATAAGCGGTGTTATCGCCCCGATCGTGGTTTCGTAAAGGTGTGATAAAATCTTTAATTTTGCAGCAATTTTTTCCTCATCATTATCATCATTTAATGGTTTAAGGGTGGTTAAGGATTGGTTTAACTCAAGTGGCTTGAGTACCCCACTCAAGTGGCTTGAGTCTTGATACTCAAGTGGCTTGCACTCCTCACTCAAGTGGCTTGAGTCCTGACACTCAAGTGGCTTGCACCCCTCACTCAAGTGGCTTGAGTCCTGACACTCAAGTGGCTTGCACTCCTCACTCAAGTGGCTTGAGTCCTGGTACTCAAGTGGCTTGAGCGGTACATCTGCCTGGTTTCCGAGTATAAGAGGCTCACCCTTGCCGGGGAAGCATTGTGCATTGATGGTATAGTCGCATGTTCTTAATTTTGACTTTCCGATATAAGTGATGAGCCCGTTGTGCTTCAGCGTCTTATAGGCGCTCAAAATGGTTTGGTGTGATAGTCCTGTTTTGAGTTCCATCTTGGTTAACCCCGGGTATGCGCCCTCCCCATTATCATTGGCATGATCTGCCAGCGCCAGCAGCACCAGCTTGGCAGTGCTGCCTTTGGTGACATTTCCCGTCGCGTCCTTCAGATCCCTGAATTTCGTCGCGAAGATTGCGGACATCAGTTTTATGCTCATGGTTTCCTCTTTTTCCTCGTTTTCCCCCCAATATGCGCTGCCCGTCCAACAGGGAATAAACCCCTGCCGTGATGAGGGTTCACGGGTCGGCGCAGCCTTAATTTAGCACATATGTTCTAAAGAGTCAAGGGGGAATTCGCTTCCGCGGAGAAACTCAGGATAACAGTGTCACTGCGAGGAGAGCGGTGCACTTCCGCTCGACGAAGCAATCTGCCGTTAACAGGAGATTGCTCTCTGGACGTACCACTCGCAATGACACCGCAAATGTCGGGAGTACCTCGCAACCCTGGCACCGCCCGCCAGGGCAGGTGTGACACTTCAACCCCCTCCCCTCAACCACCTCAGACTACTTAGACCACTCCAGACCACTTAAGACCATTCAGACCACTTCAGCCACCTCACGGTACATAGTAACTGATCATCAGTATGGGTCGGACGCCAAACACAGCCACGTTCCCGCTGAAGAACCTGATGATGTCCGCTCCATTGTCATTGTTATCATCCGTGGAGAAACGCAGGCGCAACTGCGTCATGCCCGTGGGATTGATGTATCGATGCCGCCGCCAGCAGTCTGGCACTGTACCAGTTGTCCGGGCCGGGTGAGTTCAGGATGGTTGCCACTGTTGGCTCTGCTGGCGGCAGCCTGGAAGTCCCCGATCAGCAAGGCGCCGCTTGTGCCGAACGCACCTTTGCGAATATCCACCTTGATGTCCGCCCATGGTGGTGAAGGGATCGGTGCCGGCTGATGCCCTGCCGCCGGATGGAGATCTTGAGCCACGGTCACCACCGCATTATCGGGCAGGCTGGAGGTGTCGAAGGACAGGATGGAACGGTACTGGCGGTCCTGGGCATCGTCTCCCAGTTGGAAGGTGCCCCGGCTTGCGTTCAGGGTCCCGCCTGCGTTCGTCGTCTCCCCGGATTCGAGCACCCAGCCGTCCAGGCTGCCCGTCGAGCGGATGGATACCGTCGAGGTGTTGCCATACTGCCACAACTCCGCTCCCGCCCCGTCATTGCCGTTTGCCTGGAAATACAGGGAGCCATTGAAAACAGCGAAATATGCTGGATACGAACCGCTCACGCCGGGATGGATGTCCGCCACCCGATCCGCGCCGTGCACCAGGTCATACTTCCATAGCTCACTGCCAGTCCCGTCGTTCCCGGATGCGGCAAAATACAAGGCGCCGTTGTACACGGTCAGATCATCAGGGTCTGAACCGGTCTGCGCCAGGATGGATGTCAGCGACGAGTTGGGCGCCGTTGGTGGGATCATACTTCCACAACTCAGTTCCCTCACCGCCATCCCCTGCCGCACTGAAATACAGTGCGCCGGAGTAGACCGCCAGGTCGCTTGGGAATGAACTCCCGGCACTTTTGATATCCTCCACCTGATCTGCCCCATTGACCGGGTCATACTTCCAGAGCTCCCTGCCCGCTCCACCGACATCCGCGGAAAAATACAGGGAACCATTATAGGCTGTCAGGTCTCTGGGATTTGAACTTGCAACACCTGGTATGATATCGGCAACCCGCAGTGCACCGTGGGTGGTGTCATAACTTCCACAGCTCCGTACCCGCCCCGTCACCCCCATTCGCTGCAAAATACAGGACCCCATCATACACTGCCAAAGATGCAGGGAATGAGCTCGAGCCTCCGGGATTGATATCCGCCACGCGCAGGGCGCCGCCAGCCGGGGTGTACTTCCACAACTCATGCCCGCTCCATCATTCCCGGTCGCAGAAAAATACAGGGCGGAGTCATAGACGGTCAGGTAATATGGGTAGGAGCTGTTGATGCCTGGGTTGATATCCGCGACGACGCGACACGCCTGTGCCCGCGACGTATTTCCATAATTCCTCGCCTGCCCCATCATTCCCATTGGCGCTGAAATACAAGGCGCCGGCATATGCCGCCAGGTATGCAGGGTTTGACCCGCTCGCGCCGGGATAAATATCCGCCACCCGGTAGAGGCTGGTGACGTCCTCCCTCAAAGGTTCGTCCCCCTGTGCATGACCGGTCGTGGCGCCCGCACTTGCAAGCAACAACAAGGCAAAGAACGTAACAAGGACAAGCATCCGCTTGAACATGGGACCTCCTTTTCAGGTTTGAAGTTGCCTATACATCCAGTATAAGGATTTTTTCATTAAATACAAGCAGGGCAGGCTTGAAGTTCATTCCCATGATCCTGTCGGAACCCTGACTGCAGGTCTCTGCATGTTTCCCCCCCCTCCCCTTCGACCTTCAACCTTCAACCATCCCACCCCCCACCGGGCAAAGGTTGGGTATAATCCTGCCACTTCAGTTCAAGGAGAAGTCATGACCAAAGTTGCAATTGTCACAGACAGCACAGCCTACCTTCCGGCTGACCTGTTGAAAACGCTCGATATTAACGTCATTCCATTATCCATCATCTGGGACAACGAGACCTACCGGGACGGGATCGATATGCAGCCCGTGGATTTTTACAGGCGCCTGTCCACCGCCAAAACCATGCCCACCACCTCGCAGGTGACCGTGCCCGCCATGGAGGAGATGTTCAAGAAACTCCTCGAGCAGGGCAATGATGTCCTGGGCATCTTCCTCTCCTCCAAATTCTCCGGCACCTTCAAGTCCGCCACCCTGGCGCGCGAGCAACTCTCCGGCGCGGGCACGAAGATCGCCGTCGTCGATTCCCTCTCGACCACCATGGCAATGGGCTGGTCCGTGCTGGCTGCCGCGCATGCCGCCCGGGGGGGCGAAAACCTCGCCGAATGTCAGCGCATCGCCGAATCCGCCCGCGACCAGAGCGGCGTCCTGTTCGTCGTGGACACGCTCGAGTTCCTGCGCCGCGGCGGGCGCATCGGCGGAGCCGCGGCGCTGATGGGCACCGCCCTGAAGATCAAGCCCGTGCTGGAGATGCAGAACGGCAGGATCGAATTGGTGGAAAAGATCCGCACCAAGGGCAAGGCGCTCGAACGCCTGCTCGAGCTGGGCATCGAGCGCATCGGCGGACGGACCCCGGTGCGCCTCGCCATCTCGCATGGCAACGCCGAAGCCGAAGCCAATGCCCTGCTCGAGACCGCCCGCGCCAGGCTGAACCCGGTGGAGTCGTTCTCCGTCCCGCTCAGCCCCGTCATCGGCACCCACACCGGTCCCGGCGTCGTGGCGTTCAACTACATGACCGGCATCAACTGGTAGTCGACCCTGGAACCCTGCAAAAGAAGAAGCCTCCGATACAGGAGGCTTTTTTAATGGTTGGGTATGGATTTCAATCCCCTCGCCCGGCGAGGGGTCTGCTTCACGCTGGCATACCCCTCAAACCGAGGGCGTCATCTGCGGGGCGGGATGGTTTCCGTGCTATACTCTTTACATGGAGAAATACAAAATGGACTGCGAACTAAAAGACATCACTGTATATTATGAAGAAGTTGGTGACGGCAGACCGGTCCTCATGATACATGGTTGGTCCGTTAACCGTTACTCCATGCTCTGCGATATGGAGCCCCTTTTCAAAAATCGCCCGGGATGGAAACGCATATATCTGGACCTGCCTGGTCATGGAAGAACACCGGGAAAAAACTGGATCACGAATCAGGACAAGCTGCTGGAAGTTGTATTGGATTTCATCGACAAGGTCATCCCGAAACAGCGATTTGTAGTGGCTGGCGTGTCAGCCGGGGCGTACCTGGCACGTGGAATTTTCTACCATAGGTCAGCATTCCTGGATGGGTTATTGCTCGTAGTCCCAATGATCGTGGCGGAGGATGCAAAACGCAGAGTCCCTGCGCATATTACCCTGGTGAAGGAAGAGGCGCTCATGGCTGGGCTAAATCCGGATGCGATGGAGCTGATCAACCAACTGGCAGTGGTTCAAAGCCAAAAGTGGATTGATGCAGTGAAGACTTTTACCGACCCTGCTTATGGAACAGGTGACCAGGAGTTCCAGGCAGGGATAAGAGAGAACCCGGAAAATTACGCATTTACATTCGAGGCAGATGCGATTTCAAAGCCATGTTCCGCCCCAACTTTTATCGTGACGGGAAGGCAGATTCCATTGTTGGCTACCGCGATGCCTGGGAAATCCTCGAGAATTATCCAAGAGGAACCTTCGCAGTACTGGATCGCGCAGGTCATCGGCGCTGTACTTTGAACAGGAGGAACTGTATCACGCCTTGTTCAATGAGTGGCTCGATCGGGTGGATGAATATGCTCTCGGCGAGGGTCTCCGCGCAGCGCCCTGAAAGAGTGAAAGGGTGGAAGGGTCGCGTAGCACACAGCAAAGTACCTCACCCCACCGCTCAGCCCCGGCATCACCTGGTAGTGGACTCTCGCACCCTATAAATGAAGGAGCCTCCGATAAGGAGGCTCTTTTTCATGGCGGGCTGTGGAACTTTACCCGGCGGGTTGCCCCGGTTTGGTCATTGCATCAGCAGCAATGGCAGCAATTGACAGAATCCGATCGCCAGACCGATGGAAAAACCGGCAATGAGTGGGCGGTATCTTGATACGCCTGCCCGTTCTGCGTATGTTTTGTTCCATTGACCAAGCATGCCGCCGATCAGCGCGCCCGCCGCCGCGTATATTCCGGGATTTACGAATGGCGGATGGAGGATCAAATTTGGTGCGCTGAACAGAACGCTCCAGGCGGTGATGGTAAAAGCGCCGGCGAATATGGCTGCCGCGAGCGGGGAGACAGGGTCGAGCCAGAGAGCCAGGAGTATGCAGACCAGACCCACCACCAAATACCAATACCATCCGCGTGTGATGAATATCCTGATCTGCCGCGTCTCCCAAAGAGTGTCGATCGGATATTCCCGATCGAGCCTGACCAACTCCCCACTCGTTGTCAGCCAGATCCTTCCTTCTTCATCATACGCCAGGTCGTCGATGACCAGACTGCCTCCGTCTTCCCCGATCAAGCCCAGCCAATTTTGACCATCATATATTTTTGTCCCAAACCACGAAGATATCCAAATTCGTTGCTGCGGGTCAAGATGGATGCCGGGTATGATCCACTCACGTCCCAGGACGCCCAGGTCGTATGGACTGACAAATTCCCACGTCTTTCCATCGAAGATGTTAATTCCTTCGACCGCACCGTAAGTCACGATCCAGGCGCGGCCGTCCGCGTCGAACGCGATCTCGCCGATGGCATCCGCTTTTAATCCCGAGTTCTCCGGTGTGTAGGATGTCCACTTGCCGTCATCCAGGATGCTGACACCTATGGTGTCGCCTCGCATGCCCATCCAGACTCTTCCCTGCGGGTCAATGGCGATCGTCTGAACCTCATTGCTTAAAAGATCCGAATTGCCGGTTGTGAACATGGACCATTTGTTGCCATCGAAAACGGTCACACCCTTGGTGGGTTCAACAAAATGGCTCTCATAACTGATCCAGATCCGATTTAACGAATCGACCTCGATATCGTTGATATAGCTCGTGGAGAGCCCGGAGTTTTTGGTTGTGAAGGTCGTCCATTCTTCCCCGTCGTACATAAGCAAGCCGGAATGCCAGGTCCCGACCCAGATTTTTCCGTTGAGGTCAGCCTCAAGCGAATTGACGATGTCATAAGGCAAGCCGGTCTTTCCTGAAGTAAAGGAGATCCACGAGCCGTTTTTCAGTGTTCTCACTTCGATCTCAGACTTCTTTCCAATCCCGTTGGAGTCCGCAACCCAGGGCTGTCCACTGGAATCCAGTGCCAGCAGACGTGCTCCATCCTTCAAAAGGATTTCCCGCCCATGATTGAATTTATCATTCAGGAGTTTTGAAATGGGGATGGTTGTAAATATGACAATAATGATAAGGATAACAAGAGCAATTGACATGCTTGTTCTGGTTTTCTTTTTCATGGGATCGCCTCCAGGACAAGGATCTGTCGGACCATTAAGTCATTACAGAACAGCGATGAGAAGAAGCCGATTCCATTATCGCGCTATTTTGTCAAAATGCGCAACGGATCATGTATTGGTGCTTCCACTCGCCCGGCGAGGGTCTTTCTGACCCCGCCATTCCGGTGACCAAAGGTCTCCCCTCACGCGGAGACTTGACATGTCTCATCCGCGCCCTGGTTGATCGGGATCAATTTATGAACGAGGAGCCTGTAGGGTCAGGCTCTTGATAAGACATGTCAAGTCTTACACCTCTCAATCGTAAATCGTAAATCGTAAATCGTAAATTCCCCTGCAGTTAATTGATATGCATCATGGAGCGTTTCCATTGGGAGGGGTATAGTAGGAGCAGTAAGATCCAACCAACCAGAGATGAAATAGGAGATATAAAATGACCACCCTGACCCAACCCCTGAGAGACGAACACAAGGAACTCTACCCCCACATCGAGTCCCTGAAGAATGCCGGTCTGTCCGTGCACGGCACGCTCAACCAGGCGAGCCTCGACCTGATCGATGAAGCCTATGCCTTCCTGACCACCCACCTGCTCCCGCACGCCAAAGCCGAGGAAGCCGCGCTCTACCCCGTCGTCCAGAAAGTGATGGGCTCCCCCTACGGCACCGCCACCATGAGCCGCGACCACGTGGAGGTGGAACGCCTGACGCAGGAACTGGGAGCGCTGCGCGAGAACCTGACTGCGACCGAGATCGGCGCCAAGAAGGCGAACGAACTCAAGCTCCTGCTCTACGGACTGTACACCCTGGTCAAGGTCCACTTCGCCAAGGAGGAGGAGGTCTACCTGCCCCTGCTCGACGCCAACCTGACCGCGGAGGAAGCCCGCGAGATGTTCGAAGCCATGGAAGCCGCCGCCGGCGAAGCCAAAGCCCACGTCCACGCATAATAATGAATCTGACCAAACAGAAACCGTCTTTTCAGACGGTTTCCTGTTTTATACCAACCATGTCAGACAAGGCAAAACTCGACCGCTCACCGCCAATGGTACTGCCAGCGCAGTGCATCAGTCCCCGCGTCCAGTGCATTATCCTGGCGTTTGCCCGGGACGCTGTGTTGGGCGGGGTTTTGATTGTTTTGAATGCAATTGCCCTATCGAGTCGGAGTCGCTTTCTTTTCCCGGCATTTTGCACAGACATAATGATCGAAATCCGGACTTCCAAGTCCAACACTCGACGTATGGTGAGAGTATTTCCAATCGTGATCACATCCTTGTTTGTATTGCTTTTTTTCTTTATTTTCTTCGTTCTTTTGAAGGTAACCGAGAATCACAAACATTAAGAAAACAATCACAAAAGGAATACCGCATATAAGCAGTTCTGTCCTGTACATATCCATTTGAAAGACTCCATCGCTGCATGCTTTGTTGGGCGGCGAAATCACCAGGATATTTCTGGAATTTCAGCCTTTGATATGTCAATATTTCCGACCATATCGGCCCCATGTTGTTTGGAAAACTTGATAAATTGGTCCCCTTCGGGGGTTTTTCGATATTTGTGTATGGTCTGATCGGATGACTGTTGAATGATCAAGAATAGCGGGTCATAATGCAACATCATATGGTTATGCAGGGGTTTCATGTTATCACGTATTGACGAATATAAAACTTGACCTGATTTAGGTACATTTATAATTGTAAAGAAATCTTTAACCTCGAGAGTAACATTGAATGATCCTCCTCCATAAACGCAAGCCATCTTGCCTTCATCTGGCTTCACAAAGAACGAGACGGTTTGGTCTGTAACGTCTCCCGGAATGTGGTGCGTGAAGTCACATTCATTGCATTTCAGCATATAATGTTCATTAGGTTTTGCTTTCTTTGCCGACTTTGAATAATGCCCTTTTACTTTTTGCCACGCAGTTAAAATCATTACTAATCCACTCAAGCCAAGAACAAAGTCCAATAATACTGCCAATATAATCCAAAATATTGAGCCCGATTTAAAGGCAAAATAAGATGCTACTGTTAGTATTGCGAACGATAATATTGCACCGCTAACTCCCCCCCATATTGCTCCCCAAAAAAAATCTCCACAACCGGGACATGTAAATTCAGCAGCATCAATCATATGCCCGCATTTTGGGCATTTTCGAGAGTTCTTATTGACAGGGGATGGCGGTTGTTGCGACATATTAGGATTTTCTCCTGCAAAATGGAAATGAATTTTTCTTAAATTGGTATTTATAAGTTGATGACAATCTGGATGCAAACGCCCAACTAGTGTTTAGACGGTCAGTTCCATATAACGGCTTGTAGACGGCTCCTGTGCCTGAAGCTTGGATTTTACCACCCCCTCCGCGCCTGGCTGGTTTGCCGTCGAAAAAGATCAGAAAATAAATGCACCCAGCCCGCGCATGAACAACGCCGCGCCCAGGGCGACGAACACGGTCAGCAGGGCGATCAGGAGCATCGGACGGGTTCCCAGCTCCCTGCGCAGGACAGCCAGCGTGGGCAGGCAGGGAATGTAAAAGACCACGAAGACCGTGAAGGTCAGCATTTGCAGCGGCGTCAGCATGGCGGCGAAATCGGCACCGCCCAGTGCCTGCCGCAACATGATCAGGGACAATTCCTTCCGCAGAACTCCGAAGATCAACGGAACGCCTGTCTCCGCGGGAAGGTCGAGGACCCATGTCACCGGGCGCACTGCCCAGTTGATGGCGGGGCTGATATTGAAGTAGGTCAGGATCGCAAGCGCCAGGGAACCGGCGATCAGCAGAGGCCATGCCTCCACCAGGAACTCGCGTACCCGAAACCAGGCTTTCCCAAAAACGGTCTTGAAGGTCGGCACCCGGTAAACGGGCATTTCCAGGATCAAGCCGGGTGTCTCCTCCGGCAGCAGGCGGGTCAAGAGCCTGCCCATCAACGCGATCACAAGGATGTTGAACAGGTAGATCGCCAGTGCCCAGAGCGGACCGAGATAGAAAGCCACCAGACCGAATACCACTGCCAGCCGCGCAGAACAGGGGACCAGGACAGCCAGGGCTGCCGCCAAAAATCGATCCTGCTTTTCCTCCAGGATGCGCGTCGCCATGACGGACGGGACGTTGCAGCCATATCCCAGGATGAACGGCACGATCGCCTTGCCGTGCAGACCCAGCCGGTGCATCAGCCCATCCATCAGGAACGCGATGCGCGGCAGGTAACCGATATCCTCCAGCAAACCCAAACCAAAGAGAAAGGGGATCAAATACGGCAGGGCGATCGCCAGACCCCCGGATATCCCCTGGAGCAGACCGAACACCAACTCGCCCCACAAGGATTTCGGTCCCACCCACTGGACGAGCTGGTCCGTCCAACCGTTGAAGGCTGCCAGGACCGGGCGTTCGATGGCACTGCCGAGGCTATAGATCACCTGGAAAAAGATGAACAGGATGACGCCCATGGCAATATAGCCCCAGAAGGGGTGCAGCAACAGGTCATCGATCCGGTCGCGCCAGGTGAACCGGCGGATGCCCTGCCTGGCGTATTGACCTGCCAGTTCCCCGGCAAACTGGTGCCGCTTTAGTTCATCCGTGCTCGCCAAAGTGCTGTCCCGTTTGGGATCACCCCGGCGGGATACTTCGAGGGCTTTTTTAAAGAGTGGCAGGACGCCCTGTCCCTTGCTGGCGATCAGCGGGAGCACGGGAACACCCAGCCTCTGCTGCAAACCGGGACCGTCGATGTGCAAACCGGTGCGCCTGGCTTCGTCCACCATATTGAGCGCCACCACCAGGGGACGGTCCAGGGTCATCAGTTCGAGGGTCAGTTCCAGCCCCTGTGCCAGGTGCGTGGCGTCGATCACGTTAATGATCACGTCCACCTGTTCAGAGCCCAGGTAGCGTTGCGCCTCCGCCTCGGCAGGATTGGTGCCCTCCAGCGTATACGTACCGGGCAGATCCACCAGGCGGATCACCTGCCCCGCAACGCGCACCTTGCTTTCTGTGAATGCTACGGTCGTTCCATGGAAGTTCCCCGTCTCCGCTTTGTATCCCGCCACCTGGTTAAATAGTGTACTCTTCCCGCAGTTGGGCTGACCGACCAGTGCAAATTGCATCAGATTGTCTCCACGATGATCTTCGCGGCGATGCCGCGCCCCAGTGCGATCTCCCGCCCATTCACTTCGAGCAGAACCGGACCGGCGAAGGCTCCCAGGCGCAGAACCCGCGCCTGGTCACCGGTGAAAAGTCCATACTGGCGGATCTTGGTAGCCAGGGCTTTCCCCCCTTCGATGCTTTAATGCGAACTGTTGTACCGACCTGAACTTGTAATAAGTGTTTAGTTACCATAAAGGTCGATATTATAACCTTATCCGGGAAGGTTTCAGGGCTGGTAATACACCGCTAGTGTGTGGCAGGTCAACAACAGTTTCGATCGTCTCCGATACCGGTTCGAAGACCCTCCGCCGGGCGGGAAAAATGCTGCCCGCCAGTCAGGTGCAACGCGGTGTCAGGCGGTTTTTGTTATGCAAGACTCGCCATCATCCTTCCGTTATTGTTTTATTATCCGTCAGCTTGAACATTTTGTTTTTCACCGCAATGAACACAGACACGGCGATGATGATAATGGTATAGATAATAAAATAATGTATATTTATCTCCGGAATGGCGTTCATATTGCTCAATCTAAAATCGGTCTGGAAGAGCACATCGCACATGTTCATGGTCAGGTGAAAGAAAATACCTCCCAGGAACAGGTTCCGATCGCTTTTTAAGTAGATCCAGGTCATGATGATCGAACTGGCGATCTCCAGGACAATGAAAAGAGGATAGTACATTAATCCAATGGCATACTGCGAGGATCCGGGGTCAAAGAATGCGATCAGGTGCCAGGCTCCGAAGAAGAATCCGACAATGATCGAACTATTGAGCGGGCTGTGCTTTTCGAGCAGTTTTGGCAGGGCAAAACCACGCAATCCGAACAGCTCCTCAAAGATCGGACCACCCAACAGTACGAAAAATATTAAGATGAAGATACCGAGTGGTTCGTACTTGAACATGTACAGGGAAGGTTTATCCCCAAAAAGGAGGAACGCCGCAAGCAACGTGGCCAGGTTGCTTAGCACCAGGATCAATATCACAGCCAGGTAGTTCTTATAATTACTCCTCACACGGACTGCATTTTTCAGTTGATCGAGGATACCTTTCTTTCCATCGAAGATCGAGGTCAGGATGAAGCCGGAGATCAGCATTCCATAGATGAACCAGTTTGGCTTGCCGGTGAAGATCCATGGTGCATAGCCGAGGAAAGCGGAAAGGCAAAAAAAGGTGATCACCTGGTGGTTCTTGACGAAATTATAGATTTTAGTCATGGACTTCACAGTCCTCCTTTTTCATATGACAAACGCCAAACTCTTTATTAGATACTCCTGGGGTCACAAATATCCAGGCTATCCAGGGGGGATTTCGCACTAACAGCCTTCCATCAATTGCTGCATCCTGTGCCTGGGGTTTGGATTTTACCACCCTCTCCGCGTGCTTCTCGATCCACGCGCTGCGCAGTCCAGCGTCCTCGTGCGAGGTGGCATCCTGCCACCATCGCACACATCGGTGACATGAGTCACCGATGCCATCTCCCTCGATCGGTAAATCGTCAAATCGTAAATCGTTAATTCCCCTCCTTCCCATTTCCGGCTTAAAACGAAACCACCCTTCTTGTGAACTGACCCCGAAAAGCGGACACGAAAAGAAAGCCCTCCTGTGAGAAACTAAGCACAGGAGGTGCTTTTATGTCAGGAAGAAAAGGAATGTTGCACTACAGGGTGGAAATCAAGCAGGAGGCGGTACGTCTGGTGCTGGAAGAGCATATGACGTATGCGGCTGTGGCAGCTCGGTTGGAAATCCGTAAAGCAGACCGGATCGAAGCCTGGGTACGGATGTATCGGCGAGAAGGAGAACTCTCGTTCCATAAGCCGATTGGACGACCGGTGAAGACAGAGAGTGAAGAGCGGGAAGTGGAACGGCTGCGGATGGAGAATGCACTCCTAAAAAAATTCCATACCGAATTGCGGAAAGTGCAGCTCGCGCAGCGCAATATCGGGCGATCTACCACCACAAGGAAGAATACGAAGTGAAGGCGATGTGTAAATTCTTTGGTGTTTCGCGAGCGGCTTATTATGCATGGGAGGGGAAACTGGGAGAGACAGACCCGGATCAGGAACGCATGGAGAAAATCCAAGCGGTCTATGAGGCTTCTCACAAAAGCTACGGGTATCGGCGGATTACGATCCAACTCCAGCGAAAACTCGGTCTTCAGATCAATCACAAGGCTGTTTTGAGGCTGATGAGACAAGCTGGGGATTCGTTCACAAGCCAGAAAGCCCAAAATGTACAAAAAACTGGAAGAAATCGGTACCTACCATCGCTATCCAAACGTTCTCAATCGGGACTTCGTCGCGACAAAACCCAACCAGAAGTGGGTCACGGATGTCACCTACATTCGCACCTTGCAGGGCTGGGCTTATCTGTCCACTATCAAGGATCTCTACGATGGCTTCATTGTGGCACATGTCTTTGACCAAACCAATTCGATCGCTCTGGTGACGCAGACATTGAAACGAGCCAAACAAAAAGAAAAGGTCACTGATGGACTTGTCCTCCACAGTGACCAGGGGACGCAATATACTTCACAGGCATATCATGTCCTTGTCGCCGAGTATAACATCACGCCTTCCATGTCGCGCCGTGGAAACTGTTGGGACAATGCTCCGATGGAGAACTTCTTTGGACACCTCAAAGAGGAATATTTGCGTCAATTCAAACAAACCACCTTTAAGGATACAGAGCAACTCATTGATGAATACATTTACTTTTACAACTATGAACGGATACAATTGAAAACAAGACAGACACCTTTTGAAACCAGGTGTCTGTCCAGTTGACCAGTGGGGGCTTTCTTTTTTTGTCTTGCCAATAGGGTTCAGTCTATTGCGGGTGGTTTCTTCTTTCTCTCTCTGAGATCAGGTCTTCAGGGCTTTCTTGAGCTTGCGATCATCGAAGTGCTTCTGCAGGCTCTTGAAGGCGTTGCGGGGTCGGTCCGCGGTGATGAGCGCCGCGTACTTCTTCTGCTCCGCCTCGACCACACCCGGGGTCAGGTAGCGCGGCGGGATGTGGGTGGTGTCCACCTCGCTCCTTCCATCCGCGTGGAAGGTGAGCACCGCGAAGATCTTGGGGGTGTAGGTGATGGTCATTTTGGCGCCCGCCTCTCCCAGCGGCTCGATCGCATAGGTGGCTTTTTCAAACTTGTAAGTTAAAACTGCCATGGGGTTCTCCTTATGTCTGGTTTATGGATGACCGGTCGTTCTTACCGATCATGGATAATTCTATCACCGTGTCTGTCATCCGGAGGAGAGGACCTAGGTCATGCGCTCTTTCTCCCTTCCCCCATTTTTTGTTTCGCGGAGCATCCAAATGGGGGATCGCGCAGCACCCTGCCGAAGGCAAGGGAGGGTCGGGGATGGGGGCAAGCCTTAAACAAAACCACCCGTCCGGCGGGTGATTTCTTCTTACGTCTCTGTCGGGGCGAGAGGATTTGAACCTCCGACCTCTTGCACCCCATGCAAGCGCGCTAGCCGGACTGCGCCACGCCCCGATTTGAGCGAACGGGATTATAGCCGCGTTTGGGGTTTCTGGCAATACGACTCTATACGGAGACTTGACATGTCTCATCCTGTAGCTGGTCGATCGGGATCATTTTCTGAAAGTGGAACTCGTGGATTCAGGCTCTATAAGACATGTCAAGTCTTCAGATGGGTCAAGTCTACTTGTGCTAAAATAGACCTGCCCGTATGGAGTTCCCCATGATAGAAGTAGTCATCGACAGCGTGCGTGTCAATTTCATGTCCCCTCAGCGGTTGGTCGTCCTACGCGAGATCAACGGCGAGCGCTACCTGCCCATCTGGGTCGGACCCTACGAAGCCGAAGCCATCAGGTCGCCCTGCAGGAAGTCGAGATCGCCCGCCCCCTCACCCACGACCTGCTCAAAACATCCTCACCCATTCAACGCCCGCATCACCCGCATCGAGATCGTCAGCCTGCAGGAGGACATCTTCTACGGCAACATCGTCTGCGAACAGAACGGGCAGGAGATCACCATCAACTCGCGCCCCTCCGATGCCATCGCCCTCGCCGTGCGCGCCCATGTGCCGATCCTGGTCCACCCGACGTGATGGAGGTGGCAGGCATCCTGCCGGAGCAGGATATGCCCGAGGACGCCCCCGATCCCCGCCCGACGAAGCGCCGACCAGGCTCCCCTCGTGGATGAGACCGGTACCGCCTGGATGTCTTCGAGGACTTCATCGACAAACTCGACCTCGACGACATCGGACAAAAAAGCCCGAAGACCCGCCCTCCGACCCCACAGGTTGAAACCCATTTTATGAGCGATTATCCCCCCCCACAGGAATCCATTTCCTCAACCGCCCCAACCTCGCCGCACAGCCGGGAAGCCGAAGAAGCCGTCGTTGGGGCGGTGCTGATTAACCCCGAAGTCTATTACGACGTCGCCCAGTTCCTCAAGGCGGACGATTTCTACATCCACCGCCACCGCTGGATCTGGGAGGCCTTCACGCGCCTGCACGAGCAACGCATCCCCATCGACCTGCTGACCCTCGCCGACGAACTGGAACGCGCCGGTCAGCTCGAGGAGATCGGCGGCCCCGCCTTCTGACCTCGCTCGTCAACCAGGTGCCGACCTCGCTCAACGCCGAATCCTACGGCAAGATCGTCGAGGGACATTCCGTCCGCCGCAAGATGATCGAACGCCGCCAACCAGATCGCCTCCATCGCCTACAACAGCGGACTTGGGCGTCGAGGAGGTCATGGGCGAGGCCGAGAAGGCCGTCTTCAACGTCAGCGAACGGCGCCTCAAGCACGACCTCGCAGCCCATCCGCACGGTCCTGTCCGCGACTACTACGACCGCATCGACGACCTCGCCAAGCGCCCCGACGACATCCACGGCGTGCCCACCGGCTTCATCGACCTCGACAATATGCTCACCGGCTTGCAGCCCTCCGACCTGCTGATCATCGCCGGGCGCCCTGGTCAGGGCAAAACCGGTTTCCTGCTCTCGGTCGCAAAGAACGCCGGGCTGACCCACAAAAAACATGTCGCCATCTTCTCGCTGGAAATGTCCAACGAACAGGTCGTGCAGCGCTGATCTCCCAGGAGACCGGCATCGATTCCCAGCGCCTGCGCAACGGCAAATTGACCGAGGACGAATGGCCGCTTTTCACCCACTGCCATCGAAGTCTTCTCCGATACGCCATGATCTTCCTGGACGACACCCCCGCCATCACGCCCCTGCAACTGCGCACCAAATGCCGCCGCCTGCACATGGAATTCGGCATCGACCTGATCATGCATCGACTACCTGCAGTTGATGGGCGGCGACACGCGCAACGATAACCGCGTGCAGGAAGTCTCGTTCATCTCGCGCAATCTGAAGGTGCTGGCGCGCGAGCTGAACGTGCCGGTGCTGGCTGCCGCCCAGCTCTCGCGTGCCGTCGAACAGCGCACCGACAAGAAGCCCGTGCTCTCCGACCTGCGCGAATCCGGCTCGCTGGAACAGGATGCCGATATCGTCATGTTCATCCACCACCCCGACGAATACGAGGAAGACTCCGGCAAAAAGAACTGCGCAAGATCATGATCGCCAAGCACCGCAACGGACCGACCGGCAGCATCGACCTGGTCTTCATCGAACGGCTCGCCAAGTTCGAGAACGCCGTTAAGAATTACGTGAACCTCAATGAATAAGTTCGGCGGTTTCACCTCCTCCGAGACCTTCACCCGCATCCCCGACTCGTTCTTCCGCGACCTGCTGACCCGCATCGACGACCCGGAGGAACTGCGGGCGACGCTGCACGCCCTCTGGCGCTTCGACCACATGGAACCCCCGCTGCGCTTCCTGCGCCGCGCCGACTTTGGCGAATACGCCCCCGGCGTCGATAAAGCCGTGGCGCGCGGCACCCTGCTCCGGTTCGAGAACGAGTCGGGCGAGTACTTCCTGCTCAACTCCCCCCTCGGGCGTGCCGCCCTGGAGGCCCTCCAAAGCGGGAAATATCGACCCCGCCACCATGCCGTCCATGCCGCCCGTCGAACGCTCGAACATCTTCACTTTATATGAACAGAACATCGGCGCGCTGACCCCCCTGGTCGCCGACATGCTCACCGGCGCGGAGAAGGAATACCCGCCGGACTGGCTCCAGGAGGCGTTCGAGATCGCCGTGGCGAGGAACGTGCGCAACTGGAAATACGTGGAAGCGATTCTTAAGCGGTGGAAGGAAAAAGGCAGAGATGAAGGAAAAGATCAGCAAGACGCTGTCAAGGATTTCAAAAGATACACCGAAGGCGAGTTCTCCGAATTCTTCCGTGACTAGGAAGCGCATCCCGGGAGGACTTCATCGGCGACCCCGACTGCCCGCATCTGTCACGGCGTCGGCTTCATCAGCTACGACGTGCCGCTCGGGCACGAGAAGTTCGGGCGCGCCTATCCCTGCACCTGCCGCAGCGTCGATATCGCCGAGGGGGCGCGCACCCGCCTCTTTGAATTGAGCCGCCTCGACCGCCTGAGCCACCTGACGCTTGAGAATTTCGAAGCCCGCGGGAACAGGAACGCAAAGTTCATGACCCCCCAGGACCTGAACAGCCTGCAGTCCGCCCTCGAGACTCGCCGGGAATTTTGCGCGCAACCCGGAGGGCTGGCTGTTGATCGAGGGCGGGTACGGCTGCGGCAAGACCCACCTCGCCGCGGGCATCGCCAACTTCGCCGTGAACAACGGCACGCCCACGCTCTTCATCACCGTCCCCGACCTGCTGGACACCCTGCGCTTCGCCTACAGCGACCCCGAGACCACCTTCGAGGCGCGCTTCGAGCAGGTCCGCGACGCCGACCTGCTGGTGCTGGACGACTTCGGCACGCATAACGCCACCGGCTGGGCGCAGGAAAAACTCTTCCAGATCATGAACTACCGCTACATCAACAAGCTGCCGACGGTCATCACCACCAACCTGATGCTGGATGAGATCGAGAGCCGCATCCGCTCGCGCCTGCAGGACGAGGTCTTCGTGGCGCACATCCGCATCACCGCCCCCGATTACCGCCGCCCCACCGAGACCAGCAACCCCGGCATCTCCATGCTCTCCCTGCCCGAGATCAAAGCCATGACCTTCAAGAGCTTCGAGACGCGCGAGGAGGAGGTCGGCAGGGATTCGACCACCACCATCACGGTCGAGAAGAAGGACCGTTTCGGCAACAAGGTCAGGGAGCGGGAGATCACGCACCACAAGGTGACGCAGGAGGATGTCAAGACCCTGCGCAAGGCGTTCAACGCCGCCGTGGCTTTCGCCGAGGAACCCGAGGGCTGGCTGGTCCTGGTCGGCAATTCGTTCTGCGGCAAGACCCACCTCGCCGCCGGCATCGGCAACTACCGCATCGGTCTGGGCGGTCAAGCCAACATGGTCAATGTCGCCGAAGTGCTTGGATTACCTTCGACAGACCTTCAGCAAGTCCGACGTCTCGTTCGATCGCCGTTTCTTCGAGGTCAAGAACACCCCCATGCTGATCCTGGATGACCTGAAAGAGAGCAGTTCCTATTCTGATTGGGGGGTGGACAAGCTCGACCAGATCCTGAACCACCGCTACTACGCCCAGCTGCCGACGGTCATCACCTCCACCCTCACCACCGAGGAGTTCGCGGTCAATTACAACAGCCTGTGGAACAAGATCCTGGACGGCACCCGCAGCCAGGTGATCGCCATCGACATGCCCCCCTTCCGCCGCATGTCGAAGGGCAAGCCGGGACATAAGAAGGGGAAATAGTGTATTGAAATCGATCCGTGTCCACGCAGATTTTAGGTGTTCGCCATCAATCCGAAATGGTGAATGAACTTTAATATCATGTTGCACTATTAACGAAAAAGGCGGCTGTTATGCCGCCTTTTTTGACAGGAATTACATGGATGCGTACACCTGGACTTCTTTTTTAAGCCTGTGCTCCAATTTGTCTTTTTGTACTTCGAGGTCGTACCGCGTTTGAAGTTCATCCAGAAATCGCTCGGATAGACCAAAGAACAGGGACAGCCGCAGAGCCGTATCAGGCGTGATCGAACGCTTGCCCAGGACGATCTCGTTGATGCGGCGCGGCGGAACGCTGATGTCCCTGGCAAGCCTGTACTGGCTGATCCCCATCGGCTCCAGGAATTCTTCAAGCAGGATCTCCCCCGGGTGAATGGGAGGTAATTTATTCGTCATTCGAGTCTCCTTAGTGATAATCCACGATCTCCACTTCGTAACAATCACCGTTCTTCCATCGAAAACAGATCCGCCATTGCTGGTTGATGCGAATACTGTGTTGACCTTCGACGGCCGCCGCTTAACTTTTCCAGTCGGTTCCCGGGCGGAACTTTCAGGTCATCCAATCTCTCCGCTGCATCGAGGATTTCCAGCTTCATTCGCGCCTTGTGCTGGATATCCGCTGGCAGGGAACGGGATGCAAAACGTTGAAAGAGTTTTTCCGTCTCTTTGTCAGCGAAGGTTTTGATCATCAGGGATATAGTAACGTACGGCGTTATTATTGTCAAGTCTCCTCATCCTTCTTTTCCTTTCACCCCGTCCCATATCCGTGATGACAAATATTTATTAATATGGTGATAAATATCCTGTCGCTTTCCCACCCAACATGATACAATCTTGATAAATAAGCCTAAATTAGGTTGATTTTGTATCATCCAACTCGGTGTGAGCTGGAATTCCCACCTCAGCCCGAAGGGCTTCCACGAACTGAGGCGGGGATTTCAATCCCCTGCCGATCCATCCAGGCGGCACCAGGAACTCTCTGATCCCCCGCCGACCACCATCATATATTAGAGGTATCCATGCTCCCCAGTTTTCTCCTTTCCCTCCGTGAAGGCATCGAAGCCGCTCTGATCATCGGCATCCTGCTCGGCGCCCTGCGCCAGATGCGCCGCACGGAGTTGATCCCCTCCGTCTGGCTGGGCACCGTCCTGGCGGTCGTCCTCAGCCTGCTGGGCGGCATCCTGCTCACCAGCCTGGGTCTCTCCTTCGAAGGCGCCGCGGAGCAGATCTTCGAGGGCATCACCATGCTGCTCGCCGCCGCCCTGCTCACCTGGATGATCTTCTGGATGAGCCGCACCGCCCGCGACCTGAAAAGCAACATCGAAGGTGAGGTCCAGCGCGCCGCCCTCGGCGACAGGCAAGCGCGCCGTCTTCTTCGTCGCCTTCCTCGCCATCCTGCGCGAGGGCATCGAACTGGCGCTCTTCCTCACCGCCTCGGTCTTCGCCACGGACACGCTCCAGACCCTGCTCGGCGCGATGCTCGGTCTCGGCACCGCCATCCTGCTCGGCTGGTCGATCTTCGCGGCCATCATCCGCCTCGACCTGCGCCGTTTCTTCCAGGTCACCGGTTTCCTGCTCATCCTCTTCGCCGCGGGTCTGGTCGCCCACGGCGTCCACGAGTTCAACGAGGTCGGCTGGATTCCCGCGGTCATCGAGCACCTCTGGGATGTCAACGCCATCGTGGACGAGAACTCCACCTTCGGCCAGCTGCTGAAAGCCCTCTTCGGCTACAACGGCAACCCGTCCCTGACCGAGATGCTTGCATACGTCGCCTACTTCGTCGCGGTCTTCCTCGGCTTGCGATTGGCGAACAAGCCCCGCCCCGTCATCGGCGAACAGGCAAGCTCAGCCCTGAACGTTCCTGCTCCCGACTACTGCGGACTTGCAATCCGGCAGTTTTTTTAGTATCATGCCCTGACGCAAGTCAGACCTTTTTTCGAAGGCGGTATAATCACATCATGCTTCCACAACGAAATTCTCGAATGCATCCAGCGTGCCCTCACCGAAGATATCGGCACCGGCGACGCCACCACCGACTGCATCGTCCCGCCCGACGCGACCATGCGCGGGCAGATCATCGCCAAGCAGGACGGGGTCATCGCGGGACTGGATGTGGCACGCGCCGCCTACCAGCTTCTCGACTCCGCAGGTGGATTTCAAGCCGCAGGTCGCAGGACGGTTCACGCGTGACGAAGGGACAGGTCGTCGCCCTCGTCTCTGGGCGGACCCGCTCCCTGCTCACCGCCGAACGCACCGCGCTCAACTTCCTCGGGCGGATGTCCGGCATCGCCACCCTGACGCGCCAGTTCGTGGATGCGGTCGCGGGACGCGCGCCGTCATCCTCGACACCCGCAAGACCGCGCCCGGTCTGCGCGCGCGGACAAGCTGGCGGTCAAACTCGGCGGCGGCGAGAATCACCGCATCGGCCTGTACGACATGATCCTCATCAAGGACAACCACATCGACTACGCCGGCGGCATCCAAGAAGGCGGTCGAGCGGGCAAGAGCCGCCGATCAGCGGACTCCAGATCGAGGTCGAAGCCCGCACCCTCGAGGATGTTCGAGACCGCCCTCAGCCTGGGCGTCGAAAGGATCCTGCTCGATAACATGTCCGTTGAGATGATGGCGGAAGCGGTCAAGCTCACCGGACGGTCGCGCCAAACTGGAAGCCTCCGGCAATGTCACGCTGGACACCGTCCGCGGCATCGCCGAAACGGGCGTGGATTTCATCTCCAGCGGCGCGCTGACCCACTCCGCCAAAGTGTTCGATGTAGTTTTGATTACGTTAATGCGGTACACGGATGACACGGATTTTACGGATTACGCAGATAAAACCTTTTTACACACGAAGTCACACAAAGGGCGCACAAAGAAAAAATTTTTGCCTTCGTGCGTATTTCCTTTGTCCTTTGTGACCTTCGTGTTTAGAATAATTAAAAAAATCCGTGCGACTCCGTCCAATCCGTGAAATCCGTGTATAAAGAGGATATAAAATGAATCCACAAATTCAAGCGATGTACGACAAAATGCGGGTCAAACTCGAAAAGGTCGTCCCGGATGTGGAACTGCGCATCAAAGCCGAAATCGCCGTGGAGATCAACGCGCTGAAAGTGGAACGCAACGCGGTCATCCTCGGTCACAACTACATGGAGCCCGCCCTGTTCTACTCCATCCCCGATTTCACCGGCGACTCGCTCGACCTGAGCCGCAAAGCCGCCCAGACCGACAAGGATGTGATCGTCTTCTGCGGCGTCAGGTTCATGGCGGAGACCGCCAAGATCCTGAACCCGACCAAAACCGTGCTCCTGCCCTCCGACAAGGCGGGCTGTTCGCTGGCCGCCTCCATCACCGCCCAGGATGTGCGCGACCTGAAGGCGCGCTTCCCCGGCGTGCCGGTCGTGACCTACGTCAACACCTACGCGGACGTGAAGGCCGAAAGCGACATCTGCTGCACTTCCAGCAACGCCGTGGCGGTCGTGGAATCGCTCAAGAGCGACAAGGTCATCTTCCTGCCCGATGAGTATCTGGGCGGGAACGTGGCGCGCGAGACTGGGCAAGCAGATCATCTTCCCCGACCTCTCCCTGCCTCCCGCCCCACTCCCGCGAAGGCAAACTCCTGATCGGCTGGCGCGGACGCTGCGAGGTGCACGAGAAGTTCACCGTGCAGCGATATCCAGACCGTGCGCGCCCAGTTCCCGGATGTGGCGGTGCTGTCGCACCCCGAGTGCAGCCCCGAGGTCACCGCCGCCTCCGACTTCTCCGGCAGCACCAACGCCATGATCCGGTATGTCGAAAGAGTCCAAGGCGCCCCACTATCTGGTGCTCACCGAGTGCTCCATGGGCGACAACATCGCCGCCGCCAATCCCGAAAAGGACATGCTGCGGCTGTGCATGGTGCGCTGCCCGCACATGAACACGATCACCATGGAAGACACCCTCAACGCGCTGAAGTACAACCGCTACGTGATCGAAGTCCCCGAGGACATCCGCGTCCGCGCCGCCCGGTCGGTGCAGAGGATGATCGAGATCGGATAGGTAGTCTGGGTGATTCGTGAAACGTAGAGTAGTTCAATCGAGTGTTCACGGTTTGATATATGGTCACGATCTTCTACGTCAGACAGCCCAATATCATTGATCGACATATCACCATCCTGTCGACGCTTACTCGAGACCCATGCTCCAAACAGACGTACTCATCATCGGCACGGGGATCGCGGGGGCGACGGCCGCGCTGCAAACTGGCGGAAAACCCCAACCGTCCGCATCACCATCATCACGCGCGAGCCCGACCCGCACGAATCCAACACCGCGCTATGCCCAGGGCGGCATCATCAGCCGCGGTCCCGATGACAGCGCCGACCTGCTGGTGAAGGACATCCTCGAGGCGGGCGCGGGCGCGTCCCTGCCGAGCGCGGCGCGCATCCTGGCGGAGGAGGGACCCGCCCTGCTGGAGAAGTTCTGATCGCCGCGGCCGCGCATCCCGTTCGATCGCGACGCGGACGGCGAGATGGAATGGGGACAGGAGGCCGCGCATTCGCGCCGGCGCATCCTGCATGTCGGCGATGGGACGGGCAGGCCATCGAGCGCGGGCTGATCGCCGCCGCTCAAGTCGAAGCCCAACATCCAGTGGTTCACCAACGCCACCGCCGTGGACCTGATCACCTACCCGCATCACTCGCGCAACCCGCTCGACACGTACAAACCGATCACCTGTCACGGCGCCTACGTGTTCGACCGCAACAAGGGCGCGGTGCACCGCACACTGGCAGGCGTGACCGTGCTCGCCACCGGCGGGCTCGGGCGCATCTTACCGCAACACGACCAACCCCCCGGGCGCGCGCGGCGACGGGCTGGCGATGGCGTCGCGCGCGGGCGCACGGATCATCAACGCCGAGTACGTCCAGTTCCACCCGACCGCGCTGGCCGTCCCGGGCGCGGAGGGATTCCTGATCAGCGAGGCGGTGCGCGGCGAGGGCGGCATCCTGCTCACCCCCGAGGGACAGCCGTTCATGGAAAAGTACTCGCCCGAGTGGAAGGACCTGGCGCCGCGCGACGTGGTGGCGCGCGCCATCCACCAGGAGATGACCGAGCACGATTACACCTACGTCCTGCTCGACATCGCCTCGCACATGGACGCCGCGAGCCCTCCGCGAGCGCTTCCCCAACATCTACGCCACCTGCCTGAAGGCGGGCATCGACATCACCCGCGAGCCGATCCCGGTGGTGCCTGCCGCGCATTATTTCTGCGGCGGCGTGCAGGTGGACGAGTGGGGACAGGTCGAGCATCGCGAATCTGTACGCGGTGGGCGAGGTCTCCTGCACGGGTCTGCACGGCGCCAACCGCCTGGCGTCCACGTCGCTGCTGGAGGGCCTGGTGTGGGGTCACCGCGCCGCGCAGCACATCGTAGAGCGGATTGAGCACTGCAGCCGATCGTCAACCGCCCGAGCCGAGCGCATCCCCGCCTGGGACGAAAGCGGCCTGACCGACGACCGCGACCCCGCGCTGATCCAGGGCGACATGCAGACCATCCAGAACATCATGTGGCACTACGTGGGGCTGGTGCGCAGCGGCGACCGCCTCTCGCGCGCCATCCGCGAGCTGCGCCACCTGCAGAACGAGATCGAGACCTTCTACCGCACCACCAAACTGAGCGATGGTCTGATCGGTCTGCGCAACGCGGTGGAAGTCGCGCTGATCGTCGCCCAGGCCGCCCAGCACAACCGCCGGAGCCGCGGCTGTCATTACCGGTCGACTCCGAAGCCGTCGGCGACCGGTTGATCTAAAGCCCGTACCCCGCATACAAATCCGCGGGGCAGTTCCAGTGAAGCGATCGTCCGGAAAAAAATCCGAAGCTCTTGGGCTCCGGATTTTTTTACTTACAGGTCCACAAATTCAACCACTGCCACACTTTTCAACTTCGCCAGGTTTTTACGATGCAGCTTGATTCTCTCAAGCTCGTGCAGTGTTTCCGCGGTGAGGTAGCTTTCCCCACAGTTGGGACAGACAACAACCGGCACGTTCTCGATGATCAATAAATTCGCACCTTTGCCGTAACTGCGTGTCATGTAACGAACTTCGGCTCCTTTTTTACCGCAAACATCACAAGTCATGGTTTCTCCTTATTCCCGAAATACGGTGACAAACACCAGCTTCCCGGTCGGGCTGATTTTAGTGACGGTAATGACAGGATCACCCGCCAACGATTCGCCTCTGATAAGATATTTCCATTCGCCTGTATTCTGCTCTTTCTGGCGTTCAACGATCTTACCTGACAGGATCACACTTTCCACATCAAAGATTGTCAAGCTGTCTTCATCCATTTCATCTTCCGCATGGACGGTCATCACGTATTGCCGTGTACGGATTTTTTCTCGAAGTTGATTTAGGATTCTCTCGAACACCGGCAACTCCGCTGCGGATGGATGCCTAAATATACATCAAATTCCCTCTCGTGGGCAGGTATTTTTCTAAAAACTGATGGTCTCTCCTCTCCCCTCCCCATTCAGAGTCAAATTCCCCCCTCCCCCTTCAGGGGAGGGGTTAGGGGCATAAGCGCTAACTTAAGGCTGTAGCCCGGGATTGAAAAGAACCTCTTTGGTAAGATTGAGTTTGAGACAACCAATCCACAACCAAGGAGGTTCCCATCAAGTCTAACATAGTAGAGGCAGTTCGACAAAAAGAGCAGGAAGACCCAAGCGCTGAGAAACAAGAGCAAGGGTTAACGCAAAGCTGGGAGAAATTTCAGAGGGAGTTGGGGATTGATTTGGAAGGAACAGCGAAAGAAGCAAAAGCGTTCCAGCGCAAACGAGAGATTACGAGCGCCAAGGATTTATTGCGGTTGATCCTGTTTTATGTAAGCAGCGACTGGTCACTGCGCTTGGTAGGTGCATGGGCTCTACTAACTGGGATAGGCTATCTTTCAGATGTGGCTGTCTTGAAACGATTGCGAAACAGCAAGAATTGGATAGGGAAGTTGGTTGCCACCACGATTAGCATCCCGGGCAGCCAAGGCACAGACTGGCGCGTTCATCTGAGTTTTGACTTGGGCAATCTCTGCCTGGACGGGGTTGAGATTACCGATAAACATGGTGGCGAGAGTTTGGCGCGTTTTGATGCCCAAAGCAATGAAATTTTTATCGCCGATGGAGCTTATCCGTTTGCTTCCAGCATGGCACCGATCACAAACACAGGTGCGGGGCTCATTGTACGTATTAATTGGCAAAATGTGCCGAGCCTGGGACCAGAAGGCCGACGTTTTGAGACGATTCCGTGGCTAAAAACGGTTACTACGTTATCAGAAAAACAAATTTGGATGGATACACCACAAGGTTGGTTGCAGTTCCGTCTGATCGCCTCCCCCATTCCACCTGTCAAGCTCGAAGAAGTCCGGACGTCAAATCCGCCTCCGCTACCAAAAAAAACGGAAGCCTCTCAGCGAAAACACACTTTTCGCTGCCGGGTTTGTTCTTTTGCTGACCAATTTGCCAGAAGAAACTGGTCGGGACATCTTGTTCTGACCCTTTATCGTATGCGTTGGCAGATTGAGTTATGTATCAAAGAACTCAAAAGCTTATTGAATTTTGATCATTTGCGCGCCAAAGATCCCAGAGTGGTGCAAACATATTTACTTGCCAAAATGCTGATCGCTTTCATGATGGATGCATCGATCCATCATGTGTCTCTGCAGTATTCCCGATTGGTTCGATCTCTCAACGCCCGGTTAGTAGCTATCGCATGACTGCGCTGTTCCACGATGCTTTTCGCCAGATCATTGCCGGTTCTTGGGTTCCTTACTTGCACCAGTTCTTCGCTTTCATGCGCCGCTATCTTTGCAACTCGCCCGCGAGCTCGCCCACAACAACTGGCTTGGGTTAGGGCTTTCACACAGCATATCTCTATGGCAGGTTCTTTCCCTTAAGTTAGCGCTTATGGGGGGCGGGGGTGGGGTCCATCGTCAATCTCAATCAATCGGGGGTGGAATTGAATCAGGTTATTTTTGGATATACAGTTTGAAGGCAATGTCATCCGTAAAATCCGGCAGAGTAATTATGATCTTCATGCCTTCCCGGGTAACAATGGCGGAACTGACAATATTAGTGCCGGTCCTTGTGTCATAAAAGTCAATTTTCCAGTTGGTTGCATCGCCGGGAACGGTCAGGGTGATCGTCTGATTGGAGAGCAAGGGCTGCAACTTCCAATCCGGCGGCTCGCTGTTCGCATCCCGATACCAGCCCAGTACCATGGTCTCGTTGCCAACTGCCGCACCCCACACTCCAGGGGTGGTTGTGGATGTTAACGGTTGGAAGCCGGTGAAATCAACGCCTCTGACAAAATTCGCTGCTGGCAGGTCTGCATTGGCATATTTTTGAATAAAGGGCATATTCAAAGCCGGGAAATAGATGGCGACACCATCTTCCCACCAAATAGCGCGGCCATTCATTGCACCTGAAGCCACTCCTGCCCAGATGGCGTGTTTGATCCCAAGATCAGCCCGGTCTGCGGTTGTCAGTGTGGGCGGGTTGCTGTCCGGAGTTTCAAAACTCAAGCCGGATTCGCCAATCAAACTGGCTTGCTGTATTTTTCCAGCATGGAATGTACTTCGGTGATGATCGTACGATCCAGTTTTCCGGAAACCGGATACGGATGGATGTTGATGAAATCCATGCTGTCGCTGCGAAAAAAACCGGACCAATTGCCAAAATCCGCCAGGGAGGCAGTGACCGGGTGATGATATGAATCGGCATCCTCGATAATGGATGCCGCATGCTTTACAAGATCAATGGCTTCCGACTCGGTGGTACCCGGGACCATGTTTACTTCGGAAAAGATCTCCCATGCAATTATATTTTTCCGCCCCTGCCAGCGTTGGACAAGCGTTTTCATCCAACCAAACCATGCTCTTTGGGTGGGCGAGTCGGAGATGAATAATTCCGCCGGTGTCCTGGCTGGTCCCCCATTTATCTCATTCAGGGGATTTGATTTCCAGGTGGAGAAGCCATTCCCATCATTCCAGTCGAACCAGACGCCAAACACAGGCAGGACATAAATTCCATTGGATGCGGCTTTCTCAAAGATGCTATCCCATTTCCCCGCCCAGGACCTATCCACTTTCCCGGTACTGGAATATCCCATGCCAGACTATCAAGTTGAATACGGACAAATTTACTGCCGCCGGTGCTGGTCCAGTCGAGCAATCGGACATACTGGAATGTTTCGTTACCAGCCACGTTTCGCGAGAATAAGAAACTCTGCTTACCATCGATACTGAAATAGAAATCCCCTTCTCCAAGCGTAATGATCGGAATGGAGGCCGCTGCGGATGCTGGCGCCGGAGGGTTTGTGTCTGTCGAAGTCGGTGCGATCACCGAAGAACTCGCCACACCCCGAAATCGCAAAACAAAGAAATACAACCAGGATCTTCTTCATGGTGCAACCCTCCCGCTCATATTTTACCCCCAAAGCAATTCCGCCATTCCCCATCTCCACTATCCAACTACCAAAATCCTCAACTATCCAACTACCCAATTCCATCTTGCTACCTGTTTCCTCATCCTCCACCCACTTAATTATTGAGCACAATTGAGCCTAGAAACCCGACCGGCGAACCCGGTCGTTTTCCATTTTCAGTTGCACCAGGAAGAA
>CAWGMC010000052.1:0-79719 GCA_963823545.1 uncultured Chloroflexia bacterium | reverse complement strand
ATAACGAAAATGGTGGCCTCTTTTTCAAGAAGACCACCATATGTGGAAGGGCTTTTCAGCCAATTTTGAGTGCCGAGGGCGGAGTTGATCCCGCGACCAAGGGCTTATGAGTCCCCTGCTCTACCACTGAGCTACCTCGGCATGGTTTAGGGCGGGCAAATATTACTATGCCATTTTGTTTTTGTCAACAAATCACAGTCCCAACAATTGAAAAATGATCAAGGCAGCCATTCCCGCCAGGATCGTGAGCAGGCTGTTCCTCGTCCACGCCGCGATGGCAATGGCGATCACCCCAGCGATCAAGCGGGAATTCCCCAGGCTGAGATCGATGTTCCCATCCCGCAGGAATAGTTCAGGGAACACGATGGCGGACAACACAGCCGGCGGGACGTAGTGCAGGGCGCGGCGCATCACCGCCGGGATCTCATATCGACCCAGCAGATACACGAAGGAGTACCGCATCCCGAAAGTGATCAATCCCCCCAGGAGCATGACAAGCCAGATATTCATTTTTCCCCTTCCCCGGGCATGGCATTTCTCTCCGCTGCGGCTCTCCAGGTAGATCCCGACAGAGATGCCGATCAACGAAGCGAGGATGAGACCGAGTTTATAAGGCAGTGGATATGCAAGCACGGCAACGATTCCTGCTGAGAGTGCCGCTGCCACGCCAGGGCGATTCCTCAGGATCGGTACGACCATGGCAATGAAGGTGAGCGGCAGGGCAAAGTCCAGGGAGAGATTAGCCGGGACGGAGGCTCCCACCCATAGTCCAAGCGCAGTACTGCTCTGCCAGGTCGTCCATAACGCCAAACCTGCCCCGAAAAAATATAAATGTCCCCCTGCGCTCCCGCCGGTCCGTTCGTAGTTCAGGATCGCGACTGCGTAGGCTTCGTCAGTCATCAGGTAGGAGAGCAGGATCTTCCAACGCAGCTTTAGTTTTTCGAGATATGGCGCGAGCGAGGCGCTGTAAAGCATATGGCGCAGGTTGATGACCGCGATCGTCAGCAGGATGACGAGCGCAGGCGTTGATTCATGCACCAGTTGCGCAAAGGCAAATTGGGAGGAACCGGCAAAAACGATTGCAGACATGGCTTGCGCAGCGGCGATGGGGATGCCTGCACCCAGTGCCAGGGTGCCATAGATCAAGCCAAAAGGAAATACTCCAATGAGCAGCGGGAGTTCATCCCGAACTCCCGCCCAGAAAGGATGGAAGGATGTGCGCATATCAGTTCGGAAGTGGCAATTGTACTATTTCACCGTTCGAAGCCTGCAGGTACATCTCGTGGATGGCACATTCCAGCAGGTTCACGATCCGCGCCCTTTCACTGGCTGGATTGCTCATCGGGCTGTACCGGATGGGTTTGCCAACTCGTACCGTCAGCGATTCAGCATGCACCGCCAATGGGTAAAACGGCAGGACTTTTTTTGTACGCTCAAAATACATTTCGCCAAGACGGGTGAACCCCTTTTTAAAAGGCGCCATCTTGTACCGCTCGTCCAGGGGTAATTCAGGATTCTCAGGGAAGATGAGAATATACCCTCCCGCCTCAAGCACGTCCAGGCTGAGTTGAAAGGTCTTGAGATGCCCGCCCGGTGTATGGTAAACAGGAATCCCGCCCAATGCACTCAGGAGCGGGACATGGATCCTGGAGATGATTGCTGCAAGCCAGCCGCTTACCGGTTCGGACAGGTGCAATTGACGTTCAACAAAATCGCGGCGCAGGTAATCCGGCGCGAGCCGCGCATCGAGCATGTCAGCGTGGATCCAGAAATGGAATCGAAGGGGCACCGAGGCTCCCACCGCGATCGGTCCGAGTGCGCCGAGATGGTTGGAGACAAAGACTGCAGGACCATGCTCAGGCAGGTTTTCCACGCCGATCAGGTCCCCTCCCCAGACCAGTTCATCAAGTCCCCACGAAACCAGGTGATACAATCTATCGTTCATGCATGCTGTTCCCGGATCGTTTTCCTGGAAGGAAATAACTCACCTTTAATAACACCCGGTTAAGATTTGTGGAACGAAAATTCATGTATTTAAATGAATGATGTTTGTTAGCCCGCCTTCGTGACGCATGGCACTACACTTATATTGCTGAAACAGCCATAATCATGAAGGAAGCATATCAACCTATTCCTGTCCGACTTCTCAGATAAGGAGAACCGATGGCTGTAAAAGGCTGGATCGAAGTAAGTGATAAGTTTTGCAAGGGTTGTGAATTATGCATCAATGCCTGCCCGCAGGGCGTAATGGCGCTGGATATGACCCGCCTGACCCCAAAAGGTTTTCACCCTGCGCACACTTTTAAAGAAGGTTGCACCGGATGCGCGGTCTGTGCGCTGGTCTGCCCGGATGCCGCCATCACGGTTTATCGCGAGATTACGAAGGCTGCCGCGCCAGCCGCGGCGAAGTAATTTTCAAAGCAGGGGTTTCGGGCGGCATTGTCCCCAAAGTACAATCCTCCGCCCCATCCCCAATACTGGAGAAACTGATCATGCCCAAAGAATTATGGAAAGGTAATGAAGCCATCGCCGAGGCGGCGGTGCGGGCAGGGCTTGAAGCCTACTTCGGATACCCGATCACCCCGCAGACCGAGGTCCTGGAATATTTATCGCGCCGCATGCCCGAACTGGGACGCGCCTTTGTCCAGGCTGAATCAGAACTCGCTGCCATCAACATGGTCTATGGCGCTGCCTGCACAGGCGTGCGTGTCATGTCCTCCTCCTCCAGCCCGGGCGTCAGCCTGATGATGGAGGGACTCTCCTACATCGCCGGCACCGAGATTCCCGCCGTGTTGGTCAACGTAATGCGCGGCGGACCCGGACTTGGCAACATCGCCCCCTCCCAGGGCGATTACAACCAGGCTGTCCACGGTGGCGGTCACGGCGACTACCCGCGCATCGTCCTGGCTCCCGCTTCCGTCCAGGAAGCCATTGACCTGATGGTGCTCTCCTTTGATCTTGCCGAAAAATACCGGATGATCACCATGATGATTCTCGACGGTTCCGTCGGTCAGATCATGGAACCCGCCGAGATGCCCGAGATGAGACCCGTCGTCCGCAAGGATTTCGAATGGGCTACCAACGGTGCGGTGGGACGCAAGCGCCGCATCCTGTCCTCCATTTACATTGACCCTCCTGCTGAGGAGGTCGCCAACTTCCGCCTCGGTAAACGCTGGCAGGAAGTGGAAGCTCAACGAAGTCCGTTACAAGGAATACTACCTCGATGACGCCGAGTTCGTGGTGGTCGGGTTTGGCACCGCCGGGCGCGTGGCACTCTCTGCCGTGCGCTCTGCTCGCGCCGAGGGCATCAAGGTCGGGCTTTTCCGCCCGGTCACCGTCAGCCCGTTCCCCTATCAAGGTGCTTGATGAACTGACCGAGCGCGTCGAGCGCCTTCCTCGTCACCGAGATGAACATGGGGCAGATGTTCGATGATGTCCGGCTCGCAGTCCGCGGGCGCGTCCCCGTGGAATTCTACGGGCGGACAGGCGGTGTGGTACCGTTCCCCGATGAGATCCTCGGCGAGATACACCGCATCGCCGCGGGACAATGGTCCCCCGACTCCGACCCGCGCATCTCCTGGCAGACGCGCATGGCATCGATTATTCAGAGGTGATGGATGACTGCTCCTAATAACCTGGTTTACGACCGACCCGAAGGTTTCACTGATACACAGACGCATTATTGCCCCGGCTGCACCCACGGTGTGGCTCATCGCCTGATCGCCGAGGTGCTCGAGGAAATGAACCTCCTCCCCAAGACCATCGGCGTCGCCCCGGTGGGCTGCGCGGTGTTCGCCTACAATTACTTTGACTTTGATTTTGTGGAAGCACCCCACGGACGCGCGCCTGCCATGGCAACCGGCATCAGGCGCGTCATGCACGACCGCGTCGTCTTCACCTACCAGGGCGATGGCGACCTGGCATCCATCGGCATGGGCGAGATCGTTCATGCCGCGGCGCGCGGGGAAAACATCACCGTCATCTTCATCAACAACGCCAACTACGGCATGACCGGCGGGCAGATGGCACCGACCACCCTGCCCGGCATGAAGACCACCTCCTCCCCCCTCGGTCGCGATGTGGAGACCCAGGGCTACCCCATTCGAGTGGCTGAGATGCTTTCCACGCTGGATGGCGTTGGCTACTGCGTACGGCGTTCCCTGCACGACCCAAAGAACATCCGCCTCGCCAAGAAAGCCATCCGCATGGCATTCGAAACACAGGTGCGCGGTCTGGGCTTCTCGATGGTGGAATTGCTTTCCACCTGCCCGACCAACTGGGGCATGACCCCGGTCAACGCGCTGAAGTTCGTGGAAGACAGCATGATCCCTGCCTATCCGCTCGGTGATTACAAGGTCGGCGCGAACGTGGCACAGATCAAGGTTTAGTGGAGCGAACAGATATGCAAAAAGAAATCATCATTGCAGGTTTTGGCGGACAGGGTGTGCTCTTTGCAGGTCAGGTGCTGACCTATGCTGCCATGGACGCTGGAAAAGTCGTCACCTGGATCCCCTCCTACGGTCCCGAGATGCGCGGCGGCACAGCCAACTGCACCGTCGTCATCGCGGACGAGGAGATCGGCTCTCCGCTGGTGAAAAATCCCCCCGCGGTCATCGCCCTCAACCTGCCCTCCTTTGACAAGTACGAATCGCTCGTCCAACCGGGTGGCGTACTGGTGGTGAACAAGTCCATGGTGGATCGCACCGCACAACGGACGGACATCACCACCATCTTCGTCCCCGGCAACGAGATCGCCGAAGAGACGGGCGACCGCCGCCTTCTCAACATGGTGATGGTCGGCGCGCTGCTTGCCGCCTTCCCCGCCGTGGAATTGGACGAAGCCAAGGCTGCGCTGAAGGCGCATCTCCCCGCCAAGCACCAGAAACTGATTCCCAACAACTATGCCGCCATGGATAAAGGTTACGCCGCTGCCAAAGCACAAATGAGCTAAATAACCGGTGATATGGACAGTAATATTTAGAAAGCCCGTCTCCCAGTGAGGCGGGTTTTTTCATAATGCTATAATCCCACCCATGCGTTACGAAACCATTCACAACCTCAGCCTCCCGAAGATCGGATTTGGCACCTGGAGCATCGGCGGCAGGGAAACCGTCGATCGGAGTCAGGACGCCAGTTCGATGATCGCCCTGCGGTCTGCACTGGAAATCGGCTATACGCATTTCGATACAGCCGAGATGTATGCCAACGGGCATGCAGAAGAATTGATCGGTCAAGTCTTGAGAGAGATGAACATCGACCGCGGGAAAGTCTTCATCACATCCAAGGTACAACCCTTCCATCTGAAGCATGACCAGGTACTCAAGGCATGTGATAACAGCCTGCGCCGCCTGAAAATGGATTATCTCGACCTGTACCTGATCCATTGGCCGACGCCCCTTATGAACCTGGAAGAAACTTTCCGTGCACTCAACAAACTGGTCCGCGATGGGAAGGTCAGGCACCTCGGAGTGAGTAATTTCAACCTGAAGCAGCTCAGGGAATCGCAGGAGTACTCCGAAACGCCGATCATCACGAACCAGGTTCCCTACAGTCTGCCAAATGACAAGTACGTGAAAAACGGCGTGGTGGGGTATTGCCAGGAGAACGGCATCCTGGTCACAGCCTACTCACCCATTAAATTCCGGAGCATCCGCGTCAACAAGACGTTGCGGGAAGTATCCGAGGCACATTCCGCCACTCCATTCCAGGTCGCGCTGGCGTGGTTGGTGATGCAACCCCGGGTCATCACCATCCCGATGTCGTCCGATCCTGCGCACATCCGGGAAAATTTCGAGGCGGGGGATATTAATTTGACCCGCGATGAAATGGCGCGCTTATCCACTGCCTGGAGCAGGGGCTGAGAAGTTTTTTGTGATTCGAAAATGAGACCGCAAACCACTCCCGACAGCGGGACGACCCCCGACCAGAAGACGGAGCTTGAGCCGCTCTATCGCGTTCTCATCCATAACGACGATGTGACCCCCATGGATTTTGTGACCCACATTCTTGTCACCATATTCCTCCTCGGTTACCCCGCAGCGGTGGAGATCATGCTCAGCGCTCATAACCAGGGGATGGCTGTCGTGCAGATCCTGCCCAAGGCGGAGGCGGAGAAACGCATCAACAAAGCCCACTTCGCGGCGGGACTGGAAGGATATCCTCTTCATTTTTCAATGGAACCCGAATAGTGCTTTGCCGCCATCCTTCAACAACGCCCCTCTGAGGATGGCGGCATGCGATCATAAAAACACTTCAGAAATATGGAATCCAATCTCACCACCCTCACCCGGATTAACCTGGATGACCTGGTTACCTCCTTCGGCTGGCAGGATTATCCCCTGCCGGCAAGACTGCTGCGCGGGCTCTTCCTGCGTCCTGCGCAGATATTCGCCGGGCAGATGGTGGAGTTCGACAACGCGGTCGGGACTGTCGGACTTCCCGACGCCTCGCGCCTGCTCCTGCGACGATACGCCCGCGATGTACGCATTTTTGGATCAGACCGGATTCCCGCTTCCGCGTTCCTGGCATTATCCAACCATCCGGGCATGGCTGATACGCTCGCTGTATTCGCCGCGCTGAACCGACCCGACTTAAAGATCATCGCGTTGGATCGTCCCTTTCTCACCGCGCTTCCTGAAACCGGCAGGCGTCTCTTCTTTGTGAGAGACGACCCCGCCGCGCGCATGGTCCTCGTCAGGCAGGTCAGCGCTCACCTGCGCGCGGGAAACGCGGTACTCACCTTCCCTGCAGGGAAGATCGAACCCGACCCGGACGTGTACCCGGGCGCGGTCGAGTCGCTGAAAGATTGGACGGACAGTGTGGGCGTATTCGTCCGCATGGCGCCGGAGACAGCCATCCTGCCCTTGCTGGTACGCGGCGTGATCCGCGAAAAATCCACGCGGCACATATTGCTCAAGATCAAAAAAACAAGGGAAGACCGGGAGAAGTTGTCAGCCGCCCTGCAATTACTGGCGCATATCCTCTTCAAGCAAACCGATGTCCACATCCGCGTGCAAATTGGCAAGCCGATCTACGCCAGGGACCTCGGCACCACTGAAACGCAGGTCATCCACCAGGCTGTTCTGGCAGAGATGAGGGAGTTGATCGAAAATCCGTCTGTGTGAGCGGGCATGTATGCTGTAGGAAATACGTAGCCGGATTATTCCGTACTGTACTGAATATTCAAATGAAGAAATATCTCATCCGCCTTCTCTGGGTTCTCCTGCTCGCCGCTCTGCTCTACTTTGCCCTTCGCAACGCGCCACTGGCAGATATCCAGTCCACCTTGGGTCAATTTCAGCTCTGGCAAATTGCCGCGCTGGTGGGAATTAACGCAGGCATCTATGTACTTATCACGTTAAGATGGTGGATCATTACCCGGGCTGAAGCGAAACACGTCCCATTCTTCCCCCTGCTGGCTGTGCGCGTGGCGGTGTTTGGGGTGAGTTACTTCACCCTGGGTCCGCAGATTGGCGGAGAACCGTTGCAGGTGCTGGCGCTTCGACACCGTTACGGGCTGACATACACGCGCGCTACCGCCACCGTCCTGATGGATAAACTACTCGAGTTCCTCGCCAATTTCATCCTGCTGGCATCCGGTTTGGCGGCTATCTTTGAAGCAGGGATCTTCTCAACAGGACGGGAGCCAGCCCATCCCGGGTTTGATTGGGATCGTTCCCCTGCTGGCATGGCCGCCCATCCACATCCTCCTGCTGCGCTCCGGCAGGCATCCCATCGCATCCATTCTGCGAATATTTCCAAGGAACAAGGCGACCCGCTTCCTGATCGCCTCCGAACGGATGGCTGGCGCGTTCTGCCGAAATCATCTGAAAGAATTACTAACCGCCATTTTTGTTTCAGTGATGGCCGCGGTCGGCATGGTCAGCGAATATTTCCTGATAACCTCCTTCCTGAAGATGGAACTCACCGCATGGCAAACGATCGCTGCCTGGACCATGAACTGGCTCGCCTTCCTGGTCCCGTGGCCTGGCGGGCTGGGCGCACTCGAAGCCAGCCAGGTCTTCGCGCTTGGCGCGTTCGGTGTAAGCGCGGCTTCAGCCATCAGCCTGACATTGGTCGTCCGCGCCCGCGATCTGATCATCAGCGGAGTGGGCATTCTTTTGGCAGGTCGCGGGGTTGCAAAGTAAAGAACCGGTCATCCGCCTCGTCTAGCCGCTAACGACATTGAGAAAGGAGACGTGCCATGAAACCTGGCTATGTTCGTTACGGAATTATCATCACCACACTCGTCACTGCCATCCTGCACCTGGCTGCGGCGTTTGACAAGATGCTTTTCCCCGAAAGTCCCGATCCACTTTTCATCCTGAACGGTCTTGGCTATCTCGGTCTGCTTGGCGCGTACATCCTTCCGATCCCATTTTTCCAGCAACGGCATGACCTCATCCGAAAAGTGCTGATCGGCTTTGCCCTGCTCACCATCGCGGCCTGGATCTTCATCTGGGTCATCCAGTATGTGATCATCAACGGTACGCCTTTTTTTAGTCACGACTCCATTTACGGTGTGCCTGCAAAAATTGCGGAAGTGGCATTGATTAGCCTGCTGCTTGCTGACAGGCAATAAATACATTGCAGGGGGGTAAAATGGGTGTATGAAACGCAGAACGATATATTTCACCGCGCCGCGCCAGGTGGAACTCCGTGAAGAGACCTTGCCTGCCCTCGGCGCGGATGAAGTACTGGTGGAAACGATCTGCTCCGCGATCAGCGCGGGGACGGAGATGCTGGTATACCAGGGCTGTTTCCCGCGGAACCTTGAAACGGACTCGCTGATCTCCAGCCTGCACGGTAATTTTGAGTACCCGCTGGCATACGGGTATGCAGCGGTCGGAGTAGTCAGGGAGACGGGTTCAAGCGTGGACAGGTCATGGCGCGACAAACTCGTCTTTGCATTCCAGCCGCACACCTCCCACTTCATTACAACTCCCAATTCACTGTTTCCGATCCCCGATTCCCTTTCCCGCGAATCTGCCTGCTTTCTCCCCAATATGGAGACCGCCGTCAACCTCGTACAGGACGGTGCGCCGATTTTGGGTGAACGAGTCCTGGTTCTCGGACAGGGAATCGTCGGTCTGCTTAGCACTTGCCTGCTGAAGGAATTTCCTCTCGACACCCTTGTCACAGCCGATCGATTTCCATTGCGCCGCCGATCCTCGCTTGCACTAAAAGTCACCGGCTCGATTGACCCGGGTGACCCGGATTTCCATTCCCATCTATCCCACTACGCGCCAGGCGGATTCGACCTGACTTATGAATTGAGTGGCAATCCCTCAGCTCTTAACGACGCCATAGCCCACACCCGCTTTTCGGGACGGGTTGTGATCGGCTCCTGGTACGGAGAGAAACTCGCGCCCATCGATCTTGGCGGCGCGTTCCATCGCTCACGCATCAAGTTGATCTCGTCACAGGTCAGCACCATCGCGCCGGAGTTGTCCGCCCGCTGGGACAAGCCCCGCCGCTTTGCCGTCGCCTGGGATGCGCTCAGACGCATCCAACCCGAAAAATGGATCACACACCGCTTCCCACTCGAAAAAGCCGCGCAGGCATATCAACTCATCGATGAGAATCCCCGGGAAACCATGCAGGTCATTTTCGAACATCACCCATGAAATTCCGTTATACCGACCTCGAAACCTGTCATACGGCAACGGGACTGGTCGTCGTTGTCGATGTGATCCGCGCCTTCACCAACGCAGCCGTCGCGTTTTCGCGCGGTGCGAAGGAAATTCATCCCGTCGGCACAGTGGATGAAGCCTTGGATTTCAAACGGCAAAATCCTGACGTGCTGGTCTGCGGCGAAGTGGGCGGCATCCCACCCGCAGGTTTTGATTTTGGCAACTCCCCCACCCACACCCACGGACTTGACCTGAACGGACGGATCATCGTTCTACGCACCAGCGCGGGCACTCAGGGGATCGTCCGCAGTACGCATGCTGACTGGATGGTCGCAGCCAGTTTTATGGTTGCCAGTGCCACCGTGAAATACATTCAGCGCCTCCAGCCGGATGAGGTTTCTTTTGTGGTCACAGGCTTTACCTACGATGGGGGTGAGGAAGATCAGGCTTGCGCGGAATACATGGAGGCTCTGTTACGCGGTAAATTGCCGGATGTCAACTCCTTCCTGGACAGGGTGCGGAATTCCCATGACGGGAGACTTTTGCGGGAGTCTGCCATGCCCCATGCGCCTGTCACCGATCTTGAATACTGCACCAGCGCCAATAAATTCCCCTTCGCCATGCCCGTCACCCGTGAGAACGGACACTTTATCATGCGCGCCAACGATCCGATACACGCTGAACTCTGGATTAACTTGATACAGGAGCACCCGATGTACACCCTCTCCGTTCGCCGCGAATTCATCGCCCGCCACTTCCTGATCGGAGGCGACTGGGGCGCGGAAAGCCTCCCCAACTCGCATCACTACCTTCTTGAAGTGCAGCTCGAAGGCAGGGATCTTGATCAACACGGATATCTCGTGGATATTGTGGACGTGGAAAAGATCCTCGATGAGATCGTCAACTATTATAAAGAGCAGATGCTGAACGAAAAACCTGAGTTTGCAGGCTTGAACCCGTCCCTCGAAAATTTCGCGCGGATTCTTTGCACCAGCCTGGGTGAACGGATCAAGGCAGGGAATTTATCCGGGATAAAAGTCGTACTGTGGGAACACGAGTTCGGCATGGGCATCCTTCAAAATTGAACATTAAACGTTTAACAATTATCCATGAAGATCGGATTCATCATTTACGGTTCGCTCGACACCCTCAGCGGCGGATACCTGTACGACCGAATGCTTGTGGAATATTTACGCGCACAGGGGGATACGGTGCAGGTCATCAGCCTGCCGTGGCGAAATTACGCCGCTCACCTGATGGACAACCTGTACTTCCGGCTTCCGAACGATCTGGATATTCTCATCCAGGACGAACTAAATCATCCATCCCTTATCCGTGCAAACTCGGCGAAACACCCTTATCCTGTGATTTCGCTCGTCCATCATTTGCGCTGCTCCGAAGTACGACCCGGCTGGCAGAACGCCTTTTACCGCCTCATCGAGAAAAAATACCTGCAGAGTGTGGACGGGTTCATTTTTAATTCACAGACAACACAAAGGGTGGTCAATGGATTAGCGGAGTATGGCAAGCCCGCGTATCGTGGCTTATCCGCCAACGGACCGGTTTGGGGTGGCAGTCTCCGAAGACGAAATTACCGAACGGGCAAAAAGCGACGAGTTGAGGATCCTTTTTTTAGGGAACCTGATCGAACGCAAGGGATTGCATACATTGATCGAGGCACTGGTCGCAGGGCTGCATAATATCCAGCCTTGCCGTTTGGATGTTGTCGGCTCGTCCACAGCCGACCCCCTCTACGCGAAAACCATCGAGGAAAAAGATCAAGACCTTGGTCTCGCCTCCTTCATCTTTCTCCATGGACCGCTCAATGATGAAGCTCTCAGGCAAATGCTCCGTCAAGCCCATGTTCTCGTCGTCCCCTCCACTTACGAGGGATACGGCATTGTCTATCTTGAAGGCATGGGATTTGGTCTTGCCCGCCATCGGAACGCTGGCTGGCGCGGCGGGGGAAATTATCGAGGATGGCAGGACAGGTTTTCTCATTGAACCGGATAATTCAGGGATGCTCGCAGAGCGGCTCTCCTCACTTGCCAGGGATCGTGAATTGCTGACCCGGCTTTCGATCAACGCATTGCACCGCTACCAGCTCCAACCAGGGTGGGAGCAGACGGCGATGACCATCAGGGAGTTCCTTTTGTCGGTCATAACGACCTTCGGGAAGCGATCTCCGGGCGATGGAGAGATGGCTTCGCTGCGCCGTTCAAATGGTCGGAGCGAGGCAGGAACGCCCCGCACTGACAGGTGATAAGACCATGGAATTCTCCTTCCCCCGTTATTTGCTCGCCAAACAAAGCGTGGATGACCGTGCCCTGAACCACGTTGTACTGGAAACGCTGCGCGCCAATCTGCCGGTGGAACCCATCCGCATCATCGAAGTCGGCGCAGGCATCGGGACGATGCTGAGACGTCTCGTGCGCTGGGACATCCTCCGCAAAGCGGAATATGTTCTGGTGGACGAAATGGCGGAGAATGTGGACTTCGCGCGGGGATGGATTCCCCAATGGGCTGCGGAAGCAGGATTGAGCGTGCAGGCAAACAGTGACGGTACCCTGCTGTTATTCGACTATACGCGCCAGTTCCAGATCCGCTTCGAGCGCGCAGACGTTTTCGATTTCCTCCAAAGAAATAAAGCGCCTGCTGACCTGTTGATCGCACATGCATTTCTGGACCTGCTCCCGCTGCCTGTGGGTTTGTCGAAATTAATGTCGCTGACAAAGTCTCTTGCCTGGCTGACGATCAACTTTGACGGCATGACGACGCTCGAACCAACGATCAACGCGGCGCTCGACACGCAGATTGAGCAACTGTATCACAAGACAATGGACACACGCTCAACGGGTGGTGACAGCCGCGCGGGACGTCACCTGTTTGGACACCTGGCAGGCACGGGGGCGGATATCCTGGCAGCCGGCGCGTCGGACTGGGTGGTACATGCGATCAGAGGCTCATACCCGTCGGACGAAGAATATTTCCTTTATTCCATTTTACATTTCTTCGAGGAGTCTCTGACTGGACATCCCGAATTGAATGCGGATGCGTTTGCGAACTGGCTGACCGAACGGCATGCACAGATCGAGCGCGGCGAGTTGGTATACATTGCACATCAATTGGACTTTTTGGTAAAACGAATTGTTGCGAATTCCGTATAATATATAAAACCATGGTTCACACTCATCAATTCAATGGTCTGAAGGTTCAAACCGGCGATATCATCTGCACCATGAACGGCAAACCCGATATCCTGCCGGGCGAATTCTGGCGGCTGGTGGGGCGCCTTGTCCCCGGCGATGTGGATCACGTGGTGATGTATCTTGGTCCGGAGGGACGCTGCATCGAGTCCGGCGCAAAAGGTGTTGTCACCTTCGAGATTCACGATGGCTTCTGGGAACCCGAACACGTCATGCCTGAGCGCGGCATGCTTGTTGATACCTTCTACGGGGTGGCATATCCGCTGGCAGGTCGCGGGCTTTCCCCGGATATGGAGGAACAGATTCGCACGGATGTGGCGGATTTTGCCCTTGCCCAGGTTGGAAAACCGTACAATCTGAATTTTCTGAATTCGAACACCGATGAAGCGTTCTACTGCAGCCAGTTGATCTATCGCGCCTACCTGCGCTGCGGGATCGATCTGAACACCGGCATGGCGATGGAAAGTTTCCCCGGGACCAACCTCATCATTTTTCCCCAGGAGGTATGGGAGGGCAGCATCCATCGCATGGCGGTTCGAAGCCTTCCTGGAAAGTCCAAACCGATCAGGCGCAAACGCACCCCGCCTGGCCGATGAGATGGGGCATGTTTCAGTGCTATAATGACTGCAAATTAATCTCTTACATCAGCAGTCTTTCGCTGTTTTTAATTGAGGGAAACTCAATTTCGGGACACACGTACGACTTCTGAAGAAAAGGAATATTTTGAACTTCGAACAATTTAATCTCGATTCCCGCCTAATGGCGGGAATCAAAAAGGCGGGCTATGAAACCGCCACGCCCATTCAGGAAGCCGCCATCCCTGCCGCCCTGCGCGGACGCGACATTATCGGCACCGCCCAAACAGGCACAGGCAAGACCGCCGCATTCGTCCTCCCCATCCTAAACAGACTGCTCGACGGACCGCGGCATGTGCCGCGTGCTCTGATCGTCACGCCGACCCGCGAACTGGCTGAGCAAATCCACGATGTGGTGCAGCGCTGCCAGCTGGGACCAAGCTCCGCAGCGCAACCATCTACGGGGGAGTTGGTGCCGCGCCCCAGGTCAAGGCACTGCGCGAGGGCGCGGAAATCCTCGTCGCCTGCCCAGGTCGTCTGCTGGACCTCGATCAATCAGGGTCATGCACGCCTGGATAAGATCGAAATGCTTGTGCTCGATGAAGCCGACCGCATGTTCGACATGGGCTTTCTGCCCGATGTGAAGCGCATCATCAAGGCTGTGCCCGCGCAGCGACAAACCATGCTGTTCTCGGCGACCTTCCCCTCCGAAGTGGAACTTCTCGCCTGCGAGTTCGCTCAAACACCCGCAGAAGATCGCGATGGGCATCAGCCGCCCCGCGCATACCGTGACGCACGCGCTGTATCCCGTGCCGCCGCATTTGAAAGTCGCACTTGCTGCTGGAACTGCTCAAGCACACCGATACCAATTCGGTGCTGATCTTTACGCGCACGAAATATCGCGCACAAAAAGTTGGCGCAGCAAATTGAACAGCGCGGGCTACAAGGTGACCAGTCTGCACGGCGACCGCTCGCAGGGACAACGCCAGTCCGCGCTCAAGGGCTTCAAGGACGGCACGCATCAGATCATGGTCGCCACCGACATCGCCGCGCGCGGGCTGGATGTGGAAAGCATCTCGCACGTCATCAACTACGACATGCCCGACACCGCCGACGCATACATCCACCGCATCGGGCGCACGGGTCGCGCACAACGCACTGGCGACGCCTTTACTCTGGTCACAGCCGAGGACAACGACATGATCCGAATCTCGAACGCATCATGGGAAGCCCGCTCAAACGCGAAATGCTCGAAGGATTCGACTACACGGTGCCAGCCCCTCCCCGTCCTGCCGGCAGTATCAGCGGTCGTGGCATCTCGCGCGAGGGCTCGCGTCCGCCGCGTCCCGCGCGCACACCGACAAGTTATGGAAAGAATCGACTGGGTCCCCGTCGCAAAAAGTAACTGACACCCTAAATCAAAAGAGCCTGACGCTTTCGCATCAGGCTCTTTTTGTGATTACATCAGGACAGTGACGTTGGTCGCCTGGGGGCCTTTCGGACCCTTCTCGACCATGAATTCAACCTTCTGGCCTTCCTGCAGGTTACGGAAACCGTCACCCTGGATGGCGGAGAAGTGGACGAAGACATCCGGTCCGCCCTCGCGAGCGATGAAGCCGAAGCCCTTGTCACCGTTGAACCATTTGACTGTACCTTGAGTTTTTTCAGACATTGTTTGCCTCCTTTGGCAATTGTTGATTAGGTGTTCTGTTTGTTCCATCGGAGGAAAAACAAAACGGCTCACAGATATAACTGTGAACCGCTGTATTCTTTTACCAACGTGAACTTACTGTTATCCTATGCTCAATAGAATAACACACTAATCGGACTGAGTCAATCAAATTTGATGACCAATATTCTCATCCGTCATTGCGAGCAGCGTCCCTGGCGATGAGCAATCCCCTCATAATGACGATAACCCCTTAATGCTATAATCCTTCCACCATGAATTTCCTGATCACCGGAGCCGCGGGTTTCCTCGGCTCGGCGCTTGCCAACCAGCTTGCCCGCGAAGGGCACCAGGTGCGCGGCATTGACGACCTTTCCACTGGCGACCCCCAGGTGCTGGTGCCGGATGTCCACTTCACGCGCGGGGATGTGAACGACCGCCCCAAGTTGTGGACCCTGCTCCAGGAAGTGGATGTGGTCTATCACCTGGCGGCGCGCGTTTCGGTCCAGGAATCCGTCCTTTATCCGAAGGATTACAATGCAGTGAACGTGGGTGGGACGGTGGCGCTGATGGAAGCCATCCGTGACGTGGGCATCAAACGCGTTGTGCTTGCCTCCTCCGGCGCGGTCTATGGGGACAGCGGCGAGCAGCCGCTGACGGAGTCCGTCACACCCAATCCGCGCTCGCCCTATGCCGTTTCGAAACTTGCAGCGGAATACTACGTCCGCACGATCGGCGGGTTATGGGGAATTGAGACCGTCAGCCTGCGCATCTTCAATGCCTATGGACCGGGCAGCACCTGCCCGCCTCGCATCCACCCGTGGTGCCGCATTACCTGCGCCAGGCACTGCGCGGTGGCACGCTGGTCGCGCACGGAGATGGCTCCCAGACCCGCGATTACGTTTACGTGGATGATGTGGTCAGCGGCATGGTGGCTGCTGCTACCGCACCCAATATCAACGGGCTGGTCATCAACATTGGTTCCGGCACCGAAACCAGCATCCGCGACCTGGTCCGGATCGTCCTGGCAGTGACCGCCAGCAAGGCGAATGTGGTCTACAACGCCCAGACTTCCGGAGGCGTATCGCGCATGCGGGCAGACCTGAAACTCGCCCAGGAGAAGCTCCGCTTCCAGCCTTCGATCAAGTTCGAGGACGGGCTGCGATTAACGCTGCAACGGGATGGTCGTTTCAAGTAATTACATTCTCCGTGGCAAACATCTTTCTTCCCCGCAAATTTTATAACCGCCCCACCCTGACTGTCGCCCGTGAACTGATCGGGGCGCGGCTGGTGCGGATTCTGGATGGCGTCAAACTGGTCGGCATCATCACCGAGACGGAAGCGTATATCGGCGAAGAAGATCTTGGCTGTCACGCCAAAGCAGGACGGACACCTCGCACCCAGGTGATGTACGGTCCACCCGGGCATGCCTATGTCTATTTCACCTATGGAAACCACTGGATGCTGAATGCGGTCACCGAGAAGGAGGGATTCCCTGCTGCAGTCCTCATCCGTGCCATATTTCCTGTTGAGGGGATCGAAGTGATGTCTGCACGCCGCAGTGGACGCGATACCTACGGACCGGGAAAACTTTGCCAGGCAATGGGCATCGGTCGGGCTGAGAATAATGCCGACCTGACTGATGGAAATTCAAGCCTTTGGATTGAAAAGGGAGTGGAGATTCCGGATGCCGATGTGCTCACCGGTCCGCGTGTGGGTTTATACACGGTTCCGGAACCGTGGAAATCCAAACCCTGGCGGTTCATGGTCAGGGGCTGGAGATTGGATAAATAGCTGCTGTCCGAATGGGATGAATATGAAAACGAACAGACACTTCGCAGACGCGAGGTGTCTGTCTTATCTCCAAAAGGAAAATTTGGGGTTTTAAGCCAAATTGACTAGTGGTTGTAATCCGTGCCGCTGATATAGTTCTCCAGCCTTTCGATGCGATCATCCTTGACGGAAATGATCATTTCCATCACATCCCGCATCGAGACGACGCCCACCAGTTTCTCATTATCCTGCACGGGCAGGTGGCGGATATGATACTTGGTCATAAGTTCAAGGCACTCTTCCAGCGGCTGGTTGGAGTTGACCGTGATCATTTTCTTGGTCATGATCTCGGCAACCGGCGTGTTCAACGAGGAACGTCCCATCAGGATGACCTTGCGGCAGTAGTCGCGTTCAGTGAAGATGCCCACCATGCGACCCCTGTCAGAGATCATCACTGCTCCGACGTTGTTTTCCGCCATCAATTGCAGCGCCCGGTAAACCGTATCCGTCGGCGCGATCACCACCGTGCTGGCATTTCCTTTTTTTAAGACATCTTTGACTGTGATCATGGCTGTCATCCTCTCTTTAATTCTGGAAGCATGCGCCCCAATTCGTGGCGCCTTGTTTCAAATCAGTATACACCTGTCCCACTGCCCCGCGCACTGCCTCCGACATCGGGTATCCGAAGGCGACCGTATGCGGCTGGATGCCAAGCAGGTCCACTTTTGGGACGAATTCCCGCAAGGCTTCGATCAGGAAGCTCAGAGGCAGGGTGTGGGTTGTCATCAGGAACGGGTCATCCAATTTCTCCGCCTGTATCAGCCGTATGCTGCCGGGTTCCAGGTCCATGTCAGCCGCATCCACCACCAGCACGCTTTCCGGCTTCAGTTCACGCACCTGGTGCAGGATGTTCTCCGGCGCGGAACCTCCGTTCAACACGGTCCATCCTGCCAGTGGTTTCTCGCACAGCATATTCGCCAGCAGCACGCCTGCGCCGTCATCACCCATCATGCCATTACCCACGGTAAGTAGAATGTTCACGCCATCTTCCTCACCATCAGGTACATGGCTGGTTCCTGCTTGATGCCATTCAGGCACTGGGCAAACTCGCGTGTCCAGCCCGGACCTTCTGTTTGTGCAGCCTTCAAAATACGGCAGGAGCATCTCCACGTGACTCAGGTTCACCTCGATCTCACCCCAGCGGATCGCTCCTTCCAGTTTCGTGCGCGCCGGACCTTCGGGCAAATTCCGCACCCAGGCAGTAAACTCGTCGAGGGGAATCTCCACCTGGCTTGAGAAGCAATCCATCACCCCCACATGATGACCGACCGCCAGGGTGTAATACACCACCTGGCGCGCATCCTCCGGGACGTCTTCGCGCCGGTTGACGAATTTGCTGCGGAGTTGGTACACGGATATTTTCGGGGTCATCTTTAAGCCTGGTGGCATTTACTATTTACTGGCTGGCAGGCAACTGGGAGAGGAAGATCTCCTGCAGTCGTCCCATGATCTCGGTCAGGCGGGGATCGTCCTGTTCTTCCAGGTATTTTTTGATGTCGCTGGCAGCCTGCTTCGAGTCGCCCTCTTTGATGAAACCCATGAAGGTGTTCGCAATGGTGCGTCCAGCCCAGTAACCTGCCATGCGCCGTGCTTCGCGTTCCACCTCAACCCGCAGATCATGCGGGATTTCCGGGAAGAGCAGTTTGGAGGCTTCACCCTCCTCCTGCACGTGATGGACAGCCTTCATCTTCTGGGTCAGCAACCCCAGCGCCACCGCAAATCCATGGACGGTTGCCAGGGGAGTTGGCGGACATCCGGGAATATACATGTCGATCGGCAGGATCTTGTCCGCGCCGCCCCACACGCAGTACAGGTCGTGGAAAATGCCGCCGGAGCAGCCGCAGGCGCCGTAGGCAACGCACACCTTGGGGTTCGGCGCGGCATGGTAGGCGCGCAACGCCGGGACGCGCATGGAGCGCGTCATGGCGCCGGTATATACCAGCACGTCTGCATGGCGCGGCGAGGAGACCACCTTGATGCCAAACCGTTCCGCATCAAAAATTGGCGTGATGGCGGCGAAGATTTCGATCTCACAGCCATTGCAACCGCCGCAGTCCACGCGGTAGACATAGCACGAACGCTGGATATCCTTGAGCAGGACACCCTTGAGCTTGTCAGTGGCTTCATCGGGTTGAATGGCAAAAGCAGTATCGGTCTTGATGTTATAGTCTGCCATCGAACGCCTCCTGCACAATGGGCTTCACGCGGGGAAGATCGATCTTGCGCCTGCATTCGGGACACATCCTGACCAGTGCCTTGCGGTCTTCAGCGGACTCGGGAGGCAATCCCGCCTGGTCGAGCAAGGTCAGCACCTGGTCGAGTGACTTTGCTGAGGCAAAATACGCTCCGCAGCGGGTGCAGGATGCCAGCCTGAATTCAGCACGGATGGTCAGGTCCTCGCGCGAGAAGGATGCCAGTTCAAAGTCCGGACCAAGTTTGATGGCACCCGTCGGGCAGACCTCCTCACAGCGCGCGCAAAAGATGCAGCGTCCATAAAAAATGGACCAGGTGCGCGTGCCCGATTCGAGATCCGTCTCCATGTTCAATGCATTCGGCGGGCATGCGACCACGCATGCCGCGCAGGCAATGCACTGTGTCCGGATCATATTCAGGCTTGCCGCGAAATCCGGGCGAAACGTCCACCTTCACGAATGGATAGGGAACAGTGGCGTTGCCGACTCTCAGGACTTCCTTGAACAGTTTCAGCATGGGCATGGTTTTCTCCTTGAACGCAGGACCGTTACTTCAACGGCGAGTTCCTGCGCTCGCGGCTGTAGCGTTCCAATTCCTTGTACGGGATGATGGTGGTCTTCTTCTTGCGGACATCCACCACGGTCACACGCTCCGTGCAAGAGTAGCACGGGTCGATGCTTGCAACGATCAGCGGCGCGTCGGAGATCGTGTTGTTGCGGAGCATGTAACGCAGCGGCGGCCAGTTGTTGTAACTGGAAGCCCGGCAGCGCCAGCGGTACAGTTTCTGGTTGTCGCCCAGCATGCTCCAGTGGATATCCTCGCCGCGCGGCGCTTCGACGTATCCCAGGGCATAGCGCGTATGGCTTGTAAGTGAAGCCTTCCACCAGGATGGGTCCTTCGGGCATCTCCGTCAGACAGCGCTCCACCATGGAAAGGCATTCAAAGAATTCCTCGGCACGGACCAGGGTGCGTCGCGAGCACATCACAGCCGTCCTTGGTAGATGTTTTCCAGGGGACCCGGTCATATGCAACGTAGGGATGGATGACGCGCATATCGCGTGCGAAATCCGGATCCGCGCAGGGTGGGACCGACCGGGCTGTAGTCCCGCGCCACCTTCGGTTCGAGCCGCCCGATATTGGATGTGCGCTGGACAATGTTCGGCGTATCCAGCAGCATGGCAACCAGCACGTTCACCTCCTCCCGCAGTTCCTTGCACATCTGCAGGATCTGACACGCGCTGCTCCTTCAGGATGTCGCGCCGCACGCCGCCGATCAGGTTCATGCCATAGGTCTTGCGCGTGCCGGTCAGCAGTTCGGCCATCTTCATCGATCTTTTCGCGCACGCGGAAGAACTGCATAAATCCTGTGTCGAAGCCGATGAAGTGGCAGGCCAGCCCCAGATTCAAGCAGGTGGCTGTGCAGACGTTCCACTTCCAACAGGATCGTGCGGATGTAATCGGCCCGGGCAGGCACTTCGATTCCCAGTGCGCGTTTCGATGGAGGTGGAGTAGGCGACATTATGCGCATACCCGCAGATGCCGCAAATGCGGTCGGCAAGGAATGTCACCTGGTCATAGTTCATGCGGGTCTCGGCCAGTTTCTCCATGCCGCGGTGGACATAGAACAGCCGGTAGTCAGCATCCACGATATGCTCGCCGTCCACGAACAGGCGGAAGTGACCGGGCTCATCGGAGGTCATGTGCAGCGGACCCAGCGGGATCTCCACGATGCCCTCCCCCTCCACGTTGATGAACTCATAGGTCTCCTTCTCCGTGGTCGGCTCCGGACGGTAGCGGTAATCCATCGTGTCCTTGCGGAGCGGATACAGATCTGCCGGCCAGTCATCCGGGAGCACAAGCCGCCGCTCATCCGGCATGCCGATCGGTTGGATGCCGAACATGTCGCGGATCTCGCGCTCGTACCAGACCGCCGCGGGCACGCGCGGCGCAACTGCCGGGAACTCGGGATTGAGTGGCGGGACGTAGGAGCGGATCACCATGTAGCAATTCTCACGTCCCTCCGCCTGCTCCTTCTCATTTCCCTCCACGGAGAGCACATAATACAGGGCGAAATTACCGTTGATTGGGCGCTCATCATTGGCAGCCACCACGGACAGCCAGCCGCCGTGATGATAGTAAAGCGACTCCACCACCGCCGGCATGGTGTTCAGGTCCACGGTCACTGTCACCTGGTTGTGAGCCTCCCAGGATTCCTCCTGGATCGCCAACCCGAACTCCTTGCGGATCGCGGCGACATACTTCTGTCCGACTCTGGGTTTTTCCTTGGTTGTCATCATAATTCGGATTCTCCTCGTTCGGTATCCGGTCGCGCGCGCTAGGGAATTAGGATTTTGGTTAAGTTGATCAGGGCATCAGGATCGAAAACGGTGGGCTTCCCTGCCTGGATGATATTCGCAGCCTCGTTCAGCAGTGTATTCAATTGCGGCGGCAGATACACGCCCAGCAATAGGATGAACACACCCAGCACAGCCAGTGGGAGTATTCCCCATCCTTTTACTTCACCCCTTGTCATTCCTTCGGGCATCTCGCCCAGGACGGCTGAACTGAGCACTTTCATCAATGCGGCAAAGATGACTGTCAAAGACAGCAGGATGAAGATCATCAACCAGACGTGTCCGGTTTGAAAACCCGCGCCGATGATGCCAAACTTGCTGATGAAGGTATTCAGCGGCGGCAAGCCGACCAGTGCCAGCCCGCCAAGTATGAACAGGATGCTGGTCAACGGAACAGCCTTCAGCATTCCCTTGATCTTGTCAAGATTGCGGGTATGGTATTTCATCAGGATATTGCCGGTCGTGCAAAACATGAGTGATTTGACAATGCTGTGATTGACCGCCTGTAAAAGCGCTGCAGTGATGCCAACCGGTCCGCCAATGCCAAGACCCAGCAGGATCAACCCGATGTTTTCCACGCTCGAATACGCCAGCAGGCGTTTGATGTCGCGTTGGGCAAACATGAAGAAGGCATCCGCCACCACCGAGAGAGCTCCGAAGATCAGGAAGATGATTCTTGGAAGCTCGGCACCCACCGTACTATATTCCAGGATGATCGAGAAGCGGATGATGATGAACAAGGCACAGTTCAACAGCACACCGGAGAGCAACGCACTGACGGGACTGGGCGCCTCTGAATGTGCGTCCGGCAGCCAGGCGTGCATGGGGAAGATGCCCGCCTTCGTCCCAAATCCGATCAGTACGAAGATAAAAGCCATCTTTAGCAGGGTCGGGTCGAGTGCCTGCGCGTTCTTGACGATCTCCGTGTACAGCGCACCTGTACCGGGTTCTTTGATGAAGTTGACCGCATCCGCATACAGCAGGACACTTCCGTATAAGGCGAATGCAACCCCCACGGTGCACATGATGACATATTTCCAGGCTGCTTCCAGCGATGAACGATGCCCGTAGATGCCGACCAGGAAAGCCGAACCCAGCGTGGTCGCCTCCACTGCCACCCACATCATGAAGATGTTGTTGGCAGTGATGACCTGCAGCATCGTGAACAGGAACAACTCGAATAAACCATAAAAATAACTGACCTGCGACTCCTTCAATTCACCAATCTGCAGGTCATTGCGAATATATCCGATCGAGTAGATGCCGACCAGGAATCCGACCACGCCGATGACCAGCAGGAATACTGCCGTCAACGCATCCACATAGTACCAGTCATTCAAGAGCAGCATGGGTCCTTGGGTGAGCACCCCTCCTGCAAGGACCAGGGTAAAGACAAGCACCACGGTGATATTGATTAAGTGCAGGATCTCCGCCAGACGTATCCCGGCCTGCCCCAGCCAGCGCGTGGAAAGAACCATCAACGAAAGGATGAGAGGCGCAAATATAAGTCCGACCATTGCTGATGTGTACATGTTCTATCCTTTCAGTGTCTTCAGGTCGGTCACATCCAGGGTGTGCAGGCGTCCTGTTGATCTGAACCAGCAGGATGGACCATGATGACCACGCCGAAGACCGCATCCGTGGCAATGCCGATTTCAACGAGTTCGGGCGCGTTGTATGCCAGCAGGGCCAGGGTCAGATGCGAACCGTTCTCCATCAGGCAGAAGCCCAACACCTGCTTGAGCATGTTCTTCTGGGTCAGGATGCAGAGCTGTCCGAAGAAGAAGTGGGCGATGGAAACTGCCAGGGCAGGTCTGAATTCGAGCGCGATCTTAAGATGCAATCGGTCAACGATGAGAAAGGATACGAATACCGACAACGCCGCCAGCCCAAGGCAACCCAGAGATTGGGATTACTCGCCGTATGTCCTTCGGTGTCCTTTTCCGCGCTGGCAAGGATGTAAGGGACAAGCAAAGCCTTGGTCACAAACGCGCTCGCCGCCCAGAGATAGAGTTGCTCGGCGTGCATCGTAATTGCCAGTGCCAGGAAGATGCACCACCAGCACCAGGGACTGGATGCCGTACAGGATTGCAGACCTGCGCATGTTCCTGGCTTCGATCACCAGCAACGAAGTCAGGATGAGAAGACCGCTCAGGCTGTTTATCAGGTTGATGTTTTGCATGCTCTGTCTCCGATCATCCCATCCAGGCGATGGCAAAGAAGCCCGAAACGAGAGTTAACGCGGCAAGTGTGACCAGCACAAATGCCATGGCGGGAGCCAGCGGCGTGGCTGCGTTCACTTCCTCGGAAGCTTCGCCAGGCACACTGTTGCTGAAGACCCAGAAGAACCAGGCAAAACTGCCGATGGATTCAAGGATCGCGATGACGACCAGCACATACAGCCAGGGATTGGTCTGCGCAGCCTCAAAGCCGCCTGCAAAGATGCTGAACTTGCTGAAAAAGCCGTTGAAAGGCGGGACACCTGTCACAGCCAGCGCAGCGACGGCGAAGCAGATTCCGATCAAGGGCAGCTTCTTCATCAGCCCGCGCAGGTTCGGCAGCATGCGGGTCCCCGCGGTGAAACTGAGTGCGCCTGCCACCAGGAAGAACAGGCTCTTGGCAAAGGCATGGTTGAAGATGTGCATGACCGCGCCATTGAATGCCAGGGTCGAGCCGAGGATGGAGATGGAAAGCGCCAGGAAGATATACGACAACTGCGTGATGGTGGAATAAGCCAGCAGCCGCTTCATGTCCTTTTGCGGGAAATACATGGCGAAACCGTAGATCATCGTGATGATCGCCAGCACCGCGCCGATGATCCCGATCAACTGCGGGAACCTTCCCAGCCGAGGCAATGCAGCGGGCGAAGATGTACACGCCGACCTTGACCATGGAGGCCGCGTGCAGGTAGGCGCTGATGGGCGTGGGCGCGACCATCGCGTCCGGCAGCCAAAAATGGAAGGGCAGTTGCGCCGACTTGCCATAGCCCGGCGATCAACACCCCGATGAAGATGAACGAGCTTGGCAGCCTCAGGCAATCCAGCCATGTCACTGAGTCGTGTACTGCCTGTCAACCCAAACAAGTAGGCGGTCGCGATGTACAAGCCCAGCGAACCGATCTGCGTGATAATGATCGCTTTCACCGCAGCCTTGCGGGCCTTCTCATTGTCATAATAGCCGATCAGACCCCAGGAGATGACAGCCTGTCAACTCGAAGAAGATCAGGAGTCCCAACATCGTGGAGGCGTACACCAGTCCCGCCATCGAACCGATGAAGAGCAGCAGGAAGAAATAGAAGCGGCGGACCACTTTCTCTTCCGGATGCTCGCGGTTCTGCATGGTCAGGTAACCCGTGGCATACACCACGATCAGGAAACCCACCAGGCCCAGGGCTGCGCCGATCAGCACGGACAGTTTGTCGAGCGTTACACCGTAGACCATCCATTTTCCGACAAAAAGCACATCCACGCTCAAAGGTGTTTTTCCCGCGGCAGTGAACGCGACCAGTACGAATATGCCGGCCGCAGCCACCAGGAACGCGACCAGGCTGCTGAATACCTTGATCCAGCTGCGTGGCAGGATCAGGGTCAACAACCCGCCCGCGAAGGGAAGCAGGATGCTGGCAAGGATCATTTCAGTCATGCAGAGCCTCCTTCACCTATACGTTCGCAAGGTAGAAGATGAACGAAAGGAGCGCCATGCCAAGCGCGATCCATACCATGGCAGGCGCGTTCATGAAACGCGTTCGCGCCATGGCATTTTCCAGCAGGCTGGCAACAAAGTACCAGAGCACTGCCTTGAGCAGGAAGACCAGGATTGCCAGCAGCAATGCCGGGTAGTGAGAGCGAGGTCATTGCGCCAAAGGGGATGAAGAGTGCCAGGAATAACGCCACCAGGACCATTTGTTTCAGGTAAATGGACCACTTCAGGATCGCAAGCGAACGTCCTGAATATTCAGCCAGCGGACCTTCCTGCACTTCCTGTTCAGCCTCGCCGAGATCAAATGGAAGTTTTCCCATTTCGATATACGACCGCGAAGGCGAATGCGGCCAGCCCAAGCAGAAATGCCAGCGAGAACCGGAACCCGCCTGAGGCAACTTCGGTGCTGATGCTTCCCAGGTTCGTTGTCCCGGCCAGGAGTGCCATCACGAAAATAACCAGCAAAAGGATCGGCTCCACCAGGGCGGAGATCAGCAACTCCCGTCGTGCGCCGATTCCGCCAAGCGTTGATCCTGATTTCAAGTCCCGCCACGGCGAAGAAAAATCTCGGCAGGGCGAAAAGGTAGACGATCAGGATCAGGTCTCCTGCGGCTTCGAGTGGCGATGCCGTTGTCAGCAGGGGGATGATCATCGCGGCCAGGAACATGCACGCCAGGTTCAAGTAAGGCGTAACGCGGAAGATCCACCCCGCCTGTTCCGAGACCACTTCCTGCCGTGTCATCAACTTGCGGATATCGCGATAATTCTGCATGAGCGGCGGACCTTGGCGGGAATGCATCTTGGCACGCATGACCCGGGTGAAACCTGAATAGACCGGCGCCAGCAGGAGCAGCAGGATCGCCTGGGCAACGCCGATGATGAACAACCAGAAGGGGTTCATAGGCCTCTCCTCCCGAACAATGCGATCAAAAGAACCGCCAGCGTGATGATGATGTAGAGGCAGTACATGCGGATATCACCCATCTGGAGGGATTGGATCCAACGACCTGCCGTCTCCACGAATTTCAGCGTTGGGCGCGTAAGCGTATTCTCGATGATTGGCTCAACCCGGTGTATGGCATCGTTGGTCGTATGGTAGAAATTCGTGATCGCCCGGTACGGTGTCGCAAGAATGGTGCGGAGCCAATACAGCGCCTGGAAGGAATCCTTTACAGGCTGGTCAAAATTGGAGGCACGCACGGACATCGGTTCCGTGTACCCATACCCATTCGACCATGGCTCCACGTTGTTCCTGCGGCTGACCTGCCAGCCTCCATAATACGCCACCAGGATCACCGGTACGATCAACAATCCGAGCAGCAGGATCGCCACCAGGGGAGGCGAAACAACGGACACCAATGGATTGCTTGGATATACCGTCCAGCCCGAACCAACTGCCATAAGGGGCAGATTTGTAAAATCCGCTGCCACCTCGGCGATGCGCGGTGCGATCCACGGTGCGCCAATGCCAAGTATGATCGTCCCCAAAGCAAGATATGCCAGGCTGACCAGGGAGGTAATGGATGGATCGCTGGCTGAAGTCGCCTCCTTGCTGCGCGCCGGACCAGCGAAAGCACCTCCGTAAGCCTTGACATAAACCATCAACGCCAGGGCTCCCGCCAGCGCCAGGAGAACGGTAAATAGTGGGGCAAAGACCCGCAGGAGGAAATGAGTTGTCCCTGCACCTTCCAGGAGCGCCTGGTACGTGAACCACTCACTGACAAAACCATTGAGCGGGGGGATGGCGGACACCGCCAGGGCACCGATCAAAAAAGTGATCGCCGTCCACGGCATCCTGCGACTGAGTCCGCCCATCAGGTTCAGATTGCGGGTCCCCGTCTGCGTGATGACTGTGCCTGCACCGAGGAATAGTAATCCCTTGAAGAAGGCGTGGTTGAGCATGTGATAGAGAGCAGCCAGAAAGCCCAACACCGCAAGGGTTGGAAGCTGGAGAGCTATTCCCAACATGCCTGCCCCAACTCCCATCAGGATGATGCCGACATTCTCCACGCTTGAAAGCGCCAGCAGACGCTTGATATCGTGTTCAGCCAGGGCATAGAACGCACCGAAGACCGCGGAGAGCACGCCGAAGGCGAGGATGGTATAACCCCACCAGGCAACCGAGCCTCCCAACAGGTCAACACAAATGCGCAGGATGCCATAGACCGCGGTCTTCTTCATTACGGATGACATCAAAGCAGAAACATGATGGGGGGCGGCGGCATAGGTATCAGGAGTCCAGAAGTGCAGAGGCACCATGCCCGCCTTTGCACCAAAACCCAGGAAAGCCAGCACAAAGGCGATATTCTTGACTGCCATGGGAAGCTCAGCAGAGCGTATACCGGCAAAATCCATCGTGCCCGCTCTCCCATAGAACAGGAAGAAGGCAACCATGATCAAAGCCGCGCCTGTATGTGCGACCAGCATATAGATGAAACCTGTCCTGGCAGACTCCTTTTTATCAATTTCCCACACTACCAGGAAGTAGGAAGCCAGCGTCATTAATTCCCAAAAGATCAGGAAGAAGAACGCGTTGGTGATCGTGACCACCAGCAACATGGCAGCCATGAATATGTTCGTGAAGAAACAGACTGAGATCTTGGCGGGTGCGTCCCTGTATGAGTAAAGACTGGTGGCGATCCCGACCAGCGAGATGATTGCCACCATAAGCGTCGAGAGATAATCCATCTGCAGGGTGAATTTGCCAAAAGGTTGGATCGCAAACAATGTCAGCTTGGGGATGGCGGTCTCGGTCATGAAGAGGATCACGGAGATGCATCCACTCACCGACGCAAGCAGGCTGAAGATGGCGGAAACTTTGCGGGATGTCTGCGGCGACGCAGTGAAGATCAGCGATAGCAGCGCCCCCACCGCATATAAGATCAGGGCGAGAATGATAAACTGGATGGATGTCATTTGGTCCCTCCGGTCACCACGGCGGTTTCCTTCATCTTTTCACGCAGCGACGCCGGCACCGGCGACCGGTCATCCACCAGTGAAAGCGCCTTGTGAGGGCAGGCTTCGACGCAGGCGGGACCCTGTTCCCGGAAATTGCACAGGTCGCACTTCACCGCCACGGTCTTTTGCCCGATGTTCCAGGCCAGCAGGGAGAGTTGTTCCTGGTAACTTATCTCACGCAGGTACATCGGGTCAGGTTCAAGCGGCGTATTAATGAAGTTATAGTTTCCAGGGTTGAGCGCCAACCCCGGCACCGGTGTGCCGCCAGGCAGGATGTTCCCAAACGGGCAGGCCAGCGCGCACATCTTGCAGCCGATGCATAGACTCTCGTTCAGGAGAATTGAATTGGCTGTGTGCGTAATGGCTTTCACGGGACAAACCAGCGCGCACATGGCATCTTCGCAGTGACGGCACTGGATGGGCATGATGCCCTCCGGAGTGCGGGTCACGTGCAGACGGGGAAAAGCCTGCAAGCCGGCGGCACGGTGCGCCTCCGTACACGCGGCAACACAGGCATAACACCCAATGCATTTTCGATTGTCAGCTATTACGAAGTGATACATGGTCAGCCCTGTTTGGTCAGCAGATATGAATGAATTATTTTGGGCATTTCCTCATCAGCGCCGGGAAATACATTAAGTCCACAGGGTCTTTCTCTTTCCTGTGTACCCGATGATCCGCCTGGGGTGGGATAAGCCCGTTTTTCGACCACTTTGCCTTCTCAAAGTGGCATTTCTTCCTCATGTTATAAGTACATTAAAACTACCTTTCTGTCATCAGATACACGCTGATTTTTCCCGGTCATTCAGTTAACAGTTCCGGGAATGGATGTTTGTAGTACCTCAACATTTGTTAATTTTCATCTCAACGTCCGCTGAGGGTCAAAATTCATTTGTGCTATACTCTGTTCTGGCAATGAAAACCCCTTTTAATTCAAACTGCAGACCCGACCTGCAAGCGATTATCCATAAACAACCCGGATTCATCCATACAAAATGAGCCGGAAATTTTTGCGACAGGTCTTATTCATTACCCTGGCAATATCCTTCGGATTGCTGATCACGGAGGGGATACGAACCCTGTTTTCACCACCCCTTGACGGTTTGAGTTTATTTCTTCTGGCTGGATTGATGGCGGTTCTATTTGCTGCCGCTGGACTCTTCCTGGAATCCCGGTTTCCTGCAAGGGATGGACCTAGCCGTGTTTCTGTCGAAAAGGTCCCCTCTTCCGAATCAGCTTGAAGCTGATATTCACCAGCTCAACGCCGAACTGGAGAAGCGTTCCAGCGTTCACCAGAGCGAACTTGGACGCCTGAACGTGGAGCTCTCCCTGCAAATGGCAAAGCACCAACAAGCCGAAGCCGCCGCCCGCCGGAACGAGGAACGTTTCCGAAACCTGGTGGATAACATCCAGGAGGGATTGACCATCATTGAGAATGGCAGACAGGTCTATATCAATGACCGTGCCCGCGAGATCTTTGGAGAATGCCCTGAAGGCGACCTGGCACAACGCATTCACAACTTTGCCCTGCCAGGGGAAGCTGAACGGGTGAATTCCGTCTTCGCGAGCGAATTCCCATCGGAATTACAGTATTGGATCCGGAGACGTGATGGTGAATCGCGCTGCATCCGCGAACATTACTCTTCCGTTCACTCGGAAGACAGCGACCGTATTTTCATCGTCACTTCCGATATCACTGAACGTCTCCAGGCTCTCCAGACCCTGGAGAATGCAGTACAGGACCGCACCCGCGAGTTATCGACGGTCCTTGAAGTTTCCCAAAGGATCGCTTCCACCCTTGAATTGGAACCGCTGCTCTACCTGATCCTGGACCAGATCGCCTCCATTATTCCCTTCAGCGGCGCGGCGATCTACACACTGGAAGACAACGAGCTGAAGGTCGCCGCCTACCAGATGCCCGGATTGCTGGATTTGCCTCCCTCCCTGTCCCTTCCCCTCGTGAAAGCCGGTGCCGTACGGAGAAGTAATTACCGAAAAAACGGTATTGATTCTTGATGATGTACACTGCCAGCCCCCCCTTTCACGTGCCTTTGCAGAGTCGGGTCTGTTGCCGGATGAATCCATCTTCCGTCATTCTCATTCATGGATCGGCATCCCGCTCATTGTTCGCGATCGGGTTACGGGACTGCTCAGCCTGACCCACGACCAGCCGGGCTACTATACCTATTCTCACGCCCATCTTGCCCAGGCGATCGCCAACCAGGTGGCAGTCGCCATTGAGAATGCACGCCTGTACGAACAGGCTCAGGACCTTGCCACCCTTGAGGAACGGAACCGCATTGCCCGCGAACTGCACGATTCGGTGACCCAGTTGCTTTACGGCATCAGTCTCTATAGCACAGCCGCCATCCCGTTCCATCCGCAAGGAGACATCAAGCAGGTGGACCGCGACCTTGGTGAGATCAAGGATAATGCCCTGCAAGCCTTGCAGGAAATGCGCCTGCTGATCCTGGAACTGAACCCGCCCCTGCTGCAAAAACATGGGTTGGTCGCCGCCTTGAAAGCCAGCCTCGAGTTCGATCGAATCCCGCGCTGGACTGGAAACGGAGCTGACGACCGATGGAGTAGGTCCGGCTGCCGAGCGCCATCGAACCCGACCTCTACCGGATCGCCATGGAGGCACTGAACAACCTTGTCCGGTACGCCCGTGCCAAAAAAGTCAGCGTGGATCTGCAGACTCGCAGCAATTGGGTGATTCTGGATATTTTCGATAACGGCGTGGGATTTAATCTGGAATATGCCCGTATGGGCGGCGGACTGGGAATTCAGAACATGGAACAGCGCGCCCGCAGGCTCGGTGGTCGCCTGGAAATTACCAGTGGTCCAGGCACGGGCACCCGCATCAAGGCCGAGATCCCACTGTTGGGCTGTGTATCAGATAAAGAAAACGTCTCCGCAGGAGTTAAATCATGAGTGAAATGATCCGAGTTATGATCGTGGACGATCATCCCGTTGTCCGCAGGGGAATTAAATCCCTGCTGGCAGAGGAGGAGGACATCCAGGTCGTCGGCGAAGCAATGAACGGCAGGGATGCCTTGGAACAGGTGGCTGCTTTGCAGCCCGATGTAATACTGATGGACCTTGTCATGCCCGAAATGGGTGGTGTCGAGGCCATAGAAAAGTTAACCGCCGCGTATCCAAGCATCCGCATCCTGGTGATGACCAGCTTTGCAGCTGACGACAAGGTCTTCCCCTCCATCAAGGCAGGCGCGCTCGGTTACCTTCTCAAGGATTCGGACCCCGAAGACCTGATCCGCATGATCCGGCAGGTGTACCGCGGGGAATTATCCATCCATCCATCCATTGCGCGCAAGGTCATCCATGAACTAAATCGCCCCCCGCAGGAACCGCTGACCCCTTCCCCGTTGACAGAGCGGGAGATGGAGATCCTCCAGTTGCTGGCTCAGGGCGTGGAGAACAAGCAAATTGCACTGCGCCTTTTCGTCCGGGATGCCACCGTTCGAACCCACGTGAGCAATATTTTAGGCAAATTGCAACTGGCAAACCGCGTCCAGGCGACACTATATGCACTAAAAACGGGAATTACATCGCTTGATGGAGATATTCCCTCCAAGGATTGAATAAGCCCCGATCATATTCCATATTAGTTTACTGAAATCATAAGCAAACGTGCAGACGACCGTCTACAATGGCGGTCGTTTTGCTTTGTTGATTGGGTGGAATAAATCTGCGGCAATCTAATGACAGAACCCCTGAATTATTGTAAACAATAGTAGGAGACTCATCCCGCATGGGTCTGACATGCTTTACCCGGGATCCGGGCGTATCCCAAGTATGAAGGCACTGGTTCTCATCAAGCTGGCATCCCTCGAAAGCAGGGAGGCTTATCACCAGATAAGCGGACTCAAGGCTGTTTTGAACTCATATTTGCTGTATGGGCGCTATGATGCCGCGTTCACCCTCCAGGGCAGGGACCTGGAGGAGATACATGACATCATCCTCATGCAGATCCAGCCTGTGCCAGGCGTGATCGAGATTTTGCCTTGCATTATGGTCGGAAAACGATGACCCCGCTCCCGGGTCAAAAAATGCAATCCCAACAGGCAACTGTATAAAGAGGTGTACATGGACCGCATCCGTTCGTTGAAGGATTTGGAAAAAGCCAGGGAAAAAGCACTCCAGAAAGAACGCGCCATCGCGCAGAAGACCCGCTACCAGGTCTGTGTCAGCCTGGGAAGTTGTGGAATTGCAGTCGGTGCGCAGGAGACCTACGCAGCCTTTGAGCAACTGGTCAACAAGAAAGGGGGCGGCGCGGTCCGGTTGAAACAAACCGGCTGCATTGGTCTGTGTTCTCTGGAACCCACTGTCCAGGTGATCGAAAGGGATCGCCCACCCGTCACTTACGGGAAAGTGACCCCCCTCGTCGCCCGGCAGATCTTCCAGGAGCACATACAAAAAGGCTTGGTTCTTCAGGAACATGTCGTGGATAAAATTTGAGGAGCAGGATCATGAATCGAACCTACACTGAATCCGAGCTGGACGAGGTCATCCAGAGGCTTGTTCAACATCACGGGGCACGCCGTGCTGAAGTCATACCCATCCTGAGCGAGATCAACCGGACTTTCGGGTATATCCCCACCGAGGCACTGGGAAAGATCCGCCGGCTCATCAATACCCCGGAGGAGGGCCTTTTCCTTGCCGACAGCCAGTTGTACGCAACGGCAAGCTTTTACAGCATGTTCTCACTTGTACCTCTGGGCAGGCACGTCGTACGCTTCTGTGAGAGCGCACCCTGCCATGTCGTGGGTGCGCAGCGAAGTGATCGAAGCGCTCCAGGAACACCTTGGCATTTCAGTCGGTGAGACCACGCGAGGATATGGAATGGTCCCTGCTGACGACCAGTTGTATCGGTGTTTGCAGCGTCGGTCCCGTCTTCCTCGTGGATGATGATATTTACGGAAACGTCACGCCCGAACGTGTTCCGGAGATCCTGGCAAAATATTCAGGAGGTGAGGCATGAGCACACCCCGCGTTTTGGTCCTGGTATCCAATGATCCCGTCAGCATTGAACGCGGCTCGGAGGAGGTCTTTAGCGCCATCCAGGCGGAGATCCGTGCTCATCGCCTGACCGATGAGATCAAGGTCAGCCCCATCAGCAGCATCGGTGAGCGCGACGACCTGCCCCTGGTTGTGGTCTACCCGGAAGGGGTCGTTTATGGTCCGGTCAAGGTCGACGATGTCAAGCTCCTCGTCGAGGAACATCTAATTCAGGGACACATTGTACGCAGTCTCGTCGGACGCATGCATGAATCCGTTGGCGAGATGGCCTGGGTGCGCACCCGTTCGGGTGCACTTCCTGTCCAGCAACGCATTGTCCTTGGCAGGGTCGGACTGGTGGATCCTGAAAGCCTGGACGACTACCTGATTCATGACGGGTATGTTGCCCTGGGCAAAGCCATTTGTGAGATGACCCCTCAACAGGTGATCGCCGAGGTGAACAAATCCGGTTTGCAGGGTCGCGGTGGTGCAGGCTTCCCGACCGGGCGTAAATGGGAATTCGTGCGCGCGGCACAGGGCGATCCCAAGTACATCATCTGCAACGCAGATGAGAGCGAGCCGGGCACTTTCAAGGACCGCATGGTGATCGAAGGGGATCCGTTCAACATCCTTGAGGCGATGACGATCGCCGGTTACGCGGTCGGAGCAACGGAAGGCTATATCTACATCCGCGGCGAATACAAACTCGGCTACAAGCGCCTGGAAAATGCCATCCTGCAAGCCACCGAACGAGGCCTGCTCGGAGATGATATCTGTGGAAAGGGATTTAATTTCCATATCCATCTGCACGCAGGGGCGGGCGCATATATCTGCGGTGAGGAAACAGCCTTGATCGAGTCCATTGAAGGAAAACGCGGACAGCCGCGCGCTCGTCCACCCTATCCTCCCACCTACGGCGTCTGGGGCAAACCGACCGCAGTCAATAATGTCGAAACACTCGCCAATGTCCCTCCCATCATCCGCAATGGCGGTGAGTGGTATCACCAGTTTGGCACGGAGAAAAGCCGCGGCACCAAGGTCTACACCATCATGGGCAATGTCAACTTCACAGGTGTGATCGAAGTGCCGTTGGGTATTACCCTCCGCGAGGTCATTGACATCTACGGTCAGGGCATGAAACAGGGTACCCGGCTGAAACTGATTCAAACTGGCGGCTCCAGCGGTTCGATCGTCCCAGCCTCCCTGCAGGATACACCCATGGACTTTGAGTCCTGGCGCAAGGCGGGTGTCTCACTCGGCTCAGGCGCCTTGCTCATCTGTGACCATCATACCTGTGTGGTGGACCTCGCCAAGAGCATCCTGCATTTCTTCCAGCATGAGTGCTGTGCCAAATGCGTTCCCTGCCGGACAGGTACGCATCGTTTGTACCATCTCATGAACGATATCTCCATCGGGAAAGGCACCTTTGAAAGCCTCGCGGAAATCCAATCCCTTGGGTTGGACATGGAAATACTGTCCAACTGCGGGCTTGGTCAAACCGCATCCGTGGCGGTGCGGGATATCCTCAAACATTTCCGGACTGAAGTTGAAGAGCACATTCGCGACGGGTATTGCCAGGCAGGTGTCTGCAAGATAACGTAAGAATCAACCCCTGGTTGCTGATGAAGCGGTAGCCGCCTGACCGGGCAGAGGAGTCATCCAATGATCAACTTGAAGATCAACGACATCACGCTGGAAGTAAAAGAGGGCACCACCATTCTGAACGCGGCTGCCTCCGCCGGCATCACCATCCCCACCCTGTGCTATCACAAGGACCTCAGTCCTTTTGGCGGATGCCGTTTCTGTGTAGTGGAGGTAAAAGGTGGTCGCTTGCCAAATACCGCCTGCAATACCCCCGTCTGGCCCGATATGGTCGTCCAGACCAACTCCCCCACCGTCATCCGCTACCGGCGTGCCATCCTGCGCCTTTTACTCTCCAATTTTTACGATGCGGGTTACAAGCGCGTCAACGGGAAGGGCGGTCTCGACGAGGAAAATCAACTGATTCGCTATGCCAAAGGAATATGGCGTCGATATCCTCTCTGCAATGGCGAAGCATCCCATCCACCCGGTGGACGGTGATCCCAATCCGTTCGTTCTGGTGGATCGGAACAAGTGTATCCAATGTCTGCGTTGTGTGCGCGCCTGTTCCGAGGTGCAGGGCAGGTTTGTCTGGTCGCAGTCGTACCGGGGTTACCAGGCTCGCATTGTCGCGGGTGACGATTCGACCATGCTCGCCTCCCGCTGCAAATCCTGCGGGGCCTGCGTGGCATATTGTCCCACCGGCGCCCTCGACAACAAGATGTCCATTACTGCCGGGCGTGCCGACCGCCTCGTTCGCACCACCTGCACGTATTGCGGCATTGGCTGTCAGCTGGATCTGAATGTGAAGGATGGCAGGGTCATCCGGGTCACATCCAACCTGGACGAAGGAACGGTCAACGGTCTGCACCTGTGCATCAAGGGTCGCTATGGTTATGAGTTCATCCATCACCCTGGTCGGCACAGCAAACCGCGTGTCCGCGAATATTTGCTGAAAGGCGAACCGCGTCCCGCCAACCGCGGCAAATTTGTGGACGTGGATTGGGATACCGCACTTGACCTGGTTGCCAAAAAGTTCAAATCAATACTCCGTGAGGACGCTGCCGGGGTCGGTCTGCTGACCTCTGGACGTTTGCTCAATGAGGAGAGTTATCTTGCCAATAAACTGGCACGCCAGGTGCTTGGTACGAATAACATCGCTGTTGCCTCCAATCTCTTTACCAGCACGACGAAGTGGAAGGCTTGCTCAATTTGATCGGCTTGCCCGCCATGAGCAACTCACTGGATGACATTGCCACCCAAGCCCAGGCTTTCTTTGTCATCGGCTCAAATCTGACCGAACAGCATCCTGTCTTTGGGGCGCGCATCCGCCAGAATATCCTTCGGCGGCATATCAAGATGGTGGTCGCCAGTCCCGACTTCATCAACATCGAGGAATACGCTGCCCTGTCGCTGCGTCACAAACCCGGCACCGAAGCCGTGCTGGTCAATGGATTAATGAACATCATCCTCGAAAAAGGCTGGGAAAACAAGGCGGTATTGAAGAAGTACTCGAGTGGATTCAAGGACGCCCGGGCTCTCATAGATGAATTCACGCCCAGGCATGTGTCAAGGGTTACAGGCATCCCCTCCGCTCAGCTATACGAAGCGGCTGAGATCCTTGCCTCCCAACATCCTGCCGCGGTTCTATGGGGACCCGCCATATCCGATCCTGATGCCATCCAGGCGCTTGTTCGTCTGCAGCTATTGCTTGGAAATATGGGTGAGTCCGGCGGTGGAGTCACTCCGCTCCGCGCCCAGAATAACACCCAGGGTGCCAGCGACATGGGTTGCGCGCCTGGTCTCCTGCCGGGCTACCAGTCTGTCAGTGACCTGAACGCTCGCGATAAATTTGAGAAAGCCTGGCATTGCACGATCCCGGAGACGGGGGGCATGCAAGCCCGGGAGTTGTTGAAGGCTGCCGGCGAAGGAGAACTGCGTGCCTTGTATATTGTTGGTGAAGACCTCCTGAACACATCCCCCGAAGCAGCCCCCTACCGCTCATACCTGGAATCCTGCGAGTTCGTGGTCCTCCAGGAGATGGCTTTCTCGGAAACGACCCGCTATGCCGATGTTATTCTTCCAAACGTGAGTTTTGCCGAGAAAACAGGCACATTCACCAGCACCGAACGGCGCATACAGATGGTAACCCAGGCGATCGAACCGTATGGTGATGCCTGTCCGGATTGGCAGATCTTCACCAACCTGGCAGTTCGCCTTGGCTCTAAGTGGAATTACACCAGCACTGCACAGATCATGGAGGAGATTGCCAAACTGACACCCATTTATGCCGGCATAACCCATGAAAGATTGGCAAAGGAAGTGCGGCTGCAATGGCCGGTGGGTTCAAAGAAGCACTTGGGTACTCCAATTTTGCCTCTTGGTTTGTTCACGGATGGGAAAGTGAAGTGGTATAAACCGGAAAAAACAAGGTAACCTGGCAGGGAATTTACTCAAAAGAAGGGCAGACACACTGGTCTGCCCTTCTTGGTTTCTACGGTAAAATTATAGTATGTTCAAACGTGGTACCACTTCCACTGAATCCAGCCAGCCCATCCAGGCGGTGGAGCGCATCACCTCTGTGCTCGGTTCCGGTGTCATCTGGCACGGCTCCATCAACGGCGCCGGCGGTGTCCGTATTGAAGGCGCCTTTGAAGGGGAAATCGCCCTGCGCGGGCTGTTGGTGGTCGGCGAGACGGGCGCGTCACCTGCGAGAACATCCGCGCCAACGCGGTCATCGTGGCGGGCGCAGTCCGAGGCAACATCACCACCCAGAAACTGGAGATTCGAGCCAGCGGTCGTGTCTGGGGTGATGTGGTGACGACCGCCTTCGTAACGGAGGAAGGCGCCTTCCTGCGTGGACAGATCCGCATGGAAGAGCGCGTCGAGCTGGAACTCGAGCCTGCCCCCGAATCCACTCCTGCCGAAGCCGCCCAGGCTGAGTTCCTTGCGCAGACTGCTGCAGCCCTGCCCGCTGTTTCGCCTGGATCCGGGACGGAGACCCTGGACAAGGGTTCGGCTCCTGCCAAAAAGAAAAAAGAACGCGTGATAAGATAATTCCATCGGTCTCCCCTCTCCGCATGGAGAGGGGAATTTTTACAAATGAAGTATCGCGACCTCCTTATTCAGACCCAGCGTGAATTTCCCAACAATGCCCGCACCCGGGGCTTTGGCTGGCTGGTTCGCGCCGGGTATGTCACGCGTGAGAATGAACTCACCCCGCTCGGAGAATTTACTCTCACCCATCTTCGGGGACTTGCCTCGGCAGGTGCATCTGACTTTTTTTCCAGGCTCTCCCTGCAGGTCATTCACTGCATCGATGAGATATTCCTGCCGATCGACACCGGCTCTGAAGAAATGATCCATTGTCCCGCCTGTCAATATTCCGCCCGCCGGGAGACCGCTCTTTTTCAAAAGTCCTCCCTGCCCGGCGAGGAACCCCTCCCCACCGAAAAGGTCCATACTCCTGGCTGCCACAGCATTGAAACTCTGGCTGAATACCTCCAGGTTCCCAAGGAGAAGACTGCCAAGGCGATGCTCTTCACCCAGGTCCCCAGCGGAAAGTTCATCTTCGTTGTCCTGCGCGGCGATATGACCTTGAGCGAGACCAAGCTTAAAAAAGTGGTCGGGGAGGTCAGGCTTGCGACCACCGCGGAAATTGAACGGGCGGGTGCGGTCGCGGGGTACGCCTCACCGGTGAATTTGGAGGATGCACTCATCGTTGTGGATGACCTGGTCCCCCAGTCAACCAACCTGGTCGCCGGAGCGAACGAGCTGGACTACCACCTGCTCAACACGAATTGCGGGCGCGACTATCAGCCTGAGATCATCACCGACCTTGCGCTCGCGGGAGCCGGTGACCCCTGTGCGATGTGCGGCAGCACGCTCGAGCTGCTCAATTCCATTTCGCTCTGGGATCAGAACGGGTATAAATATAAGAACATCCTGCTTGCGCTGGCGGAATCCCATCATGATGACAAGGGATTGACACTTCCCCGTGCCGCTTCACCATTTGATGTTTACCTGATGCACATACCCGGAAAGGCACTCGATACACTTGCCAGGGCAGAGCAGGTTTACGTCGCATGTCAGCAGGCGGGCATCCCGGTCCTGTTTGATGATCGTGAGGAGCGTGCAGGCGTCAAATTCAATGACGCGGATTTGATTGGTTTTCCGATCCGGATCACCATTGGCGAACGCGGCCTGGAAAAGGACCAGGCGGAGATTAAAGATCAGAAGCACAGGGGAAGGGCTGAACTTCGACCTGGATGCCATACCGGACCGCATCAAAAAACTTCCATCCTCATAGTAGAATAGCCCCACATGAACACCGGTTCCTTCCCCCCCTCCCGCCGCCGAGGCCTGCTTGTGCATGCTGTCATCATCACCGTCCTGGCGACGATCTCCATCTGGGCATTTCTAAATATCTCCCGCGCACCGTTCGGTCCCATTCTCATTCTCTACCTGGTGGTCATCCTTGTCACCCTGCCCCCCCTGCCATTTTTTGGTTACCGCGCCTTTTCCCTCCTGCGCGCGGATTACGTGCTTGACCGTGACAGCCTTTCCTTCTATTGGGGATTGCGGATGGAGGACATCCCGCTGACGGATATTGAATGGATTCGTCCCGCCACCGACCTGACCTCACCCCTCCGAACTCCACCCCTCAGCCTGCCCGGCAGCCTCCTGGGGATGACGCGTCATGCCGACCTCGGCACGGTCGAATTTATCGCCTCCACCCGGGAGAACCTGCTGTTGGTCGCAACCAACAAACGCACCTACGCCATCTCTCCGGAGAATGCAGCCGCCTTCCTTGAGATCTTCCGCCGCGCCACCGAACTGGGAAGCCTGCTTCCTGCCGAAGCGGTCTCGCAATATCCATCCTTCCTGTTGTCGCGTGCCTGGGAGAACCTCACTGCACGCTTCCTTTGGATTAGCGGATTGCTGCTCAATTTGGGTCTGGTGGCATGGGTCTTCTATCTCATCCCAACCATCAGCCGCATTACTTTGGGCTTCGGTCCCTCGGGCACACCGCTGGAACCGGTGCCATCCATCCGCTTGATCCTGCTCCCGTTATTAAGCGCCTCCCTGTTCGCGGCGGGATTGCTTGCCGGTCTGTACTTCTTCCGGGATAAAAAAGGACAGCCACTGGCGGTGCTCATCTGGGCTTCCAGCACGTTGACAAGTCTGCTCTTCCTGCTTGCAGTGCTCTTCATTGTCACCACCCCCATCTAGCAACAATGGATCAAGCATCTTTCAATGGACTGCAGCTTGTCCTGGGCTTTATCCTGGCTCTCTTCATCGCGCTGATCGCCCGCCGTGCCCGCAGTTTGAGCAAAAGCGGGGCGCTTGGCGCGGTCATTACAGGCACCCTCATTTTTGGCGTGGGTGGATGGCAGTGGGCGATTCTCCTCCTGGCTTTTTTCATCACTTCCTCGGCATTGAGCCGCGCCTTTAAAAAGAAAAAAGGGACTGGATGAAAAATACTCAAAAGGTCACGAGCGTGACGCCGGGCAGGTATTTGGCAATGGCGGCATCGCGGCAGGTTTCGCGCTCCTCGCCGGATTCTTCCCGGGTGCCCACTGGCCGTGGATCGGATTCGCGGCCGCACTGGCTGCCGTCAACGCGGATACCTGGGCAACCGAACTCGGGGTGCTGAGTCCTCATCCCCCCCGCATGATCAATGATCTGCGTAAGGTGGTGGAGATGGGCACCTCGGGAGGCATCTCCCTGGTTGGTACGCTGGCTGCCCTTGCCGGTTCCGCCCTCATCGCCTCACTCGCCGTCCTTTTCCCCGCTGATAACCTGTCACTGAACTTATGGGATTGGACCTTCATCACTTTTTCCGGTCTGCTGGGTTCCCTTTTCAACTCCCTGCTCGGCGCCACCGTGCAAGCCATTTATTACTGTCCCGCCGACAGGAAGGAAACTGAACGCCACCCGTTACACCTTTGCGGAGCGGAGACCGTCCATCTGCGCGGTTGGAAGTGGCTCACGAATGATTGGGTCAACTTTGCCTGTGCAGGCCATGGGGGCTTTGCTGGCGATCGTCATCCTTGTACTATGACGTTTCCCCCGATAACCCGCCGCGCGAAACACATCATCTATTGCTGCTATGAGAGTGATATTCTTCTCAGAAGGGATCTGTCCCTGAATGGGGAAGACGGCAAAGGGGCAATTCCGCATCAACTCCGGGAGGGAAGCATGCGCACTATTAACCTGCAAACCTGGTCACGCCGCGAACACTTCAAATTTTTCAATTCCTTTGACCATCCTCACTTCAGCTTGTGTGCAAATGTGGACATCACTCATTTCCATGCATACACCAGGCAAAATAACATTTCCATTCTCAATTGGCTGTTTGTTTACATCATAACCCGGGTAGCCAATTCCATCCCGGAATTCAGGTATCGCATTCGCCAGGATTCGATCATTGAACATGATGTGGTACACCCTTCCTACACCATCCTGGTCAAGGATGACCTGTTCACTTTCTGTACCCTCGACTATAAAGAAAGATTCCCTGATTTTGCCAGCCAGGCAGCCAAAAAATATCGTTTGTGAAGGAACACCCCTCTCTTTCGGATCCCCAGGGCAGGGATGACTTGTTATTTATGACCGCGCTTCCCTGGGTAACGTTCACCAGCTTCACTGCACCCGATGAACCTCCAACCCGCCGGATTCCGTTCCGCGTTTTGCCTGGGGTAAATACTTTGAGGAAAACGGCGTGATAAAGATGCCCTTGGGCGTGCAGGCACACCATGCTTTAATGGATGGCATCCACTTGGCGGAATATTACACACGCATCCAGGAATACCTGTCCCATCCGGCAGACGTCCTCGGTCATTCCTGACAGGTTCCTTGAGGACGGATTTGACTATACCGGTTAGCATTGTGATGGATGTTTTTTTTATGACAAAGAACATCCTGAAATTATTACATGAAAGGCTGTCAGGCATTGTGAATTAATCAACATTAATGTATAATCACTTCACGCATTCGATAGGTATTTCAACTACTTCATCAAAATAGGAGATGAGGACTGCACATGGATTTGAGGGAACTGTGCATCGTTCAATCCATAAAGGGGGAACAAGGTTTCTAAGGGATCGACCATCCCAACCTGATGCAGGAGCATCCTGCTTAGCTCAATGTAACCTAAATCCAACCTGACCTGGAGGGGTCTTATGAGCATCAAATCTACCTCGCGAGTCCTGACGATTCTGGTCATGCTCGCTCTTGTACTGTCACTATTCACATCCACCGGCCAAGCTGCACCACCTCGTTCGACCTGTAACCTTCACCATTCTGCATACCAATGACTTCCATGGGCAACTGGAATCTGCATCCGGCAGCAGCAGTAACCCGGGCATGGCGCGCGTCGCCACGATTGTCAATGACGTACGCACCGCTGTGGGCGATGCGAATGTCCTGGTCGTTGATGCGGGTGACGAAATGCAGGGCAGCCTGCTTTCGAACCTGGTATGGCACCCATGGAAGGCAGCCCACCATTGCAGTCTACAATGCGATGGGCTACGACGTTGCCACCTTTGGCAACCACGAGTTCGACTGGGGTCAGACGATCCTGGGCGATCGCACCACGCGAGGCCACCTATCCCTATGTGACCGCCAACATCGTGCAGAACGATACCGGCAATTGCGCCACCGCTGGCTGGACACCCCCAGCCTTTGCGGATGCCCCCTATCAGATCATTGACCATTGGCACGTCCCGAACCGTCAAGGTGGCATTCATCGGCGTGACCACCACCGAAACACCGACCATCACCATTGCCATCCGCCACCGCCGGTCTGTGCTTCAAGGATCCGCGAATTCGATCCTGCACTACTATGATGCGATGAAGGCCGCAGGCGCGGATGTGATCGTCGTGCTCAGCCACCTTGGGTTTCACGATGGCGGTTATGGCTATGGCATCCCGTCTATGGTGATCAGACCCTGGCAGCCAAACTGAACACCGCCGGCAAACCTGTCAACCTGATCATCGGCGGTCACAGCCATACGAACCTTCGCTACCGCGACCAGTCGTTGGCAACGACCACGGTTGCTCAGGCTCACTACAACGGACGCAAGGTCGGTCGCGCGGATATCACCGTCCACACCGACGGCAGCTGTAGCGATCATCTGGACCAGGACTGACTGTCAGCACCACAGGTGCTGCCAGAGATCCCGACCGATCGACAGCGCGTCATCAACAGCTTATGCCAATGATCCTGCTTATCAGGCTTTGATCAATACAGCCGATTGGTTATACCAATGTCGATCTGCGCGCAACTACGATGGCGACTAACATGATGGGCTACTTTCATTGATGATGCCATCTACAACTACCTGAACACCGATGCTCGACCGCCAATGATGTGGACATGGTCTTCAACAACGCCGGCGGCATCCGCACGATTGGCGTGGCGGATATCAGCCTGGTCAGCTGGCTGTATCCGGCTGCCATGACGGCTCTGACCTACGGCATGACTGTTCAACATCCTGCCCTTCGGCAATGCCAGACCATCGTTGGCGATATGACCGGCGGCGCAGATCCTGGAATTGCTCCATCAGTGCGCCACCCTGTTCAAGGGCGCCATCCAGCCCGCCGGGATTCAGCTACTCGTTCTTCCGCTATTACGGATGCCATGCCCGGCCCGCAACCCTATGCCTGGGGCGCGTTGATGTCAAGGTCTACAACAAGGCCACCGCTGCTGGGAACCGCTGGACCTGAACAAGACCTACCGGGTCGGCACCAATGAGTTCCTGGCCCCGGCCGGCAGGATGGCTTCATCGCCTTCAAGTACATGACCAATATCACCTACTGGGGCGATATGCTGGATGGCGTCAATGCGCTATGTGAGTCACACGACCGCCTACACCGCGTACAGCGGTCCCAATGACGATGGCGCTCTGGACGGGCGCATCACCCGCGATGGGATGGCGACAACACTACGAGCGGCGAAATCGTCCCGCTCACCATCCTGCATCACAACGATTCGCACGGCAACCTGGACAAGACCAGCTATGTTGGCTACACCCAGCTCGCCACGCTGATCAAGCAGGAAAGCCTGCACAATCCCACCGCACCCTGCTGCTCAGTTCGGGTGATAACATCCAGGGCGATGCGATGATGTACTACTTCAAGACCGCCCCCACCGGTTTCACCTCCGATGGCACCCCGATCGCCGATCCCGACCTGCACATGCAACCCGTTGATCAAAGCCTTGAACACCATGAACTATGATGCCATGACCCTGGGCAACCACGAGTTCAACTTCGGCAAGGATGTCTTCACCAGCGTGCTGGGGCAGGCCACCTTCCCGCTCCTGCAGGCTAATGTGACAGATGATGGCTCCTACGGACTGGCTGCGGCGAATATCCAGCCCTACGTGGAGAAGACCGTCTGCGGTGACATCGATGTCGCCATTCTCGGCATCGGCAACCACCGCATCCCCAACTACGAACTGCCCAGCAACATCCCCGGCCTGACCTTCTCCGACCCGATTGCCAAGGCCCAGGAACTCTCGCCCTGCTGCGCCCCGACCAATGATGTGGTCATTGCCTTGACCCACATCGGCTTCACCGAGAACCCGCCAGTGTTGAAGTGGATGCCAATGTGGATACCAACCTGGTGGCCCAGACCTCCGGACTCGATGCCATCGTCGGCGGTCACAGCCACACTGATCCGTCTTGGGCAAATAGGTTTCGGCGGCTTGTACAAATACCTGCCATCCATCGTCGCCGACGCAGATGGCAACCCGGTCATCACCGCAGGCCTACCGCTACAACAACACCCTGGGCGAGGTCGTCCTTGGCCTGCGCGACCTGGGCGGCGGCAACTATGAAGTCGTCAGCCAGACCGGGCGCTACATCACCGTAGCCTCTGGCACACGCCGAAGATCCCGCCATCAAAGCCATCGTCGATCCGTATGTCAGCGTTGCTGAACACCTACAACAACACGGTCATCGGCAGACCACGGTGCCGATTGACACCATGCAGCCTACACGCAGGAAACCAATGGCGCCAACCTGCAGGCCGATGCCGCGGTCTATGAACTGGAATCGCACGGCATCACGTGGACTTCCACCTCTCCGGCGCCATGACGCAACCAGGGCTGTTGCCACCTCAGGACCACATCCCGTGTGACCTGAAGATCAGCGATATGTTCTCGCTCATGCCCTATGAGAACTCGCTCGTGGTGATCAGCATGAACGGTCCGCAGCTTAAGGCCGTGCTGGAACGCGCCTACCGGAACTACTATTACTACAAGTATGTTCCGGCTACAGGCGGCTATTCCTACTACACCACCTGCATGCTCGACACCAACGCCGGCAACGAGATCACCTACAATGATCTGTATCCCGCACCTGCCGAATGGCAACAACGTGGTCTCGCTGGTCATCGGCGGTGTCCCCGTGGACTTCACGGACGCCACCACATACTACAACGTCTCCACGGTCAACTACCTGGCGGCCGGTTCCTGCAACTTCAACGATGGCGGCGTTAGCCTCTGGCCGCTGGACCAGATCGTCGCGGACACGCAGTACTACGTCCGCGATGCGGTGATCAACTACGTCACCCACATGGGAACCGTCTCACCTGCCGTCGAAGGTCGCCTTGCCTTCATCACCGACTCCACCGCTCCTGTTGCCACCGTCACCGCCCCGCTTGCCAAGTGGTACCTGAACACGGCTCCATTGACCATTGATTTCGGCGTAACCGACGATATCTCGGGTGTCAAGAGGGTGGTTGCTAAGCTTGATGGTGTGAACGTGGTGGACGGAAAGGTCATCAACCTGAAACTGTACAAGGCTGGCACCTTGCACAGGTTGGTCGTCACCTCCACGGACAATGCCTACAACACCTCAATCAAGGTCGTGAGCTTCAGGGTGAAGACAACCATAGCCGCCATGAAGACGGTCGTTGCATGGCTGTACAATCGTGGCGACATCACCTCTGCGACTGTCTACCAGGGTTTGATCGACAAGCTGAATCTCGCTGCGTCAGCCTCGACCAGTGCAATGAAGGAGAACTATCTGAATTTGTTCATCCGCCAGGTGACTGTGCAGACCGGGATCTCCATCCCCGCTGCCAGGGCTGACCTGCTCATTGCAGACGTCCAGTGGTTGATTAATACCCTGCCGTAAAGGCATACAAACGAAAAAAGGGCGGGCTGCATAGCCCGCCCTTTTTCATTATGGGGAATTACTTGTGGAAGCTGGATCGCGCTCAGGCACGGCTTATCTTTTCCACACCCTGAATTCCTTCAAACTCGACCCACCCAGGAATTCACGCACGATGGAATTGGCGGGATAAAACTCGTGTCGATCGGCAGGAACCATTCCAGGAAAGCCAGCAATCGCTTGGCCTCGATGAAGTCAAGCGTACCGTGGGGGACCTGCCTGAGCAGAGGCTCAGCCAGTGGTTTGAGCGCGGACAGTTCATATACCAGCGCCGAATTGAACATCACGTCAGCATTTTCCTGGTAGGGGAAAATGTAACGCTTCTCCCCCGCCGCACCGTCTCCCAGCGCGAGATCGTCTGGGTGCGGAATAGCCGCGTTCCCGTGCATCGCGCACGATGCGCCGGATCAGGCGTGTATCGGTCGTCGAGACGCGGTTGTGGCGGTCCAGGTTCACCTGTGTCAGGGCGGATACATACACCTTGAAGGCATGCTCTGCCAGCCCTCCCGTCAACAGGCGCGGGTTAAGCCCGTGGATGCCCTCCAGGATCAGCACCTGCCCCTTATGGAATCGAACAACCTCCCCTTCTTCGCGCATCCCTGACTTGAAATTGTAATGTGGCAGGTGGACCTTCTCACCCTTGACCAGCCTCTCGATAGATCCGCCAGCAACGGCAGGTCGAGCGCGTTGATGGATTTATAGTCCGGCTTGCCATCCCGCCCGATCGGTGCTGGTCACGCTGCACAAAGTAATTGTCGAGTTCAAGCGGGTAGGGTGACACTCCGTTGGCAAGCAGCTGGACGACAGGCGGCGTGAGAATGTGGTTTTCCCGGACGAGGAGGGTCCGCGATCAACACGATGCTGGATTCCGTTCGGCGATCTGCCCTGCGATCTGTGCCAGGTGGCGTTGCATTGCCTCGGAGACAAGTACGATCTCGTCGGCATGCCCTCCTTCGATGGCATCGTCCAGCGCACCAACATTGTCAATACCCAGGCCTTTAGCCAGTCTCCATACAGGCGGAAGGCGCCAGCAGTTTGGGGTAGTCCCCCATCGGCTCCAGGGCAGTTGGGGAGTGGCGGCGCGGAAAATGCAGGGTAAAGCCCCCGTTGATCAGTGACAGCTCGAACCATTTAAAGTACCCCGTGGACGGCACCATGTACCCATGAAGGTAATCCATCCGATCCTTCAGTGCGTAGAGCGTCAGGTAATGTTTTGAACTGTGTTTTAACAAACGCACTTTATCGTTAAATCCGATTTTCTTGAAGTACTCTATCGCCTCCTGGATCGGGACCTCCCTGCGTTCGAAGGGCATATCCTCCTTCAACGATTCCGGGCATATGCTTGTTGAGTTCTTCCAGTTCAACCGGCGAAAAGGATCCGCGCCCCGCCACCTGGCAGAAATATCCTCCCAGGACAGGGAATGATCGATGGTCAATTTTCCTTTCGGGAACAGGTCGGCAAAACCCATCTCCAGCAGGCAGATCAGCGAACGGCGGTAGATGCGCGCCCCGTCCACCGTATCCATCGTGATCGGGGTGACCTGGCTTTCCATCTCCACGGGATAGGTGAGTTCATGCAGTTCGCAGTTAACTATTGCTGCGACGATTGGGGCGCTGAAATCCTTCTTTACGGTTTTCAGGAAATCACCTACCATTGCCCGCGTGGTCCGGTAAGGGTTTTCCCCCCGGGGAGATGAATCTGGACGGTGGCTGCGGGTGGCGTAATGGTGAACGAATTATCCTTGCTCATGTTTTCTTCCGGTTATTTTTCATCTTGAAATCTAGTCTCTGCCTGGTTGAACGCTCCATCAATTCCTCTTTCATTCGTCTTCCGTCATTGGATCAAGGCTATACAGGTTGCGCTTTTCCTGGTCATCCTCCTGCAGGTCATATAGTTCATATGCATCAGGATATTTATGGTACCCGGTAGTGGACCAGTTTCTTTGCCTTTGACCATCGCAATGCTCACCCGGCTGAGCGGATGGAAGGAGGATACCTCCTTGGCTTCCACCGAAAAGACCGGGCGCCCGATTCCTGCCGCCTGTGCCAAAACCCGGCAGCGTTCCTCCCTCCAGTTCATCAGGGATGGGACGACCTGCGATCGAGAGGATCGTTGGCACCAGGTCAGTATTGCTGGTGGGGGGTGAATATCTGCCGGGAGGTCTGCCCGGGCTTTAAGCCCATCAGCGGGACATGGATGACCGGGTTGAAGAGCAGCGGGGTGTCATGCCCATATTCCCCGCGTTCCAATAATTCCCCATGGTCCGATGTGATGATGAGTTAGGTATTATCCAGCACGCCTGCTTCCCCAAGGGCATCCAACAACCTGCCAATTTCCGCATCCACGTTCGCCACGTATTCATCATATCTTTTCCGGAAATCCAGCAGGTTCCTCCGGTTTTCACGTCCACCCAGCGGATGATACTGCTTGGTCGGAAATTCCATCTCATCCAGCGAATCAACATATTCCCTGGTCGGGCGGTAGGTCGAATGCGGCGCCATGAGATGGAAATAGGCAAGGAAGGGATTGCCGGTCTGATGCAGGTCAAGGACCGTCTTGAGGATTCCTCATACAGGTCCCGGTTCCTGAAGAAGTAATACCCGTTGTTTGGCATTCCGTATGGATGTTCCTCATCCACCACGGTCAGATCCTGGTGGCTGAGCCCGAGACCAATCCCAGGTACCCCATGACAGCAGAGCCGGGTAATGGGTTTACCACATGATGTGTGGAAAGCAGGAAATCATCTATGGCAAAATACGCGCCGAGCTGATCCTTGATGAAGGCATGGCTGACGAGCGGTTTTTCCTGTCCATAAATGAAGGTGGGTGATGGAATGTGCTGGTCCAGGTCTTCGCTGAATTGACGCAGGAACAGGTCAGCCCATAGGTTCTGGGAAAAACCGACCCGCTGATATTCCGGTCCCATCAGGTGGAAGATGTTCTTGTCGACCAGGGGACGGTGCACCACCCCGCCCAGGTTGATCGCCCGGTGCCTCCACGGATACATCCCTGTCAGGATGCTCGCCGTCCCGGGAGTGGTGTTATTCCCGGCTGAGTAGTGCGAGTGATAGACAAGCGCCCGCTCCGCCAGTCTTTCTAGGTTGGGAATGGTATGCCGGCGGTATCCATACAGCGAAAGGTTCTCAGCAGACATGGTATCCGCCAGCATGATCACGAAATTGGGTTTACTGCTGTCAATTAACCTCGCCCGTGACTGCAGCCCCGTCAGGATTGTGCCCGCGCCCAGCAGCGCTGATAGTTATAGAAATCACGTCGGTTTATGTTTTTCATGACATTAGAAAATGTTCCGGTAAAGGACGACCAGCATGGAGATCAATGAGATGGGAATGAACAGGTAGAGAAAAACCATCATCCGGTCGGAGATCCACCACGCAGCCTTGACGATTGATTTGCTGCGGGTGGAAAGAAATGCCAGCAGCAGCGTGACTGCCAATCCGACCAGGGACGACGCAGATCAGGTTTGAAATATAGGAATATCCTTCCAGCGAGAAACGGTACATGAAAAGCATGATGGTGCCCAGGCCAAATATCGCCGCAATAGATCCCCGGGTGATGAAAACATCCCGCAGCCAGCGGGCGGGCAGTAACAGGCATAGGATAATGATGATCCCCAGCACGACCAGGCTTTCCAGCATGGTGGCTGTCATCGAATACGCCAGCACGACCAGGATCTGCCCCGTGGTCAGGTACATCACCCAGGATGGCACTTTCCATAGGAACACCACCAGCGTCCAGCCGTAGACCATGAATGAGATCACTGCCAGGACAGGCAGGATGTCATTTTGGGCGGGCAGGCGGGATTTGATCTTCTCCATGCGGGTCTAGTATGCCTTTGCGATCTGTCACTTCAATAGATCCAATAATTTCTCCGGCTGGTGGGAGAATTGCTCCAGCGGAGAGTTCGCCTGATGTGAGGCCGGAGCAGGGTCTCTGTCAGCACCTTGTTGACCGGGGTCGGCACGCCAGCCTTCTCCCCCGCCCGGACGATCGCGCCGTGCAGGTAGTCTACCTCCGATTTACCGCGTCCCGAGTGGAGATCGATATGAAAGGACGGCATCTTGGCACCCCGCCCGCTTCCTGCCGCGCGTCCGAGCAGTGGTTTTGACAACCAGAGCGGCAGTCGTGTCGCGAACACCAGGGCGCGTACCGGGGTACCCGGCAGGTCGACCACGGGTATGTTTTGTGCCTCCATCACAGCCAGGCACTCCCGCAGCATTTCGATCTCGATTTTATAAAGCCGCTTGTCCGCGAACACCTGGGCGGCAGTGTAATCAAGGATGGCTGAGGTGGGATTGGCGACCAGGTTGGTCAGCATCTTCGACCACTTCATGGCAGCCGCATTCGGAAAAAGTTCCGCCTTGAGGAATGCCTCGTTGAATGCGGATGCAAGCTTTTTGGATGATGGATATCCATCCGCGATGCCGATGCCGCGCAGCTTCTCAAGCACGATGTCCCCTGCCCCGCGCCGTCCGATCGCAGATGTGACCGTCCCGGGAATGACCTTGTCCGCCCCGATTACGCCTGCCAGCATGGATTCATTGTCCACGCCATTCGAAAAACACAGGATGGGTGGAAGTTTTTCAGCAAAAGGCTCCATCCCCTTCAACGCAGCTTCGGTGTCAAATGACTTGAGCGCAAAGATGGCGGCATCAAAAGGCCCGTAGTTCAACGCCTCTTCAAGCGAACCTGTGATGACGAACGAGGTCGCTGGAAGAATAAAGGCATCCTTGGTCTTCCTTCTCTCATCGATCGCCAGGTCAAGACGCAGACCGCGCTGGCGCAGTTCATCCACCACCGCGGGTCTCTCCACGAATACCACCTGCTGCCCTGCCAGGGCAAGTGACCCGCCGATGTAGGTTCCAATGGCTCCTGCGCCAAAAGTGAGGATTTTTAACGGGGTCGAGGGGGAGGCGGATTCCATGTTTTGTTTTCTACCTGTATTTTTCTATAATGAGACATTGACGACCGCTGCTGAGCGCTGCTTACTTCCCGCTGGCTTTCCAATGCTCACGGTCAAAGCGCATTAATCGCCAGTTATGAGAATCCGGTTCATAGGCAAACTCTGCAAAAGTGGTGTTGCGGAACCAGAAGCGCGGACCGTTATGATGCGCCTGGGGGGCGATGCCCAGGATGGAATACATCGTCATGTTCAGGATGCCGCCGTGGGAGACGACCAGGTATCGGCCGGGTTTTCGGTCCAGGATGGACTGGATGCCGCGCCCTGCCCGCAGGAAAACCTCCAGCCGGCTTTCGCCTGTCTCGCCGATCCGGGTATACGGTGTCATGAATTTTTGCGTATCCCAGCCGATCTCATCATCACGCATGCCTGCCATCCGCCCGTTGTTCATCTCCATCCAGAGTGGATCGGTCTCGAGCGGGAGTTCAGCATCGTGGATACGATCTCAGCCGTCTCCCTGGCGCGCAGGAGTGGACTGCTGATGCAGCAATGGAACGTCACCCCCTCCGACTGCCAGTGCTCGGCGATCGCCCGCGCCTGGGCACGCCCTTTATCCGTCAAGGGAAAATCAGCCTGCCCCTGGAATCGGTTTTCCTGGTTCCCAACTGATTTACCGTGACGCAGGAATGTCACGTAATATGGGGGGGATTTGCTCATTTACCCTCCACCGGGCAGTATTGAAGGCTGGATTGGATCTCATCCACTGCAGTCTGATCCGCTCCAGAGATCACCCCGCTGGAGAAACCCTCTGCCACAGCGCGCATAACATCGGTCGCAGCACGGGCATCTGGTGTGCGGTTTCCAGTGTCAGTTTTTTCGCCTCTTTCATCCGCCCCAGGCGGGCATAAGCCTCGATGAATGGCAAATACTCCGATGGATTGTTCGGTCGGAACGGGACTGCAAAAGCCTCGTCCCCCAGGCGTGCCACCTCCGCCCAGTCATCCACCGAGCGTGCCAGGTCGGCTTTTTCAAAGTAATAACACCACTGGTGTGCCGGTTCTTCCCCAAAGACCACCTCCGGCGGGCGTGCGGGTTTTTTCGGATCGGAGATCACCTGCTCCATGTTCGAGAGCGGCAGCGCCTCCTGCGTGCCCTGTCTCAGGAGCGGATAACCCATCTCAGCCAGCGAATCGGTCATTCGGTCGGATAGTGGTGCCAGCGGCATGTCCGCATCATAGAGCGGGTGCAGCACCCGCAGGCACGAGGCTTTGTCGAACTGGACGATGATCATGGAATCGGTCGTGGAGATGAAATCCGTTGAGATCAATTTCCACTCCACGGGTTGACCGGGGGTCAGCAGTTCGCCGGGGCGCGTGGTCAGGAATACCTGCCCATAGGACAGGTTCCCCTTCTCATATTCGGGTTCATATAGCCAGTTGGCGCCAAATGTCAGCGCATCGTCATCAGTGAAGCGGAAAGGCGATTTCTCGGAGACGATCACCGTGCCCGGTTTTAAACCAGGCGCACGCCATGCCAGTTGCCAGAAGTAGGATTCCTGCAGACGCCAGTCCTCGCGAAATGCAAATGCATTCTGTATCTGCACACCGATCGCCAGTGCCGCCAGCGCTCCGGTCACCACCGCACGCCAGGAGAGCCTCGGGATCAGTTCGAGCCCTGCCGCCAGCAGCAAAGCTGTTCCCAGTGCAAAGGGTTGGGTGAAGCGGTCGGAGGGAAAGGTTAATTTGACCTGCAGGTTTGCCACGAAGAATGGGATCCCCGCCAGAATGACTGCGATCCCTCCCACGCTGAACCATTCCAGGAATGGTTTTTTACCGGGTTCGGCACCGGTTGATTCGCTGGTTGGCTGGATACGCAGGACAAATATGATCACACCAACCAGTACGGTGATAAGGATGACGGCATACAAAAGGATAAGACGCCTGCCCATCTCTTCGGATGGAGGCAGCTGGAACAGGCTGCCCCACGCGGAGATCGATGCATTCCAGATCGAGTGTGCTGCGTTCGAGATCAGGCTCGCAAGCGTGACGGAGGATTGCCTTTCCCCCAGGTCATATATTGCAGACTCGAACCCCAGGCCCGCCATAGACCAAATGCCGCCAGCACCGCACCAAAGGGAAGATAGAACTTCAGGGTATGCATTAAGCGCGGCTTGATGGCTCGTGTTGCCTCTCCCGCCACCACCCACATCAATACCGGTCTCAACAACTCCAATCCAAAATAGTATTCCACCGAAAAAAGGTGCAAGGCGGAAAAAACAACGCCACCGGTGATTAGCAGCCACCGCAGGCGTTGCGTGCGCATGGCAAGCAGTCCCAGCGCCACCGAAACAAAGAACAAAGCGAATGTCAGCGAGTAATGCCCGTAGATCAGGCTGATGGAATGCTGGCTGAACCCCGGATAAACGAGAGCCAGCAGTCCAGCGGTGAATGCCAGGCGGGGGTGACCCTGCCAGGTTAATCGCAGCACCCACCAGAGTGCCACCGCCAGCAGCCAGCGCGCCGCCAATCCAAACACCTGCCAATCGAATGGATTTGGACCAAGGAATGAAGTTGTGACTACATAAAAATTCGACCAGAACGGGCGGCTGAGCGCAAAATACGCGTCCAACCCCGGCTTTCCGATGTAATGGCTCACCCATGCAAATCCCCAGTCATCCCAGTGATAACCCTGTTGCGCAGCAAATAATCCGTATGCTGCCAGCGTCACGCTGAGATATACGAGTGGAACGCTCCACACCGGGTGGGAGGATCGCCGCATCAGTTCTCCCCGCCCTGTTCATCTTTAATGATATACACCGGTCTGCGTTTACTTCCTGGAATATGTAACCGACATACACGCCGATAAATCCCAGCAGGATCATGATGATGCCGCTGGCGATCAACAGCACCGCCATCATCGAACTCCACCCCGGCACGATTCTATCCGTCTGCCCGGTGATCCAGAGCGTCGCCACGTAGACCATCTGGCTCACCGCCAGGATCATGAACAACGCCCCGACGCTCAAGCCGATGTACAGCGGCATCAGCGAGAATGAAAAGACCGCATCCGATGCCAGGCGCACCATCTTGCCCAGGGAATACTTGGATCTGCCCGCCATCCTGCCCGGTTCCTCGTACGGCAGGATCACCGCCGAGAAGCCCATCCATGTGATCATCCCGCGCAGGAAGCGATGATACTCCGGCATGGACTTGAGTCCCTCCACTGCATTGCGGTTCATGGCGCGAAAGTCCGCCGCGCCGGGCACCATGTGCGTCCCGCTGACGAAGTTGATCAACCGGTAGAACATCCCCGAGGTAAATTTTTTGAACGATGCGGGGCGGGTATTTTCCATGCGCTGCGTCTGCACGATGTCATATCCCTGTGCCAGCAGGTCCAGCATTTTGGGGATCATCTCGGGTGGGTGCTGACCATCCGCGTCCATCGTGATGACCGCCTCCCCGCGCGCTGCATCCAGTCCCGCGGTCAAAGCCGCCTGGTGTCCAAAGTTGCGGCTGAGTGTCAACACTCGCACGCGCTTGATCAGACTTTGCCAGCGCGGCGAGATCCTCCGCGGTCGCATCCGAGGAACCATCGTTCACATAGATGAACGTGAACGCAGGCGGGAGTTCATCCACGACTTCCCGGATGCGTGCATGCATTTTGCCGACCACCCCTGCCTCGTTATAAACAGGGATGACAAGATCAACGGTCATTTTTTTACGTGGGGACATTCGACCTCATGGGACGGGGATTCTACCATCCTTATTTTAACGGCTGGGAGCCATCCCCCCAGCCCAATACCACGCCGTGCCTTTCGGACAGCAGGCGCAGGGTGCGGGATGTTTCGCTCTTTTTCTGTGCGGCGGTCCAGCCCAGGGTCCCGCCAACGATATCCGCCAGCTCATCCAGCGCCGGGACGCGTCAGCTGCCCAAGCATTCCCAGCAGGGTCCGGCGCAGGACCAGGTCATCCAGGTGCACGATCTTCTCATTCAATACAAGGAACGCGATCTCCCGCAGCGAAAGATCAGGCAGGGAATTCAGTGGCTTGTCCGCCTCCCCGGCGATGAACAGGGCGACTGCACTCACTCCGCGTTCCATATCGGTCAAAAAGGGCTTGAGCGCGCTGGATTTGTAATTCCTGTCCGCTTTGCCAACTCATCCAGCGTTTGTTTCACCTCTTCGGGCGTGCGCGGATAACTTCGCCCGCCCCCGATCGGGAGTTCATGGGTATCCTTCGTGCGTTTCCTCCCAAGGAATTCCAGCGCCTTGTCAGTGACCTGTTCCGAGAATGCGCGGAAGGATGTCCATTTCCCGCCCACCAGCGAATAGACGGGAAAACCGAGTCCGTGTCTCTTTGCCCTCCATCACGTGGATGTGATGGTCGCGCGTGATCTGTCCCGTGGTCTTTGCCGACCCGGTGTGTGCCAGCGGGCGCACGCCGGAGAAACGGAATACGATGTGATTGCGTCCCACCTTGATATCCGGGAACACGCGGCTCACCAGCTCGATGAAATAATCCACTTCCTCTTCGGTGCATACCGCTTCATCCGGGTTTTCGATGGGAATGTCCGATGTTCCCACGATCACCTTGTCGTACAGGGGGAAGATCAATACGATCCTGCCGTCCTTGTTCTCGAAGAAGAATTCATTCTCTCCGATCGCCGCCCGCAGTTCGGGATGATTGAGCACCAGGTGCGAGCCTTTTGTTCCGCCAATGTAACGCGTCGACATTCCCAGGGTTTTGTTGGCGATATCGATCCACGGACCTGCAGCATTGATGACCAGCCGCGCTTCCACTGTCAGGGATTCTCCCGTCAATTCGTCCTTCAAAGTGACCTGTTTCCCCTCCGCCCCCACCAGGGACACATAATTGAGAGCCCGCCCTCCGTCCGCTTCGCCATCCAGCATCACTTCCAATGCCAGGCGTTCCGGGTTCAGGATCGAACCGTCGAAGTAGGTTGCTGTGGTTCGTATCCCGGGATTCAATCGTGGCCAGAGTTTGAGTGATTCACTCCGCCCCCGGAATTTATGGCGGGGCACCGTCCTCTGCTTGCCGGTGTAGGCATCGTACATCATCAGCCCCAGTTTGATGACCACCGAGCCGCGTTCGCTGGGCTTGTCCAGCCAGCCGAGGAATTTCAGCGGCGCGTTCAACAACCCCGAGAAATGCTTGAACATCGGGACGGTGGTCGGCAGGGGTCTCACCAGGTGCGGAGCATTCTGTATCATGCGGTTGCGCTCCCCCACTGCCTCCCGCACCAGCCGGAACTCGCCGTTCTCAAGATAACGGATTCCGCCATGCGCCATGTGCGAGGAAGCCGCTGATGCCCCCGAGCAGAAGTCGCCCCGCTCAACCAGCAGCACATCCACCCCGTTGAGCGCCAGGTCGCGGAATGTGCCGATCCCGTTGATTCCCGCCCCGACGATCAAGACATCCACGGACGGTTTTGTGCGAAGCGACGAAATGATTTCAGAACGATTCATTTTTCACCTGTAGTAACTGAATTACAAGTCATCTCAAAAAAACTTTATCGGTGTCATTGCGAGGGTACTCCCGAAGCAATCTCCTCGAAAAAGGGATCCAAACCATTTCTGAGATAAATACTAGATCCAATCGAACGTCTTGGTGACCGCTTTCTTCCAGCCTGCATACAACCTCTCGCGTTTGTCCGCCTCCATCTGCGGTTTCCATTCCCGGTCGCGCCCCCAGTTGGTGCGCAGCTCATCGAAATTCTTCCAGAAACCAACTGCCAGCCCTGCCGCATAAGCCGCCCCGAGCGCGGTCGTCTCAGACACTTTCGGGCGGACCACCGGCACATCCAGGATATCCGACTGGAATTGCATCAATAATTCATTGAAGACCATCCCGCCGTCCACTTTGAGCGCTTTCAGTTTCACCCCCGAATCCTGCTCCATCGCATCCAGCACTTCGCGCGTCTGGAAGGCGGTGGCTTCCAGTGCCGCACGCGCAATGTGCCCCTTGTTGACATACCGCGTCATCCCCACGATGGCGCCCCGCGCATCCGACTTCCAGTAGGGCGCGAACAATCCCGGAGAACGCCGGGACAAAATAAATGCCGCCGTTGTCCTCCACCGTGCGCGCCAGTGTTTCCACCTCGGTCGATTTCTGGATCAACCCCAGGTTATCGCGCAGCCACTGGACCAGCGCGCCCGTGATGGCGATCGAGCCTTCCAGCGCATACACGGCTTTCCCGCTTCCGATCTTGTACCCAAGCGTGGTCAACAATCCCGCCTTGGAAGGGACAGGTTTCTCTCCCGTGTTCATCAGCATGAAACAGCCCGTGCCGTAGGTGTTCTTGGCTTCACCCGGCGAATAGCAGGTTTGCCCGAAGAGCGCTGCCTGCTGGTCTCCCAGGTCCCCTGCGACCGGGATGCCAGCCCATTTACCCTTCGCCTCGCCATATACCTCGGACGAGGATCGGATCTCCGGCAGCATGCCGCGCGGGATGCCAAGTAATGCCAGGATCTCATCATCCCAATCCAGTGTGGACAGGTTCATCAGCAGCGTGCGCGAAGCATTGGTCACATCGGTGACATGCTTTCCGGTCAGGTTCCAGATCAACCAGGTATCCATGTTGCCGAACAGCAGTTCCCCTTTTTCCGCCCGGGCGCGCGCCCCTTCCACATGATCCAGGATCCATTTGATTTTTGGTCCCGAGAAATAGGTGGCTAAAGGCAAGCCCGTCTTTCCCCTTAGTCGATCCTGCCCCCCGTCCTTCGCAAGTTCATTGCAGATCTCATCCGTCCGCGTGTCCTGCCAGACGATGGCGTTGTGGATGGGCTGACCCGTTCTCTTGTCCCACACCACCGTCGTCTCGCGCTGGTTGGTGATTCCGATTGCAGCGATATCCTTTGGATCGATTCCATCCTTTAAGATCACCCCCTCCATCACCTCCCGGGTTCGTTCCAGTATCTCCATCGCATCATGTTCCACCCAGCCGGGCTTGGGATAGATTTGCTGATGTTCCTTCTGTTCAACCGCAACGACATGTCCCTCATGATTGAATACAATAAAGCGGGTACTGGTGGTTCCCTGGTCAATGGCGGCAACATATTTCGGCATGAACGCCCTCCGGAAGGAAGATTAAACCTTATTGTAAAACAAAAACCGGGGCAGGGATGAAATCTCCCGACCCGGTTTATTCACTGGTTTCTTCCAAACAGGGAGAAACTCTATATTTCCTGGGGTTACTTCCAGTCCCGCGCACCAGCCAGGAACGCCTTCCCATCCATTGGCTTTTTCCCCGGCGGCTGGACTTCCTCCAGGAAGAGGAAACCCCGGGATGTTGCAACGACAGGCTGGTTGCCGGTCACGATGCGCGCCCCTGGCGCTTGCATCATGGATGTGAAAAGGATGTCCGCCCGGGCTTTCAAGACCTTGAGCGGCTGACCGTTGTACTCGAACCATGCCCCCGGCCAGGGATTCATCGCCCGCACGCGCCGCGCCAGCTCTTCAGCCGGACGGTTGAAATCCAGCCAGCCGTCCTGTTTTTTCAACATCGGTGCGTAGGTCACCCCCTCCGCCGGTTGCGGAACCGGCACCAGTTTCCCATCCAGGTATGCTGGCAGGGTTTCCATCAGCAGTTCTGCACCCAAATTGGACAGGCTCGCGCTCACAGAGCCAGCCGTATCCTCCGGTCTGATGCGGATGGACCGGCTTGCCAGCCTCGGTCCGGTATCGAGCCCCGCGTCCATCTTCATGATGGTCACGCCGGTCTCCTCATCCCCGTTCAGGATCGCCGCGTTGATCGGAGCCGCCCCCCTCCAGCGCGGCAGCAGCGAGGCATGCACATTGATGCATCCATGCCGCGGCAGGTCGAGCACCTCCGGCTTGAGGATCTGCCCGAATGCCGCCACCACGATCAGGTCGGGAGCCCATGCACGCAGTTGTTCCATGGCCTCAGGTTGTCGCAATTTCTCGGGTTGGATCACGGGCAGACCCAGTTCCAGTGCCAGCGTTTTCACTGCTGGCATCTTGATTCGCGTCCGCGTCCCGAAGCCCGGTCCGGCTGTGTGACCACCCCCACCACCTCGTAGGGGCAGGTCTCTGACCTGCCCCTGACCTGCCCTCTGCGCCCATCCCCCTGCCAGTGCGCGCAGGCTCGGCAAGGCAAAATCAGGTGATCCCATGAAGACGATTCGTGTGGACATCGGTACTATTCTAGCATTGATTATTCCAACCAGACCATTTTGGTGTAAAATAACTTCCAATAGCCAAACTCAAAAGGAGACCGTACTATGACCGAACAACCTGTTAATCCCGTCAATCCCGACCTCACCAGTGATGACAAACTTTGGGCTGCATTGAGCTATGTTTTTACTCCGATCGTCGGCATTATTGCTCTTTTGATGGAAGATAAGAAGGCGCGCCCATACATCAAGTTCCATGCTGTCCAGTCCATCGCTGCTGGCGTCGTTTTCTGTGATCGTCTCTGCCATCCTCGCCACGGTTACCCTCGGCTTCGGCGGACTCTGCATCCCCGTCCTCTGGCTGGTTTTCCTCTACTGGGCTTACCTGGCTTACCAGGGACAGGAAGTCAAGATCCCCTTGGTCACAGACTTCATCAAGAAACAAGGCTGGGCGTAATCACCCTGCATCAAATGAGAGCCTGCTTCATGCAGGCTCTTTTGATTCCGAAACCTTTCTCCGGAAGAGGCGTATATTCATGTAAATCAAAGAATAGGAGCCCGAATGCAAACCAATTCACAATCCAAACCCAGCCTGGTCATGGCTATCGCCCTGATGACACTGCTCAACGGTATTTTCAACGTCATCTGGGGCATCAGCATCATTGTCGGCACGATCGGTCTCAGCCTCTTGTGCTTCCCCGTGCCGCTCTTCCCCATCATCCTGGGCGGCTTTGAGATCGCCTACGCCATCAAGCTGCTGGCAAACCCGCCTGTGCCCGTCCAGCCATCGCAGCCCATCGCCATCCTCGAGATCGTGGCACTCTTCGTCGGCAACGTTTTCTCGCTGGTGGTCGGCATCCTCGTCCTCATCTTCTACAACGACACCGCCGTCAAGGATTACTTTGCCCGGTTGAATGGTCAGGCGGTCCCTGCTGAACCCGTTCAGCCCATCCAGTCCCTGCCCGTCGAGCCGGTTGCTCCTGCCCTGGAGGAACCCGCCGCGCCTGAAAAACCGAAGCGCGCACCCCGCAAGGTGGCATAAGTAACCCCCGGAAGCCGGGTTTCTTCGAAGAAACCCGGCTTCTCTTTTGGAAAGTGACGTTTGTCCCTTGACTTCAACCTCCCTGCCTCTTAGAATCGCATGACAATTGAACGGGTAGCAGGGAAGAGATCCGCGCAGCGCCCTGAGCGGAACGAAGTGAAGTCGAAGGGCATGCGGGACGCCGAAGGTGCAAATCTGGATCAGGCGAAACCAGACGAAACTCTCAGGCAAAAGGACCCTGTCCCGCATATTCTCTGGAAAGTCCCTCACGGGACACCGACGGTGTAAACGCTGGGCAAGTTGAAGCGTAATCTCTCAGGTCAAACTACAGAGGGCGCATGATATGCAATCGTGCGTCCTTTTTTAATTCGCCAAACATCTGATATCAGGAGACAAACAAATGAACACACCCGCCAATTTGAAATACACCAAGTCCGACGAATGGTTCGACCCCGCCACTGGCAAGATGGGACTGACCGATTATGCCCAGTCCCAGCTCTCCGATATCGTCTTCGTTGAGATCCTCGTCGATGAAGGCGATACCGTCGAAGTCGGCAAAGCCATCGCCTCGGTCGAGTTGGTCAAGGCTTCTGCCGAGATCTACGCCTCCGCCGCCGGCAAGGTCGACCGCGGTCAACAAGGCTCTCTCCGACAAGCCCGAGACCCTCAACACCGATCCCTTCGGCGCAGGCTGGATGGTCAAGGTGGAAGGCGGCAATGCAGGCGATGTCATGGATGCCGCCGCCTACGAAAAGTATTGCGAAGAGCGCACCCATTAATCAGGTTGCAGTGACCGGTCATCAGTGAATAGCCACTGAACAGCTGATAACTGACACTGACTAACTGAACACTGGAGTTAACTATGACCTATATCCCCATCTCTCCCAAAGAGACGGGATGCGATGCTGGAGACCATCGGCGTCAAGATCGCTGGACGACCTGTTCGAGGACGTCCCGGCAAAGCATCGCTTCCCCAAACTTGAACCTGCCCCCCGCGCTGACCGAAATGGAAGCCGCTGCACGAACTGTCAGGAGCTGGCCGACAGCCAACGAAAACGTGCGCGACGACCTGATCTCCTTCCTCGGCGCGGGCATGTACAACCACTACATCCCCTCGGTCGTCGACCACATCCTGCGCCGCGGCGAGTTCTACACCGCCTACACTCCCTACCAGCCGGAGATCTCGCAGGGCACCCTGCAAGCCATCTTCGAATACCAGTCCCTGATGGCTGCACTGACCGGCATGGATGTCTCCAACGCCTCGCACTACGATGGCGCCACCGCCGCCGCCGAAGCCGTCAACCTGGCGTATGCCCAGTTCCGCGGCAAGCGCAAGAAAGTGGTCGTCTCCCCCACCGTCCACCCGCAGTACCGCGCCGTCATCCGCACCTACACCCAGGGCATGGAGCTGGAACTCGCGGGCGATGACGCCGAACGCCGACCTCGACTCGCAGCCCGATGAACTGGCAGCCTGATCGATGACAACACCTCGCTGGTCATCGTCCAGTACCCCGATTTCTTCGGCCGCGTCTACGATTACACCAAGCTGATCGAAGCCGCGCACGCCAAAGGCGCGCTGGTCTGCGTCGTCGCCAACCCCACCGCCCTGGCCATGTTCAAGACCCCCGGCGAGATGGGCGCGGATATCGTCGTCGGCGAAGGCCAGCCGCTGGGCATCCCGCTGTCGTTCGGCGGACCCTACCTGGGCTTCTTCACGACACGCAAGAAATTTCGTCCACAAGATGGCGGGACGCCTGGTCGGCGAGACCGTCGATAACCGCGGGCAGCGCGCCTACGTCCTGACCCTGACCGCCCGCGAACAGCACATCAAACGCGAGCGCGCCACCTCCAACATCTGCACCAACCAGGGCTTGATCGCGCTGGCTCGGCGGTCTATCTGTCCGTGCTGGGCAAGAACGGGCTTGCGCCAGGTGGCCGAGCTGTGCTACCAAAAAGCACACTACGCCGCCGAGCAGACTCAGCAAGATCCCTGGCTATGGGCCTGTGCTTCACCGAGCCCTTCTTCCACGAATTTGCGCTGTGCTGTCCCGCGCCCGTCGCTGAGATCAACGCCCACCTGCTCGAACACGGCATCCTCGGCGGCTACGACCTGGGCCAGGATTATCCCGCGCTCAAGGATCACATGCTGATCGCCGTCACCGAGATGAACACGCAAGGAAGAGATCGACATGCTGGTGGAAGTGCTGGCGGAGGTGAGCCATGACTGACCCTGAATACCGAAGATCGTCGAACCGACCATCTTCGACCTGTCCTCCCCGGGCGCACCGGCGTGACCATGCCCGCCTCGGACGTCCCCGAACGCTCTGCCTCCCAAGGACCTGCTGCGCTCGGACCTGCCCCTGCCCGAACTCGCCGAAGTGGATGTCGTCCGCCACTACATGCACCTCAGCAATTCAACTACAGCGTGGACAGCGGCTTCTATCCGCTCGGCTCGTGCACGATGAAGTACAACCCGAAGATCAACGAAGATACCGCCGCCTGCCCGGTTTGCCTGTACACCCATCCCCTGCAGCCGATCGAGACCGTCAGGGCAACCTGGTGCTGATGTATCAGCTTGCAGGAATGGCTGAAGGAGATCAGCGGCTTCGCCGCGGTCACCCTGCAGCCTGCTGCCGGCGCGCACGGCGAATTCACCGGCGTGCTGATCATGCGCGCCTATCACAAGTCGCGCGGCGACACACAAACGCACCAAGATGCTCATCCCCGATTCCGCCCACGGCACCAACCCGGCCTCCGTCGGGCATGATCGGGCATGACAGTCGTGCCAGTCCCCTCCGACGCGCGCGGCAACGTGGACCTGGAAGCGCTCGAAGCCGCCTGCGACGATACCGTCGTCGGCATGATGCTGACCAACCCCAACACGCTCGGCCTGTTCGACGAGCACATCGAAGAGGTCATCAAGCTGGTGCATGACTGCGGCGGCCTGATGTACGGCGATGGCGCCAACCTGAACGCCCTGCTGGGCATCGTCCGCCCCGGCGACCTGGGCTTCGACGTGATGCACTTCAACCTGCACAAGACCTTCTCCATCCCGCACGGCGGCGGCGGACCGGGCTCCGGTCCGGTCGGTGTTGCCGCGCACCTGGTGGACTTCCTGCCCGAGCCGCTGGTCGGCATCGTCGAAGAAGGCGACGAGGAGACAGCCTCCGCTGTATCGGCTTCGTCAAGCCCGCCAAATCCATCGGACGGATGAAAGCCTTCCACGGGCATTTCGGCGGCGGCTTGGTGCGCGCCTTCACCTACATCGCCATGCACGGCCCGGATGGACTGCAAGGATATCTCGCAGTACGCGGTGCTGAACGCCAACTACCTGCTGGCACGCCTGCGCGATACCTATCACGTCCCGTTCGACCGCATCTGCATGCACGAGTTCGTCGCGGAAGGACGCTTCGAAGGCTCCGACGTCCGCGCCCTCGATATCGCCAAGCGCCTGATGGATTACAACTTCCATCCGCCCACGAACTACTTCCCGCTCATCGTCCACGAAGCGCTGATGATCGAGCCGACCGAGACCGAGAACAAGGACACGCTCGATGCCTTCGCCGACGCGCTGATCAAGATCGCCGAGGAAGCGAAGACCCAGCCCGAACTGCTGCACAAGCGCCCCGCACATCACGCCCTTCGGCAGAATGGACGAGGTCAAGGCGGCCAGCGAGCTGGTGCTGTGCTGCTGGCTGCCGGAAGATTACCTGGACAAGTAACCGCTCATCTCCACCAATTAAACACTGGTCCCGGAGTCGGTGACTCCGGGACCTTGTTTATGTCATTGCGATGAGGGCGCTGTCCTGAGCGGAGCGCAGCGAAGTCGAAGGATCGCCCGCCCGTGGCAATCTCCTGTTTTATGGGTTGTAGGGGCGGGTCTGTGACCCGCCCCTCTTCAATTCATTCACACCGCCCCTCTCTCCGTCACGACATTACTAATGATGCCCGTGCTTTTCCGCCTCATCCGCCGCTTTCTTCGTCCGATGGATCGTCCCATCCGGATGGTTGGGCGGCGAGTAGAGCGTGTATAGTTTCAACTTCTCGGTCTTGGAGGCATTGACCACATTGTGATGGGTCCCGGCAGGGACGATCACCGCGTCACCGGCTTTGACAAGATGTACCTCCTTGCCGCCAAAGATGAATTTCGCCTTGCCGTCCTCGATGCGGAAGAACTGGTCCACCTTCTTGTGGACCTCCTTCCCGATCTCCTCCCCGGGTTGAAGGCACATCAGCACCAGTTGCGTATACTTTCCGGTGTAAAGCACCCTGCGGAAATAATTGTTCTTTTCGGTCTGTTTTTCAATGGGTCCTGCGTATCCAGTCATGGGTTCCTCCTGTCTGGTTTGGGTGAATAAATAATGGAAGTATGATTCTAGCATAATCCATGTAGCCTTGAACACTCCTGCACAACACGTCCCGTACCTCACTCCCTTCGGAAGGATGGATGAGGTCAAGGCTGCCAGTGGGGCATCTACCATTTGTAATCGTAGGGGCGGGTCACGTGACCCGCCCCATTCAATTCATACCCGCCCCCTCCCGTGACAGGGCAGGTCACTCCCACCTGAACAACTTGACCGAGACCAGCACGCCCACCACCAGCATCGCCGCCAGCACGCCTGCATCCAACAGGTGTAGGCTCCAACTCTCGCCGATCCACAGACCCCGCAAAAGGTTGACCACATACGTCAGCGGTAAAAAGGTGGAGATCTTCCGGATCGTCTCCGGCAGAAGTTCTCGTGGAAAACTCGCGCCGGACAGGTAGATCATCGGGTACAGCAGCACCAACCCCACTACCTGTGCCGTGCGCGCATTGGGCATCGTCCCGGCGATGATGAACCCGATCCCGAAGAAACTCAGGCAGCATAGGACAAATCCGCCAAAAACGCTGAGGACATCCCCCTCGAATTGCACATGGTAGATGAACTTCCCGGCCGCGACCAGCAGGAGCATCCCAATGGTCGTCATCAGGAAGACCACCGTCACCTGCGCCACCAGGACGGTCAACGGGCTGATTGGCGTGGTCCGCAATCGGCGCAGGACACCGTTCTCACGATAGGTCGCCATGGTGATGGTCGTGGACATCAATCCTGTGGTGCCGATGATCATGGCAGTGTAAATTGGCATGGAGATGTCGATCGTGCCCCGCCCGCCAAATGTCGGATTCGGTTCATTGCCAAAGATGGCTCCGAACAGGAACAACAACATCAGCGGGAAGACCAGCGTGAAAAAGGTCCCCACTGGTTCACGCAGAAATAACTTGGTCTCCATCCATGTCATTCGTAAAAGGCTTTTCATCTCACACCTCACTCTCTCATCTTCGATCCGGTCAGGCTCAGGAAGACATCCTCCAGGTTGGGTTGCTCGGTCCGCAGGTTGCGGAAGCGGATGCCCTCCCTGCTCAACAGGTTGACCACTTCAACGACCAGCGGGATCTCCCGCCCATTCCTGCCGGAAATGGTCACCCACTCACCTTGGACCTCCAGGCGGGTCCCATCAGATAGGGCGTTCGTCAACCTCACAGGCAATGCCTTGTCCACACTGAAGAGGATGCGCTCCTCCGCCCCCAGGTTGTGGACCAGGTTGGAGGGCGTGTCCAGCGCCACGATTCTGCCGTGATCGAGGATCGCCACCCGGTCACACAATCGTTCCGCCTCCTCCATGAAGTGGGTGGTCAGCAGGATGGTCTTGCCCTTTGAGCGGACATCTCGAATGAGGTCCCAGATGGCATGCCGCGCCTGCGGGTCCAGCCCGGTCGTCAATTCATCGAGGAAGACCAGTTTTGGGTCGGGTAGCAGGGCTAACGCGATGAACAGGCGTTGCTTCTGTCCACCCGAGAGCTTCGAGAAAGGTGTGTTGCGTTTCTCCTCCAGCCCCAGTTGGACAAGCAACTCCTCCCAGTCCGCTGCCTTGGGATAGAAGGAGGCATACAGGTCAAGCGCCTCCCAGACCTTCATGCGGTCCGGCAGGTTCGACTGCTGCAATTGCATCCCAAGACGCTCACGCAGGGCACGGTTTTCCCCCTGTGGATCCATGCCCAGGACTCGGACGCTCCCGGCATCCGGTTTGCGCAAGCCCTCCAGGCACTCGATGGTGGTGGTCTTGCCCGCTCCGTTCGGTCCTACCATCCCGAAGATTTCCCCCTCCCCCACCTCGAACGAGACATCCTCCACGGCAACAGTCGCGCCGTAGGTCTTGCGTAATCCTTGTACCTGCACAACGCTGTTCATGTTTCCTCACTTGCTTTTCAAGATCGATTCCAATGCCGCCACGTGCTCTTTGAAAACCTTGCGTCCCTCGCTGGTAGCCAGGACGTAGGTCCGCGGCTTGCGATTCACAAATGTCTTGTTGATGGCGATATAACCCGCCTCCTCCAGTTTTCGGAGATGCGCACCCAGGTTGCCGTCCGTCACATCCAGCAGCTCGCGCAGGTAGGTGAAGTCCACTTCATCATTCTCCGAAAGTGTGACCAGCGCCGCCATGATGCGCAAGCGTACCGGTTGGTGAATGGTTTCGTTTAATTCAGCCATGCTTCACCACCTGTAGCGGATATAGAGACCAAGGATGATCATCACCCCGCCGCCCAGCAGTCCCATCCACAGGTAGAACCAGGCGGGCAGGAGGAAGTAGCCGATCAAGGCGACGACCGACACCGGCACCGTCCACCAGGTGGCGGAGAAGGAGAGCAGCATCCCCATCCCCATCTGTCCGATCATCGCGAACAGGATGATCAGCAGGGTGATCTGCTTTCCATCCGTGGGTTTCGCAACGGCGATGATGGCGGCAGCGAACAGGGTCAGCAGCACCCAGAAGGTGATGATGCGTTTTCCCGTCACAGCCGACGAGGTAATGTGCACACGTTTTCCAGCACGGATTCCCATCATGGTGGCGAAAGCGCTGCCAATGACGCTTGTTACGATCCAGATCCAAATGATGAGAGGCGCGCTTAGAAACTGGGTGGCGGTGAATCCGATCAACCAGACGATGCCGGTGATGATGAGAGAGATGTACGCGCTGCCGCTTGCAATCGAGTTCCGGGTCTTTTGCATGATGCTCTGGACAGCCGCCAGTGTCTCTTCCGCCTCACTCGCGGAGATGTTCATGGAGTCATTCTTGTCTGTCATGGTTCACCACCTGTTCCGAATGTAAAGTCCCAAAACGATCATCCCGCCGCCGCCCAGGATCGCCATGACCAGGTAGAAAATATCTGGCAGCAGGAAGTAACTGATCAGCGCCAGGGCAGTGATCAGCAGTCCGGGCAGGATGTTGTGAAAGGAGAGCAGCAAACCCATTGCCATCCAGCCAACCATGACGATGAGGATGATGTACATGGATAGTTGCTTCCCATCCGCCGGCCAGGAGACCGCCACTGTTGCTATCCCGTAAACAAATAACAGCAGCCAGAAGATGCCGATGCGCTTTCCAGAGGCGTCCTGCGCGGAACTGCGTACACTGCGCCCCATGCGGATGCCGATTACCGCCGAGATGATTCCGCCCAGGACATCCAGGATCATCCAGCTATAGCCGCCAATCTCACCCGGCAGGAACTGCGAACCGAGGAACCCCAATAACCAGACTACCCCCCAAACGATAAGGAACAGGTAGGAACCGCTGCTTGAGATCGAGCGGCGGGTTTTCCGGACCATGACCTGGATGGCTTCCAGGGCTTCTTCTGCTTCGTTTGGTGTGATATCCATCTTCAACTCCTTCTTAGAGTACTCTGCGATATAGAGTATTCTATGCCAATATTTTCCGCCTGTCAAGAGGGGAAACCCGGCTCCCCTTACCTCCCCTGCAGGGGCGCTGACGCATAAGAACCCGGATATTTCGTTTACAATACAGGCATCTCATCAAGGAGACATGCTCATGACACCTGAGGAAAACATCGGTCCCATCCTGGTGCAATTCCAGCGGACAGAGATCACCGAGTATCACATCTACAGCAAGCTCGCGAAGAAGGTCAAATCCCCTGAGAACGCGAAGATCCTCCAGCAGATCGCGGAGGATGAACTGCGGCACTATCAGGGCTGGAAAAAGTACAGCGGGCAGGAGATCAAGCCCGACCGCCTCAAGATCTGGTTTTACTACCTCGTCAGCCGCATCTTCGGCTTCACCTTCGGTGTCAAGTTGATGGAAGGGCGGCGAAGAGGCCGCGCAGGGGAACTATTCGAAGGTCTCCGGCACCATCCCCGAGGCGCTGACCTTCATGCACGAGGAGAATGTCCACGAGCAGCAGCTGCTCGGCATGCTGGACGAGGAGCGTCTGCGCTACGCCGGTTCGGTCGTGCTCGGCTTGAACGACGCCCTGGTGGAACTCACCGGCGCCCTCGCCGGGCTGACGCTCGCCCTGCAGAACGGCAAACTGATCGCCCTCTCCGGTCTGATCACGGGCATCGCCGCCTCGCTCTCCATGGCTGCCAGCGAGTACCTCTCCACCCGTTCCGAGAAGACCGAGAAGAACCCGGTGCTCGCCTCCATCTACACCGGCATCGCCTATATCCTCACCGTGTCCCTGCTCGTCCTGCCCTACCTGCTCAGCCCGGAGACATACATCCTCGATCTCATCATCACGCTCATCACCGCCGTCATCATCATCGCCATTTTCAACTATTACATCTCGGTCGCCAAGGGCGAGTCCTTCCGGGCGCGCTTCGCAGAGATGGCGATCCTGAGCCTGAGCGTGGCAGCCTTCAGCTTTGGCATCGGTTACCTGATCCGCATCTGGTTGGGCATCGAAGTTTAATGCCCGGGGGCAGGCTGCCCCCTCTGCAGGCTTGACATGAAAATTTTATCGGTGGACATCGGCACGGGCACGCAGGACATTCTGCTCTTCGATTCCGGGCTTGACCCCGAGAACGGGTTCAAGCTCGTCCTGCCCTCCCCCACCATGATGGTGCACCGCCGCCTCAAGCGCCTGCTCGCCGCGCGCACACCCGTCCTGCTGACCGGTCACCAGATGGGAGGCGGTCCATCCGCCTGGGCGATCGAGGCAGACCGCACGTTCCGGCATCCCTGTCTACATGACGCCCTCCGCCGCGACCACCCTCAACGATGAACTCGACAAGGTGGAGGCGCTGGGCATCCGCATCCTCACGGAGGGGGAAGCACGCCGCCTGCAGGGGGTCGAAACCATCGAGTTGAAGGACTTCGACTTCCCGTTGATCTCCCGCACCTTCCAGGATTACGGCGTCTCCCTCGTGGACCTGGGCGCGGTCGCGGTGGCGGTCTTTGACCACGGCAACGCGCCCGCGGGTGTCTCCGACCGGAAGTTCCGCTTCGATTACCTCGACCGCAGGATACGGGAGAGTAATTCGCTCTCCGCCTTTGCCTACCGTTCGGAGCAGGTGCCCGCCAGCATGACCCGTCTCCGGTCCGTGGTGGACTTCGCCGGGACTCTGCCCTGCCCGCTGGTCGTGATGGACACCGCCCCCGCCGCGGTGCTCGGCGCGCAGTTCGACCCGCGTGTGGCAAGCCTCAAGAGCAGGATCATCTGCAACATCGGCAACTTCCATACCCTGGCGTTCCGCCTCGGCGAGGCGGGCATCGAGGGTCTCTTTGAGCACCACACCGGCGAGATCGACCTGCCAAAACTCCTGCGCCTTCTGCGCGCCCTGGCGGACGGCACCCTCCGGAACGAGGACGTCTTCCAGGACATGGGACATGGGGCGTTGGTGTACTCGGACGCGAAGTTCGAATTCGGGCGGGTGATTTCGATGTGGTCGTGACCGGTCCCCGGCGCCGCCTCTTCGACGCCGCGCAAGCGGATGGGCTGCGCCCGTACTTCGCCGCCCCCTTCGGTGACATGATGATCGCCGGGTGTTTCGGTCTGCTCGCCGCCGCAGCGGATGTCCTCCCCGAATTGCGCGAGCCGGTCCTCGGGTCGCTGCAGGGCAGGCGCGGGCATGGCACTCCACCCTGGGAGCAGGATTAGGCGTGTTTTCCGATGACAGCCCGCCCCCGGATGATTTGTGTGACAATCTGCAGCCATTTTGCCGCGGAAGGTAATTCACCATATCCTTCGTCCATTGCTATAATCCCTTTACTGTGTCATTGCGAGGAGCGACGGCGATCTCCCGTCAACAGCAATGCTTCGTCGACGGTCATTCGACTTCGCTACGCTCGCACAGGCACCGCCTCCTCGCAATGCCAAATTCCAGCAATGACAAATTACCAATAGGAGCACCATTCCATGTGTGGAATTTTCGGCTACATTACAAATAAAGAAGAAGCGCTCGGACCCATCCTGATCGCGGCGGCAGAGCGCCTCACCTACCGCGGCTACGACTCGGTCGGCGCGGCGACCCTCAACAACGGGAAGATCGACCTGCGCAAGGACGTCGGCAAGGTGGACGCGGTCGCCGCGAAATACAACATCGCCGAGATGCGCGGTCAGCGCGGCATCACCCAGTTGCGCTGGGCGACCTTCGGCGAACCTTCGCAGGTCAACTCCCAGCCGCACCTCGATTCCGACGGCGACATGGTCGGCGCGCACAACGGCAACGTGGTCAACAACGTCGAGCTGCGCGAGCAGTTCATCGCCGAGGGCATGACCGTCCGCTCGCAGAACGACGGCGAGACCTGCGTGCATGCCGTCGAGCGCTACATCAACCGCGGCTACGAGTTCATCGACGCCATCCGCCTCGCCTACGGCGACCTGGAGGGCGATTATGCCTTCGTCATCGGGCGCGCCAACGACGACAAGCTCTACGCCTTCAAGAAAGGCTCCGGCATGGTGGTGGGCATCGGGCAGGGCTTCACCTGCGTCTCCTCCGACCTGCCCTCGATCCTCCCGCTGACCCGCGAGGTCATCCGCCCGCAGGACGGCGAGATCGTCACGCTCTGGGCGGACCGGGTCGAGGTGCGCTCCGTCAAGGACGGCAAGACTCATCCAGCGCCAGCCCGAGACCGTCACCGAGTCGATGGACGCGGTGCAGAAGGGCGGGTACCCGCACTTCATGCTGAAGGAGATCCACGAGCAGGCGCAGGTCGCCCGCGAACTTTCGCACGTGCTGAACGGCAACCGCGAGGTCGAGGCGCTGGTCGAGAAGATGAAGAGCGCCCGCCACCTGTACCTCATCGGCTGCGGCACCAGCTACCATGCCGCCCTGGCGGGGTCGGTCTTCTTCGCCCAGATTGGCCGGGCGCGCCGCCATCCCCGTGCTCGCCCCGCAGTTCATCGCCCAGTACGCGCCCGCCGTCAGTTACGAGGACGTGGGCATCTTCGTCAGCCAGTCCGGCGAGACCAAGGACGTGCTCAACGCGCTGGAGGCGGCCGAGGCGCGCGGCATGACCTGCTTCGGGCTGGCGAACGTGGTCGGTTCCACGCTGACCAAAGCCACCTCGTTCTGCCTGCCGCTGTGCTGCGGTTACGAGATCAGCGTGCCCGCCACCAAGACCTTCACCAACCAGGTCGTGACCTTCCTGTACCTGGCGTACCGGCTGGCGGGCAGGGATACGCATGAACTGGACCGCATCCCCGAACTGATGGACCAGACGCTCGAGATGGTCGCGCCGCAGATCGCGAAGATCGCGGAGGAGATCAACGAGTGGAACGACATGTACTGCCTGGGTTACGGCGCCACCTACCCGATCGCTCTGGAAGGCGCCTTGAAGCTGAAGGAGATCACCTACGCCCACTGCGAGGGCATGCTCTCCACCGAGTTCAAGCACGGACCGCTCTCGGCGGTCAGCAAGGGCTTCCCGATCATCTTCGTGGCGGGACCGAACGACGTGCCGCTCATCATCAGCGGCATCAACGAGGTCAAGGTGCGCGGGGCGCGCGCCATCGTCATCGGCGAGGAGGATGCCCGCCTGCGTGCCAACGGCGACGACCTGGTCGTCATCCCCAAATCCGACCCGCAGATCAACGCCCTGCTGAGCGTCCTGCCCCTGCAGCTGCTCTCGTACCACATGAGCGTGCTGCGCGGCTTCGACCCCGATTTCCCGAGGAACCTGTCGAAGACGTTGACGGTGGATTAGTGTGTATCAGACATCGGAGGTCCTCGAGGCTTCCGATGTTTTTTTGAGTATTGGGAAGGGACAAGCCATGAAAAGTGTAGTCGTGACAGGCGTCTCAACTGGCATTGGCTGGAGCATCGCGCAGGTATTGATCCGCAATGACTTCCGCGTGTTCGGGAGCGTGCGTAAAGCGGAAGATGCAGAACGGCTCAAGGCGGAATTCGGCGAACACTACGTTCCCCTTCTGTTCGATATCACCGACGAGCTGAATGTCCAGGCTGCCGCAAAGCAGGTGCGTGACTTGCTCAACGGGGAGACCCTCTTCGGGCTGGTGAACAATGCCGGCATCGCGGTTCCGGCGCCGCTGATGCACCTGCCCACCGAGGAGTTTCGCCATCAGATGGAAGTGAATCTGACCGGCGCCCTGATCGTCACGAAGGCATTCCTGCCCCTGCTCGGAGCTGACCGTTCATTGCGCGGGACTCCGGGTCGCATCATCAACATCAGCTCGACCTCCGGGAAAAATGGCAACCCCTTTATCGGCGCCTATGTCGCCTCCAAGCATGCCCTGGAGGGGCTCTCAGAGAGCCTGCGCCGTGAATTGATGCTCTATGGGATCGATGTCATCATCGTTGCGCCCGGGGCTGTGGCAACCCCCATTTGGGACAAGGGCGAAAATCTTGACCTTTCGGCTTACCAGGACACGGATTTTGGGGAGGCTGCCCGTCGCGTCCAGGAGATCATGGTCCGGGATGGCAGGAAAGGACTCCCGGCTCAGAAGGTGGCGGAGGTCGTCCTGCATGCGCTGACGACCCCCAAGCCGCGCCTTCGCTATGCCGTCATCCCCGGCAATCTCCTCAAACGCCTTGTACGATCCATTCTGACATTATTGCCAAAAAGGTTGCTGGATCGCCTCATCGCCAGGAAATTGGGATTGATCAAGTGAGGGAATCGACCAATGATTAAGCATCACGCAGTTGTTGAAATATTATGGCAAAAGCCGGAGGAAATACAACAGAGATTGAATTTGGGTCAACCAATTTATGAAGTTAATATCAGATTTGATGGTATCGAAGGTCTTTGGAGTGCTGTTCTAATCTTGGAGAAATCTTCGTCAAAGAGGCCATACAGGATAAACAACCCCAATTGGTAAAAATTGGTTTTTTGTTCCCTGAAAAAATCAAGGAAATTCTGATAAACGATATGCGTTTTGTAATTTCGGATGGACCTTCATCGGTGATTGGATCAGGAAGGATTTTAGAGATCGAGAAGACTGGTGTGAATTGAAAATAAAAATGAAACCTGATTTTCTAGCTCGGCGAGGGTTTCCCGCCGTCCGAATGACCGCCAAAGGTCCTCGCAGAGGGCAGGTCTCCTCTCTCCCCCTCTAATATATTTTGATTTCCTTCAAGTTCGCCCAGGTGGATTCCGAATACCAGATCTCCGTGAATTCCTCGATGGATCGATTTTCCCTGCGCATCATCTCTTCCACGCTGGGTGCGCGCAGAAGGTTCTTGATTCCGGCAAAGGCGGGCGGATATTTCGCTCCCATCTCCAATCGCGGATCCACGCGCCACGTCCATCAGGTCGGATTCAGGCACGGCTTGATCCACCAAGCCCAAACCCAGTGCCTCCTCGGCGGAATACAGCGCTCCTGAATAAAGGACCTGCGTGGCATTGGAATTTCCCACCGCAAAGCGCAGCATCTCGGTCGCTCCTGCCAGCAGGGATGCGCCAAAACCGATCTCGTTCAATGCGATCCTGGCTTTCCCGGTCACCATCACCCGCTGATCGCAAGCCAGAGCCAGCATGCATCCGCCCGCGATGGCGTGACCGTTGATCGCCGCCACCACCGGCTTGGGATAGCTAAATAGGTAGGTGTATAACCCGGTGAAATGCTGCAGGTAGTCCTTAAACTGTTCCTTGCTGAAGGAGAGAAATTCGGGGATGTCGAATCCGAAGGAAAAAAATTTACCGGAACCTGTCAGGATGATCGCTCTCACATCCGGATCGACCTCAAGGGACTGGAGCTGACCCTTCAATTGCCCCACCACCTCCCCATTGATGGCGTTCACCTTCCCCCGGCTCAAGACCAGGGTGGCGATTCCCTCGCTCTTTTGTAAATTTACATGATCCATTGGTCCGCCTTTCTCCATCAACACATTGATGATTCCTGATCCTCATGCCTTCCCCCGGGATAATGTCATTGTAATCCGGGTCGCTGAATGACGCCAGAAATCCATCGGATCCGGGCTCTCTCTGCTCCCCTCTCCCTTAAGGAGAGGGGTCGGGGGTGAGGTTGGATCTCCCCAGAAAATTGGATTTGATCAACAAACTCCGCCCCGGTGAAGCATTCCCCTCCTGTATAGCGTTTCTGCTATCCGGGGAGGGCAGGGGTAGGGCCCTCAACCCACCCATCCACGAACAAAACCCCACGAATACCCGAATATCCTCTCAGCCGCGCGGCATTCGTGAACACTTGCACCGCACTGAGCGGAGGCGGCTCTCTCCCGCCCGCAGTCGAAGTGCAGGTGTTCGTGTAACATTCGTGGACGGCTTGCCCTGCTTGTATTTTGTCAAAATATCCTTATAATGTTTTCAGGCTCCCATTTGATGTGATATCGGTATTGGGGTGAAATCCTCCCAAGACAGTCTCGATATTAGTGACCCTAAGAGTATCTAATAAAGAGTTGGGTAGACAGAATATATTTGTATTCCATTTCACCACAATCCAGAGAGAAAGATGACCATCACGGACAAAAGCAAGAAAAAAGACCAAAACATCAATATTGGAAAGAAGTATTCCATGCACTGAAGGATTTGAGGAGGAGCGACCTTATTGGGTGTATCTGCCAAATTCCTATGACGAAGGCAATAAAAAACAATGCTATCCTGTTCTATATCTGTTGGATGGTGATGCATATTTTCAATCGACCAGCGGTGTTGTGCAATTCATGAGCAGCGGAATCAATGGTAACTGTCAAATCCCCGAAATGATCGTGGTTGCCATTCCCAACACAGATCGCGGGCGTGACATAACCCCGACACACTCAACAATCGGATATGACGGAAAAGAAGCTGCCTTTCTGGAATCCACCGGAGGCGGTGATGCTTTCCTGCAATTTATGCGGGACGAACTGTTCCCGCAGATTGATTTAAGATTCCCCACACTCCCCGTGCGAATCCTCGTGGGTCATTCTTTAGGCGGTTTATTGGCTATCCACGCACTGCTGAATGAACCCGAAATGTTCCGGGCATATGTAGCAATAGACCCAAGTCTTTGGTGGGACAATCAACTTCTTATTCATACCGCCGAAAATGAAATCAGGACCATCAGGAAACTGCGCAAAACCTTATATATATCTTCAGCCAATACTCCAAAGATCCCAAATTTTAACCCCCTTAAAGCGCAGAAAGCCATCCGGAAATTAGTAAAAGCACTAAATCCTGCTCGAAGTGTAAACTTCCAACTTAGCTTTCAATTCTTCAATGCGGAGGATCACGTTTCGGTACCTCTCTTGAGTTTATATCACGGCCTATTATATATTTTCGATGGCTTTAAACACTGGTCTGGAAAGCCTGCCCGCAATGAAAACTCGTTTTCAGAGATTGGCAAAACACTTGGGCGGCAACATCTTGCCACCTGAAGGGTATGTGATGGGCATGGGATATATCATGTTATATGTGATGAAGGATGTAAAAAAAGCAATAGCCTTTTTTGAATATAACCTCTCTAATTTTCCAACGTCTGCTACTGCTTACGATAGTTTAGGGGAAGCCTATATGATCAATGGTGATAAAGCCCAGGCAATTATGAATTATAAAAAATCGCTCAAATTAGACCTAAACAACCAGAACGCCATAAAAATGATCTGAGAGTTGAAAAAGAAGAAAGAAATCCCAGACGCATAGTAGCCTCCAAAAGGCTGCCCAACAAAGCGTGCACCTGACGTGTGGGATTTCTGCGGCATTTTCGAGCATTTTTCTGGCTTCGGGCTTTTCCTGCTCCCAAGCATAATCCACGCCCGCCCACACGCAGGTAACGCAAGCCGTTAGGATGACTTTATAACTAGCATATTTGCAAGGAGAAATCCACCTTGAATCCGCTGTCTATTGTAGAAAACGCATTTCGATTTCAACGCCAGGACTTGGTCGATCTGGTGCTTGAGATTAGAAATATTGTGGCGAGAGTGAACCCTTCGGCTGATGAGCGCATCGGCTCAAGCGGGCTTACCTTCTACGATGCCAATAAAGGCGGAACAATTACAGGCGGTATTTGTTTCGTGGATATCCGGGAAAACCATGTGCGTATCAGCTTCGGACTTGGTGCGTTCCTCGACGATCCGAAATCTTTGCTTTTGGGTGATCAACTCCATATGCGATACTTGGACATTTCGTCATTTGACGACGCCCCCTGGACCGATATTGAGACATTCATCCAGGATTTAGCCGACCTGGACGGTTCAGCACTCCTCCGCTCGGCGAGGGCCTTCTCAACCCTGATGTTATCCTGACTATGCTATGATATAGCTCTGAGGTTGAAAAATGGAACAAAAGAATCCCATGGCAATCCATTGTGATTGCATTTCTCATCTTTGTTTCACTGCCATTCTTGTCTCGATATACTTCAACAGCCGGCTATCTTGCGGGAGACTATATCTCTGGTTTTGTCTATAAAATAGGCGATTTTGGAGGCCTGACAAGTGAATTTCTAAGTATCTTTTGTGAAGTGCTCGTTTTGTTGGTCAGTATAACAATCGTTGTTGCTATTGTTGTTTTTCCAATTTTGGGAGGAATAAAGAAAACCAGAAAGGGGCTTGTTCCACCATTAGCCTCTCTGTTTTATTGGAATATTTTATAAGTATTAATGCCTTGGGTTTTTTTGTAAGCCTTTCTTTTTTCACAATCGATACACTTAAAACAATGATGAGTTAACTGTTGTTTTTGCTCCGCTTCGGTCTGAAACTTCGCGGGCTCTCGCCTCGCTTGGCAAGGGTCATCACGCAGTAACCCCGTTGAGATTACCCAGAGGTCTATTTATTGCATAAGAGGAGTTTCACATGTATATTAATCCAGGCACAGGTGGCATTTTATTCCAAGCTCTCACAATCTGCGGTGTGTGTGGAATACCAGGCGCCATTGTAGGTGGAGCAGCTGCATTAATTGCTTCAATAGTTTACTTCGTCCGGAAAAATAAAAAGCAGCATCCAGATGAGTGATTTCCTGAATCGGCGAGGGTTTTCGCCGCAGCACGCTGCAAAGTGCCTCACTCCGCCCCTGCTTGTATTTTGCCTAAATAACCTTATAATATTTTCAGTCTTCAATTTGAGTCGATATCGGTGCTGGGGTGAAATCTCCCCAAGACAGTCTCGATATTAGTGATCCTGAGAGTATCTAATAATGTTTTGGGCAGTTCCTTGCAAAACAAAGGAAAATTCTTCTATATGTACAATCAATCCAGGTTTGTGTCCGCAGTTCAATTTTTTATAGCCTCAATGATTTTATTTTGGGACTACTCAGTTTTCAATCTGCACAGACTTACAATGGATTGGAAAACAATTTCATGGCAGATAATTGGGGTTTGCCTCTCGCATTTCTTCTCACTATTTTATTTGCATTAGGCTGGTGGTTTGTAAGTGTCATTGAAAATTTAGTTTTAGCCAAAGGAAGAAACGCCGCCATTTTTGCTTTAGTCGCTGTATTTTTTGTATTTGTTTCAACATTGATCGGATCGTTCTTGTTTCTCGTGGCTTTTTACAAAACGTGATACATTCAAGTGGGTTTTTTCTTATGTGCGGTTTTTTCTTTCACTTTGCGGTTGTACGCCCTGAAGTAATTGCCAAATTACAACGGAAAGATAAATTAACACTCGGTTTAAGCCTACTTCCATGCCCTCAGCCTGAGAATTCACGTCTGCCCGTTCTTTGGGCATTCCCCCGCCGCTCCTCCCTCCGTCTCTCGCCCCACTGCACGCTGTGTTAGGCGTTTTTTGCCTTCACAGCGTCTTGATCTTAATTTGTTTTAGCGCATCTCATCTATTCTATTGGGTACGACAATGATTCTCCATTTTCCGCATCGATTATCTGGATGCATTCCTCCAATAAGCAGGTTCTGGATTGCTGGTGGGGATCGGTGGCGACTACCGACGAGAAGCCAGCGCCCTTTCATCCTAACAACCCATACGGGTCTATTTGCATAAAAAGGATTTGGAGCAAAGCTACAGGTTCTTATACGTGGTGAGTTCTGCTTGAAACTCTGTGGGTTGCTCTACCTGCTGTAATCCGTAACTGGGATTACATGCCTGGACGGCATACGGAAAGCTTGTTCTTGCCCGATGAGGACAGGTTCGTTCTTCTTTAGTCGCCAAATAAGAAAGGTGATTAATAGACCTGCAATAATCAACGCTGCAATGGTACTAACTCGGCGGATATTTTTTCGATGCATTTCCATTGACTAACCTTTGAATTGTTGTAAACAATCAATACGGTTTGTAGTAAGTGGCTTATGTTTGTATATTGTCCTCGCTTGGCGAGGGTGTCTTACCCCGCCGTCCACCTGACCGTAGGTCTCCTCTATCTCATTTTCTGCTGGGAGCAGGAAAACTCGAAGCCAGAAAAATGCCTGTAGATGGCGCAGCATCCCAGCCTCCAGTGCACGCTTTGTTGGGCGGCGTATGAACGCAAGACTTGCTGACTAAAAAGACAAACAAATTTTTACACACAACTTAATCTTTTGCAACTAACAAAAAAGAGGGATAAGCAAAAGACTCCGATCACGCAAGGTGATTGGAGTCTTTGTGGTTGGTCTATCTTCAGACATCACCCGTCACTAGGTTCTTGCCCGATGGTTATTGGCTGCTGGCTGACCAGTGATCTCGGGCGGCAGGTGTTTGAAGAGGGTTGTTATGGCAAAGTAACGAACTGGCCAGAAACGTCCGCGCCGACGGCGTATCGAGGCGATAAGTGACGTTCGTGGAACGGCAGATCGCATCGCCGGTAATGGTGGTCGCCGCGACGATATCGGACGTCCCAAGGAAGTTCGGGCCGCCAGAGTCGCCGTAACAGGTGCCGCCATTTCCGGTGGACGGGTTCATGGAGATGCGCAGCCAGGCGGGGTTGATCGAATTCAGCGTGCCAGTCGCGACCATTCGCACGTCATTGTAAAGGTACTGGTGACCGCCCGGATCATTGGTCACTTCGTAGGCACCATAGCCAACTGACGTGAATTGCTGTGAGCCAGATAGGTTTGACAGCGAGTTCGGCGGCGGGCAGACGCGCCGGGACGATGCCTTTGATCGGCTTATCGAAGACAACTACGGCAATATCGTGCGGGTCACTCTGTTGCTGATTATAGAGTGGGTCTGCATACCAGGTACCGGTGTAGGTCTTATCCCCAGCCTGATAGTCAGGGTCGAAGGTCACAGTTACAGTTGCGGTTCCCTCATCGCAGTGGGCCGCGGTCAGGAAAACCGTCGGCGAGATCAACGTTCCCGAGCAGTACAACCAGGTGCCATCCGAATACTGGGTTGACGCCACCAATCCACCGACATTTGGATGTCGGGTGCCATCCAATTCACCGTATGTGATGGCATGTACGGGTGTGGTAATAGACAGGAGTGCGACGAGTAAAAGGATTACGACTAATTTTCGATACATCTAATTCTCCTTAAGTTTTGAATAGGATTTTTACGATTGTATCATTTATTTTTCAAAGGCAAACTGAATGAGATGCTATCCCTCGCTCGGCG
>CAWGMC010000051.1:0-12521 GCA_963823545.1 uncultured Chloroflexia bacterium | reverse complement strand
ATGGGGGTCTCAAAAACGGGAGATTCCGATGGAAACGCAAGAAATGCAAGACCAGGGGACTATCACACTTCTTCAGGAGCAATATCTGCCCATTTTGATCGAGTCCTTCCTGATCGATCGCCGGTCGCAGAGGCTCTCCCCGGGTACCATCCAATTCTATCGAAAGAAACTGAAACTCTTCCTGAAGTTCTGTGATAGCCAGGCTGTGAAGCTGGTGTCGCAACTCACCCCAGACCTGATCCGTCTCTTCCTGCTTGAGATGGCGGAAACACACAATCCTGGGGGCGTGCATGCCTGTTTTCGCCCGTTGCGCACCTTCCTGTACTGGGTGGAGGAGGAAGAGATCCTGTCACTTGACTGGCGCAATCCAATCCGCAAGGTAAAAGCGCCGCGGCTGCCGGTAGAGCTGATTGAGCCGATTGCCATCCGAGATGTGCAAGCACTTCTGCAGACCTGCCAGCATACCTTCTCTGGATCGAGGGACAAAGCAATGATCCTTGGATTACTGGATACCGGAGCTCGCGCCCAGGAGTTCCTGGACCTGAACCTGGAGGATATTGAGATGGGGACGGGAGCCGTGCTCATCCGGCAGGGGAAGGGTCGCAAACCGCGTATGGTGTTTCTAGGACGCAAGACCCAGCGAGCATTCCGCGCTTATTTTCGAGCTCGTCATGACACTCACCCTGCATTATGGGTTTCCGTTCACGGGGATAGAATGACTTATACGCGCGTTGCGTTGTGTTTTGCGAAGGCGTGCTCACCTGGCAAGTCTCAAGGATATTCCAACCCCTCACGACTTTCGGCGAGCTTTTGCTCTAGTCATGCTGCGTAATGGTGTAGATATTTTTGCCCTGCAGAAATTGATGGGACATTCCGATCTTCAGGTACTGCGCCGTTACCTGGCACAGACGGATCAGGATATCCAGGCTGCACATATGCGAGGCAGTCCAGTGGATAATAACCTTTGAGACTCGACATGAAAAAACTATGCTCAATCTCCTGGTCGGCTGGATATCCCGCGGTCAATTCCGCTACCGCGCAAGTCTAATTTCGCCAGGTATCTGAGTCTTCCAGTACAAAGAGACGCGCATAAAAAACCTGGCTTTGGTTGTGAGTAAGTCGCATCCATTGGAGACGTTGTGGGAAAAGCCAAGGCATGGAAGAGAAGCCTAAAAGGCTTTTTATGTGACCGACCCGAGGGTCGAACTCGGAACCTGCTGATTAAGAGTTCGGGATTGTGTCGTCTATGCTGTCTTTTGTGTGGTTTTCTGTCTATTTCGCTCTGTTTTTGAGCTTAAAACCGTCCATTCTGTCCATGTTTTCCATATGTTTTTTTCTGGTTGCAGTACGGTTGCAGTAAAGGTAATATCACGCGAGATTGATAACGTGAGAAATCCATTTAGGTTCAATATACCTGATGTAAAAATGCAATGTTCTTTCTGGCGGCTGTTTCTACATCTGGTTTGGGTATGAATTCACCGGAAATCCAACCTGTGTAACCGGTATTGGATAACGATTCCAAGATTGATTTGAAATCCAGATGACCCGCGCCAGGATGCCATCGATTTGAATCTGCAACATGGAAATGGAAGATGTGTTTTCCGCACAGCTGGATGGACTCTCTCAATGATCGCCTCTTCAATGTTCATGTGGAAGGTGTCGAGAAGCAGACCGAAATTATCTTCACCCACAGACTTGATCAATTCCAATCCCTGGGCGGCTTCATTAATCAGGGTTGTCTCATAGTGGTTGATCGGTTCCAATGCCAGGCTAACGCCATCCGAACGGGCTGCCCGGCTGCATTCCCGTATTGCATTGATCAACCATTCCATTGCCTGAGGTTTCTCCACGCCCGGCTTAATGACGCCGCGTATCAACCCAATGATAATAACCGCTTTGAAATGGGCTGCAAGCGGGATGTGACTCTTGATCCGTTCGATGGCGGCATGGCGTACCGCCGGATCGGGATCAGTGAAGGAGAGCCCTCCTCCCCCCAGGCTTGTCCTGTGCCGATGGCAGGGACGAATAAGTTGTATTTGTGGATCAGTGTTTCCAGGTTTTCCATATCAACCAGCCTGGGATCGCGGATGGCAAGTTCAACCCCCTCGTAGCCAAGGGATGCAATTTGCGCCAGGTTGGTCTCCAAATCGCCTTTGAATGTAGCAGCTTGGAATTGGGCTTGTTGGGTAGAAAGGACAATAGAGAGTTTCATGATTTTGATCGTATATCGCAGATGATGGACTGTTGACCGCGGACCATCATCTGCGATATGAAATATTTACTTTGCGACGTACGTGATTTTACACTCGGTGCGGTCGGTCTGAAGTTTGATGATATTCTCGGGCAGCTCTTTCAGGCTGATCTTCTTGGTGCTCATGGGGGTCATATCCATGCCGGTCGCCATGCACTCGATCACGCGAGGGAAGTTGCCATGTCCAGAGTGTCCCTGGGCACCGACAATACGTGCTTTGCGTACCTGAAGCACTTCGCCAGCAACAGGCATCTTGGCGTCGGCACGGGCGGTGACTACAACCGTACTCAACAGAGTCCGGCCTTCCCAGATCACTTTTTCAATGCCGGGATAGACGACAGCCGGAAGACCGGTGGCTTCCATGAACATATCCGCGCCCATGCCGTCAGTAATTTCAAGCACACGCTCGGCGAAAGTCTTCCCTGGACGGATTGACATGGTAATCAGCGCCCAACTTGAGTGCCATGTCGGCGCGTTCCTGCTGGGTCTCGGAGATGATAACCTGCGATGCGCCAGCGCGCTTAAGGATGGCGCAAGCCGCGATGCCAACGGGACCGCCACCAAGGATGACAGCCCGGTCACCTGGTCGGATACCGCCGCCGCGTTCGATAACTGCATTGTAGGCGACGCAGGTTGGTTCGACCAGACTTCCGGCAATGAAGATGTCCTCCTCCTTGTAGCTCTTGCGCAACGGTTCCAGACTCCAGAGGGTACGGGAGGGAAGGACAATATACTTTGTATAGGCTCCATTAACGTTAAAGCCAACTTCATCCAACTGTTCGCAGTGGTTAGGTTGACCATCGGCGCAGGGTTTGCACTGTCCACACCACAGCATTTCTTCAGTAGTGACAGCTTCGCCTCCTTTAAATGGTTTATTGGTGCGCTTGTCACGTGCGTTCCTGCCCGCTTCCACGACCACGCCGGAGAATTCATGTCCGAGAATGGACGGAAAGCCGGTCAGACCAGGATAGTAGATATAGCCATCTTTGTCTGCCTGGGCCATATGGACGTCTGACCCGCAGATGCCGCAGGCTTTGACCTCCATGAGCACTTCTTCGGGACCGGGGGTGGGAATATCGTACTCTCGAATTTCGAGGCGAGGGTTACGCCACACCTGGCTACCCAGATAGGTCTGGCGACCTTCGATATCCTTCGAGCCGAGTTTGAAACCGGGTTTGGGATCCCAGTCTGCGACCAGGGTAACGCCTTGCATTTTGCCTGTCATAATATCATCTCCTTATTATTGATTTCAATGCTAAGCCAAAAAGAAATCGGCATGGTTTTCTTCAGGACAACACCTGCGCCGCGCTAAATGCGGTGGGGTGCCGGGTCCCTTTTTCCCAGACTCTTATACTTCGGTTCCCTGTCCGATGCGCGGGAGGCCATAGACCGGTTTCCAACCCTTGCTTAACGGCTCACGCAGATAGGGCTCCATCTCCTTTTCAGTGCGAAGAGTCACTTCTTCCACGGGTGGAACGGTGCCAGCCGGGAACGTGTTCAATACATCATCGTGCCAGAGCGTCAGGTATTTCAGAATGGCGGCCATCGGGCGCTTGCCTTTTTGCGCTGTACCTGATTTTGCTTTTCCAACCACACCCTCGGGAGTCGCAGCGATCTCAATGGCAAAATGTCCTTCGCCTTCCGACCAGCGGCTCGGGCGCCCAAATGGATCGACAGACTTGTCATAATGTCCATCAGGCAGATAGGATTTGCCCTCAGTATCAACTGCATAGTTCATGTCCACCATCTCAGGATGAAGGAGCAGGCTAAGCGAGGTCTCAGATTCATCTGCATGTACGAAATTGGTGCTCATCTGTCCGCCACGTTCCACAGGGCGGAAAAACTCCCGCACACCACGATGCCAATCGATCACACGGAAAATGCCCGGCAGCTGGTAGCGTTTCTGGAATTCCTGCACTGCCGATTTGAGCATCCACAACTGACCATGATTATTGACTATGAGTTGTTTTCGGAAACCGTCATTCCACAAGCCAAGCATGACATCGATCATCATTTCGCGGACAACGTGCTCGCGCACAATAACAGTGCCAGGCATGCCGAGGTGATGATAGGGATGTCCGCCATAATTCAGGGGAGGCAAGGCCAGGTTAACCGGTGCACCGCGTTTGGCTGTAAAACGACGGACACCTTCGCAGATGGCGCTAACATAAAGTGTGTCGGCTGCAGAGGGGAGGTGCTGACCATGCAATTCAGTGCATCCAACAGGGATGAAAACGATATCATTCTTTTTGCGATTTGCTTCCACCTGCCAGCGAGTTGTGGTCTGGATATAGGAACCGGGCTTACCCCACTCGACTGGCGATGGGATACCGTATTCTGCCAGGATGGCATCAATCTGTTCATCACTGGATTCCCAAACTTCCTTTTTCAGACGTCCGACACCGTTATCCTCGAAAAAGAGGTCAGGTTGGCTGGTTGGAAGAAATCCTTGTGGTACGCTGGTTGACATTTTATTACTCCTTTTACAAGATGGGATCAATCAGGAAATATTTTTCCGGGATTTAATATGTTGAATGGATCCAATGCAGCTTTAATCCGTTTCTGGATCTCGATCGAAACAGCCCCGAGAGCTTTTTCCATATATGGACGTTTCATCGCTCCCACACCATGCTCGCCAGAAAGCGTGCCACCGAGATCCAGAGCAATGGCAAATTCCTCGGCGACCATCTGCCCGACCTTTTTCCATTGCTCAGGGTTGCGCTTGTCGAACAGGATGTTGGGATGCAGGTTGCCATCCCCGGCATGACCAAAGATTACAATGGGTAATCCGTATTGTGCACTGACCGCCTTGATACGGCGTATCGCCTCGGGGATGGCGCTGCGCGGTACCGTTATATCCTCGCCGAGTTTGTTGGGGGCTTTACGTGCCAATGCGGGCGAGACTGAGCGACGCGCCTTCCACAGACTGGAACGTTCCACCTCGTTTTGTGCAACTCTTACCCGGCGCGCCCCGCACTGGCGGGAAATCCCAGCAACAACTTCAATTTCCTGCAACACGCCTGCCTTCGTTGGAACCATCTATTTCGATCAACAGCACGGCTTCCACATCCAATGGCAGACCAAGGTGCATGGCATCCTCGATGCAAGCCAGAGCAGTTTCATCCATCAATTCGATGGTGGCAGGAACAATGCCTGCTGAAAGGATGGCGTTGACCGTTCGGGAGGCGTCCGCCAGACTTGGGAATTCGACCAGTGCGGTTTGGACAAATTCCGGCTTTACGGTTAGGCGAAGTAACGCTTCGGTGATGATACCCAGTGTGCCTTCCGAGCCAGTTAATAGTGCAGTCAAGTCATATCCAACGACATCCTTGATAAGCTTCCCGCCAGTGTGCAGGATGCGCCCGTCTGCAAGAACGATGGTCAGCCCAAGAACATAATCACCAGTGACTCCATATTTCAAGCAGCGCGGACCACCTGCATTGCAGGCTATATTCCCACCGATGGTGGAGTGTTTTATACTGGACGGGTCAGGCGGGTAAAACAACCCAAGTTTCTCCACGGCTGCTTGCAGGTCAGCGGTGACCACACCTGCCTCAACGTGAATAGTAGCATTGACCTGGTCAATTTCCAGGATGCAGTTCATGCGTGTCATCGAGAGGACAATACCGCCATTGAATGGGACAGAAGCCGCCGCCAGTCCAGATCCCATCCCGCGTGTTACCACTGGAATGCGTTCGCGCGCCGCCAATCTCACGATCCGACTGACCTGTTCGGTGGTCCGCGGCAGGACCACAACATCCGGGCGATGCTCCTCAAAGGTCCCATCGTAACCATATACAGCCAAATCTTCGGGAGTATGGAGAACGCCGTCCCAGCCAATCATGAGTTCAAGCTCAGCGATAATCGTTTGGTTCATTGGTGGTACGCCCTATCCAAAAGCTCGATGGGATGCACTACCTTTACATTCAACTTGCGCTGGCGAATGCCTACATTCAATTGCATCTGGCAACCGGGACAACCCGACGCGATATATTCAGCCCGGGAATTTTCCAGGTTTTCCATCTTACGTCCCAGCACCTTAAGCGATGTCTCGTAATGGCTGATGAGCTGACTGCCTGCAGAACCACAGCACCAATCGGCTTCGGGCATCTCAATAAACTCGACGCCATCGATCATATGTAACAATTTCCGCGGTTGTTTCCATATCCCCTGACCTCGCCGCAGATGGCATGGGTCATGATAGGTGACGCGAGCTTCGATGCGCCCCCGTGGCCTTTCAAGTGGAATGCTCATCAGGAATTCGCTTACATCGCGAACTTTCCTGCCAAAGACAGCAGCGCGGTCAGCCCATTCAGGATCATCCGCCAAAAGATTGAACATAATCTTTGAGTGTCGAACCGCAGGTGGCACAGTCGGTGACAATGATCTCAACGCCTGCCTGCTCAAAGAGCGCAATATTATGTTTGGCTTGCGCAATGGCTAAATCCTGCCGCCCGTAACCGATAGCGGGCATCCCACAACAAACTGTTTCTCCCGGGGTGATGACAGTGCAGCCATTTCGAGCCAGCACACGGACTGTTGCATTGCTTTCCTCGGCAAACATCAGACTTTGGGCACAGCCCAGGAAAAAGCCAACCGTATGGCGGTTCCCGCCAATAGACCTGGTAACTTCGGGTAGTTCCTGACGTAATGGTCGTTGGGGCAGGCGTGGCAACATGGCTTCCATGTCGCGAATTTTCGCGGGCATCCACTGCAGAATTCCCAAAGTATGGGTTAAACTGCGCAAACCAAGTTTTTCGTACATACGCAAGGGAAGGGTTGCCAATTCCATTCGACCTGGTTTGGGTATCAGTTTTCCAAACAATGTGCCTTTCCAACCAGCAGGGTAAATTTGCTCCTGCGTCTGCCGCATCGCAAGAGCCAACTTTGCGGGGTGTATGCCCACCGGGCAGGCTTCGTCGCAGGCCATGCAAGCAAAACAACCATACAATTGCTCGATGAGGTTGGGGCTGAGATCGAGTTCGCCATCCAACCCTTTGCGCGTCAACGCCACCCGGCCGCGCGGCGATGAGGTTTCGATAAGGCGTTCCCGGTAGGTTGGACAGACGGACAGACACAACCCGCAGCGAATGCAGTTCAGATACTTATCTTCTGAAGGCCTGGTAAAGCTGTCAGGTTGCATTATCCATTATCCAATGAAAATGATCGTTCTATCCCATCTCGCTTACTTTTACAGGTCGGTTCTCGCGGAATGATTTCCAGGCTGCATGACCAAGTACTACAGCTGCGCGACCATCTGCACCAGTGGTAGGTGTGGGTTTGTCATCACGGACGCACTCGACGAATTGGCGTACTTCTTCCACATAGCAAGGGGCATAACGCTGCATGAAGAAGTAAGGTGGTTTGGCAGAAAGGAAGCCATCCCGGTTTCCCTTCACAGCGGTCGTCTCGTTTTCATTTTCCGCCATGGCTGTGCCGTTCGAGCAAAATACTTCCAGGCGTTGGTCGTAACCGTAGACCGCCTTGCGGCTGTTATCGATCGTGCCCATCGCGCCGTTGGCAAATTTGAGGATGACCACATCTGTATCGATGTCGCCAAATTCCTTTAACTTTCGGTTCGATCAGCACGCCGCCGGCGGCATAAACCTCCACAACCTCACCCATTTGGAAGCGGACCATGTCGAAGTCGTGGATGGCCAGGTCAAGGAACATCCCGCCCGAAACACGCAGGAAATCCATGGAGGGAAAATCTGGGTCGCGGTTGATGATGCGCAGGATGCACGGTCGGCCGATCTCGCCCGAAGCTACGATCTCATGCACCCGCTTGAAGCTCTTATCAAAACGGCGGTTGAACCCCACCTGGAGTTTGACCCCGGCTTTGTTGACAGCGGCCAACGCCTCATCGATCTTGTCCAATTCAAGGGCTAGTGGTTTCTCACAAAAGATATGCTTGCCGGCTTCAGCCACATCTTTCATAATGAAAGCGTGTGTATCTGTGCTGGTGGCGATCAGGATGGCTTCGATATCCCTATCAGCCAGAAGTTCATGGTAATCCTTCACCACGCGATGGATGCCACACTCATCCGCCACAGCCTGGGCAACTTCCAGACGGATGTCACAGACTGCCACCAGGTCTGCTTCGGGAATCTGCCGGACAATGTTGCGCACATGGACGCTGCCCATGCGCCCGGTGCCTATTACAGCGAGCTTAACCTTTTTTGTCATTTCAGCCTCTTTGATATGAAGAAATATACCTGCCAGCTTTATTCAATTTGAAAATGCGGCAACAGCACTTTGAGCGCAGCCTCATGGGCTTTGTTCGCCAATTCCTGGGGATCCCAACTCCAATACTCAGGCCGGAATAGTTCCACCGAGCAAGGTCCGCTATAACCGATGCTCTTTAGCCGAGCGCAGATATCGTCGAGCGGTACAACACCCAGACCGGGTAAGAGCCTTGTGCTGTCGCGGACGGCTTCCTTTGGTATATCTTCAAGATCGTCCAGATGAAATGCGAAGATACGTTTCGGATCCAGTTGATCAAGTTCACTCATCAAGCCGCCACCGGCGTACAAATGAGCTGCGTCAATTGTCAGACCGATATTGTCACGTTCCGCTTTACGAATGATCTCGAATGCAGCGCGTGGAGTGCGCACGCTGCACCACCCAAAACCCAGGAATTCGAACGACAGGTTTATGCCGTAAAGGCGTGCAATTTCGCTCAAGTCGCGCAACACATTGATGTACTCGGCGACTACGTCGTTCCACGGCAAATCCCGATCCGGCAAAGGGCTGGGCACGACAACAACAGTTGGGCAGCCGATGGTCTGTGCAATCCTGCCAAGTTCATGCAGACGTGCTTGAACCTGAGAGTACTCGCTCCCGCGGAACGCAATGAATTCAATCGAGTTGAGTGCGAGCGGCATGACTTCGTGATCCAATAACAACGCATTAAGGTCGGTCAGCGAGTGAGACTCAAAGTAGCGATCCATTTTTGTCGCCCAGATCTCAAGCGCCTTGAATCCTGCGCGTGCAGTGATGGCAATATCGGTCTCGAGATTGCTGGTCATTGTCGTTGCGCCGTGGAAAGCCAGTTTCATCGTTTCCTTTCTACCCTGTGGATCGGGTTCGGACTTAACGACACCCGGGGGTAAAAGGTATTGGAAATTACATCTTCATCACGATCTTCATTGCGCTCTTGGGTTGATGCTGGAGGGTCTTCATATCCAGACCGAGCATATCGAATGCGCCCAGGCCTTCATCAAACGGGATGACCTTGGTAAAGAACGGTCCCATGTTCAGGCGGTTTTCCTGGAACAGGCGGATGGATGGAACCATCGTGTTCTGACCCAGGTACAGACCGAGGATCTTGGTAGCCCAGCGGGTGATCTCATTTGGAACGATATTAAGGTTGATGGACGAGTCCATGCCGAAGGGCAGGACCTTACCGCCAGGGGTGACGCACTGGAGCGCCTGACTCTAGTGCATTTCCGGTCGCTTCAACGACGATGTCCGCTTTGCGCCCATAGGTGAACTCGGTGATCTTTTTCGACTACATCCACTTCGTTCGGATTCCAGACGGTCAGGCCGCATTCCTTGGCAACGTTGATGCGGAACGGGTCAATCTCGGTCACGGCAACTTTGGCGGCGATGTTCTTGGCGAACTGGCCGAACAGATAGCCGATGGGACCGAAGCCGAGGATCATCACGTAGTCGTAGGGCAGCATGAGCAGGGTGTTCATGCCATTGACCACGGTCGCCAGGGTTTCCACCTGTGTACCAAGCACATCGTCAATTTCATCAGGCAGCACGAAGCACTGCTTTTCGGGAACGAGGCAATATTCGGCATAACCGCCGTCGCGCATCACGCCCAGCGCGCTGGTCTTGATGTCCACGCACTGGCTGGTGAGTCCCATGCGGCAGAACGAGCAGAACCCACAGCGGATGTTGTTGTCGATTGCCACCCGGTCGCCGATCTTGACATGGTGGACATGTGAACCAACCTCGACCACCTCGCCGCAGAACTCATGCCCGAGAACGGTATTCGGGCTTGAAGTGGTGCTTGCCCTCGATGATCTTCAAATCCGAGCCGCAGATGCCCACGGCCTTGACCTTGAGCAATACATCATCCGGTTCCTTTACGTGGGGGATGGGCTTCTCTTCGAAAACGAGTTTGCCGACATCCTTGAAAACATAAGCCTTCATCTTGTCCATGGTTTTCTCCTTCAAATATTGAATGATCAGTTAGAATAATGCGCACACGTGTGCATAGATTGCCGTAATATTCATGGAGTGGTCGACCGACAAGTACCTGACAGACCGACTCTCGTGAGATCGTTACCGTTGGATGCGGGCCGAGCCGCCTTTGGCAAAGGCGCGCACCTGCTCCAGTGTTGCCATGGTGGTATCACCGGGAAGGTGGTCAAGCAGTGCGCCGTGCGCCCAACCCAGGTTGACGGCTTCCTGTTCGGGTTCACCGCTCAACAGGCCGTAGAAGAATCCAGATGCAAACCCATCCCCGCCACCGACGCGGTCATACACATCCAATTCGCGGGTGGGAGAGATATAGGTTTTACCATTGATCCATGCCACCGCGCCCCAACCGTGCCGGTTCGTGGATTGGACTTCCCGCAAGGTGGTGGCGACAACTTTGACCTGCGGATATTTACTCACAACCTGATCGATCATCCCAAAGAAAGCGCTCGGATCCAGTTTGGATCTCGAGCCAGCTTCCGGACCTGGGATTCCAAGTCCAAGCTGGAGGTCTTCCTCGTTGCCCACCAGCACATCCACGTTTTCCACGATGCGGTGGATGATTGTTTGGGCACGTTCATGTCCGCCCCAGATGTTCCACAGTTTGGCGCGATAGTTCAGGTCAAAGGAGGTTACAGCTCCGGCAGCTTTGGCAGCTTTCATACCTTCGATGATGACTTCACCCGTTGTTTCAGATAGCGCTGCGAAGATGCCTCCGCTGTGGAACCAGCGCACGCCGTCCGAGAAAATCGACGTTCCAATCAAAATCACCGGGTTTGAGTTGGGCAGCGGCTTCATTCGATCGGTTGTAGAAAACGACCGGGGCACGTACGCCAAAACCATGGTCGCTGTAAACAGTCGCCATGTTGGGACCGTTGACACCGTTGTGTTTGAAATGTTTGTAGAAGGGCTTGACACCCATCGCCCGCACGCGCTCAGTGATCAGATCGCCAATGGGATAATCCACCATGGCGGTGGCGATTCCGTGTTGAAGCGGAAACAATCCGACAGATTGGCGGCGCAATTGAATTCCCCACCGCTGACGTGGATCTGACATTCGGTTGCCTTGCGAAAGGGGATGATACCCGGGTCAAGACGATGAACCAACGCGCCAAGCGAAAGAAAGTCCAGTGCGCCGTTGGGTTGAATATTGAGACCGTATTTCATAATTGCTCCTTTTGTTATGATGCTCGTCCATCCTGTATGAAATGAACCCTCGCGGTCGATGCGACGGTAAGTGTGTGCGCCGAAGTAATCACGTTGAGCCTGGGTCAGGTTGGCGGGCAGGCGTTCACTGCGATACGCATCGAAGTAAGCCAGTGATGCACTCAAGGCAAGAACGGGAATGCCCATGCCTGATTGCAGCCTGAACGACATTGCGCCAGGCTTCCTGCCGACTTTCAACCGCCTCGCGGAAGGCATCATCCAGCAGCAGGTTGACCAGATCTGGATCGCGCCGATAGGCATGCATGATGTCACTGAGCAGGTCAGCGCGGATGATGCAGCCCGCCCGCCAGATCTTCGCTATCCCGCCCATATTTAACTCATATTCGTATTCGGCTGAGCGATCTGAGCATCCCATCCCCTGGGCATAGGAAGTGATCTTGCTGGCATACAGCGCCTGCCTGACCGCATTGATGAGATGTTCCGGTCGCCTTTATATTCCAGGATTCGGTCCATGTATAATGCGGCTGGCTGTCCACTCGCTGCGATTTCAGGCTGGAGAGGATGCGGCTTTCCACCGCAGCGTTGATGGTCGGGATGGGCGCGCCGATATCAAGGGCGTTCTGCGAAGTCCACTTGCCGGTGCCTTTTTGTTGCGCCTCGTCCAGGATCAGATCCACCAGGGGTCCAGTCTCATCATCCATTTTCTTGAAAATATCCGCCGTGATCTCGATCAGATAGGATTTGAGTTCGCCCTTGTTCCATTCGGTAAATACCTCGTGCAGTTCCAGCACCGGCAAACCCAGGCCACGGTGCAGGATATCATAGATTTGGCGATGAGCTGCATGTCGCCGTACTCAATCCGTTGTGCACCATCTTAACGTAGTGACCAGCG
>CAWGMC010000050.1:0-12294 GCA_963823545.1 uncultured Chloroflexia bacterium | reverse complement strand
CATTGCGAACATCAACCGACCTGAAGATGGCAGCCAGGAACCCGGACCCGATTAACCCGGGGTTATCCATACTGAATTGATGCAGCTGAGTAACCAACCGGCAGCGCCAACAATATTCAAGTTTTGAACCAATCAGAGGTTGCGATGAGCGATTTACAAAAAACAACAGGTACTGTGGAAGCAAGGCAGAAACAAAATGAATAATCGACTAGCAGGGATATTTTTCCTGGTCGGTCTGGCATTCTTCCTTTACAGACCTATGGAATGTAACTGTCAGCACACAGCAGGGACAATTTCACCTGAAAAGATATGTTCCTGATGCCGGCAACTGTGATTGATGATAGAGCTGACAACAACCACTCGAGCTTTTTCATGATCCACCCACGGTAGTTATTCGAGGGGAACAAACCTGCTGCATCTACTCCATCGTCGTGCTTACCGCCCGGTCCTGGCTTGTGCTGTTTTTGATCGGCAGATTGCACCCGTTCGCGATCCTGTACGGCGTTTGATTGTCGTTCTTCATGATCAGATGAGTCCTGCCAAAAAAAGCCCAGGCGAAGTAGCGCTGATAGCCACAGTAATCTCGATCATTGCGATCCCGGTAATTGACCTGTTTGAAATGCCGGATTCCGCAGATCAAACCAGACTAAGGTACCTTTGCCAATGCAGCCACTGCCCTGACACGGCCTTGCTGATCGTTAACATTCTTTTCATCCGCCGGGCTCTTGCCAGCAACATCTTTATCAAGCTCATGGTCGCCATCGTGATCATTATCATACTTAGCGTTGCCATCCTTGGCAGTGTGAATGTTCGTAGCTACCGGCTTGGGCTGACGGAATACTTCAGCATCACATGGCCAAGTTATCTGAAGCAAATGGACGTCAAATCGCAACGGCCTTGGATCGGGAAATGACTGCATTGACCACCCTGTCATTGAGCAAGACCATCCAAAGCGCCGCCCGCACAGGCAACGACACCCAATCAGCTTACCCAGGAGCAGATCGACGCGCTTGACCAGCAATGGCGGGCTGCCGATGCTGCCAATGACAATCTTCATCCGCTGGTGTCCAGCGTGCTTCACTCCCCGGTCTCGGACGAATTGCGGAGCTTCCGCATCCAGTATGGACAGCACGCCGAACTTTTCGTCACCGGGCAGCAGGGTGTTATTGTTTCAACCACCAATCGCACCTCCGACTATTACCAGGCTGACGAAGAGTGGTGGCAGGTGGCAAACCGGGATGGAAAATATATCGGTCAGCCGGAATATGATGAAAGCTACGGCATAACCGCCATCAACATGGCAGTCGTGATCCGCGAGTTTGGGGATGGCAGGATCCTCGGGATATTGCGCACCACGGTGGACCTGGTACCCTCCTGATACCCTGGGTGCAAGCGCTATCGGTGAGACAGGTCGTGCCGTTATCCTGCTGCCGGATGGCAGGCAGATGGCCCTGGAAAAAACAGAAGCCGGGATCGACCAAATGGTCGTAACGGATGCGCCTTCCGAATTGATCACCCTGTCACAGTTGTTATTCGGAACCCAGGATATTTCCCTTGGTGGTGTGTCTGTGTTGGCTGGCATCGCTGATGTGAAAGCAGTTTCCCGGAATGAACAGGATGCCCGGTTAATATCAAACCTCAATTGGCGCGTGGCGACCCGTCAGGACAATGCGGAAGCCCTGCAGGCTCTTCGTCCCAGACCCGGAACGGTCTCCTCTTGTCCGTCTTGGTCGTCCTCCTGGGGGTTGTTGCTGCTTATATCATCTCCCGTCTGATCGCCAACCCTATCACCCGTCTTAACACGGTCGCCCAAAAATCCTGGAAGGCGACCTCAATGCCCAGGCAAAAGTTGAGACCCGGGACGAAGTCGGGACCCTGGCGACCACGTTCAACAGCATGACCCGGCAATTACGCGATTTCATTGGCAGCCTGGAAGGCGCGTGGCCGAACGTACGCAAAGTCTCGAACTGGCTGCAGATGTGGGTCGTTCAGTCTCCCAGGTGCGCGCCCTGGATGTCATGTTAAAGGACGCGGCTGAGATCATCCGGTCACGGTTTGATCTGTATTATGTGCAAGTCTACCTGACCAACCCAGCCCAGAACACGCTGCTGCTCCAATCCGGTACCGGGTTCGTCGGCGCGGAACTGGTCGGGCGCGGGCATAATTTGCCGCTGGATACCGGCTCGATCAACGGTCTTGCGGCTGTTGAAAAACACACCGTGGTCATTTCCGATACCGCCGCCAGCACCACCTTCCGCCCCAATCCCCTCCTGCCGGACACCCGCTCTGAAATGGCTGTGCCCCTGCTGGTCGGCAACAAGATCGTGGGTGTGCTGGATCTGCAAAGCCGCCAACCCGGCGCGCTCAACGAGGATTTGCTGCCTGCCTTTGAAGCCCTGGCTGGTCAGCTCGCCATCGCCATTCAAAATGCCCACCTGCTGGCTGAAACCGACCAGGCTCGCGCGGAAGTGGAGCGCCAGGCAAGGCGCCTGGTTCGGACAACTGGGAAGATTACCTGGATGCCGTTCATCTGCCCGAGAAAACAGGCTTTGTATTCGAAAAGAACGTGGTCAAACCCCTGGATGAAATGGAGGAAATCGAACCGCCTGCCGAAGGCAGCGCGCTGGTCTCTCCCATATCCGTCACCGGCGAACAACTCGGGACCCTGGTCGTTGAGACCGCAGATCAAAGTCCTCAAAACGCGGAACTGGTCCGGATCGTCGCACGCCAGGTGGCACAGCAGATCGAGAACCTGCGCCTGCTGGACAGCGCCGAACGATACCGGTCCGAGGCGGAAGCAGCCTCCCGACGGTCCACCATCGAAGGCTGGAGACAATACATTGGATCCACCTCCGGCAAAAAACTCGGATACCTGTACGACTTGAACGCGGTCCGCCCGGACGACATCGACCATCGTCTGTACGAGGCTGGCTTGACCCTGCCCATCAAGATCCGCGAAGAAACCGTGGGCAACCTGTCGCTGATGGGAATTGAATCAAAGGACAACGAGTCATTCGAACTTGCCAGCGCAGTTGCAGACCGCCTGGGTGCCCATATCGAAACCCTGCGCCTGATCGAAGAGACCAGGAAAAGCCAGGTTGAGCTGGATAATCGTGCCCGCCAGCTGGCGGCTGTTGCGACCATCAGTACGGTTTCCTCCAGGGAGATGGACATCAATAAAATGCTGCACAGCGTGGTTCAGCTGACCCAGCGCCAGTTCGACCTGTACCACACCCACATCTTCCTGTTCAATGAAGCAACATCAGATTTGAAGATCGCCGCCTGCGGCTGGAAGGAAGGCGATATCCATGAAGGCACGGACGATACAGCGGTAATTCCCCTGGATCGGGAACAATCCCTGGTTGCCCGTGCCGCCCGAACCCGGCAGGCTGTCATCGTGAATAATGTGCGCAGTGATCCCGACTGGCTGCAAAACCCGCTTCACCCTGAGACCGAATCGGAGATGGCTGTCCCGCTGCTGATCGGTGATCAATTGCTCGGCATCCTGGATGTGCAATCCGACCGCCTGGATGCCTTCACCGAGGAGGATGCCAACATTCAGACCACGCTGGCTGCCCAGGTGGCGACCTCCCTGCAGAACGCCCGATCCTACACCCAGGCGCAACAGCAGGCTCAACGTGAAGCCATGTTGAACGCCATCAGCCAGAAGATCCAGGGCGCCACCAGCGTGGAAGCAGTGCTCCAGATCGCAGCCCGCGAACTCGGACATGCCCTGGGTGCCCCGCTCACCATCGCCCAACTGGGCGTGAAAGACGGAAACAAATAACTCATGCCGAACGACCATGATGGACCTTCCCCGGAGGCAACGAGTCATGACCAATAACCAACTTCGCAAGCGGCTGAATGCGCTCTTCGCGGACCTGGAAAAACTGGCGGACGCCCCGCCCAGCCAGACCGCCTCGATACGCCGTGAGATCGATGAACTGCGCGAGCGCCTGCACGAACTGGAAACAGCCGTCAGGAACAGCGAAAAACGCGCAGTCAAAAAGGAAAAAGCCGCACCTGTCCCACCGCCGGCACCGCGCGCCAGTGGTGAAAGAACCGGAGCAAAAACCCCGGCGAAGCGTGCCCGCCCTGTATGAAACGGAACAGATGGGTTACATCTTCACAGGGGATGTGCTTCAGCCGATCCAGGGACGAACCAGTGATCTGTCCAACACCCTGGATGGCATCATCGTCCCGCTGACCGTCAGCGGGCAGGACATCGGCAGGATGCAGGTACAGCCTTCCCACGAGCACGCCTGGACACAGGAGGAGACAAACCTCCTGAATGCGGTCGCCAGCCAGGCTTCCACCCAGATCCAGAACCTGCGCCTGCTGGAAGCAACGGAACGCGCCCGCGCCGAAGCGGAAGCTGCCACCCGCCGCTTCATGCACGAGAACTGGGAATCCTACCTGGACGGCATCAACCAGAGCGAACGCATCGGCTATGCCTATGACCAGACTTCCGTCAACCAGTTCATCGAACCGCCCGCCATGGATGGCGGCATCCGGCAAACGGTGAACGTGATGGAAGAGCACGTGGGCACGGTTTACGTCCAGCCCGATCCGAACCGCCCGATGACGAACGAAGACAGGCATGGTCGAATCCATCGCCAGGCAGATCGCGCAGCAAGTGGAGAACATCCGCCTGCTCGCGGATGCCACGCGCGCCCGCGCCGAGGCCGAAGCAGCCACCCGCCGCCTGACCCACGAGAACTGGGAGGCCTATGCTGCGAGCAAGGGTCAGACCAATCTTGGTTTTGTCTATGATTCGAACAAGGTCATCCCCTTCACGAAACACATCCCGGGATCTGGAAAGCGGATTTTCACAACCCCTGACGGTCCGCGGGGAAACCATCGGACAATTGTCTGTCTCGGGTTGGAAGGAGATGCCCGAAGACGAACTGGAAATTACCAGCTCGCCGAGCGCGCCAGTGTCCACCTGGAGACGCTCCGCCTTGCAGAAGAACTCCAGAAACGTGCCGCGGAACTTCAGACCGTGGCAAAATTGAGCACCACCGTCTCCACCGTGCTTAACCCGGATGAATTACTGCAATCGGTGGTGGATCTCACCAAGGAACGCTTCGGCCTATACCATGCACATATTTACCTTTCAACGATGCATGGGACACCCTGCTCCTGGCAGCCGGTGCAGGCGAAATCGGGAGGAACATGGTGGCTGAACAACACGCCATCCCCTATGATGCAGAAAAATCCCTCGTTGCACGCGCCGCCCGCGAACGCAAAGCCATCATCTCGAACGATGTCAGTTCCGACCCCGATTTCCTGCCCAATCCCCTCCTCCCGAAACCCGCGCCGAAATGACCATCCCGATGATCGTGGGCGACAAGGTACTGGGTGTGTTCGATGTCCAGTCGGAAGCAACCGGGCGTTTTTCGGAGGAAGATGCCAACATCTACACCACCCTCGCCTCCCAGGTGGCAGTGGCCCTGCAAAACGCCCGTTTGTACGTGGAACAGGCCGCCACACTGACCCAGCTGCGGGAACTGGACCGTCTGAAGACCTCCTTCCTGGCCAACATGTCGCACGAGCTGCGCACGCCGCTCAACTCCATCCTGGGTTTTGCCGATGTGATGCTGGAAGAGCTGGATGGCCCGCTGACCGAAAACATGGACAACGACCTGGGACTGATCCAGAAGAACGGCCAGCATCTGCTGCACCTGATCAACGATGTGCTCGACATGGCCAAGATCGAAGCCGGGCGCATGAACCTGAACCCGGAAAAATTCAGCGTCCATGACCTGCTGGATGAGGTCACCAGCATCACCTCCACGCTTGCCAGCGAGAAGAACCTGTCCTCTTCATGGAGAAGGACTCGGATGCAACGGTGGAGGTCTTTGCCGACCGCACCCGCCTGCGCCAGGTGATGATCAACCTGGTCAACAACGCCATCAAATTCACCGAAAAGGGAAAGATCTGCCTGTGGACCGCCCAGAAGGATGGCATGATCATCATCCGGGTGAAGGATACCGGCATTGGCATCCCGCCCGATAAACTGGAGGCTATCTTCCAGGAGTTCACCCAGGTGGACACCTCCACCACGCGCAAGGCAGGCGGCACCGGTCTCGGCCTGCCCATCAGCCGCAAGTTGATCGAAATGCACGGCGGCCGCCTGTGGGCTGAAAGCACCGGCATCCACGGCGAAGGCTCCATCTTCTTCGTGGAACTGCCCCTCGAAGCCAGGATCACAGAACAGTCGAATCGAAAAGGTCAAGAAATAAATGGCATTGCCACTATACCTGGAATGCGCGCTGTGCGGCGCAAAACAACCCTACGAGCCATTTGTGCCGGCGATCTGCAAATGCTGCCAGTCGCACTGGCTGGAGGCGCGCTACGATTACGACGCCTTCAAGCGCGAACTCCTGCGCGGGCTGCCCGGACGTCCCGCCAATATGTGGCGCTATCAGGATATCCTGCCGCTGGATCATCCTCAACGCCTCGACCTCTACCCGGCCGGCGGAACACCGCTCTGGCTGTCACAGCGCTTCGCCCCGGCCCTGGGGCGGGCACCGTTTACATCAAGGATGAACGCTACGGGCCGACCTCCTCCTTCAAAGACAGGCAGGCCGCGGTGGCCGTGGCCGCCATGAACGAGAACAACATCCGCGAGGCGGTCATCGCCTCCACGGGCAATGCCGCCGTGGCCTACGCGGCGGCCTGCGCCCGGGCGGGCATCAAGCTCTGGGTTTTCATGACCAGCCTGGTTCCGCAGGAAAAGTTGCGCGAGGCGGCCCTCTTCGGCGCGGAGGTCATCCGCGTCAGCGGCAACTACGACCAGACCAAGCAGATCGCCGCCCAGTTCGCACAGCGCCGCCACCTGCTGCTCGACCGCGGCGCCAGTTCCATCCCCGCGCGCGAGTCGATGAAGACCATCGCCTACGAGATCGTCGAACAACTCGGCTGGCGCGCCCCGGATTGGTACATCCAGGCCGTCAGCGGCGGGCTGGGTCCCCTGGGCGTGTATCAGGGCTTCAAGGAAATGTTCGACATGGGCCTGATCGACAAGATCCCCAAGCTGGCCGTCATCCAGGCCGAGGGATGCTCCCCGATGGTGCAGGCCTTCAAGGCCGGCAAGGATACCGCCGAGCCGGTCATCCCCGATACGCGCATCATCATCCTCTCCACGGGCGATCCGGGAAAATCCTACACCTATCTGTGGAACCTTGCCCAACAGTATCGGCGGCACGATGGAATCCGTCACCGATGCCGAAGCCTTCGCAGCCATGCGTCTCCCTGGCCAAAAGCGAAGGCATGGCGGTGGAGCCTGCGACCGCGGTCGCCTTTGCCGGTCTGGAAAAGATGCTGAAGAACGGGACGATCCGCCCGGACGAAACCGTCGTGGTCAACTGCACGGGGCACACCTTCCCGGTCGAAAAACATGTGCTCGGCGACCAATTTGCAGTGGATGTCCATCTGAGCGAGGACCAGTCTCCTGCGCCGCGCGAAGGTCTGCAGGCCGCGCTGGAAAATCTGGACGAGAAAACCACCACCGTCCTGCTGATCGACGATAACGAGGATGACGCCCTGCTGATCCGCCGCCTGCTGGAAGCCCGCAAGACCTACCGCGTCTACCACGCCAGGGACGGCTGGGAAGGGCTTGGCGCTGGCGCGGCAGAAACTGCCCGACCTGATCGTCAGCGACCTGATGATGCCGGGCATCGACGGGTTTGGCCTGGTGGAAGAACTCAAACTCGACCCGCGCACGCAGGATATCCCCGTCGTGGTGGTCAGCGCCAAGGATATCACCCCGAGGAACGAAAACGGCTGAACGGTCATATCGAGGCGGTGTATCAAAAAGGCTCGCTGCCCACCCGAAAATTTGTGGACCAGGTCATCCAGGTCATCGAAGACAAAAGCGCGAACAAGGAGATGAGAATAATGGGAAATAACATTTTATACATTGAAGATAATCCCGACAACATGATGCTGGTCAAGCGGGCGCTGGAAGCGCGCGGCTATCGTCTGCTCCAGGCGGAGAACGGCGTGAAGGGAGTGGCGGTGGCCGAGAGCGAGGATGTGGACCTGATCCTGCTGGACATCAACCTGCCGGACATCGACGGCTACGAAGTTGCGCGGCGCATCCGCAGCAGCACAGAACACAGCTGGCCTACACGCCGATCATCGCCATCACCGCCAACGCGCTGAAAGGCGATGCAGAAAAGGCGCTGGCCGCGGGCTGCGATGTGTACATGTCCAAACCGATCAACATCCGCGAATTATGGGCGCGGGTGGAAGCCTTTCTACCGGCTCCGCGAATGAACAACAAACAGACCAAATACGCTACTGAACCTGGAATGTTCCGATTGCGGGAGGGCATTTTCCGTCTGAGGTTCACACCTATTGCCCGGATTGCCAGGCTCGCGTTGATCACCCGCTATGACTCGCCGCGCGCGCGGGAACACCTGGACCGGGAGCGATCCACGCCCGCCCGCGGGGATGTGGCGCTGGCACGAACTCCTGCCCGTGCAGGATCCGACAACCATGATCACCCTTGGCGAAGGGGATACCCCGCTCCTGCGCCTGCCGCGCCTGGGCGCGGACCTGGGACTCATCGCATTTATTTATGAAGGATGAAAGCAGCAACCCGACCGGGTCCTTCAAGGCACGCGGACTCGCCGCCGCCATCTCAAAGGCAAAGGAACTTGGAATCGAAAAAGTCATCATCCCCACCGCGGGCAATGCGGGCGGAGCCATGGCGGCCTATGCCGCGCGGGCGGGATTGCAGGCGCACATCTTCATGCCGAAGGACACGCCGCAGGCCAACATAAGGAAAGCCGCATGGCAGGCGCGGAAGTCGTTTTCGTGGACGGATTGATCAGCGACGCCGCCGGCATGGCGGGTGAAAAAGCGCGCGAAGAAGGCTGGTTCGACCTGTCCACCTTCAAGGAACCCTATCGCCTGGAAGGCAAAAAGATCATGGGCTACGAGATCGCCGAGGATTTCGACTGGGCACTGCCGGATGTGATCATCTACCCCACCGGCGGCGGCACCGGACTGGTCGGAATCTGGAAAGCCTTCGACGAACTCGAGGAACTGGGCTGGCTGAAGACGAAGAAACGCCCGCGCATGGTCGCGGTCCAGGCGGACGGATGCGCGCCCGTCTGAAGGCTTTCCAGCAGAAGCGCATCTTCTGCGATTTCTGGACCAATGCCCATACCCAGGCCTCCGGCTTGCGCGTGCCAAAGAGTTTCGCCGACCACCTCATCCTTCCACCATCCGTGACAGCCATGGACGGCAGTAGCAGTCAGCGACGAGGCCATCTTTGGCCCAGCGCGAGATCGCCAGCCGCGAAGGACTCTTCGTCGCCCCCGAAGGCGCGGCCACGCTCGCGGCGTTGAAGGAACTGATCCAGCAGAAATGGGTCACACCCGAGGAACGCATCCTCCTGTTGAATACCGGCTCCGGGCTGAAGTACCTGGATGTCACCGGATGAATGAAATGATGCAGATCCCCCCTGATTTTCCGGAGGGGGGATTTTTATTTACCGGCAATCGTACAAGCCGATCCCTCCGGGACGGGATCCCTCCTCACACTGCCTGGTTCCTGCGGAATGAACTGTTCCACCATGGTACAGGATATCTTCAACCACCAGGATCCCCAGTTTGTCCCGTTCGCCTGTAAAAAGGACATAACGCAGTTCTCCCTTTACCACCAATTCAACCAGGTCCCCGGCATCGACCACCTGATCATTACCGCCGAACCCGCCCATGTACAGCACCGGTCTCCCCGTGACAAGCACCAAGGTCCCCCCTATCGCCGAACTCGGCACCGCCACCAGGTACTTCATGCCTTGCGTGTCGGTTTCCAGGAACCCGATCAATTTATCTTTGCATCTCTTGCCGGACCGGCAATGGCCCCGAGGCATGCGCTCGTTTCTCCGCACACCATACACACCGGCAGCTTGTTGTCCGCTCCCGTCCTTGACGGTCAACGCTGACCACGTCAGTGGGATGACCAGCATGGCAGCCAGCATCAGGGAGAATGCCCCGCGCAGCAGCAGCTTCGAGGAACGGAACAGGTCAATTGCCAGCAGGATCGTCGCAAGGATGAGGGGCAGGAAGGCGAACGGCACCCAGGTCTCACCCACCTCGTACTGTTTCGCAGCGTACACCTGGAATCCGACCGTGACCGCCGCGCCCAATACCAGGATCCAGCCGCTGCTCTTGTTCCCCTCGGAGCGGTTCTTCCACAAGCTGCCAAATCCGCCGCCAACCGTGGCACCGAGCGCCGGAACAAGCATCACCACATAATACGCATGGAAGATGCCGGAGATCATGCTGAGGAAGACCACGCAGGTCAGGAGCCACCCGCCCCAAAGGATCAGACCCAGGCGGGGAGCCTGACTCCAAAGGCAGCCTGGGCCGCGCCTGGAACGCTATACTTGAAGAGAGAGATCAGGGCGAACGGCAGCAACCAGGACATCTCTGCAGACAGCGGCGACTGGAAGAAGCGCAGGATTCCCGGCGAACCTGTCTCCGAACTGAAGGCGCTGTTTGGCTGCCCGATGTAGTTATTTGGGGGCTGTGCATCCGGGCTGCCGGGTCCCGGGTTCAGCGGAGGCAGGTTCTGAGCATTGGGCTCCGAGGGCCACGATCGAGGGGAGGGTTCGGGTTGCCGGGACTGGCATACGGGTTAAAGCCGTCCGGTCCGTTGAAGACCGGTCCTCACCTGTGGGCCCTGCCCTCCGGCGAATACCGCCGAACAACCCGCGAGCTCCCGTTGTGACCGGTGATCAACCCCATGACGGGATGATCCTGCGAGGAACCGATGAAGGGACGCTCCCCGGCGGGGACAGAGTCCACGTACAACGCCCAGGATAGTGAGACGACCGCCATCACCACCAGCGCCGCCAGCGTGAGACCGGTCTTCTTCAGCCAGCCGGTCCTTCGACCCGAGGAAATACAAGGCAAAGAACGCCGGCACAGGCAGGTACGCCTGGAGCATCTTGATGTTGAATCCCAGCCCCACGATGACCGCACCCAGGAACAACCAGCGCGCCCTGCCCGTTTCGACAGCCTTGATGAACGCCCATGCCGCCAGCAGCAACACAAAGGTCAGCAGACCATCCTGGGTATTGTTGCGGTCCGCCACGAAGACCACCGGTGTGGTCGCCATCACCAGCGCCGCGACCAGCCCCGCCACCACCCCGAAATGTTTTTTGACAAGGTGGTACAGCAGGGGCACGCTGAACACGCCCGCCAGGATGTTCGGCAGGACGGTGGAGAACCCGCTCACACCCAGGAGCAGCGCGAAGAGCGTCTCGATCTGCAATCCCAGCGGGGGTTTGTCCACCGTGACGGAACCACCCGGTTCCGCCGCGGCGTAGAAGAAATTGTGCCAGGATTGCGTCATGGCTTCCACCGCCGCCGTGTAGTAGGCGTTCGAATTCCCGACGGTATCGATCCTCCACAGGTGCAGCACTGCGGAAAGGATCATGATGAGCAGGATGGCAAGGGTGGGGAGATGTTTTTTCACAGGCTTCTCCAGGGTTGATTTTACTCATTCTAGCGGGGACTGGTTAAGAATTGATATAGGCGGGGTAAATTTCCTGGATATCAACCTGACCCAGCAGGGCTTTCGCTTCCTGACCGCCACCAACGGGCGGGAGGCGATCTACGAGACCCGCCTGGAACGGGTGCTCTCCAACCTGATCAGCAATGCCATCCGTCACACTCCTACTGGGGTTTAAACCATAGTGACTACACGCAAAGTCGTCTCGGTCGAGGATACCGGAGCGGGGCAGCCTCAGCGCCGAAATCCGAAATTGGCAGGGGCACACGCATCACGATTTCCCTCCCCGCTAAAAAGACCGGGTGGACTTTCGTCCACCCGGTTTTACTCATGCCTGGACCACGCTCGGCTTCAACCCGATATCATCGATCAACTCCTTCAACTCCTCATCCGTCAACCGCCTCCCCTTCCCCGCATACGCCGTCAGCGCCGCCTCAAGCATATTCGTTCCAAATGACCGCCCCGCGTAGCGCGGAGTGTGGTAATTACCATCTTCACTCCCCCTTTTTGATCAGCAACTCAATATTCTCTTCCGTCGTTGTATTCGTGACCACTGTCTTCCCATCCAGTCGGGCGGGCATGTATTTGCGCATGAAGAGGAAGTCGCCAGCGATCAAATCGGAACCTTCGAAGTATTTGACGTACTTCGGTTTCTGCTCCGCGCCGTCACTGCCGTAGAAGATCATGGACATGGGGAACAGCTGACAAACGGCAACATAATTCGCGCCACCCGTTTGAAGGCGGGATGCCATACAGGGG
>CAWGMC010000049.1:0-10117 GCA_963823545.1 uncultured Chloroflexia bacterium | reverse complement strand
GTGCTCACCCTCACAAGTGAAAGCTTGCCATAGGGGTTAAACTCTTATCATTGGAGTGAACGGCTCGATCACAGGCGCGGGTGCGGCAAATTATGTGGTTGTTGGCACAAGCTTTGGATTACGCAAGGACTTCGCAGTATCAGCTTCGCCGCAATCCTTCACCTACCCGATTGGTGATGTCTCTGCCTACACCCCTGTTGAACTGACGTTGAATTCGTCTCCACCGCCGGTAATATCACTGCCCGTGCCAACGCGGTGAACATCCGAATATCGCTACTTGATCGGGTTTGATCCGAACAAGGATTTAATCGTTACTATACATTAACACCTGTCGGCATCGTGTTCTCAACCTATAATGCGACCTTCAACTTTCTGCCTGGTGACCTGGATGCCGGGGCTAACCCGAATGCCTTCATTGTGAAAAGGTATTCCTCCAGCCCGGCAGGTTGGAATTCCACGACGATCGGGACTCGGACCGGCACTAGCACCCAGGCGACTGGCATCCCCTTCACCGTTCCGCGACGATCTATAGTTACGCTGTTGGCGAAGGCGAGGATCTCCCACCGGCGGTTACCAATGTCACCTGGTCCACCCCGATGGTTACTACAACGCCGGGGATGTGATCTCGGGTATCACGGTCACCTTCAATGAGGTGGGATGTCACCGGGACCCCCCAGTCCCCCTCCAGCCCGGGGCGGTGGAAGCGGTCCTGAACTACACCGGCGGTACAGGGACGACCACCCTGACATTCTCCAATTACACCGTGCTGGCAGGCGATACCACTTCTGACCTGGATGCGACCGGGCTTGCCTTGAACGGCGGCACGATCAAGGATGTGTATAAGAACCCGGCGATCCTGACCCTGTCCGGGACGACCCTGGCAGCCAACAAGGCGATCGTGATCGACACCACCGCGCCGGATACGTTCATCCTCACCAAACCTGCGCTCCTTTCCAACAACTCCTCCGCGGCTTTCACCTTCAACGCCAGTGAATCCGCCACATTCTCGTGCCAGGTGGATGGTGGTGGATATGGGACTTGCGCCAGTCCTTATCCGCTGGCTGATGGACCGCATACTTTTAGTGTATACGCCACGGACTTGGCGGGAAACATGGACGGCACCCCTGCCTCTACGCCTGGACCATCGACGCGACCGCCCCAACCGTCTCATCCATCGCGCTGGTTGAAATACCCCCACAGCTCGCGGGACAGTTCACTTCACGGTGACCTTCTCCGAAGACGTCACGGGCGTGGACCCGGTTGATTTCACATTGACCGCCGCTCCGACGGTGACAGGCGCCTCGGTAACCCTGGTTGAAGGTTCCGGGTCGGTCTATACCGTGACCGTTAATACCGGCATGGGCAATGGCACTCTCCGCCTGGACGTCGCTGACGATGACACCATCCTGGACTTGGCGCTCAATCCGCTGAATGGAGCCTACATCTCCGGTCCATCCTATAGCATTAACAAAATCCTCATATATAAGTCACTAGGCACCAATGACGGTTGGGTGCTTGAATCCACCCCCACCAGCAGTGTCGGTGGCACGTTCAACTCGATCGCGACCACTTTCAACGTCGGTGACGATGGATCGAAGAAGCAGTATCGCGGCATTCTGCATTTCAACACCGCCACGCTGCCCGATAACGCGGTCATCACCTCGGTCACTCTCAAGCTCCTGAAAGCACCCGGCGGGGCGGGTAACACCTCCACCTTGAGTACTCTGCTGGTGGATATGACCAAGCTCTCCTTCGGAGCCCCTGCGCTCGCCGCGACCGACTTCCAGGCAACGGCAGGCAAACCTGCCATCTTCAACCCCTTCACGATTGCAGGTAGCTGGTATAGCGCTCTCCTAAAAGGTACTGGTCTCAGTTATGTCAACCGCACGGGCACGACCAGTTCCGCATACGCTTCGTGAAGGGTGACGATGGGGATGGGCTGGCGGACTACCTGCTGTTCTACAGCGGCAATGCCACGGCGACAACCCGCCCGCAATTGATTGTCACGTATTACATACCGTGATGATCCAGGTTGGCTTTATATTGCCCCGCCCGCCTTGCTTCTGATCTCCTTCCAGCGACTGCCATATAAAAATATTGGCCTCCCTATTAGGGAGGCCAATTGCATTGTCTATCCTGGTTTGATCATGGATATTGAACTTGACCATCAGTAGCGGTCTCGACGCCGGGTTGGGAGTGTTACCACTGTAGAGACATCGGTCTCCGGAGAGTGATGGAGTACTTTCACATGAGGTGTTTATTTTCTGCGGAGAATTGGAATTGATCTATGTTAGGGTAAATAATACTGAATGATCAACTGCGGACGATTGGCAGTCTCTTCTTCACCGCTGACAAAAATGTTGTAATCTGCGCTCATATCGTCGTTGTCATCTTGCATGGTACGGATGCGAAATTGTGTGTTCCCCGTCAGATTGATATAGGGGAATGCCGCACCGCTTAATTTTGCGCCACTGGTATTACCGTTGCTGGGAAAAGTACCGACGAGCGCCCTGGATGGTGGAGCCTGGAAATCCTCCGGGAGTAACCAGACCGAAGTCCCAAAGAAGGGTAGGCGGATGTCCACCACCATTGGGCTCCAATAGGGATCCTCTCCCACTGATCCCGCCCAGTATAGCTGGATCATTGCGGAAAAGATGACAGCATTGTCAGGCAGGACAGGGTGTTAACGAAGGATGGCGCGGTACTGGCGGGCCGCATCATCATCACCGACGTATAGCACGTAGTCGGTGGAATTTATAGTATTCCCGATACCGCTGTTTTCAGAGGATCTCAGGACATAGCCGTCCCGTTCCGGGGTGGAACGGAATATTGTCTTGTTCAGGAAGATCACATTCACAGGTGTGGTGTTTGTGATGGTGGTGCCGTCACCGAGCTGCCCGTAGAGGTTATATCCCCAGCATTTTACCCCGCCGGCGGAAGTCAGGGCGCAGGTGTGTTTGTACCCGCTGGAAATTGCAGCGATTGACCCGACATGCCGGTGAGATCAACCTATGTGTTGTGATCGGTGCGCATCCCGTTGCCCAATTGACCGGATATGTTCCAGCCCCAGCATTTGACTCCATTGTTCGTGTTCAATGCAGAAGTGCGCCAGTCGCCGGATTTAATGGTGTTCATCCGCCTCTACGCCGAGCACATCACTTGTCTTGAGCTGTTGGGTTTTGTTCGTTACCTAATCGACCTTTCCTGTTGAATTCCCAGCACTTGGCTCCGCCGCCGACCGTGACTGCGCAGGTATGGTTCCCGCCAGCCGAGATCCGGGCGATGCCGCTTGTCAACCCTTTCACATCCGTGGGGACGGTCTGGTTGGTGGTCGAACCATCGCCCAGTTGCCCATATACATTTTCTCCCCAGCTTTTTATCCCGCCCCCGGTGGTCAGAGCACAGGTGTGATAACCTCCGGCAGAGATGGCGATCACACCGCTTGTCAGACCGAATACGTCTGTGGGGATGTTCTGATTGATCGTTGTGGTGTCGCCTAATTGACCGCTCCAGTTGCCTCCCCAGCATTTGAATCCACCCTCGGTGGTTAACGCAGCAGGTGTGTTTGTAACCGGCGGAAATGGCGGCGATTCCGCTTGTCAGTCCCTTACTTTACCGGTACGCGGCGTTTAGTGTTTGTGCCGTCTCCCAGCTGACCTTCTGCATCGATTCCCCGCATTACCCCGCCACCTGTTGTCAGTGCGCAGGTGTGCCTGTAACCGGCAGAGATCGCGCTGATTCCGCTTGATAGCCCTCTCACATTGGTTGGTGTCTGACGGTGTGTATCCGTGCCGTCTCCCAGTTGACCGCTCCAGTTAGCTCCCCAACACTTTACTCCTCCGCCTGTGGTCACGGCACAGGTGTGTTCCCAACCAGATTTATCGCGCTGATGTTGGTCATGAGCGGTGGCGTCCTGGAGGCTTGAGTTTCGCCTTTGGACGCAATTGACTGGAGTGGAAACATGGAAGCCAGGAACAGGATTATCACAGCCAGGGGGATAAAACCGCTGGATCTTGTATGTAAAAATTTCATGGGAGCCTCCGGATCCTCGAACACTTACATCCTGGAACCTGCTCCCCCGGGGTTCAGTTTAGTTGGACAGATTTTTTCGGATTTCGTAAAAACCCGTATCTGTGAATTTTCTCACGCTCGATTAATTAGATTATACAACTGTTTTCATATTTTGGATCAAATTTCAGGACGTAAAAAAACGGCGACACTGCGTTCCCACTCTGATGCACCATCGTCTTCGGTCGGAGGGGGACGCATTGCTCGCAGCCGCGACGCCCTGGAGATGAAAGGATCAGATATCAGCGGGAAATGAGATGCTCAGTGATCATGCCGTCGCGTAGTACTGAAAAATGGCGCTTCATTTCAATATGCCGATTGGGGCATTAAAAAAAAAAACGGCATCCTGTTTTGGGATGCCGTTCCTGTGACCGTGTTCTAGGCGATTTCCAAATATCTCTCGATCTCGTAATCCGTCACCTGCAGGCGGAACTCGTCCCACTCTTCCCATTTGGCGCGGATGAAGGCTTCGTAGGCGATCGGGCCAAGCGCGGCCTTCATGACCTCATCCTTCTCCAGCTCGCTCAACGCCTCAGCCAGTGAACCGGGCAATTCGCCCACGCCCATGCTTTGCGTTCTTCGCGGTCGAGTTCATACAGGTTGACATTGTTCAGTGGCGCGGGCGGGGTCATCTTTTTGTCGATCCCGTCCAGCGCGGCCGCCAGCATGGCCGCAAATGCCAGGTAGGGATTCGAGGAGGGATCCGGGAAGCGCAATTCCGCGCGCATCGACTTGTTGCGTCCCTGGGTGTAGCGCGGGATGCGGATCAGCGCCGAGCGGTTGCTCTGTGCCCAGCCGATGTAGGCGGGTGCTTCATAACCCGGCACCAGCCGCTTGTACGAATTGACCGTCGGCGAAACCATCGCCGAGAGTGCCCGGGCGTGTGCCAGTTGCCCGGCGATGAAGGCATGGGCGGTTTTCGACAGTTTGAATTCATCCTTCGCATCGAAGAACAGGTTCTCGCCCTTGTCATCGAACAGGGATTGGTGGCAGTGCATGCCCGAACCGTTGATGCCGAAGACTGGCTTGGGCATGAAGGAGGCGGTCAAGCCGTTCTGCGCGGCGATCGCTTTGACGGTGTACTTCAGCGTCAGCACATTGTCCGCCGAGCGCAGCGCATTCGCGAAACGGAAATCGATCTCATGCTGGCCCAGCGCCACCTCGTGGTGTCCCACTTCCACTTCGATGCCCATGCTCATCAGCGCTCCATCAAGGCGGTGCGCACGCGGACGGCTTCGTCATCCGAGGAGAAATCGAAATATCCGCCCACATCGTGCGGGACGGGGTGCACGCCGTGTCCGTTCGTTCCCTTGAACAGGAAGAATTCCGGCTCGGGTCCGATGTTATAGGTCCAGCCGCGCTTGGATAGCTTTGCCAGCATCCGCTTCAACACGCCGCGCGGATCGCCCTCGAACGGTTTCCCATCCGGCATGAAGATGTCGCAGAACACGCGCGCCCTGCGCCGGTCCTCCGGCACCAGGGCAGCACCGCATAGGTATCCGGATCCAGCACCAGGCGCATGTCGCTTTCCTGGATGCGGGCAAATCCCTCCACCGAGGAACCGTCGAACCAGACGCCGTCCTCCAGTGCACCCTCCAGGTTATGCAGAGGCATGTCCACGCTTTTCACCGCGCCCATCACATCCGTGAATTGCAGCGAAATGAAATTGACCTTGTCTTCCTTGATGCGCTTGATCAGATCCTTTGCGTTCATTTTTCTCCTTTTGAATTAGCGTATGATTCATGACTGAACTGATCACTGAATACTGATCACTGATTCCCGACTCCCATCCCAGGAGCGCCTTCTTCCGGGCGGTGCCATAGCGGTAATTGCCAAATTCGCCATCCTTTCTCAGGACACGGTGACAGGGGATCAACACTGCCACCGGGTTGTGCCCGACCGCTGTGCCAACCGCCCGTAAAGCGGACGGTTTCCCGATCCGGGTCGCGATGTTCTCATACGTGGTGACCGCTCCCGCAGGGATGGTCAGCAGACGCCTCCCATACCTTGATCTGGAAGTTGGTCCCGCGCAGGTACAGCCTCAACTTTTCCTTCCCGCGCTGCCCGAGTTCAAAGATCGGCTCGATCAAGCCCCGCGGTCGCGTAATGGTCTTCGATCATCTTCGCCTGTGACCAGTCCGTCACGAGACGGTCGATCGCATCACCTTCGCTGGTCTGCACAAATCCCAGGTGGCAGATGCCGCGCTCGGTTGTCCCGATCAGGCATTTCCCGAAGGGTGTCGGGTGGATGGCATAACGGATGGTGATGCCCGCGCCGCGGCTCTTGTATTCCCCGGGCGTCACCGCCTCCGTGGTGATGAAAAGATCATGCAGGCGTCCCAGGCTGGAAAGCCCCACCTGGTGAGTCGTGTTCAACAAACTCTCGGACTGCGCCAGCAGCTCCTTTGCATTCCCGCTGGTCAGGAATTGCAGGAAGCGTTTCGGGCTGATGCCCGCCCAGCGTGTGAACTTCCGCTGGAAGTGCGCACTCGCTCAATCCCACCGCGGCTGCGATCTCTTCCAGTTCGGGCTGGCGCCGCGCATTGGCTTCGATGAAGCGGATGGCTTTTTCGATCAGGCGATAATCCTGCGAGCGTTCGGGTATGGATTCCATGAGTACCTCCGTTTGATGGAGGCGATTGTATGTTCATCCTTTTTGGAAGCCACCCGATTCCTGCTCATTTTTTCCTTTTCTGCAGCCATTGTTAAAACAAAACAGGCACGCGCGGGCATGCCTGTTTCATCCACACGGGATATTAAAAAGACAGCCCTTCCAACATAGGCAGGCGGAATACACCTGTACCACTGCGTCGCCCTGTCCCACACGTCACCGCATGGTTTTCGGCGGGAGCCTCCGTAATGGTTGCTCCTTGCGCTTTCTTTGGAAGGGAGAAGGGAGCCAATGATGTGGCTCCAGAGGCATCCGCTGATACTATCCGATGTTCCCCGGTCTTCATCTATCCGGGTTAGCGCCCCGTTCGCACGGGGGAACCTCCACCTCGTGATCTCGCCTTGAGGCGAGACCCAGCCGCTGATTCTCCATCTATTCAGTTGTTAATTTTGCCGATTTTACTCTCGCACGGGATTGGAGTCAAGATGGAAAAAACTGGTGTTGTGTTTTTGAAGGAACAATCCCGGGGACTCGATCCCGGGACTTATTAAAAAGTTACCCCGCACATGCCGTGTGTGACCGGGTTTTGGACCTGCATTAGCAGGTGGGCTCCGATCGGGAAACGCCGCCTTGGCTCAGGCCTATCGCGTTATTTCCACGAAGATAAGAACCCGTTTTGTGGATGTTGGCCCAAAACGTGTTAGTCACATCACGAACACAGCAGGGCATGATTCTTATACCATAAACCCATCGGGAGGTGGAAGGGAAAAATTAGAAGGCAATGAATGGGTATAGTACAATTTGACCATGCCCGTATCTCCCACTTCCCTGGTTCTGGTGGCGTTTCTTCCGGCTCCCCGGGATTTGGAGATCGCACGGCTGTTGGGCTGGTATCGCATCCCGTTGCGCGCAGCCCCCAAGGTTGTCTCCGTGGACTACCTGGCTTTTTACCAGCCCGCGAGTTTCGGTGAGCGCGGCGGTCAGATCGAATTTGTCAGCCAGGTGCGCGGGCATGAACTGGCGACCCACGCCGAACTCCTGCGCGATGAGGCGGATCATCCGCGCGCCAGCGAGGGTATTTTAAGTTCCAGCTCGGTCCGCTGGAAAAATTACCCAACCCATCCTCACCGACAAATGGAGACGGCTCACCTTCCTTTATACGACCGGCGAATACCTGCTGAATGCCAAACTGCTCACCGACCTGGTTGTCGCAGGTGACGAACGCCAATTGCTCTGGCGCTCGTTGCGCGAACGTGCCGGGAACGAAGGACTTTACAAGGTTGATTTACCCGAGGCAGATCTCCCGCCGGAGGTCTTGATGGCTTTACTGGGTATCAAGCAAGTCCAGGCACCCTATCGAAGCGAGGATGACCCTAATGGCGATATTGATTAAAAATGGAACACTGATCACTGCCTCCGAAACCTACGCGGCGGATATCCTGGTTGAGGGGGAGTCAATCTCCCAGATCGGAAAAGACCTCCAGCATCCGGATGCGCAGGTCATCGATGCCAGCGGGAAAATTCATCACCCCCGGTGGCGTGGATCCCCATACGCATTTCGACCTGCCCATGTTCGGGACGGTTTCCTCGGATGACCATTACACGGGGCACAAGGCTGCCGCTTTTGGCGGGACGACCACCGTCATGGATTTTGTCGTCCATGAACCGCAGGGATTTAAATACTCGGTTGACCTGTGGCTGAAAAAAGCAGAAAAAGCCGCCATCGATTATTCCTTCCACATGAACCTGACCCGCTTCGACCGAGGAATCGCGAAGGAGATTCCCTCGCTGGTGGAGATGGGCATCACCACCCTGAAGGTCTTCACCGCCTACAATGGTCGCCTGCGCATAGATGATGGCAGCATTTTCGATGCACTCCGCATCTCGAAGGAAAATGGCATGCTGGTCATGGCGCACTGCGAGAACGGGGATGTCATCGACACGCTTATCCCCGAGGCGCTGGCAGCCGGGCATACCACCCCGGAATGGCATGCCCGCACGCGTCCTGCCTGGGGCGCGGTGGAGTTGGTCATGCATGTCGCTGCCATGGCTGCCCAGGCGGATGCCCCCGTCTACATCGTCCACATGAATGTTGGGGGTGAAGTGGATATGCTCAAGTATGCCCGCCAGCGCGGCATCCGCGCGATGGGGGAGACCTGCCCGCAATATCTCTTCTTCACCATTGACCATATGCGCCGACCGGATGGCGCCAAGTGGGTCTGCTCCCCGCCCATGCGGACTGAGGCGGATAATGCCCGCCTGTGGGAGGGTCTGTCAGATTCCACCCTGCAGACCATCGGCACGGACCATTGTCCCTTCTTCTTTGATGGGACGAAGCCGATCATCTATGAAGGACGCGAGGTTGCCATCCCCGGCAAGGAACTGGGGAAGGATGATTTCACGAAGATTCCGAATGGCTTGCCTGCCGTCGGCGACCGCCTGCCGGTCCTCTGGACCTACGGCGTACGTGCCGGCAGGATCACTGCCAACCAGTTCGTCGCGCTGACCGCCACCAACCCTGCCAAGATATTCGGTCTCTACCCGCGCAAGGGCGCACTCGTCCCGGGTGCGGATGCGGATATCGTCATCTGGGATCCCGAAAAGCGGGTCAAGTACGGGGTCGCGCACAGCCATCACCGCACCGATTACAACCTCTTCGAGGGTTGGGAGCTGGTCGGCATGCCCGAAAAGGTCCTCCTGCGTGGCAGGCTGATCGTGGATGGCAGCCAATGGCTGGGCGGCGCGGGTCAGGGTCGTTTCCAAAAACGCGGCGCGGGGGAGATCCTTTGATGAAACCAGCCCTGGTTTCGCAGACCAGGGCTGAGTTTTTTGTATGAGCTGCTTTTTACTTTCGTTCGGTTCTTAGCAGGGCGGTCGTGGTTGTCCCGTCGGGCAGGCTGATGACGTAATCGGCATCCAGGCGTCCATCGCCGATCCTGCCAGTGTATGTCATCGCGGGGATCGTCCCGCCTGCCAGGTTTTTGAAATTGCCGATGATGTTGCCGTTCGCATCGATGCGGACATCCATGTCACCGAACAGCACGCTGTTGCCTGTGACGGTCGCGCCGTTGTCGTCGTAGGGGGCGGTGAGTGTCACCGCAGGCGGGTCGGACAACCCTAGATAATTGCCGCCGAAGTCGAGCGTCATGTTCACCAGTTTTGCGGATTCGTCCGCCTGGATGGTGATGACCACGGGACCGCCAGCCCCGTTTTTTCGTTGGTCCAGGTTCCCTGATAGGTGCCGGTGAACCTGCTTACATCGAACTTGTCCCCGCTGATCGGCGCGGTAGCCGGGGTGGATTTGGGCGCACAGGCGGTCAGCGCCAGGGTCAGGGCGAGCACGAACAATACAGTACTTCTAAACATTTGGTCCTCCAACCGATAAAAGATTTTTGGCATCCATGGGATGCCGGACCGCGCCTCAGTTTTTGGCTGGAT
>CAWGMC010000048.1:0-9680 GCA_963823545.1 uncultured Chloroflexia bacterium | reverse complement strand
CACCAATTCGATCACGGTGAGTTCTAGCTTGGGCGGCGCAGGAGCGTGGGCGCAAAGGGGCGGCAAGCAGCCTGTCCATTAACATGCCGGATGCCGGTTTCACCGTGGCGACCATTGACGCAGGCGCTGCTGGCAACACGGTCTCCTACGGTTATGCAGGCGCTCAGTCCATTCGGAATGTTGCATACCATCACCTTACTCTTGGCGGGAGCGGTGTCAAACTCCTGCAAGCTGCTCTCACCGTTGGCGGCAACCTGAATATTGGTGCTGCCGCCAATCTGGATGTTTCCGTTTCGAATTATGCGATCAACCTGGGCGGTAACTGGGTCGGCACGGGTACGTTCACATCCCGTACGGGCACGGTCACTTTCCAGGGCACCATCGCCCAAACCATCAATGATGGGTCGTTCTACAATCTCGTTATAAAACCCTGCTGGTGTTTCGCTTGTTACCAATAACACGACTGTCAACAATTTCCTCACCCTCACAAATGGAAAGCTTGCCACTGGGGTTAAGTTTCTTATTATTGGAGAGAATGGCTCGATCACAGGCGTGGGTGCGGTAAATTATGTCGTTGCCGTCGGCACAAGCGATGGATTACGCAAGGACTTCGATGTATCAGCTTCGCCGCAATCTTTCACTTACCCGATCGGCGATGCCTTTTTCTACACCCCCGTTGAACTGACGTTGAATTCCGTCTCCATTCGGCAATATCACTGCCCGTACCAACGCGGTTGAGCCCCCAAATATCTCCCCCCTGATCGGGTTTTACCCGAACAAGGATGCCAACCGTTACTGGACGTTACGCCACATCCATTGTGTTTTCAACTTATAACGCTAACTTCAACTTTGCATCTGAAGACCTCGATGCTGAACGGTTCCAGCCAGCTTTATTGTGAAAAGATACAATTCGAGTGTCTGGAATTCGACAACAACTGGAGATCAGACAACGACCAGTACTCAAGCAACAGGCATTCCCTATGCTTCCGGAACAAACGATTACGTTGTTGGAGAAGGTGAGGATATCCCGCCGATTGTAACCAATGTCACCTCCTCCACCGCCAACGGCTACTACAACACCGGGGATGTGATCTCAGGCATCACGGTCACCTTCAATGAGGTGGTGGATGTCACCGGGACTCCCCAGTTGACTCTCGAGACCGGTACAACGGACGCGGTCCTGAACTACACCGGCGGCACAGGGACGACCACCCTGACATTCTCCAATTACACCGTGTTGGCAGGCGATACCACTCCTGACCTGGATGCGACCGGGCTTGCCTTGAATGGCGGCACGATCAAGGATGTGTATAAGAACCCGGCGGTCCTGACCCTGTCAGGGACAACCCTGGCAGCCAATAAGAATATCGTGATCGACACCACCGCGCCGGATACGTTCATCCTCACCAAACCTGCGCTTCTTCCAACAACGCTTCCGCGGCTTTCACCTTCAACGCCAGTGAATCCGCCACATTCTTGTGCCAGGTGGATGTTGGTGGATATGGGACTTGCGCCAGTCCTTATACCCTTGCTGATGGACCCATACTTTCGATGTTTATGCCACGGACCTGGCGGGAAACTTGGACGGCACACCTGCCTCTTACGCCTGGACGATCGACGCGACTGCCCCGACTGTCTCATCCATCGCGCTGATCGAAATTTCCCCCACAGCTCGCAGGACAGTCCACTTCACGGTGACATTCTCTGAGGATGTCACGGGCGTGAACCCGGCTGATTTCACATTGACCGCCGCTCCGACGGTGACCGGCGCCTCGGTTACGCTTGTTGAAGGCTCCGGGCGGTCTATACTGTGACCGTCAATACCGGCATGGGCAATGGCACCCTCCGCCTGGATGTTGCTGATAATGACACCATCCAGGACCTGGCACTCAATCCACTGAATGGAGCATTCATCTCCGGTCCATCTTATAGCATTAACAAAACGCTCATCTTTAAGTCCCTGGGCACTCTACGATGGCTGGGTGCTTGAATCCACCCCGACCAGCAATGTCGGCGGCACGTTCAACTCGATCGCGACCACCTTCAACGTCGGTGACGATGGATCGAAGAAGCAGTATCGCGGATCTTCATTTCAACACCTCCACGCTGCCGGATACCGCGGTCATCACCTCGGTCACTCTCAAGATCATGAAGGCATCCGGTGGGGCAGGAAGTACTTCGACACTGAGTTCCCTGCTGGTGGATATGACCAAGCCCTCCTTCGGTACTTGCGGCGTTGGCAGCGACCGATTTCCAGGCGACGGCGGGAAAACCAGCGACATCCAATCCCTTCACGATCGCAGGCAGCTGGTACAGCGCACTCCTCAAGGTACCGGTCTGAGCTATGTCAACCGCACGGGTACGACCCAATTCCGTGTGCGCTTCATCAAAGGTGACGATGGGGATGGACTGGCAGACTACCTGCTGTTCTATAGCGGAAATGCCACGCTGGCATCCCGCCCGCAATTGATCGTCACGTATTATATACCGTGATGTTACAGGCGGCTTTACGTTGCCCGCCTGCCTTGCAGTTGATTCCCCTGCGAGCCACGTTGATTAAACAAAATTAGCCTCCCTATTTGGGATGCCAATTATATTCGTCCTATCCGCTTTGATTATGGGACATTGAACTCGACCATCAGCAGCGGTCTTTTTGCCGGGTTGGCAGCATCACCACTGTAGTAATGAAATAATCCGCGTCATGTCGTCGTTGTCGTCGGTCATAAAGCGTAACCGGATACCATGATGATGCGTGGACCATTAATGGAGATAACCCGCTGCTGGGTTCTGCTATTGCGGATTCCTGTTTATTAGGGATTTGCCCGAGCACGAATGGATTGTTTCCGACCAGGTCGGGGAAGACCTGTGTCAGCGCCTGGTTGGACTGCACGCGGATGTCCGTGTCATGCAGCGGGTTCTCATCGTTCTGCCACCACTCGTTCCACCACGAGAAGGCGATGATGCGGGACCAGCGGAAACCGGTCAGGTCGGTCAGCGTGTTCTGCGCCCAGGTCGCCTGGTCACCGAGCGAATTCCCGGAGGTGACCGCGAACTCAGCCACGATGATGGGTTTGCTGGAGGAGAGCGCCACGACCCGCGGGTAAACAGCATCCATGCTCTCCCGGAAGATCGGCCAGTAATCGTCCAGCGGGGTCTGCGCGTCGTAGGAACTGATTGCCAGCCAGTCAATGTACGCGTCCCCTGGATAATATCTTTCCAGCCGGTTCCAGCTCACCTGTGGCCAGTCTCCGTCATTTACATGGAACACCCAGGTGATGTTCTCCGCGCCCTCGCTCCTGCAGGTCTTGATGATGCGCCGGTAGGCATCCCGGAATTGTTCCGGTCCGTCTGGCAGGCTCGGGTTGCCGTACCCGGTCGTTATCCCCCCGCCGTTCCATTTCCCGTTCCAGGGGAACCACTCACCGTTGACCTCGACCCCGTATTCGGCGATCAGACGGGTGCCGAAACTGCGCGCACCCGCGGACCAGGCTCGCAGGTCGTTGTCGAAGACACCTCTCAATATCCGGTTCAGCGAGTAGACCGGGTCTGCGCGGTCGCCATACGGGTCCGAGCGTAGCATGAGTTGGATGTAGGGAATGCTGCCGTGGGTCCGGATCCAGGTCGCGGTGGCGGTCGGGAAGGCGCGCCCGTGGTACCAGTTGTGGGAAAAATACACCCATGCCGCGGTCTTGCCTGCCGCGTTCTCATAAGCCAGCACATCCGCGAGTTTCAGGTTATCCTCCTCACCGGTCACTCCTCCCGGGTATACCCCGTGATAAAGTTTCCCTGCGGGCGGATTGGGAATATCACCGCTGGCTGGGGCGGGTGGTATCGTGGGAGTGTAAAGGATGTGGATGCCTTCATAGTCCAGGCGCGCATCCTCGATCGCGTTGTTGGAAACCAGCCGCAAGCGGATTCCGCCGCTGGCGGAAATGAACCGCGCCGGGCTGGCTGGGCTGAAGATCAGGACCTTCCACTCCGAATCCGGCGTGCTGGCGTTGTCCCCGATTCCCACCCAGGTGTACGTGTTCCAGTTGAAGAGCGACCATGTCCAGGTCTGCGTGCTTTTCATCGGACCGAAGTAATTCGCCTCCACGCGTAGCCCACTGACCGACGCGGCGGTCACCCCGGCAGGCAGTTGGTAGGTCCTGTATCCTGTATAGCGCCTCCCGGGAGTGGTGAAGCGGACATACCTGGCAGGATTGTCATCCTCCCAATTCTGGTCCCGGACATTGAGCGCGCTTATACTGCCCACTGCGCTCCCACTTTGATGCACCATTGTTTTCGGTCGGAGGGGGAGTGCATTGCTGGCTGCCGTGACACCCTGGAGGGGGATCGCAGCAAGTATGCAGATCAGCAGGGAAAAGGGTAACTTCAGGCGGATTTTCATGCCAGCCTCCATCACCATCATACAGAAAATCTCCCCTCATTTCAATATGCTGATCGGGGTATTAAAAAAAAGAACGGCATCCTGTTTTTGGATGCCGTTCCGGTGACCGTGTTCTACGCAATTTCCAAATATCTCTCGATCTCGTAATCCGTCACCTGCAGGCGGAACTCGTCCCACTCATGCCACTTGGCGCGGATGAACGCTTCGTAGGCGGTCGGACCAAGCGCAGCCTTCATGACCTCATCCTTCTCCAGTTCGGTCAATGCCTCAGCCAGTGAACCGGGCAGTTCGCCCACGCCCATCGCTTTGCGTTCTTCGCGGTTCAGTTCGTACAGGTTGACGTTGTTGAATGGCGCGGGCGGGGTCATCTTCTTGTCGATCCCGTCCAGCGCGGCTGCCAGCATGGCGGCAAACGCCAGGTAGGGATTCGAGGAGGGATCCGGGAAGCGCAGCTCCGCACGCATAGACTTGTTGCGTCCCTGGGTGTAGCTCGGGATGCGGATCAGCGCCGAGCGGTTGCTCTGTGCCCAGCCGATGTAGGCGGGCGCTTCATAACCCGGCACCAGCCGCTTGTACGAATTGACCGTCGGCGAGACGATCGCCGAGAGCGCCCGGGCATGCGCCAGTTGCCCGGCGATGAAGGCATGCGCGGTTTTCGACAGTTTGAATTCATCCTTCGCATCGAAGAACAGGTTCCTGCCCTTCGCATCGAACAGGGATTGGTGGCAGTGCATGCCCGAACCGTTGATGCCGAAGACCGGCTTGGGCATGAAGGAGGCGGTCAAGCCGTTCTGCGCGGCGATGGCTTTGACGGTGTATTTCAGCGTCAGCACGTTATCCGCCGAGCGCAGCGCATCGGCGAAGCGGAAATCGATCTCATGCTGTCCCAGCGCCACCTCGTGGTGTCCCACTTCCACCTCGATGCCCATGCTCATCAGTGCTTCCATCAGGGCGGTGCGCACGCGGACCGCCTCGTCGTCGGACGAGAAATCGAAATAGCCGCCCACATCGTGCGGGACGGGATGCACGCCGTGCCCGTTGGTCCCCTTGAACAGGAAGAATTCCGGCTCGGGTCCGATGTTAAGGTCCAGCCGCGCTTGGATAATTTCTCCAGCATCCGCTTCAGCACGCCGCGCGGATCGCCCTCGAACGGTTTCCCATCCGGCATGAAGATGTCGCAGAACATGCGTGCCCTGCGCCGGTCTTCCGGCGACCAGGGCAGCACGGCGTAGGTATCCGGATCCAGCACCAGGCGCATGTCGCTCTCCTGGATGCGGGCAAAGCCCTCCACCGAGGACCCGTCGAACCAGACGCCGTCCTCCAGTGCGCCCTCCAGGTTATGCAGGGGCATGTCCACGCTTTTCACCGCGCCCATCACGTCCGTGAATTGCAGCGAGATGAAATTGACCTTGTCTTCCTTGATGCGCTTGACTAGATCCTTTGTGTTCATTCTTCTCCTTTTAATGAGTGATGATTCTGCTAACTGATCACTGAATACTGATCACTAATTCCCGACTCCCATCCCAGGAGTGCCTTCTTGCGGGCGGTGCCATAGCGGTAATTGCCAAATTCGCCATCCTTTCTCAGGACACGGTGACAGGGGATCAACACCGCCACCGGGTTGTGCCCGACCGTGCTGCCGACCGCCCGTAAAGCGGACGGTTTCCCGATTTGGGTCGCGATGTTCTCATACGTGGTGACCGCCCCGGCGGGGATGGTCAGCAGAGCCTCCCACACCTTGATCTGGAAGTTGGTCCCGCGCAGGAACAGCCTCAACTTTTCCTTGCCCGCGCTGACCGAGCTCAAAGATCGGCTCGATCAACCCCGCGGTCGCGTAATGGTCTTCGATCATCTCCGCCTGTGACCAGTCCGTCACGAGGCGGTCGATCGCCTCACCCTCGCTGGTCTGCACGAACCCCAGGTGGCAGATGCCGCGCTCGGTTGTCCCGATCAGGCACTTCCCGAAGGGTGTCGGGTGGATGGCATAACGGATGGTGATGCCCGCGCCGCGGCTCTTGTATTCCCCGGGTGTCACCGCCTCCGTGCTGATGAAAAGGTCATGCAGGCGTCCCAGGCTGGAAAGCCCCACCTGGTGCGTGGTGTTCAACAAACTCTCGGACTGCGCCAGCAGCTCCTTTGCGTTCCCGCTGGTCAGGAATTGCAGGAAGCGTTTCGGGCTGATGCCCGCCCAGCGTGTGAACTTGCGCTGGAAGTGTGCCTCGCTCAATCCCACCGCGGCTGCGATCTCTTCCAGTTCGGGCTGGCGTCGCGCATTGGCTTCGATGAAGCGGATGGCTTTTTCGATCAGTCGGTAATCCTGCGTGCGTTCGGGTATGGAATCCATGAGAACCTCCGTTTGATGGAGGCGATTGTATGTTCGATCCTTTTTGGAAGCCACCCGATTCCTGCTCATTTTTTCCTTTTCTGCAGCCATTGTTAAAACAAAACAGGCACGCGTGGGCATGCCTGTTTCATCCACACGGGATATTAAAAAGACAGCCCTTCCAACACCAGCCAGGCGGAATCCGCCTGCACCACTGCGTCGCCCTGTCCCAGGCGTCACCGTCTGGTTTTCGGCGGGAGCCTCCGTAATGGTTGCTCCACGCGCTTGCTTTGGAAGGGAGAAGGGAGCCAATGATGTGGCTCCAGAGGCATCCGCTGATACTATCCGATGTTCCCCGGTCTTCATCGATTCCGGGTTAGCGCCCCGTTCGCACGGGGGAACCTCCACCTCGTGATCTCGCCTTGAGGCGAGACCCAGCCGCTGATTTTCCATCTATTCATTGTTAATTTTGCCGATTTTACTCTCGTGCGGGATTGAAGTTAAGATGGAAAAACTGGCGTTGTGTTTTTGGATAAATTTGGAAGTGATAGGTCTACTTTCCTGTATTTAGGGTGCCATCAGTTCGGTCTGCAGACAGCCATCACCATTCACGAATCCCCATGATGAAAAGAAAAGTCCCCGGGCTTTCATTCCCGGGGACGGTACTTTAAAAAGATACCCCGCACATGCCGTGTGTGACCGGGTTTTGGACCTGCATAAGCAGGTGGGCTCCAATCGGGAAACGCCGCCTTGGCTCAGGCCTATCGCGTTATTTCCACGAACATAGGAACCCGTTTTGTGGATGTTGGCCCAAAACGTTATAGCCACATCACGAACACAGCAGGGCATGATTCTTATACCATAAACCCATCCTGAGGTGGAAGGGAAAAATTAGAATGCTCTGATTTGGTATAGTACAATTTACCCATGCCCGTATCTCCCACTTCGCTGGTACTGGTGGCGTTACTTCCGGCTCCCCGGGATCTGGAGATCGCACGGCTTTTGGGCTGGTATCGCATCCCTTTGCGCGGAGCTCCCAAGGTCATCTCCGTGGACTACCTGGCGTTCTACCAGCCTGCCAGTTTCGGAGGGCGCGGCGGTCAGATCGAATTTGTCAGCCAGGTGCGCGGTCATGAACTGGCGACCCGCGCTGAACTCTTGCGCGATGAGGCGGATCACCGCGCGCCCGCGAAGAGTATTTAGGTCCAGCTCGGTCCCCTGGAAAAATTACCCAACCCCATCCGCACCGACAAGTGGAGACGGCTCACTTTTCTATATACGACCGGTGAATACCTGCTTAATGCCAGGCTGCTCACCGACCTGGTCGTTGCAGGCGATGAACGCCAGTTGCTCTGGCGCTCGTTGCGAGCTGCCGGGAATGAAGGACTGTACAAGGTTGAATTACCCGAGGCGGATCTCCCGCCGGAGGTCTTGATGGCTTTACTGGGTATCCGGCAGGTCCAGGCACCCTATCCAGCGAGGCGACCCAAATGGCGACATTGATTAAAAATGGAACACTGATTACCGCCTCCGAGATTTACGCGGCGGATATCCCGGTCGAAGGGGAGTCCGATCTCCATGATCGGAAAGGACCTCCGGCATTCGGATGCGCAGGTCATTGATGCCGCGGGAAAATTCATCACCCCCGGGGGCGTGGATCCGCATACGCATTTCGACCTGCCCATGTTCGGGACGGTCTCCTCGGATGACCATTACACTGGGCACAAGGCCGCCGCCTTCGGCGGGACCACCACCGTCATGGATTTTGTCGTCCATGAACCGCAGGGATTTAAATACTCGGTTGACCTGTGGTTGAAGAAAGCAGAAAAAGCCGCCATTGATTATTCCTTCCACATGAACCTGACCCGCTTCGACCACGCGGTCGCGAAGGAGATTCCCTCGCTGGTCGAAATGGGCATCACCACCCTCAAGGTCTTCACCGCCTACAACGGTCGCTTGCGCATAGATGATGGCAGCATTTTCGATGCCCTCCGCATCTCGAAGGAGCACGGCATGCTGGTCATGGCGCACTGCGAGAACGGGGATGTCATCGACACGCTCATCCCCGAGGCGCTGGCAGCCGGGCACACCACCCCGGAATGGCATGCCCGCACGCGTCCTGCCTGGGGCGCGGTCGAAGTCGGTCATGCATGTCGCTGCCATGGCAGCCCAGGCGGATGCCCCCGTCTACATCGTCCACATGAACGTCGGGGGTGAAGTGGACATGCTCAAGTATGCCCGCCAGCGCGGCATCCGCGCGATGGGGGAGACCTGCCCGCAATATCTCTTCTTCACCATTGACCATATGCGCCGACCGGATGGCGCCAAGTGGGTCTGCTCCCCGCCCATGCGCACCGAGGCGGATAATGCCCGCCTGTGGGAGGGTCTGTCAGATTCCACCCTGCAGACCATCGGCACGGACCATTGTCCCTTCTTCTTTGATGGGACGAAGCCGATCATCTATGAAGGACGCGAGGTTGCCATCCCCGGCAAGGAACTGGGGAAGGATGATTTCACGAAGATCCCGAATGGCTTGCCTGCCGTCGGCGACCGCCTGCCGGTCCTCTGGACCTACGGCGTACGTGCCGGCAGGATCACTGCCAACCAGTTCGTCGCGCTGACCTCCACCAACCCTGCGAAGATATTCGGGCTCTACCCGCGCAAGGGCGCGCTCGTCCCGGGCGCGGATGCGGACATCGTCATCTGGGATCCCGAAAAGCGGGTCAAGTACGGGGTCGCGCACAGCCATCACCGCACCGATTACAACCTCTTCGAGGGTTGGGAGCTGGTCGGCATGCCTGAAAAGGTCCTCCTGCGCGGCAGGCTGATCGTGGATGGCAGCCAATGGCTGGGCGGCGCGGGTCAGGGACGGTTCTTGAAGCGGGGAGTGGGGGAGGTCCTTTAGCAAAAAGATCAGCCCCGGTCTTTGAACTCGGGGCTGGTTCTTTCATGCAGGCTTGCTGGTTT
>CAWGMC010000047.1:0-45338 GCA_963823545.1 uncultured Chloroflexia bacterium | reverse complement strand
GGATGGTTTCCGGATCCGGTCCGCACGACTCAATTGGAGCTGCTGTTTTTCCCTCGTTGTGTATCGGCAGGAATTCCGGGCAGCCTCTTGATTTCCAGATGAGTTGGTTCCATGGGTCGGGAGGATTTTTTTATCAAAATACCACTTGACCGAACGTGAGAACGTTTGTATAGTAAATACACAGGCTTTGGGAGGGACAAATGGGACTTTACGAGTTTACTTATTCGGTCAATTTCATTGCCCTGGTGGCAGCCTTCTGGCTTGGGTCATATCTTGTCACACGTAATCCGCGCACACCCACTGCCTGGTTGACAGCCCTCACACTCTGGTCCCTGGGTGGATTATTTTTGAATAACCTTCTTGCACTCAACCCGCCACCCGTGCCTGCCTACCGTCCATCGGGAATGCGCATCCTCTTCCCCTTCTGGGCTTCGGGCACTTTCGAACAGGGAGCCAATGCCTGGTTGCAGGGCTGGTCGGTCGCACCGGCAGTTGCGTTCTGGCATCACGCCACCATGCTGATGCGCCCTGGAAGGATGAATGCATGGCGCTGGGCGCGCGTCATTGCAGGCTATATTACCGCCTTTGCCGCCATCGAATTGCAGGCATTCACACAGATCCTTTTTTCTGTCGAAGGCGGTGACCCGCTTTATCTCAACAGTCTTCAAGCCGGACCGCTCTACTCCATATTTGGGATTGCATTGATCGTCCTGACCACCACCAGTGCGGTCAACCTGGGGCGTTCGGCACGTGTTGCGCCCTCCGAGACCACCCGCCACCAACTGCAGACGCTGACAAGCGCGACCATCATCGCAGGCATGGTCGGACCGCTATCGCTGATCGCTTCGGGTCTGAATCTCTTTCCGGTCCCAATGGTTGCGTTGTCGCTCGTCCTGTTGGTCTTTGTTGGCATGATCGGTTTTGGCGTGGCGCGTTACAGCGCGCTCGTGGAAGGTCGCACCATCCGCCATGACTTTGTCTATAACATGGCACTGATCATGTCCATCACCATCGTTTACATACTCGCCGCCCGCACCCTGGTGCTGGCTTACCAGGCGCCGACGGTCATTGCACTCTTTATCCCCACTCTCGCCATATTCACCCATTCAGCCATGACGGTTGTTCCACGCCTGCTGGACCTCCTGTTTTATCGAAATGAGACCCGTCGCCTGCGTTCGAACCTGCGGCAACTTTCAAGATTGGCGGGTGAAGGTAAATCGCTCAAGGAAAACCTGGATGCAACCTTAAACGCCTGTGCACCTCGGTGCGGGCGAGTTACGGGCTGATCCTGTCCTTCGACAAGGAAACCGCCCGCTCCGTATCGGATTACCGCTGGCGTGGATACCCGATCGAGGTCCCCGCCCGAACCTTGTACGCCGATGACGTGACCCCGCTCGAAGCCCGTCACTTCCAGGCGCCATTGGATGATACCGCCCTGCTTGTCCCTCTTTTCGCCGAAGCAGAGCAGGTCGGTGTGCTCCTGCTTGGACAGCCGTCCAATGGCATCCAGTATGCTGACGAAGAGGTGGAGCGTGTATTGCATCCCGCCGACCGGATCGCGGATGCGCTTAACTCTACCCGCCGCAGGAACGAATACCTCTCCCGGCTGACCGAAGTGGCGGAGGAACATCGGGTTGGCAGTCACCGGGAATCCCCGTCCGTCCCTGCCGAGATCGTGGAGAATGCCTTGCGGAACCTGTATGATTACACCTACCTGGCTGACAGTCCGCTGGCTGAACTCGAACCTGTCCAGAAAAAACTGGCAGGGAAGAAAACCCACCTCGAACGTGGTAAATTGGTGCATGCCGTCCTGTTGGAAGCCCTGGAAGAAATGCGCCCGGGAGGGGACATGCCGCATGACCCACTGCCACGCGAGTGGTACCCATATCATATTCTGCATGCTGCTTATCTCAAGGAAGTCTCCAACCGCGACATCATGCTCAAACTGTATATCTCCGAGGGGACATTCAACCGGACACGCCGTGCTGCCATCCGATCCTTGGCGCGCGAGCTGACAGAGATGGCAAGCCCGTAGCACCTGATTATCCCCAGGAACAAACCGGACAGCCCGACATTCGTCGGGTTGTTCATTTAATCGACCACTTCCGGTGAACGGTATCCACTGGCAGTCCGGTCATCCTTGACACAGCCTGCTCCGGGAGATCTCCTGGGGAAAAGCCGAAAGTTGGCGTCATTTGGCAGTCAAAACTCTGGTATTGGCAGTTGAAAAATGCGAAAGTGTGGGCAGTAAAGGAGATCGACATGAACCGACACACTTTCTTCCCGCAAGTCAAAAATTACTACGCCGACCTGGTGGAGCGACTGGCGGAAGCCCGGGAAAACATCTCGATGACCTACCTGGCATTTGAAGATGGTTATTGGGCGCAGAGCATCCTGAACATTCTGCATGCAAAAGCTGAAGCGGGTGTACGGGTGCAGATGATGGTGGATGAGATCGGTCAGCAATTGGATGAGCCTCGCAATCTCCTCCGAAATCACGAGATCCTGGCAAGCCTGCGTCGTGCCGGGGTGCAGGTGGATGTCTTTCACCCCTCCGTCCCCGGTGTCTCCATCCGCAACCGCATGCATTGTAAATTCACTGCGATCGATGACCATACCGCCTTCGTGGGCGGCTCCAATATTGCCGATTACTACACGACCTGGTCGGATACCAATATCCGTGTGGATGGCGGGTTCGGCAACACCTTCCACCAGGTCTTCGATTTTCTTCGCAGTTTCTCCGGCGGGTACCAGGTTCCCCTGCTCGATCCTGCGAATCTGCAGATCGGTTCTGACCGGCTGTTCCTGACCGTTCCCAACCGGTGTACAGACATCCGCACCGCCCTGCTCGACCTGATCCTTTCCGCCGACCAGTCCATTCACTTGCGCACGTGGTACTTCCTTCCGGATGCCGGGATCATGGAGGCATTGTGCGCTCAAGCCCGCCGGGGCGTGCAGGTCAACGTGATGCTCTCACACCAGACCCGCATTCGAGCAGTGGACTTTGCCAACCACATTCCCGTTCGCCAGTTGGTGAACGCGGGCGGGCATGTCCACCGCTACACGGGCAGATACCAGCATAGCAAGGTTACATGGAACAACCGTGGCGAGGTCCTGCTCGGTTCAGCCAACATGGATGCCCACTCGATGCGCAATAACTTTGAGTCTCCTGCCTGCTGATAAAGGATGTTTCCCTTGCCTGGGAGTTGCGGAGGAACTATGTCAATGACCTCCCGACCTGCCAGCCCCAAACCGCCGAAACATGGGAACACCGCTCTCTCGCCGGTCGCATCCTCACCCACACCTGCAACCTTGCTGCGCCGTGGCTCTAAATATCCATCAGGTTAACTCCAGGAGTTTTTCATGAACATGCATTTCCCCCTTTCACTGGCTAAGATCCGGCAACCACAAAACTTTGCAAAAGCCATCAAATTCGCTGCGGTTTTGCTTGTCTTATGGATCTTCCGGACCCCATTGCAAAAGATTTTTCAATTTGTGAGCGACCGGGAACGGGTGATGGAATATGTTGCGTCTTTCGGTCCATTTGGGCTGATCGTCCTGTTCCTGCTGCTCTTTGCGCAGGTGTTCGTGGCAGTCATCCCTGGTCATGCGCTGATGATGACAGGTGGGTATGTATATGGCTTTACCCTGGGTGCCGCCGTCACCGCCGTCAGCACCATCACCGCCAGCCAGGCTGCATTCCTGCTGGCACGTGCCCATGGGCGCAAACTGATCGACAGGCTTGCGTCTCCGCAGATCATCCAGCGTTGGGATCGCATCTCCGCCAACCAGGGCACACTCTTCTATTTCTTCGCATTTGTTCTACCCATCTTTCCCAGCGACCTGATGTGTTACGTCGCGGGATCGGGCAGGATCAGCCCCCGCCGTTTTTTCGTTGCCAACCTGTCCGGTCGTACGCTCTGCGCGGTATCCATAACTTTGATCGGGGCGTTCGGTTTCCAGCCACCGCTCTGGTTCTGGATCACGGTGCTGGTCAGCATGACGGCTTTCTTCGCCGGTTGGGCGATTTACAAGAAAATTCATCTGCATTAGGAGCTATCCCATGAAACTAGCCTTTCTTGCTCAATCCTACCCACCCATGGTAAGCGGCGCAGCCATCTTTGCGAAGCAGCTCGCCGAGGGAATGGCAGACCGCGGGCACCAGGTTCTCGTCATCGCTGCCAGTGATCGTGGTTCCCCCTATCTCGCACAATCAGGGAGCCTGTCCGTGCTCAGACTCCGCTCCGTGACAAATCCCCTGCGTGCCGGTCAACGCTTCATGCTCCTTTCTCACAGAGCCATCCTGCGCGCACTAACTGATTTTGACCCCCAACTGATCCATACGCACGAACCATTCCAGATCGGTTTGACAGGCATTGCCTACGCCCGGCACTCCGGCATCCCGGTCAGCTTAAGCATCCATCAACTGCCCTGGTTCGTCGCCAGTTACCTGCCCGGGGTGGAGCTCCTGCGCACCGGTATGGAATCCCTGTTGTGGGGTTACGCGGGCTGGATACTGAGGAAATTCCCCATCCTCTTTGCACCCACGCAGACCATCTCGTATATTGTCGCTCGACAGACAGGCATCCGCCCTCGAACGATCAGCTATGGTTTGGATTTGAACACCTTCTCCAACCTGCATCCTTCCCTCGACCGTGAAAAGGCTCTTCGCCGCAGGATTGGTCTCCCAATGTCCGTTCACATCCTGTTGCATGTAGGTCGTCTTGACACGGACAAGCATGTGGACCGTGTGATCCGTGCAGCAGCTGAGACCATGAAGGATACCGATGCGCACTTGCTTATGGTGGGCGATGGACACGAGAAGCCTGCTCTGATGAAGTTATGCCGGTCCCTTGGGATCGCAGATCGGGCTCACTTCCCCGGCTATATCACCGTCGAGCAGGGATTGCCCGATTTATATCGCCTTGCCTCCCTGTTCGTCACAGCCTCGGAGATCGAGACGCAGGGCATTGTCCTGCTTGAGGCCGCAGCCAGCGGGCTTCCGATCGTTGCAGTCCGCGCCACCTGCATCCCGGAGATCGTACATCACGCAGAGAATGGATTTCTAGCCGAACCGGGTGACACCCTTGCGCTGGCGCGTTTCATGACGACCTTGCTGAAGGATGCCTCATTGGCAGGACACATGGGCACCGCCGGTTCTTTGTTGGCGCAAGCTCACAACCAACAGGACACCCTGGATATGCATGAGTTGATCTATGAGGAGTGTGTCGCTCGAAATAAGGTCAGAGTCCCCGTCAAAGCAAGGAAGCCAATGCGGTTTTTCCGCCCGGTGTAGCGATTGCGGATCACAAAACGATTTTAATTCGGTTCTTCGAATATCGTTACCGGTTCACCAGCGATAAAAAAAGGAGACGATCACAACGACCGTCTCCTTTTTTGTTGGTTCTATCACCCTTTCGGTTTTGTGCGGGATGACCGGCGAATTAGCCACCAGATGAGCCAAACGATCAAAGCAGGTGGGAGCAGGATGGGAACCAGCACAACAAAGAACCAGATCAGGAAGTCGATGATGCCTTGATAGGCGCTGGTCAGGGTTTTGCTGGATTTCTCGAAGGTTTTGCCCGGTTCCCATGGGACAGGTGTTGCCGTTGGGGCGGGAGTTGGCGTGGCAGTCGGAGGCAGCGGAGGCAGGTCAGGTTCGATCGAGATCGTGACAGTCGAAAAAGCAGAGCGATCGGACAGGTAGTTCATTTGTCCCTTTACCTTCTCGATCTGCGCCTCGATATCGGAGAGTTGCTGGTTGATGCGCAAGGCTTCATCCACCGTTTTTGCCTGTTCGAGGAATGACTTGATGCGGTCACGCGTGGCTTCGAGATTTGTCAATTGGGATTGTAGATCCACGTATTGATCGGTAACATCCTGCCCGGAGGCGGTTTCATTCAGGACGCGGATGGCGAGTCCACGCAGGCGGCGCAGAACGACCTCGAACTGGTCGGCGGGAATGCCGATGGTGATGGTGGCATACTTGAAATTCTCCCCGTTATGATCCGAATACCAGATCTGCGAACTGATGATATAACCGCGTACATCACCCACCAGTTGGGTGACGCTGTCAATGGCAATGTCCGAGTCCTTCACCAGCAGGCTTATCTCGGCATTTTTGATCACCATGCGGTCATACGCGGCTGGTTCCGCGGCGGGCGCACCCGTATTGTATACAACTTCGCCGGGTGCAGCGTTGGCATCATTACCTGCAGCAGATTCCTGCTTGGCAGGCGGAGCCTCAGCCGCAGCGGGTTCCTCATAATCTACGACAGGAGCCTCGGTGGCGGCATAATCACATCGGGAGGTGCCTTGGGGACCACATGCAGTGAGAACGATGACAGCCAGGAGCAGTACGATCAGAAAGCGGATTTTCATTTTCTCCTCCTTGCCACAGGTTTGTGTCGGCGTTTGCTGTGGTCAAGCTGAATCACGGACGATTTAAAGAATTGAAATGTTCCCTCATTCCAGGTTTGGGGAGTCCATCCAATTCTAACAATATTTCAGGAAGCACCGCCCTCATCTTTCCTGCTCAGTGAAGGTGACCGGTTCCGCGGACCAGTTCCCCGGGTGGGATTGGATCACGAGTCCGGCGATGGCGTGGGGCAGAACATTTTTTGAAGGTACTTCTGTGAGCGGCATCCAGATTGGTTTGTATGACCCCCGGGCAGGATCGCGGCTGGGGGAATATTCCTCCCCCGTGCCTGTCCCGAACTCTCCGCCGACCTGTTCGACCAGGTAAAAAAACTGCGGATTACCCCGGAACCAGACCTTCGCCGCCAGGCGAAGAATGCGCACCTCCAGCCCCAACTCCTCCTGTACTTCGCGCAGCACAGCCTGCTCGGGAGTTTCACGCTCATGCACCCCTCCGCCGGGGAAGGTGAAGTAATGCATGCCGGAGCGGTGGCGCTCGATCAGGGCGATGGAATCATCATGGATCAGGATGGCAGCAGAACGGGTCCGCATGGAAGTTTATGGATCTTCCTAGTGGAAGAACCGGTCTTTGAACATCTGGATGACCGGCTTGATGGGCGGGCTGATATCCACGGGGATCTCATCGAACGCAAACCATTTCCAATCCGTGTGTTCGTTATTAAGAGTGACCTTCCCATTCCACTCACGGGAGATGTAGACGATGGTTACGTTATACACCTCGTCGCCATTTGGATATTGGTAATACAACTCCGGTCCTGAGAACACGCCGAACAACGACATCCCGTCGACTTCCAGCCCCGTCTCTTCCAGCGTCTCGCGCTTCGCCGCAGACTCGACCCTCTCACCGGGTTCCGTCGCACCGCCGGGAAGACCCCAGCACCCGCTGTCCGAGCGTTTGAGCAGGAGCAGATGCTGTTCCTCATCCACCACAAGGATCGCCGCGCCGACCATCAGGATGGGGCGGTGTCCGATCAGCTTGCGGAGGTTGATAAGATAGTCCATGTTTCACCCGCTTATTGCTTTTCCGCGATGACCCAGGCAGTGTGTTCCTCGGTTTCGATTCTGGACCTGTGCACTGGAAGGCATCAGGGCGGCGATCTGGTCGGGCGCCAGGAAGTGACTTCTCATGAGCGCCAATTTCTCGGCGATGGCGATCAGCTTGACGGAAAACGTGCGCAGATCCGGTTCCTCGATGACCAGTCGTCCGCCCGGTTTCAGGACGCGGTGGAGTTCGCGGACGGTTTCCCCCTGGTGGACGACATGGTGGAGGGCATCCACCATCAGGACGCGGTCAAAACTCCCGTCGGGGAAGGGCAGCCTCTCGCTCTCCGCGGAGGTCGAGGGTAGTCCTTTTTGACGTGCCTGGGCAAGCATGCCGCGCGAGACATCTGCAACCACCACGGAACCGATGTGCGGACGAAGCGCCTCCGCCACGCGCCCGGTCCCGCCGCCTGCATCGAGCAGAGAACCGGCATGCGGAAGCCCCAATACCTTCAGGGTTTGCTCGAGCCGCGTGAAATGGATCAGGCGGTCATAGAAGGGGGCGAGAAAGTGGAAGTGGGAATTCACGGGATGGAGACCGGTTTTCCGCTCCGGATCGACTCTACTGCTGCAAATGTCGCCCGCGTCACCCCCAGCAGCTGATCGTAGGGGATCGGAGGCATCCCGGTTTCACGGATGGACCGGGCAAAGGCTTTCCATTCGTTCACCCAGCCTTTGTCCTGGGCTCGTTTTTCCTCCTTCTTCCTTCCATCTTTTATCATCTGCAATGCCCTGAAATCATCCAGCACTGCAACCGCGCCCGCACAGAACACCTCCACGCGTTCCTTGGGGAAGGATTTGTCGCCGTTGGCGAGGTAATCCACCACGCCGATGGAGCCATCCGGGAAGGTGAAGGTCATGGAGACATTGTCTTCGCGGTATTTTCCGAGATCGGGCAATGCCTGCGCAGTGACCGAGACGGGCGCTGCTCCGACCAGGAAGCTGACCAGGTCGATAAAATGACAAGCCTCACCGATGATGCGCCCGCCGCCAAGGGTTTCGTCCTGCGTCCAATGGTTGAGGGGAATATAACCCGCGTTGACCCGGTAGTGGACATGCATAGGCTCACTGCGGGAGGAGAGAAAACCGGAAAGGCTTTGAGCCAGAGGGGAGAAGCGGCGGTTGAAGCCGGTCGTCAGCAGGCAGTTATCGGTCTTCTGTAATTGTTTGGCGATCACGGATAACTGGGCGCTGTCAACCGCGAGCGGTTTTTCCACGAAAACATTTTTGCCCGCTTTCAATGCCCTGACCACCAGGTCGGCATGCGTGTCGTGCCGCGTCAGGATGGCGACTGTATTGATATTCGGGTCGTCGATGATCTGCTCATCCGAGGCGGCGGCATATTGAAAGCCGAACTTTTTCCCCGCGATCTGGGCATGCATCCCGGCGGCGGAGGCAATGCCGACGAGGGATATCCCTCCGGCTTTCCGGATGGCTGGAAGCAGGACTGCATTCGCAAAATTACCCGCGCCGAGAACGCCCAGGTTGATGCTCCCTTTCCCGCTGTCGATCACGAGGTCCTTTTTGAACAGGATGCGCGCCGCGGTGTCTGCTTCCTTCCCCGCCGGGTACGTGAGCAGGACCCCCAGGAAAGGCTCCTTTTTCTTCCCGGTGATGATCTCGTATGCCGAGGCAGCCTGTTCGATGGGAATCCGGTGCGTGATGAGCGGCTGCACCTTGAGTTTCCCATCCGCCATCAACTGCAGGGCGGATTCCATGTTGCGACCTTCGGTCCAGCGGACATAGCCGATGGGATAATCCACGCCCTTCTCCTCGTAGGAGGGGTCGTAGCGCCCCGGACCGTAGGAGCGCGAATTGATGAAGGACAGTTCCTTCTCGTAGTAGACCTTGCGCGGGATGTTCAAGCCCACCGCGCCGGTGGCGACGACGCGTCCGCGGTCGCGGGCAATGGCACCTGCCAGTTCAACGGGATCATTGGAGCTGGTCGCGGCGCAGATGATGACCACGTCGAAGCCGCGGCTGGCTGTAAATGTCTGCGCGGTTGATTCCGCGTTCTTGCGCGCCACTGCCTCCAACCCAAGCGAGGAACTGAGCCGGACCTTTTGGGGATCCACATCCATGCCCAATACGTGGCAGCCCGCCGCGGCAGCGATCTGGGCGGTCAGCAAACCGAGCAGTCCCATGCCGATGACCGCCACGTTCTCGCCGATCTGAGGCTCAGCCAGGCGGAAGCCCTGCATGGCGATGGAAGCCAGGGTGGTGAAGGCTGCGGATTCAAGATCCACCTGTTTGGGAACCGGTGTGAGCAGGTTGCGGGGGACCAGGTTGTACTCGGCGTGAACCGCATAATTCATACCCGCACATGCCACACGCTGACCGACCTTGAAACCGCGCATGTCCTTTCCAAGCGCCACGATCACGCCCGCCGAGGAATAACCAAGCGGCATGGGCTGGTCGAGGCGGTTGAAGGCAGCCTGGACACTGGGAACGAGTCCCTCCCGTTTTGCCTTGTCCAGCATCTGGCGCACAAGGTCAGGGACGCGAGGCGGCTTTGCCGACCAGGTTCTTTTCCGCAAATTCGACGAGCGAGCGTTCCGTGCCCGCGGAAACAAGGCTGGCAGCCACCTTGACGAGAGCCATGCCCGGGCGGGGTGCCGGCACCGGAACTTCTTCAACAGTGGTTTTACCGTTCTTGAGGTTTTGGAGGAGTTGTTTCATGGGTTCTGGATCGAAATAGAGAGTGGAAATTGGCAAGCAGGGCAGGAGTACTGCGTGGTTGTATTTTATTACTTAACATGCGTTCTGCGCCTGTTCACATCTCTCCAGGTCGGGAAAGTATACCCTTAAAGTGTGCGTGATATAATTTCCGGGTTGGAAATAAATTTTAAGGAGAGATCCTGTGGCTGATCCCCGCGTTGAGAAATTTGCGAAAGTACTCGTGGAATATTGCACCCGCATCAAGCCCGGCGACCGCTGTTTGATCGAAGCGACGACCGCCGCCGAACCGCTGGTACGCGCCCTTTACCTTGAGATCCTGAAGGCAGGCGGACAGCCGGTGCCTTTGCTCCAGCTCCCGGACATGTTCTTCCCGCAGCATGAAGACCTGCTGACCATGTACGGCAATGATGCCCAACTGGACTTCGTGCCGCCTCTTCAAAAACTGGCTTATGACCAGTTCGAAAGCCGCGTGCGCATCCACTCGACCACCAACACGCGCTCACAGACCGCCATGGACGCCTCGCGTCCCAGAAGCGCAACCACCCGACGGGCATTATCACCGAGGCGCAGATCCGCCGCGGCGCGGATGGAGCGCTTCAAGTGGGTCACCACGCTCTATCCCACCGAGGCGTATGCGCAGGATGCGGAATTGAGCTTTGAGCAATATGAGGATTTTGTGTTCCGCGCCTGCCATGTTAATGAGGAGGACCCGGTGAAGTTCTGGCGCAAGGTGGAACAGGATCACGAAAGATCCATCAAGTGGATGGAGAAGAAGAACCAGGTGGTCCTGCGCGGTCCGAACGTGGACATGACCCTCTCTGTTAAGGGTCGCAAGTTCATGAATTCCTGCGGCACGCACAACATGCCGGATGGCGAGATCTATACCGGTCCGATCGAAGAATTGGCAAATGGCTGGGTGCGCTTCACCTATCCCGCCATCTATGGCGGCGTGGCGGTTGAAGGAGCGGAATTGACCTTCAGCAACGGACGCGTCACACAGGCTTCCGCCGTAAAGAACCAGGATTACCTGCTCAAGATGCTCGAGACGGATGCGGGTGCACGCTACCTGGGCGAGTTCGCGATCGGCACCAACTTTGAGATCAACAAGTTCACCGGGACAGATCCTGTTCGATGAGAAGATCGGGGGCTCGTTCCACATGGCGCTTGGGGCGGGATACCCGGAGACGGGCGCAAAGAACAAGAGCGCCATCCATTGGGACTTCATCTGCGATATGCGCACCGACTCCGAGATCCTGGTGGACGGAGAGTTGTTCTACAAGAACGGCGGGTTCGTTTTCAAATAAAGCCGCAGGGCGGGAGTTATCTCCCGCCCTTTTACTGCCGGTACTTGTCCGAAAAATGTTTCGCTGTCATCCCTCCATCCTGCCATCATGAGATCCCGTCAACGCCAACCTGTCATCCTTACCATAACAGAGATACTCCTGCTGGTTGTGCTTGGGCTGTATGTCGTCCCCTCACCGGTCTCAACTGCCATGCACAACCAGGTCTGGAAGGTGCGGGCAGTGATCGCATCTTATGACTGGGGCGCCTCCATGCCGGTCACCCCGAAACAGGTGCGCACCTCGCCCGTGGATGGGATGGTACAGGTGCTTGTCCCTGCGGGGGAATTTATCATGGGGACCAATGAAACCGGTCTCCAGAAGAACCGCCCCGCCCACAAGGTGGATCTCAGTTCCTTCTGGGTGGACCAGGTCGAGGTCACCAACGGCATGTATGAAATGTGTGTCGAGGCGGGAAAATGCCCACCTCCCGCGACCGAACACAATCCATATTATGGGCACGCAAGATATAAGAATTACCCGGTTGTGTATGTCACGTGGTACGATGCCGCCGCCTACTGCAAATGGGCGGGACGCCGGTTGCCGACCGAAGCGGAATGGGAGAAGGCTGCGCGTGGCACGGAAAAACTCATCTACCCCTGGGGAAATGCCCTGCCGGACCCGACCCTTGCCAACTTCAACCTGAATGTTGGCGCCCTGCTGGACGTCACCCGTTATCCCTTGGGCGCCAGTCCCTACGGCGCGCTCAACATGGCTGGAAATGTCCGTGAGTGGGTGGCGGACTGGTTCCATGAGTTCTATTACATTGTCTCTCCAGGCGAGGATCCGGTGGGACCACCGAGCGGTACACAAAGATCCCTGCGCGGTGGTTCCTATGATGATTCGTGACACCCAGATCCGCACCTTTAATCGATTCTCCCACGCGCCTGCCTCCCCGGGGATAAATCGCGGTTTCCGTTGCGCCGGCGACGCGGATGAATGAATTTACTGAAGAAGTTCATCCATGATAAACTAGCTGCGCCCATGTCCCGAACCGGCAGGATCCTTCTTCTTCTTTTCATTACAGCGTTCGTCCTCATCCTCATCCGCACAGCCTGGGTTGGGGACGATGTCTATATCACCCTGCGCACGGTGGATAACTTTGTTAACGGGTACGGGCTGCGCTGGAACATCGCCGAGCGCGTGCAATCATACACACACCCGTTGTGGATGTTCCTCCTGGTGATCGTGTATGCGCCGACGCGGGATGCCTACCTGACCGCATTGACCGTTTCCATCCTCACTTCGCTCCTGACCTTTTGGCTGGTCATCCGCCGGGCTGGGTTCGCCTGGCTGGGAGCTGCCATCCTGCTCCTCTCCAAGGCTTTTGTGGATTATTCCGCCTCCGGGTTGGAGAATCCCCTCACGCATCTGCTGCTGGTCCTGTTCTTCATTTACTTCATCGAAAAGCCGTCCAGCCCGTTGCGGCTGAGCCTGCTCGCGGGCTTGCTGGCATTGAATCGAATTGACGCTTTATTGTTCGTCCTGCCTGCATTAGCGTACATCCCCTTCCAGTCGTCCGGGAATCTTACATCCCGGGCGGCGTGTTGCCGGGATGGCGCTCGGATTCCTGCCGGTCATTGTCTGGGAGTTCTTTTCCCTTTTCTATTACGGTTTCCCTTTCCCCAATACCGCCTATGCAAAACTGGGGGCGGGCATCCCGCAGGGAGAATTGTTTGGGCAGGGCTGGGTCTACTTCCTTGATTCCCTTCAACGCGACCCGTTGACCCTCACCGTCATACTTGCCGGCATTGGGCTCGCGTTCTGGCGCGGGAAAGCGCAGGAAAGGCTGCTTGCCCTCGGCAGTTTGCTCTACCTTGTCTATGTGGCCTCCATTGGCGGGGATTTCATGAGCGGGCGGTTCCTGACCGCCTCCTTGCTGGTCAGCGCATTGCTGCTCATCCGCCTGGCGGGGAACTGGTCGAATGGGCTGAAGACACTAGCCGTCGGCGTGGTCGTTTTGCTGGGCATGTTCGCCGCGCCTCCGAATTTCATCTTGGATTTGAACCAGCCGCGTTTCACCGAACGCGACCTGCTGACCGGCATCAACGATGAGCGCGCCTATTACTATCCCATCTCCGGGTTGATGAATTACCGTTTGGGGAAGGAGATTCCCTTCTCCGCTGAAGGCTGGGTGGAACACGGATACGCGTTGCGCGCAAGCGGCAAGTCCGTGGTGGATGAGAAGAACGTCGGGTTCATCGGTTACTTCGCCGGACCGGAAGTCCACATCGTCGATCTGTATGCGCTCTGCGACCCGCTGCTGGCGAGACTGCCCGTTTCCGATCCCGGGAAATGGCGCATCGGGCATTATGAGCGGGAGCTCCCCAATGGCTATCTCGCCAACCCTGCGGACGGGCACTAACCAGATCAAGGACCCGGGTCTTGCCGCGTATTACGATCAGCTTGCGCTCATCACCCGCGGTCCGCTCTTCAGCCGGGCGCGCCTGGTTGCCATCTGGCGCATGAACACGGGGCAGTTCGATCATCTGCTCCCTGCGGAGTTGTCACAATGATTCCAGGCTTGGACGGCATCCGGGCACTCGCCTTTTTACTGGTCTTCTCCCTGCATACCGATTATGTGTACATCGGCTGGGTGGGTGTGCAGTTATTCTTCGTGCTGTCCGGTTTCCTGATCACCGACATCCTTTTGCGGATGAAGGAGAAATTCAGCGCCGGGGATTACTTCAAGAAATTCTACGGGCGGCGCTTCCTGAGGATCTTCCCGCTGTACTATCTTTACCTGCTGATCATGTTCATTGTCACCACGATACTCATTTCCGTTGAGTATCGCATCCATTACATGGAGCTTTTCAAGGAGCAGCTCCCCTACGCGCTTACGTATGTCTATAATTTTTTCAATGCCAGTTCCGCCTACTCCGGCGAATCATGGTTGATCGGGCACCTGTGGTCGCTTTCGGTGGAGGAGCAGTTTTACATCTTCTGGCCCCTGCTCATTTTCCTGACCCCCAAAAAGCATCTTAAGAAGTTATTCCTGGCTGCCATCGTGGCAGGTCCGCTATTCCGGCTGGGGATATCCTTCCTGTACAAGTATTATGATGTGCCCTTCATGTTCCCGGATTACTCGGTGGTGACCTACGTCCTGCCGTTCTCACACCTGGATGCATTCGGGCTCGGCGCATTCATCAGCCGGTTTGAGATTCCAAGGGCGCGGCTCCAGTTCTATATCCTGCTCCTGCTTCTGCCTGTCATTGGTTTTGCCACCACCTACTGGTCCACGGGCGATTGGGGGGCGAGCACGGCACTCGGTTTTCAATATCCATTGGGCAAGGATCTGAAACAGGTCTGGGGTTATGTCTACCTCAATTACACCTGCACCCTGCTCATTTATCTCGTCGTCCGGGAAAAATTCCTCGTCCAGATCCTGGACAACAAGTTCATCAGCTACCTCGGTAAAATATCCTATGGGCTGTATGTCTACCACTTTGCCATAGTCTGGTTCGTGCGCCGCATCCGCGACTTCAGCATCCCGGAGCAGGTCGCCAAGCCGCTCACCCTGGTGATCTCTGCGGTACTGTTATATTTTGTTGCCTCGCTAAGTTACAAGTATATTGAGAAGCCGATCCTGGATCTGAAGGACCGCTTCTTCCCCTTGCGGACGGATAAGGACGAAAAAGCGGCGGGTTGACCCGTCGCTTTTGGATTTGCAACAACCAACTCACACGCGCTTTCCCCCGTCCGCGCGCATTGTAATTGTCATGGGGCAATTTTCCGGGCGGACAATAGAAAGACGGGAAATACCTTTTCGCTGCCTTCCACTTTCTTTTTGATTTCGTAGGCGTGTTGAAAACAGGACATTCTCAAATCCCGCATTTTCAACCAGTTTCTGTAATTCATGACGCACAAAACCGTGATGCACATCCGTCGTTCCATCTGTGTGGAAGGAACCATCTTCCTTGTCCAGGTCGGCAGCCAGCAGATAGCCGCCCGGTGTGAGCAGGGCATGGAATTTTCCCAATATGTCCATCACATCCTGGATATGGTGCAGGGTCATCAGTGAGTAGATCAGCTGAAAACGTCCGGCAGGCAGGGGGTCGACCGCCAGATCGAGTTTGATGGGGTGCATGTTCGTCACGCCTGCCGCGGCGATCTTCTCTGCGAGCACATCCAGCATGCCCTGGGATGTGTCTGCCAGCGTGATCTGACCGAGGTCGGATTGGAGCGCAAAACTCAGCAAGCCCGTTCCACAGCCGTATTCAAGGGCGGACATGTTCGGTGGAAAGAGGGATCGTATTGCGGATGGCTTCCGCCACCGTGCGGGCACGCTCCACTTTTTTGGGATCCGAGTCCCAGTCTTTGGCACGTTCATCGAAATTGGTCATGTTATGGTTCCTGCAGATCGCATGGGAGATGTGACCTACACCCAATTCTCCAGCGTCTCCTTGATCTTCGCCAGGAACCAGTCGGCGGAGGCGCCGTCCAGGATGCGGTGATCGAAGACGAAGGAGAGATACACCATCGGGCGGATGGCAATGGCATCCTCCACCACGACCGCGCGCTTTTGCATGGCTCCCACGCCCAGGATCCCGCATTGCGGCTGGTTGATGATCGGCATGGCAAACAGCGAGCCGCTGATGCCGTGGTTGGTCAGGGTGAACGTCCCGCCCTTGACCTCATCCGGCTGGAGTTTTCGGGCGCGGGCGCGGCTGGCAAGATCGTTGACCGCCCGCGCCATCCCCAGCAGGGAGAGCGCGTCCGCGCCCTTGATGACGGGGACGATCAGCCCATCCTCGCCGAGCGAGGTCGCCATGCCCAGGTTGATGTTCTTGTGGAGCAGGACGCCTTCCTCCGTCCAGGAGGAGTTGACGGCGGGATAAGCCTTCAAGCCTGCCACGATGGCACTCATGAAGTAGGCTGTGAAAGTCAGGTTGACCCCGTCGCGCTCGAAGAGCGGCTTGTTGACGGCACGATGCTTGACCACGCGCGACATGTCCACTTCCATGACGGTCAATACGTGGGGGGAGACCGATTTTGACATCACCATGTGATCCGCGATCTGCCTGCGGATGAGGGTGTGTTTGATCAGGGCGTCGCCCGTGGCTGGGATGACGATGGGGGTTGCGTGCTGGACGGTGCGTGTCGTGTGATATTCCTGGCGGGGGGGAGGTGCGGCGATAAAGTCCAGCACATCCTGCTTGGTGATGCGACCATTCCGTCCCGTCCCGGTCACCTGCGATAGATCGATGCGATGCTCGGCGGCGATCTTCGCGACGACCGGCGAGATGAAGCCCAGGTCTTGCGACGAACGCGGGGAGCATGGATGCTGGCGGGGGCGGCGCTTTTGGCATTTCGGTCTGCGGCAGCAGGAGCACCTGCCGCTGGCTGTGCTTTCTCCCGCGGCGCCGATGACCGCCAGCAATTGACCGACCTTGGCAGGCTGCCCTTCCTGCATTTCGATTTTGAGGATCACCCCGGAGGCAGGCGCGGGGATCTCGGTGTCCACCTTGTCGGTGTTGACTTCCAGCAGGGGCTCCAACTCCTTGACGGTGTCGCCTTCCTTTTTCAGCCACTTGGTGATGGTGACTTCCTCCACTCCTTCGCCGAGGCGGGGGACGAGTACTTTTGTAGTCATGAGTATTCTCCAGGGTTCAGTACAGTAATCAGTAATCAGTGTTCTAGTGATCAGTGTTCAGTTGAAGGTTGGATATTTCGACGGGTTGACTTCATTCATCATACCGTAAACAGCATCGAAGATGGTCTCGGCATTCGGCTTGCTCCAATAATCGCCATCACTGCCATAAGCCGGGCGATGGTCCGTGCCGGTCAGGGTGCGGGCGGGGGAGTCGAGGTGAAAGTATCCGCCCTGTTTTTCGATGACCTGCTGGAGCATGTAGGCGGAGGCGCCGCCCGGGACATCCTCATCCACGAACAGGATGCGGTTGGTCTTTTTCAGCGACTCGACGATCCTGCCCTGGATGTCGAACGGCAGGAGCGATTGCACATCCATCACTTCGACCTCGATGCCAACCTTCGCCAGTTTGTCCGCTGCATCCAGGGCAATGCGGCAGCAGGCGCCATAAGTGACGAGGGTCAGGTCACGACCCGCGCGCAGGATCTCGGGGACGCCCAGGGGCAGGGTGATCTCACCCAGGTTGTCCGGCAGGCGTTCCTTCACGCGGTAACCGTTCAGCACTTCGACCACGATGGCGGGTTCATCGGATGCCAGCAGGGTGTTGTAGAAACCGGCGGCGCGGGTCATGTCGCGCGGGACCAGCACGTGCATGCCGCGCACCAGGTTAATGATGCCTGCCATGGGCGAACCGGAATGCCAGATGCCCTCCAGCCGGTGCCCGCGCGTGCGCACGATGACCGGCGCGGACTGCCCGCCGGCGGTGCGCCAGTGCAGGCTCGCCAGGTCGTCGGACATGATCTGCAGGGCATACAGCAGGTAATCGAGATACTGGATCTCCGCGATCGGGCGCAAGCCGCGCATCGCCATGCCGATCGCCTGCCCCAGGATCGTCACTTCCCGGATGCCCGTGTCGGAGACGCGCAGGAGCGCCGTATTTCTCCTGCATGCCCTTGAAGCCCTGGTTCACGTCGCCGAGTTTGCCGACATCCTCTCCGAAGGCGATGACGCGCGGCATCCCGTTCAGAATGGCATCGAAGGCGAGGTTGACGACTTCGAAGCCGGACATGAGCGGAGACGAATCCGAATAGACCGGCTTGACCTCCTCCACGAGGGAGGCGTTCCCCGAATGGAGATGGGAGCCGTAACGTTCCAGGTTGGCGGCGTCCTGTTCCTGTTTCCACTGGAGCAGCACCTGCTTGGAGGGGTGCTCTTCATCCCGCAGGATGAGCAAGGCTTCGTGTGCCGCGGCGTGGATATCCCGCCTCGCCAGGGATGGGAGCTCCGCAAGTCTCTCCCTGATCCCCAGCAGCTCGGGGGCGTGGCTTGAGGTGCTGGCGATCTCATCCAGCATATCCATCACCTGCCCGCGTTCCTTCAGGATGGGGGAGAGGAAGGCCTCCCAGGCAGCCTTGCGGATCCCCTCCACCGCCTCGCGTTCCTCGTGTTCCGCGGCGACCAGTTCAGGTTCGGAGAGGATGCGGTTCTCGATCATCCATTCGCGCATCTTGCGGACGCAGTCGAATTCCGTCTCCCAGGCGAGGCGTTCGGGAGTCTTGTAGCGTTCATGCGAGCCGCTGGTGCTGTGCCCCTGCGGTTGGGTCAGCTCGGTGACATGCACCAGGGCGGGGATGTGATACTCGCGGGCGATCTCCGCCGCGGAGGCGTAGGTCTCGAGCAGGGTGGGGTAATCCCAGCCGCGGACCTGGTACAGCTCGTAGCCGCGCTCGCATTCCGCCTCGGGGCAGGGTTGACGCTGGAAGCCCTGCAGGATGGTGAAGATGTTCTCCTTGACCATCTGGAACTGGTTGGGGACGGAGATGCCGTAACCGTCGTCATAGACCGTGATGACAGCCGGCGCCTGCAACACGCCGATGGCATTCAGGCTTTCCCAGAACATGCCCTCGGCGGTGGAGGCGTTGCCGATGGTCGCCCAGGCGACCTCGTCCCCGTGATGCGAGAAGTCGGTGAACTTTTTCAGTTCGTCGAGCTGGCGGTAGACCACGGAGGCATAAGCCAGACCGACCGTGCGCGGCATTTGCGTGCCCGTGGGAGAGACATCCGCGGCGACATTGAACATCTCGGTCTGGGCGCGCCACGAGCCGTCCGGGTCAACGAAGCGCGAGCCGTAGTGACCGTTCATGGAACGACCGCCCGTGATGGGTTCGGCCTCCAGGTCGGCGTGGGCATACAGTTGGGCGAACCACTGCTGGATGTTGATCACGCCCAGCATGAACATCCAGGTCTGGTCGCGGTAGTAACCCGAACGCCAGTCGCCTTTCCGGAAGCTGCGCGCGATGGCGAGGTTGGCGACCTCCTTGCCGTCGCCGAAGATGCCGAACTTGGCTTTCCCGCTCAGCACCTCGCGGCGACCGATGAGGCTGGCCTGCCGCGAGGCATACGCCAGGCGGTAATCCTTGATGATCTCTTCCTTATCGAGCGGAAGCGTAACAGAGCCCTTTTTCCTGGGCATGGGTCTCTCCTGAATTGGACTGATTAAGGTGGATTATAACGGAAATGGAGGGTGGTGATGGAGGATGGTGAATAGTGATGGAGTGAATAGAGAATAGAGAGTAGAGAATAGTGAATGGTGGAATAGTCTGAATGGTCTGAATGGGCGTAAGTAGTCGAGGTAAATAGTCGAGGACAGAGGAAAGACGCGGAGAAGAAAAGCGAGGAGAGAGGAAAGAGAAGGAAGCTGGTGGACTCTGACGTAGCCGATGGCGTGCGAGAGCCGCCTCGGCTGAAAAACCTGCCGCGAGCAGTGTCCGCGGGGAAAAGAGGTTCGAATAGGTTTTCTCTCGTAAAACGGGCATTGGAACCGCGGTTCGAATAAAATCCCTTCGGGGCATCGGAGACTCATGTCTCCAGCCAGCCTCGGCTGAAAAAGCCTGCCGCGAGCAGTTTGCGGTTCAATTCGAGGTTCGAATTATGTCCATACAATATTAGCAAGAAGGGGAGTTTTCATTAATTTCCTTACCCCTGACGTTTTTGGAAATGACGAGAAGGGGGCAGACAAATATGGGGGATCATTTGAACCGCGGTTCAAATGGATTTTCCCTTTAGGCAGATCGCGTTTTATATGCAAATTGGCACATTTTTGGGAGGTGGTTTGGGAGGATGTATGGACGAATATCAGAATCATGGGGGAATAGTGAATAGCGAATGGGGAATGGTCGAAGGTCAAAAGTCGAAGGTCGAAAGGCCGTGGAGGAAGGTGGTATCATTGCCAGTCGTGGGTTGGTGAGTATTATGCATCGGAGAACTCACGTCTCCGATGTGTGCGATGAGTGGCTTGACGCCCGCCTCGCAAGAAGAAACATGATATGGCCTCAATTTTTTAAATTAAATCGGAACAAATGACCTCTGGCTCGGGAGTGATTTGAACCACGGTTAAATTGAGGTACAATTATTTGGCATCTTACGCGAAGTGCGGGTCGGCAATGGGGATAGTTTGTGTCATTTTTTGTGGAGCAAGAGTGATCTGTGTAGAATTTTTAAAGATAAATTTGAACAAACGAAATGCCGGTAGTTCGGCAAATGAGGCGAATGGGTATTTGTTTTGAGAAGTAGAAAATACAGGTAACAGGTTCCATAGTTCGACTGCGAGTGAGGCGGGGCGTCAGTGACTTACGTCACTGACGTGGGCGACGGTGGCGAGAAGCCACCTCGCCCGATGTTTTTCGGAAGCAAAAATCATGAGACCCTCCTTGTGCCCGACTGGGAATGCGGGACAAGATGCGACGATCTTGAATATAGCACATATGTTCTAAGTTGTCAAATGGAGTTGGGGATTTTGGATTTTAGTTCATGGGAGGACAAAACATGACATGTCTCCGGCGGGCCTTGACGAGCATGCCTCGCCTCTGACTCAGGGCTACAAACAACGAGGTTCCCGATAAGACATGTCATGTTTTAGAGGGGGGATTGATTGTAGTATGATGGATTTATGGAAATGGTTGGCGGTGACTTGGAGACCTGCGGTCAAAACAACGGCGGGGTCAGGAGACCCTCGCCGAGCGAGGGGATCGATTGTAGTATGATGGGTTTATGTGCGTTTTCAGGGTCTAACGTGGAGACCTTCGGTCGTGGACGGCGGGGTGAGGACACCCTCGCCCAGCGATATCATGTCTCGACCGTATCGCCAGTTGAGGCGTCCACCGTGATAGCGATTGATTCCACATCAGATCAGAACATCCTAACAAGCAATTCACCTGTTAGCCGCCTTTGTCAATATTCCATTACGCCCATTAGGGATACACTTCTTCATTAATCATAAAACAAGCACTGGCAACACCTCCGCGAGCATTCCGAAATTTGAAAATTCTTCAATAGAAATTGAGGTTGCGTTTTCCAGCGTAACAAACCCAGCTGGTGGACGGAGATCAACAGGATTCTCGCCCATCCATATACGAATGTTTTCAAACTGATCAGTTAATGGACAAATCAGAGGTGATCCTTTTTGTCTGGGAATAAGATCGTGACCTATGTATGCAACGACGAGGTAAACCTCCTCAAAATATATATCCATTTCGAAGTAGGTTCGAGGGCTTGGGATGCAATGATAAAACCCACTCTTGAAGGCGAACCATATTTGTTGATTAGCGTCTCTGGCGAAAAAGCAAGCCATTCTTGCGATGAGCCTGCCGCTGGGGTTTTAGGCGTAATGCTTATTCTTAAATACTCTGACGATATTTTCTGATACTGACAGAGTACTCCTAACCGAAAGGTAGTTATCTATTTCATAGTTTGTTCCTAAAAAACCTTTACCTTCGTATATATCACTGTCGATTGGAAAGCCGATGTGTAGAAAAATATCTTTTGCCTCACTATAAGTGGTTTTTCCTGGTATGATATTTAAAGAGCGTGGTAATTCACAAAATGTTGGATCGTGCAAATAAGCTTTAACTATTTCTTCTGCTTGTTCTAACTCCATCGTGGAAGGTGTTGATGTAACCACCTGTATTGGATTAGTTGTGCTGAATGGTGTTTGTAGAATCCAGTCAGTTTGAACAGGCGATATATCCGTTTGAGTTGGGACAATCGGTGAAAGATTAGGCGCACAACCAAGAGCTAATAACGCATATAAAAGAAGGAAATATATTCTGAATATTGATTTCATTTTTTAAGTAATCCTAGGATTTATTTATGTCCGCTAGCTTATCTGATAGAAGTATCTAATTCATCAACAACAAAATCATACATATCCACACCAGGACTACCCAGGACTTTAAATCTATATTTCCAGCCACAAAATTCGCAAAAGCATCTGCCCACACTTCTAAGTCCCCAGGATCATACGCTTGCGTAGCATCGGTATTACCGTAGTATAAATCGGGAACCGTCCCAGAAGTTATTTTAGCACAAATGTTCTGATTGTGTCAAGGAGAAGATTGGAACGAACCGAAGGTTCGAGGATGTTTGCTTGGTCCTGAGGAGACCTGCGGTCAAAACAACGGCAGGGACAGGAAACTCTCGCCGAGCGAGGTCACTTCGTTCAGAATCCAGCCAACCTACAGGATATCTATATTCGTTTTCACTGTCATTCGATAAAACACCCATGGCCCATCCTGCATCAACGTTCAACACAACAAAAGAAGGGAGATTGGGCTTGGGTTCTGGGTGTTGTATAACCAGATATTCACTGTCCGGTGACCAAATTGGGGAGTCATCGAACGAAATGCAGGTATTGAACACATCTAACGTCCTCAAATCAAGTATCATTAAATCCATTGGAACATAGAGACGAGGAGGTCATCTTCACTTGACATTCCAAACGCGAGATAACGCCCATCTGGTGAAACGCTGGCATATAACCCTATTTTAAATTTGGGAAATATGTCTGCAAAAGCCGCGTTAATTGATGTATCTCCCCATCAACGCCAACCATAAACCATTCCCGCTGACTGTTTTTTTGGGGAAATGCCGTGACTACAAACGCTTGACTATCAGAGAGCCAGAGTGGGGGAGGTAAATACAATTCCTCCAGTCAAAACTTTTGCTATTTCACGATTGGTTTGCCTATCCCATAACGCATCATATAAACCGTCATCATTATCCTGAGGGTAGATAACAAACCTGAGTGAAGGGTCATAGGCGACATTGCTATATCCAAAGAAAAGTGGTAGCGAGCCTGCTGGACCTTCTAAGTAATTATTATTGAAATTAGGGTAATCTGGAAGAAAGGCTTGTTGTTCGCCTGTAAAAGGATTTAGCACTACTGTCTTCAGACTATCCTTGGTAAGGAATGATAACTGTTCGTTACTCAACCATGGATTGCCATACACCCCCTATTCCGGCTCAAATCGCAATTTAATTTTCTTTTTGCCATCGGAAGATTCAATGGTTATCTCTTGATCATTAGGATTTCCATAGCTAATGTAGGATAACCATTTTCCATCCGGGGATGTGCCGACACCATCAAAATAACCGGGTATTAACTGCTTCGTCTGTTGCTGGAAATAGACTAAAGAAATTCCTTTGGTAAGAACGCGAACAACCAACGTCCAAGGTAGAACCTCGCTTTCTGGAAAGGCTGGCAGTATTTCCATGCACCGTTCTGTCACAGCAATTGGCGTGTCGGTCGCTGTCGGAGTTGCCGAGCTGGTCACCGTTGGCGCGGGCGTGGATGAGGGGGCTGGCGTAGCGGTCGGCATCACATTCCCTGAGGCAGAGCACGCAACCAAGACAAACATCAACAGTAACCATGTGAGTTTTGACATTTGCTACTCCATTTTAATGTTGATGGATATTAACAGTTCCCGTCGTAGATACAACTTATTTGCGGGCCAGTAATTATGTAAAAAAATTGTGGATCATATATACTTGAAATCCAGAATAATGAATGTATATCTGTATTAAGTGGAAATTGATTCGCCAAAGTAACTGCTCTTTCAATAACGTCGGGTTTGACACCGTTTGACAACAACACGCTTTTATTTGCCCACTCACATGGGCGATTACTATTGCAACCAGTTGCCCATTCTAGATAACCGTTCATAAATCCAGACGCAAAATCGGCAGAACTCCAATATGTGCCCACATTATCCTTGTTTCTATTCATACCATCGGGTGAATAGTCACGTGGACCTGTAGTTGAACCGAATTCTTAATATTTCTATGAGCAAGATATTTCAGAACGTCATACGGATTAGAAGCATTACACTGAAGATGCTGCTCCGCACACGTTTTATACATGTTCCTTACAACAAGTTCTAGTAATACACTATCCGGAATATCCATACCAGGAAATTCCATCGACAAAAGTATGTTAATATAAATCCCATAAAGTGAATATACCATGGCCATAATTATTCCACCAACCTTCTCCATCACGGAGATTAATATAATCATCACATAATTCGCTTCCATAGCCATCAAAGCCATGTCCATCACAGGAAAAGGTGGATATTGATGTACCTGGGCCGAAATCCATCAACTCCTCCACCAGACCGGTTTCCACATTCTTTCGGATCCCCAACGCACTTATGTCCTGTGGGATCAATATTTCGCACAGGATTGTTTCCTACATAGTTGTAGCGGTCAAGCCCCTGCACTCCTTCCGGCACAATCGAATCCGCCTGGGCGAAGCGACCTAAAGCGGGGTCATACCAGCGAGCGTTATAGAAAATTAACCCAAATCCTGCTGTGCCGAGATCCGTGGCTTCGTCGTTCATGTATGAATACTGACCCGTGAAGGTGTAGCGTGTCGGGGAGTGTTATTTCTTCGATGGGTTCAGTAACGTCTTCGGTGGTATAACGCACCTCCCCCCAGGGCTTGTAGCGGGTTTCGATCACATTGCCAGCATTTGCGTCCGTGGTGAGAGAAGTGGAACCCAGGTGGTCGCCGAGCAAGTAGGTCAATGTCCAGTGGTTTCTGGCACAGTGTATTTCCGCATGGCAATTCTACTCGCACCCGTGAAGTAATACTTTGTGATCTCGCTGCCTTTTTGCTCGTAATATCCGCCGACGAAGTAAATGGTTTCGTTGTTGATGACGGACTTTACACGTTGTCCATCACCATTATAGGTGAAAGATGCAGTTAGACTTGGTCCAGTCACAGAGACAAGTCGATTTTCGGCATCGTAGTCCAGGTGAACGGTTTGTCCGCCAATGGTTCGCGTGTTTCCTGGTTTCCGTTTTCGTCGTAGGTATAAGTATTTCCACCCATGCTGGTCACGGCATGAGGATGGTTGGCAGTATCACCAGCGGCGGCAGGATAGCTGAGCTCAATATTATTCTTTTTCGATAGATTACCAACACTGTTATATTGATATTCCCTCGCTCGGCGAGGGTGTCCTGCACCCCGCCGCCATGCATGACCGAAGGTCTCCACGACTCCGCGTTCCTACGAGCAAGACGGCGGATTACACACTTGCCATCTCGGGCAGTACCATGGAATCCGCCGGAAGCGATAACTGCTAACTGAACACTGAACACTGAAACTGCCTCCCCCCATTCGTTCCCATTCGTTTCCTCCAAGGCGTGTCCGTGCCTGTGTACTACCCTCCCTTTCTCGCCATCACGAACGGGATCCGGGCATGGTCGCCTGGATTGACGAGGACGCGCACCTGGATGTCGGTGAACCCGAGACCGGAGAGTGACCTGGCGAGATGCTCCATCGGGAAGACCAGGATGCGCATGAGCGAGCGCTGGATGCCCATGCGGATGAGCAGGCGGTTCAACCCGATCCGCAGGCTGTACAGCCATTCGTGAAATCGGAATACCAACCGGGACAGGGCAGGCGTGCGCGGGTGCCATTCGAAGACCGGCAGGTGGATCATCAACGTGCCGCCCGGCTTGAGGCTGCGGCTGATCTCGGTAAAGTACAGGTCGGCGTATTCCAGCGAGTCGAAGTGTTGAAAGACATGCGTGGAAAAGACCGCGGTCATGGAGTCCTCCTCGCACGGAAGGCTGGTGCCATTGATGACCTGGAACTCCACATTCTTTGCGGTCACCCGCTGGCGGGCATAGGCGATCATGTCCTCCGAGACGTCCACCGCGACCACGTTCCGGAAGGAGCGCGCCAGTTGCATGGTCATGCGACCCGCGCCGCACCCGATCTCAAGGCAGGCATCCGTGTCGAGCCCGTAGGATCTCCATTCCCTTTCGAAGACAGCCCAATCCGCCCTGCCGAGTTCATAGAATTCAGCATCCGTCCAGGGAGCACTACCACCCTTTTGTTTTCCCTGCCAGGCTGCGACGCCGAAGAGGGGATCGTGCTTCCCATTCCTTCCATTCGATGTTGGATTTGGGCTCGTTTCCAGCCATATTTAACCAGCGGTGGTCATCACCCTGACTTGGTCCAACCGGTTCCCGAGATGATCAAGGGCAATATCAAGATCATAATCGGCTTGCAGTCCCAGCCAGAATGGGGGGATGTGCCGAAATGCGCGCAAGTCGAAGCGGTATCGGCGGTGATACTTCGCTTGCCAAGCACGATTTCATTTACCCGGCGCGTGAACCCCAATATTCAATGCCAGGCGGTTCTGACTTCCCATTGGGGTAAGGAATTCTTCCGTAAAACTTCGCCAGGGTGAACAGGGTTGAGTTTATTGGTCATTTTTACCTCTATGATAATCAATAATTTCCACATCATGATTTCATACGTGCGCATTACCTGGAATTCAACACTTCCGCGAGATGCAGCGTGCGCTGAGGTTTCCCCTGCCGGTGCAGTCCGCCCGCGATGTGCATCAGGCAGCCGGCGTCGGGGATGACCAGGGTGGGGGACTGGCTCAGTTCCAGGTTCCCGATCTTCTTAAGCAGCATCTCCTTGGAGACCTCGGGATGCGTCACAGAGAAGATCCCGCCGAAACCGCAGCATTCATCCGCGTTGGGAAGTTCGACGATGGTCGCGCCCTGCACCGCAGCCAGCAGGGCGCGCGGCTGGCGGTCCACGCCCAACCCGCGCGCAAGGTGGCAGGAGGGGTGGTAGGTCAGCACGCCGTCCCAATGTGCGCCCACGTCGGTCACGCCCAGCACATCCACGAGATATTCGCTGAACTCGAAGGTCCGGGCTGCAAGCGACCTGGCGCGCTCCAGCCAGGCAGGGTCATCCGCGAACAGTTCGGGATAATTGACCCGCAGCATGTGCACGCATGAACCGGAAGGTGAGAGGATCTCGCCGGGGGCAGATTCAAAGGTTCGAAATCATGTGCTCAGCCACCTGGCGCGCGTCGGCACGCAAACCCGCGTTGAAGGACGGCTGCCCGCAACAGGTCTGACCGGCAGGAAAGCCAACCTCCACGCCGAGGCGCGAAAGGATGTCCAGGATGGCTTCGCCCACCTCGGGGTAGAAGGTATCGACAAGGCAGGTGGCAAAGAATTGAATGTTCCGCATTCCCCAATTTTACCCGCTGACTCACCGGAAAACGACCTGGAAACACGAAGTTTGCCTATGGTATGATTGCCCCCGCCATGACACAATTTCTAACCCGTACCCCCAACGGCTTTGACCTGCCCAGGCGTATTGCACGCCTCGGCGAACTGGCTTACAACCTGTGGTGGACGTGGAATCCGGATGCCACGCGCCTCTTTGCACAACTCAACTACGATCTTTGGGAAAGCCTCTCGCATAATCCGATCCTGATGCTGCGCGAGGTGGGACGCTCCGACCTGAACGCGGCCTCGCAGAACAAGGATTACCTTGCGATGTACGACCGGGTGTTCTCAAGTTTCGACCTGTACCTGTCCGAGGACAAGACCTGGGCTGGAAGTGTCCACCCGGAACTCAAGGGGAGACCCGTCGCCTATTTCTCGATGGAATACGGTCTGCACGAAACCCTGCCCATTTATTCGGGCGGGCTGGGCGTGCTGTCGGGTGACCACCTGAAGGAAGCCTCCGACCTGGGTCTGCCCCTGGTGGGCGTGGGTTTCTTCTATTTACAGGGATACTTTACCCAGCATATCAGCGAGGACGGCTGGCAGGAAGCCATCAACAATCCCATTGAAATTGACAAACACCCCTTCCTGCCCGTGTGCGATGACAAGGGCGAACGCGTGACCGTCTCGGTGGAATTCCCGGACCGGGCAGTGAAGCTGCAGATCTGGGAGGTGCGCGTTGGACGTGTGCCGCTGTACCTGCTGGATTCCAACGTGGATGGGAACAGTGAGGTCGACCGTTCCCTGACCGCGCGCCTGTACTGGAGCGACCTGAACTTCCGCATTGCACAGGAAGTGCTGCTGGGTGTGGGCGGTGTGCGCGCTCTGCGCACCCTGGGATACAACCCGCTGGTCTGGCACATGAACGAGGGACACGCGGCTTTCCTGACCCTGGAACGGGCGCGCGAACTGGTGGCTTCAGGCTACCCCTTTGAGCAGGCGATCGAGCAGACGCGTTCCAGCAACATCTTTACAACCCACACACCCGTCCCGGCGGGCAACGATGAGTTCCCACTCTACCTGATCGACCGGTACCTGGCGTCGCTGTGGCCTGAACTCGGACTGACGCGCGACCAGTTCATCGATGTGGCGCGCCGCAAGCAGCCCTGGGGTGAAACGTTCAGCATGGGCATCCTGGCATTGAGGCTCGCGGAGGGACGCAACGCGGTCTCCGAGCTGCACGGACGCGTTTCACGCAAGATGTGGAACTTCCTGTGGCCTGAGCGCGCCGAAGAGGATGTGCCGATCTCATACATCACCAACGGCATCCATACCGCGAACTGGATGGGGCGCCGCATGCGCCTCTTGCTGGAAAAACACCTGGGGGCAGACTGGCTGGACCACCTGGATGAACCCGACCTGTGGGTCAAGGTGGATTCGATCCCCGACGAGGAATTCTGGACCGTCCGGTTGCACCTGAAGCGGAAAATGGCATTCTACCTGCGCGAACGGGCGCGCACCCAGTGGCTGGAGGATGGCGTGCATCCGGTGCAGGTGGTGGCATCCGGTGTGCTGCTCAATCCCTATGACCTGACCATCGGGTTTGCGCGCCGCTTTGCCACCTATAAACGGGCGGACCTGATCATGAACGATGTGGAGCGCCTGCTGGAACTGATCAACCGACCGAACATGCCGGTGCAGATCATCTTTGCGGGCAAGGCGCACCCTGCCGATGACCCGGGCAAGCAGATCATCCAGAAGATCTATCGCACGGTGAAAAAAGCCGAGACGGGCGGGCGCCTGGTGTTCCTCGAAGATTATGACATGAACCTGGCGCACTATCTCGTCCAGGGGGTGGATGTCTGGCTGAATACCCCGCGCCGACCGATGGAAGCCAGCGGTACATCCGGGATGAAGGCAGCCATCAACGGGGTGCTGAACTTCTCCGTGCTGGACGGCTGGTGGCGCGAGGCTTATAACGGGCAGAACGGCTGGGCGATCGGTGAGGATGCCGAGCTGGATGCCCAGGAGCAGGATGAAGCCGACGCCGAGAGCCTGTACGAGACCCTGGAAAACGAGATCATCCCGCTGTATTACGGAGTGGGGGCGGACAAAATACCGCACGATTGGATCGCACGCTCCAAGAATGTCATCAAGACGATCACCCCGCAGTTCAGCACACGGCGCATGGTCAAGGAATACGTGGAACGGTTCTACCTGCCCGCCCTGCAGTCTGCACCCGTGAGCGCATCCAAAAAGCGGACGAAGCGCAAGGGATAAACATCATGGAAATGCTGCTTTCATCATCCGCCTGGCTCACGGCGCTGGGCATCTTTGCCCTGCGTGTGATGGACATGACGCTGGATACTTTGCGCATGCTGTTCGTGGTGCGCGGGCGCAAAGGCATCTCATGGACCCTGGGTTTTTTCCAGTCAGCCATCTTCGTGCTTGCCATTACCAGCGTCCTGAGCAATCTTGACAATCCACTTAACATCATTGGTTATGCGGGAGGGTTTGCCACGGGCAACGTGATCGGCATGTTGATCGAGGAACGCCTGGCGGTGGGACACCTGCGGCTGGACATCATCAGCCCGACGCGCGGCGCGGCAGTGGCAACCGCCCTGCGGGAGGCAAGTTTTGGCGTGACCGAGATCCCTGCACGGGGAAGGGACGGGATGGTCTCGCTGTTGTCGGTCAGCGTGCTGCGCAAGGATATGGCACGCGCAGAAGGGGTGGTGCGTGAGGCGGATCCGGATGCGTTCGTGACGGTCGAGGACATCCGCCCGATGCGGCGCGGTTTCTGGCGGGCATAGTCCGGGAAGAAAAATCAACAAGGAATCAAATGAGGCTGGGGAGGAGAAGCTCCCAGCCTGTGACAGCATGTTCACAAATGACACCCCTGAAATTGACGTGAAAACGCTGGCGGAGAAGATCCGGTCAGACGAGGATTTCATCCTGCTGGATGTGCGCGAGGAGTGGGAATTGAGCCGCGCGAAAATCGCAGATAAACGAATGCTCAACCTGCCGATGAGCCAACTGAGCGGGATGGGGACCTCCATCCTGCCGCAGCGCTCAGCCGGTCCGGAGAGGACGGTGTATGTCCTCTGCCATCACGGGGTGCGCAGCGCGAACGTGACGCGCTGGATGATCTCCCAGGGGTGGGGGAAGGTTTTCAGCGTACGCGGCGGGGTGGATGAGTATGCCCGCCGGATCGATCCATTGGTGGGATTCTATTAGGCTGACGAATCAAGACCGGATCATGGTCAAAAGCATCTTGAATGGAGTCAGGGCTTTGAGGGCATGCGGCTCATCCGCGGGCATGATGATGGCATCGCCCGCAGCAAGGGTGTAGGGAACCCCCGAGATGCGCACTTCGGCTTGACCGTCCAGGATATGGACGAGCGCGTCGAAGGGAGAGGTGTGTTCGCTGAGTTCCTGACCTGTATCGAAGGCGAAGAGGGTGACATTGCCTGCATCCGCCTTGGTGACCTGGCGGCTGACGACCGAACCCTCCTGGTATGCGGCGAGTTCACTCATCTTTAGAACCTGAGATTTGGGGGCTGTGGACATGTGCATCCTTTAATGAAACAGGGCACAGCATGGATCAAGGGAGAGAAACACCCATGTTCACATGCTGTGCCCCTGTCAATTAGCGTATCTCGATGGAGTAACTGGCGGATTCGAGCGTGAAGCGCGTGGTGCCGGTAATGACGAGCGTGGCGGTGTCGCCGCTTCCAAGCGAGATGGGGATGTCAGCCACCTGGTCGGCGCTTAATTCAATATATTGGACAGTTGTCTCTCCGTCCTTTTCGATGATCAGCGCCAGGCGGAAGGTTTGCGGGAGGGCATTTTCGACACGCACAAATCCCTGTGCATCCCAACCACCGTCGTCCGTTTCCAGGTCGGAGGCATAGCCGATGGCATCCACGCGGATGTCATCCAGGAGAAGACCCTTCCCGTTGACGGCTGCATCGGTGACGTAGTCGAAGCGCACCTGCACCTTTTTGCCGGCAAATTCGGAGAGATCGATCGATTCCTGGATCCAGCCATTGGTGCTGCCGGTGTAGCCCCAGCCATAATTCTGACCGGTGGGGTTCGTATCCGTGCCGGAAGGGGTCTCGAGGAGTTTCCAGTTTGTGCCGTCCTCGGAAACCTCCACGTAGAGATAGTCCCAATCCTCCTCGATGTCGTACCAGGTGGAGTAGGTGAACTCGATCGGACCGGTGACATCCGTGAAGTCAAATTCGCGCGTGAGGGTCATGTTGGATTCGTCGCCGCGATTGGACCAGAAGGAATATCTCCCGGAATTCGCGTCCACGGGGAGGAGACCGGTAACGGTGGAGCCTTCGAAATGAATGGTGCTCTCGCCTGCGCAATCGATGGTGATGTAGTCGATGCCGTACTGGTGGACGCTGCGCGAGAAGGCATTGGATGGGCAGGTGGAGATCGTCTCGGTCGCGTCAGTCTGCGGCGCATTGGGATAATTGTGGTAGGTGTAGCGACCATCGCCGATGTTTTCATCCTGGACGAACATGGCAATCGCCCAATCGAGCATCACGTCGTCGGCTGTGATGATGGCGCCGGTGCGCGGATCGGTGATGTCCAGGTTCGCGAGGGTATCGTCGACACTGGTGATGTCGTTCTCCGGGTTGGCGGTCAGCGCCTTGGTCGCCTGCTCGCCGAAACGGTCGAGGAAATAGGTGACATAGAGGAAGCTGGCGCCGTAGTGGGCTGAGAAATCGGGGGAGTTCGAATCAGCCCAATCGGTCAACTGCAGATCGGGGTCCTGGACGTAGAGCCAATCCGCGCCGCCGACATCGTAACCGTTGAGGAAGGCACCGAGTTCCGCAAAGCCTTCGTTGATCCAGGAGACATCGTTGCGGTCCGAGGCAAACTGGATCATGTGAACGAACTCGTGGGCGAGGGTGGCGTAGGTGTATTCGTCGCCCAGGTCCTGCGAGGTGCCAAGCACGTAGGTTTCGTGACCGTTGGAATACTTGCTGACCAGGGGATTGTAGGAGTCGGAGGGGGAGAAGTAACCCGCGACGGTGGAACCGATGTTGCTGGCATACACCACGTAAATATGCTCGTCGCCATCGACGCCGGGTATCCATTCGGTGCCGAAAAATTCCCGGTCGGTGGGGTAGATCTTGTTCTCAAAAGTATCCATCAGGGTTTTGAGATCATTCATGTTTACGTCCGCGCCGTCCTCAGCCCAAAAGTAGGTGTGAGGGGTGATGTAGCGCAGGGTGGCATCGATCTGGAAATGCTCGTTGGTATTGGAGTTGGCGATCCAGAATTGCTGTTTGTCGCCCACTTTCAGGGGTACGGCAGGCGGGTCCAGCGTCTCGGGCACGTTACAGATGCCCTGCAGGCGGCAGGCAAGATCATAGGGATCGTTCTCCGGGACGACAGCATTCTTGAGCGTCTCGAGCGTATCCAGGGGGACGTTCTCCGCGGGAGGGCGGGTGACGACCGGTTCCACGGTGGGGACGGTGGGCTCAAGCGTGAAATCGGGGATCACGGGGATAAAGGTTTCGATCGATTGTGCAGCCTTTTCGTAGATGACCACGCCGAGGGCGGCGGCGATCACCAGGCAGGCGCAAATAACTGCAATGGCAATGATGATACCGATAAGGATGGCTTTGTTGTTATTTTTGTTGGGTGTTTGGATTTCCATTTATGCTCCATTGGACGACAATATGCCATATCATACATTATTTGTCTGAAAAGCGGATTAAGAATTGGGTGGGATGGGCGGGAAATGGATCTTGACCGGGTGCAGGAACCCGACAATCGCTGCAATGGGGATCGCGAAAATATAATGGAAGGAGAATTGCCACGGGATAGACCCACCACCCCGGTCTGGTTGCTTTCTCCCGGGGTGGCAGGGTGTAGGCGGGCAGCCAGACCATCAATCCATATACGAAAATCCAGAATGGCGCTTGAAAAAGGTTGAGAGTCCCTGCAAATTGGGACTCTGCCAGGAAACCTGTCAGCCCGAAGAGGAGAAAAACCTGTGCGGGTTGAAAATCCCAGCGCGCAAGCATCCAAGCCCAGGCGATGAACATCGGTACGAAGACCACGACGCTATGCAGCGAAACCACATCCAGGTAATTGGCAGAGGCGGTGATGTATGCCGCGCCAAGGGGAACTCCGAACAGCGGAGCGAGATTGGTCATCGAGACGGTGACCGCCTCCTCGCATCAAGGCGAGCAGTGTGCAGAACAGGACGAATTTCACCGACCAGGGAAGCGGTATCCGGATTACATAATTACGCACATGATCGCGGTACCGCCACATCAGCGTTCCACCGATGAGGATCCAAAGAAGGACCAACCCCGCGCCCATGAAAATGACCGCACGTTCGTTGGCATGCATGGCGAGCATGGCGATCGCCACAATAAGGAGGGTTGATAGAACTGTCCATACGGCAAGAAAACGGATGAGATTGGACAAATTGAAAAAATGTTTCATGCCTTTTATTATCTCATTATTCCCCACCCCCGCGGCGCAGAATCCGGATTGACTCCTTTATTCTTTGCGGTATAATACCGTGCGCAAGTTGGCCGACTAGCTCAATGGCAGAGCAACTGACTCTTAATCAGCAGGTTCAGGGTTCGACTCCCTGGTCGGTCACAAGTAGAAAGCCCGATGTAGATCGGGCTTTGTGTCATTTTAAGCTGGATTGGTCTTGGGAAAATGGTTCACAAAACCTGCCGCAGGTGGGTAATATTATTACGCGCGGCTGTTTCAGCATCTGGTTTGGGCAGGAATTCACCGGAAATCCAATGGGTGTAACCGGTATCAGAGAGTGATTTTAAGATGGATTTGAAATCCAGATGACCCGCGCCAGGATGCCATCGATTTGAATCTGCAACATGGAAATGGAAGATGTGTTTTCCGCACAGCTGGATGGACTTCTCAATGATCGCCTCTTCGATGTTCATGTGGAAGGTATCGAGAAGCAATCCGAAATTATCCTCACCCACAGACTTGATCAATTCCAATCCCTGGGCAGTTTCATTAATCAGGGTTGTCTCATAGCGGTTGATCGGTTCCAATGCCAGGCTAACGCCATCCGAATGGGCTGCCCGGCTGCATTCCCGCATTGCATTGATCAACCATTCCATTGCCTGAGGTTTCTCCACGCCCGGTTTAATGATGCCGCGGATCAGCCCAATGATGATCACCGCTTTGAAATGGGCTGCAAGCGGGATGTGACTCTTGATGCGTTCGATGGCGGCACGGCGTACCGCCGGATCGGGATCGGTGAAGGATAATCCTTCCTCCCCCCAGGCCTGTCCTGTGCCGATGGCTGGGACGCGCAAGTTGTGCTTATGCAGGAGGGTTTCCAGGTTTTCCAATTCCACCAACCGGGGATCGCGTATGGCAAGTTCAACGCCGTCATAACCGAGGGATGCGATGCGCGCAAGGTTGGATTCCAGGTCGCCTTTGAATGTGGCAGCCTGGAATTGGGCTGGTTGGGTGGAAAGCACAATTGACAGTTTCATGGATTTTTCCTCCCCTCTCTTATTTGGAGAGGGGAGATGAAAAAACTATTTTGCGATGTAGGTTATTTTACACTCGGAGCGGTCGGTCTGAAGTTTGATGATGTTCTCCGGGCAATTCCTCCAGGCTGATCTTCTTGGTGCTCATGGGGGTCATATCCATGCCGGTCGCCATGCAATCGATCACGCGCGGGAAGTTGCCATGTCCGGAGTGTCCCTGGGCGCCAACGATGCGCGCTTTGCGCACCTGGAGCACTTCGCCGGCAACCGGCATTTTGGCATCCGCGCGGGCAGTGACCACTACCGTGCTCAACAAAGTCCGTCCTTCCCAGATCACCTTCTCGATGCCGGGATAGACGACCGCCGGTAGACCGGTGGCTTCCATGAACATATCCGCCCCCATGCCGTCCGTGATCTCGAGAACGCGTTCAGCGAAATCCTCCTTGGATGGGTTGACGTGGTAATCGGCACCCAACTTGAGTGCCATATCGGCGCGTTCCTGCTGGGTCTCGGAGATGATAACCTGCGAGGCACCGGCGCGCTTGAGGATGGCACAAGCCGCGATTCCCACGGGACCGCCGCCGAGAATGACAGCCCGGTCGCCGGGACGGATTCCACCCCCGCGTTCGATGGCTGCGTTATAGGCCACACAGGTTGGTTCGACCAGGCTGCCGGCGACGAAAATGTCGTCCCCCTTGTAGTTCTTGCGGAGGGGTTCCAGGCTCCACAAGGTTCGGGAGGGCAGGACGATGTACTTGGTGTATGCGCCATTCACATTGAAACCGACTTCATTCAATTGCTCGCAGTGGTTGGGCTGACCGTCGGCACAGGGTTTGCACTGTCCGCACCAAAGCATCTCCTCCGTGGTGACAGCTTCGCCGCCCTTGAAGGGTTTGTTCGTGCGCTTGTCGCGGGCATTTTTACCGGCTTCCACAACCATGCCGGAAAACTCATGACCCAGGATGGATGGAAAACCGGTCAGACCGGGATAGTAAATATAGCCTTCTTTATCAGCCTGTGCCATGTGGACATCTGAGCCACAGATACCGCAGGCTTTGACCTCCATGAGCACTTCCTCCGGACCGGGAGTCGGAATATCATATTCGCGGATCTCGAACCGCGGATTCCGCCAAACCTGGCTGCCGAGATAGGTCTGGCGACCTTCGATATCCTTCGAGCCGAGTTTGAAACCGGGTTTGGGATCCCAGTCTGCAACCAGGGTCACGCCTTGCATTTTGCCTTTCATGGTTTTCTCCTTGATAAGTTGATTAATTCCATGGACCAGCTTCTCCGGTCTCCTTCAGGATGGGCGGACGAGGTCGCTTTTCAGACTTCTGTTCCCTGTCCAATGCGCGGAATACCATAGACCGGTTTCCAACCCTTGCTCAACGGCTCGCGCAGATAGGGCTCCATGTCCTTTTCCGTGCGAAGGGTAACTTCTTCCACGGGAGGAACCTTGCCGGCCGGGAAGGCGTTCAGTATGTCATCGTGCCAGAGGGTCAGGTATTTCAGGATGGCAGCCATCGGGCGTTTGGCTTTTTGCGCTGTTCCGGATTTGGCTTTTCCGACCACACCTTCGGGAGTGGCAGCGATCTCGATCGCAAAATGTCCTTCGCCTTCCGACCAGCGGCTTGGACGTCCAAATGGATCGACGGATTTATCAAAGTGTCCATCGGGCAGGTAGGATTTGCCCTCGGTGTCGACCGCATAATTCATGTCCACCATCTCCGGGTGGAGCAGCAGGCTGAGGGAGGTCTCCGATTCATCCGCATGGACAAAGTTGGTGGTCATCTGTCCGCCACGTTCCACAGGGCGGAAAAACTCGCGCACACCACGATGCCAATCGATCACGCGGAAAATGCCCGGCAACTGGTAGCGTTTCTGGAATTCCTGCACTGCCGATTCGAGCATCCACAACTGACCGTGATTGTTGACGATCAGCTGTTTACGGAAACCATCATTCCACAAGCCAAGCATGACATCGATCATCATCTCGCGCACCACGTGCTCGCGCACAATCACAGTACCGGGCATGCCCAGGTGATGATAGGGATGCCCGCCATAATTCAGGGGAGGCAATGCCAGGTTAACCGGTGCACCGCGTTTGGCTGTAAAACGACGCACGCCTTCACAGATCGCGCTGACATAGAGTGTATCGGCGGCAGAGGGCAGGTGCTGCCCGTGCAGTTCGGTGCATCCAACCGGGATGAAGACGATATCATTCTTTTTCCGGTTGGCTTCCACCTGCCAGCGGGTGGTGGTCTGGATATAGGAACCGGGCTTGCCCCACTCCACTGGCGAAGGGATGCCGTAATCACTCAGGATGGCATCGATCTGCTCATCGCTGGCATCCCAGACTTCTTTTTTCATGCGCCCAACCGGGTTTCTTCGAAAAACAGATCGGGCTGATCGGTGGGGAGAAATCCTTGCGGTACGTTTGTTGACATTTATTGCTCCTTTTATTAGATGATATTAATCAGGAAAGACCATAGCGGATGCAGTTCAGATATTGGTCTTTGATTGGTTTTGTCAAAATGCCAGGTTGCATAGTCATCCGCTGTTCACAGTTGGTCTATCCGATCTCGCTTATCTTCACCGGTCGGTTCTCGCGGAATGATTTCCAGGCTGCATAACCCAAGTACCACAGCCGCGCGACCATCCGCGCCAGTGGTGGGGGTGGGTTTGTCATCGCGGACGCACTCGACGAATTGGCGTACTTCTTCCACATAGCAGGGGGCATAACGCTGCATGAAGAAGTATGGCGGTTTGGCAGAAAGAAAGCCATCCCGGTTTCCCTTGATGGCGGTCGTCTCAGCTTCATTATCGGCCATGGCTGTGCCGTTCGAGCAAAATACTTCCAGGCGCTGGTCGTAACCATAGACCGCCTTGCGGCTGTTGTCGATGGTGCCCACCGCGCCATTGGCGAACTTGAGGATGACCACGTCTGTATCGATGTCGCCAAATTCGTTCAGCTTTGGCTCGATCAGCACGCCGCCGGCGGCATAGACCTCCACCACCTCACCAAGCTGGAAACGGATCATGTCAAAGTCGTGGATGGCCAGATCCAGGAAGATCCCGCCCGAAACACGCAGGAACTCCATGGCAGGGAAATCGGGATCGCGATTGGTGATGCGCAGGATGCACGGTCGGCCGATCTCGCCCGAAGCTACGATCTCATGCACGCGCTGGAAGCTCTTGTCAAAACGGCGGTTGAACCCGACCTGTAGTTTGACCCCGGCTTTTTTGACTGCAGCCAACGCCTCATCGATCTTGTCCAATTCAAGCGCCAGCGGTTTCTCACAAAAGATATGCTTGCCGGCTTCGGCCACATCCTTCATGATGAAAGCGTGCGTATCTGTGCTGGTGGCGATCAGGATGGCTTCGATATCCTGATCAGCCAGAAGTTCATGGTAATCCTTCACCACACGCTGGATGCCACACTCATCCGCCACCGCCTGGGCAACTTCCAGACGGATGTCACAGACTGCCACCAGGTCTGCTTCGGGGATCTGCCGGACGATGTTGCGCACATGGACGCTGCCCATGCGTCCGGTGCCAATTACAGCGATCTTAACTTTTTTTGTCATTTCAGCCTCTTTTTCTATGAAGAAATATACCTGCCAGCTTTATTCGATTTGAAAATGCGGCGACAACACCTTGAGCGCAGCCTCATGGGCTTTGTTCGCCAATTCCTGGGGATCCCAAGTCCAATACTCGGGGCGGAATAGTTCCATCGAGCAAGGTCCGCGATAACCGATGCTCTTTAGCCCGCGCGCAGATGTCAGTCGAGCGGCACCACACCCAGACCGGGCAGGAGCCGTGTGCTGTCGCGGACGGCTTCCTTTGGTGTATCCTCAAGATCGTTCAGGTGAAATGCGAAGATGCGCCGTCGGATCCAGTTGATCAAGTTCACTCATCAAGCCGCCGCCAGCATAAAAATGAGCCGCGTCAATTGTCAGGCCGATATTGTCACGTTCCACTTTGCGGATGATCTCAAACGCCGCGCGCGGTGTGCGCACACTGCACCACCCAAAACCCAGGAATTCGAACGACAGATTTATACCGTACAGGCGGGCAATCTCGCTCAAGTCGCGCAACACCTTGACGTACTCGGTGACCACGTCGGTCCACGGCAAATTGCGGTCCGGCAACGGGCTGGGCACGACGACAACGGTCGGGCAGCCGATAGTCTGTGCGATCCTGCCAAGTTCATGCAGACGTGCTTGAACTTGGGCAATACTCGCTCCCGCGGAACGCGATGAACTCAATCGAGTTGAGCGCGAGTGGCACGACTGCCATGATCCAATAACAATGCATTGAGATCAGTCAGCGAGTGAGACTGCCAAGTAGCGATCCATTTTCGTCGCCCAGATCTCAAGCGCCTTGAATCCTGCACGCGCAGTGATGGCAATATCAGTTTCAAGATCGCTGGTCATTGTCGTCGCGCCGTGGAAAGCCAGTTTCATCGTTTCCTTTCTACCCTGTGGATCCGGTTTGGATCTAACACACCCGGGGGTAAAAGGTCTTGGAAATTACATCTTCATCACGATCTTCATGGCGCTCTTGGGTTGATGCTGCAGGGTCTTCATATCCAGACCGAGCATGTCGAATGCGCTCCAAGCCTTCATCGAACGGGATGACTTTTGTGAAGAAAGGTCCCATATTCAGGCGGTTTTCCTGGAACAGGCGGATGGATGGAACCATCGTGTTCTGACCGAGGTAAAGACCGAGGATCTTGGTCGCCCAGCGGGTGATTTCGTTCGGAACGATGTTCAGGTTGATTGAGGAGTCCATGCCAAATGGCAGCACCTTGCCGCCGGGGGTGACGCATTGGAGTGCCTGTCCGAGTGCATTCCCGGTGGCTTCCACAACGATGTCCGCTTTGCGCCCATAAGTGAAATCGGTGATCTTTTCGACAACATCCACCTCGTTCGGATTCCAGACAGTCAGACCGCATTCCTTGGCAACATTGATGCGGAACGGATCGATCTCGGTTACTGCCACTTTGGCTGCAATGTTTTTGGCGAACTGCGCGAACAGATAACCGATGGGACCGAAGCCCAGGATCATGACGTAGTCGTAAGGCAGCATGAGCAGGGTGTTCATGCCATTGACCACGGTCGCCAGCGTCTCGACCTGTGTACCAAGCACATCATCAATCTCATCAGGCAGTACGATAGCACTGCTTTTCGGGAACAAGGCAATACTCGGCATACCCGCCGTCACGCATGACACCCAGGGCGCTGGTCTTGATCTCCACGCACTGGCTGGTCAGCCCCATGCGGCAGAATGAGCAAAAACCACAGCGAATATTGTTATCGATCGCCACACGGTCGCCGATCTTGACATGATGAACATGTGAACCAATCTCGACCACCTCGCCGCAGAACTCATGCCCGAGGATGGTATTCGGTTTGAAGTGATGCTTGCCCTCGATGATCTTCAGATCCGAACCGCAGATGCCCACAGCCTTGACCTTGAGCAGGACGTCATCCGGATCCTTTACGTGCGGGATAGGTTTCTCTTCGTAAACGAGCTTGCCGACATCCTTGAAAACATAAGCCTTCATTTTTTCCATGGTTGTTCTCCTTCTAGTATTATATTTAGACCATGCACACGTGTGCATTGAATACATAAAAATTCACGGAAATAAATCGAGCCTATAAATACTCTTTTTAGGTCTTCTCTTGTCGGTCTATCGTTGGATGCGGGCTGAGCCGCCTTGGGCAAAAGCCCGTCACCTGTTCGACTGTTGCCATGGTGGTATCGCCAGGGAAAGGTGGTCAGGAGAGCTCCATGCGCCCAACCCAGATTGACCGCTTCCTGTTCGGGTTCACCGGTCAGCAATCCATAGAAAAGACCTGAAGCAAACCCATCCCCGCCGCCGACGCGATCATACATATCCAATTCACAGGTGGGGGAGATATACGATTTACCATCGATCCATGCCACCGCGCCCCAGCTGTGGCGATTTGTCGATTGGACTTCCCGCAAGGTGGTCGCGACAACTTTAATCATGGGATATTTACTCACGACCTGGTCGATCATCCCAAAGAAAGCGCTTGGATCCAGTTTGGATCTCGAGCCTGCTTCCGGTCCCGGGATCCCGAGACCCAGCTGGAGGTCCTCCTCATTACCGACCAGCACATCCACGTTTTCCACGATTCGCTGATGATCGTTTGGGCACGTTCCTGCCCGCCCCAGATGTTCCATAGTTTGGCGCGATAGTTCAGGTCAAATGAGGTTACGCTCCGGCAGCCTTGGCAGCTTTCATCCCTTCGATGATGAGTTCACCGGTAGTTTCAGATAACGCTGCAAAGATTCCTCCGCTGTGGAACCAGCGCACGCCATCCGAGAAAATCGACTTCCAATCAAAATCACCGGGTTTTAGTTGGGCAGCGGCTTCATTTGATCGGTTATAAAAAACGACCGGGGCACGTACGCCAAAACCACGGTCACTGTAAACAGCAGCCATATTGGGACCGTTGACGCCGTTATGCTTGAAATGTTTGTAAAATGGCTTGACTCCCATCGCCCGCACACGTTCAGCGATCAGATCCCCGATGGGATAATCCACCATGGCGGTGACAATTCCGGTGTTGAGGCGGAAACAATCAGACAGATTGGCGGCGCAATTGAATTCCCCACCCGAGACGTGGATCTGGCACTCGGTTGCCTTGCGGAAGGGGATGATACCCGGGTCGAGTCGATGAACCAGCGCGCCAAGCGAGAGAAAGTCGAGTGAGCCGTTGGGTTGAATATTGAGACCGTATTTCATATTCGCTCCTTTTTATGATGACCGTCCATCCTGTATGATACGAACCCTCGCGGTCGATGCGACGGTAAGTATGCGCACCGAAGTAATCACGCTGGGCCTGGGTCAGGTTGGCGGGCAGGCGTTCACTGCGATACGCATCAAAGTATGCCAGTGATGCGCTCAAGGCCAGAACCGGAATGCCCATGCCTATCGCAGTCTGAACGACAATGCGCCAGGCTTCCTGCCGACTCTCAACCGCCTCGCGGAAGGCATCATCCAACAGCAGGTTGACCAGATCTGGATCGCGCCGATAGGCATGCATAATGTCACTCAGCAGGTCTGCGCGGATGATGCATCCCGCCCGCCAGATCTTTGCTATCCCGCCCATTTTTAGCTCATATTTGTATTCCGCTGATGCAATCCTGAGCAATCCCATCCCCTGGGCATAGGATGTGATTTTGCTGGCATAGAGCGCCTGCCTGACCGCGTTGATGAGATGTGTCCGGTCACCTTTATATTCCAGCTTTGGTCCATGTATAAGGCGGCTGGCTGTCCACACGCTGAGTTTTCAGACTGGAGAGAATGCGGCTTTCCACTGCAGCATTGATGGTCGGGATGGGTGCGCCAATATCCAGAGCATTTTGCGAGGTCCATTTGCCAGTGCCTTTCTGGGCAGCCTCGTCCAGGATCAGATCCACGATGGGCAAGCCAGTCTCTCCATCCATTTTCTTGAAGATATCCGCTGTGATTTCAATAAGATAGGATTTCAGTTCGCCCTTATTCCATTCGGTAAATATTTCATGAAGTTCCATGCGCCGACAAACCCAGCCCGCGATGCAGGATGTCATAGATTTCTGCAATCAGCTGCATGTCGCCGTATTCGATGCCGTTGTGCACCATCTTGACGTAGTGACCCGCGCCACGTGGTCCCATGTAATCCACGCAAGGCTGGCCGTCTTCCGCCTTGGCAGCAATTGCGCGGAAGATGGGAGCTGTCGCTTCCCATGCCTCCTTCTGCCCGCCGGGCATGATTGCCGGTCCCCACAGCGCGCCTTCCTCTCCGCCGGAAACACCTGTACCGATGAAGTTGAAACCCTCTGCCTCGAGCGTCCTTGTTGCGCCGTTCGGTATCAAGGAAGAACGAGTTGCCGCCATCCATCAGGATGTCACCCGTTTCAAGATGCGGTTTGAGATGAGCAATGGCACTATCCACCGGTGCGCCCGCAGGAACCATGAGCAGGATGCGGCGCGGCTTTTCCAATACCTCCATCAACTCAGCGGGAGTGTCCACGCCAATGATTTGCTTCCCGGAGCCGGTCCTTCAAGGAAGGCTTTGGTTTTGACAGCATCCAGATCATAGCCTGCCACAGGGAATCCGTTGCGTTCCATATTCAGGGCGAGGTTATGACCCATCACGCCCAATCCAACGATGCCGATTTTATATTTCATCAATCCACTCCTTCGGGTTATTCTTTCACTCGATATAGCATTTCGCCTGCTCTGGGGACGTAGAGGATCCCTTCATCCTCCCGGTTCATCCAATCCTGGATTTTGATTTTGGCAGGGTCAAGATAACCCAGGTTAAGTTTTGCGCAGTCTTTGGCAGATATTTTGCTTGCAAGGGTGACTTGGACATTGGGCTTTTCAACATTTCCATTCATCAACCCGGAGCCGCGCAGATGAGTGCTGTGCGCCAGAACACCAAGCGGAATATGTTTGAAACGTTCCCAATCGTTCAAAAAATAGGGCAGGATGTGGTAACCGATCTCGTATATGTATTTTCCATGAACGTGACTGACCACATCCAGATGCGGGGCATAGATGATCACTTCTCCGCCGACGGCGACCGCGGGTTCAAGTTTATACATGGCTTTTGCGGCCGTCCACAATTCATCATACATGGCGGGGGCGCAGGAGAGCACGCGCTGATAAGGTTTTTCACACCATTGAATGTGACGCTGGGCTGAAAAATCTGCTGCCTCGCTCCAGGCTTCAAGCATATTCCCGATGAATATCCCAGCCACATCGCAGCCATCCACAGTCAACGCGATCAACGTGACGGGGGTCTTGAGTTTTTGCGCCGCGGCGTTGATCATGTCACGCACAGGCGTATCCTTCACACCAATTGTCTGTACCACACCTGCCAGTGCGCCCAGCCAATGCGTGGCATTGATCATTTCCGCACCGGAGATACCAGGGAAGAGATACTTGGCTCCGCCTGAGAACCCGACCACTTCGTGCGGGAAGGTCGGTCCCAGGATGAGGATGTGGTCGTACTCCAGCGCGGCTTTATTGATTCGGATGGGAACCTGGTGTGGTAATGACGGGTGCCAGTGATCGCCCGCAATCGCGCGGACTTCATCCTGTTCCATGATCCCAAGCATTGCCAACGCGGCAGGGTCCTCCCACGCGTGATTGAGCAGACCAATATGTTTATATTTCTTACTGCGTTCCTCAGTCGATATTCCCACCAGCCTGTTCAAACTTTCATCACTCAAAGGCGGATGTGTCCCCAATGCCACCATGAAATCCAGTTGTTTTGTGTTGTGGAGAATTTCCACCAGCACGCGAAATAAATATGGCAATGGCAGGGAACGCGTATGGTCGGGAATCAGCACAAGGATCCTAAGACCCGTAAATTTACCCGCAAGTCCTTCTTCAAGAGTCCCGCGGATGGTTTCATTGGAAAGCAGCCCTGAGCCTGCAATTACTTGAGCATTGAGCATGAGATTAGTTAAACTCCACTGTATGCTGAAAAACCACCGTCGATGGGGAGAACAATGCCGGTCACAAAGGCTGATGCCGGGGAGAGCAACCACATTGATGCACCAAGCAGGTCTTCAGGAGTCCCAAAGCGGTTCATCGGGGTGTGGTCAAGGATGGATTGCCCGCGCGGTGTCAGGGAACCATCCTCGTTTAGAAGCAAACTGCGGTTTTGTTCGCCTACGAAAAAACCCGGTGCGATCGCGTTGACCCGGATGTTGGGAGAGTAGTTTTGTGCCATATGGACGGCCAGCCATTGAGTGAAATTACTGACGCCAGCCTTGGCTGCGGAATAGGCCGCAATGCGTGTGAGAGGGCGGAAGGCGTTCATTGAGGAGATATTCAGGATGACGCCGGTCTTTTGCTCTGCCATGATCTTTCCAAAGACCTGAGATGGCAGGATGGTGCCCAAAATTCAAGTCGAAGACCCAGCGCAGGGCATCCGCGGCAGGTCGAAGAAGGAATGATCGGGTTTGGTGGTGGCTTGTGGCTTGTTTCCGCCGGCGCCGTTGATGAGGATGTCCATGTGACCATATGCTTGAAGAATTTCCTGGGCTGCTGATTCGATGCTGACCTTGTCCAGTACATCACAGGCAATGGGAAGGGCTTTCCCGCCGGTTGTACGGATTTCCCGAGCCAGATTTTCCGCAGCATCAGGATTTAGGTCAAGGATGACAACCCTTGCTCCTAAACTTGCCAGTATCCGACATAGGCTGGCACACAATACACCCGCGCCACCAGTGACGACCGCCACTTTTCCAGAGAAATCATATAGTTTGTGAAATATTTGATTGTCCATGGATCATTCCGTTCTCATGAATGGTTGCAGGTGCCGTCCAAAGTGCTTTTTAAGATTGACGGCGTAGGCTTCGGAATTGGCTTTCATAATATGCATG
>CAWGMC010000046.1:0-55208 GCA_963823545.1 uncultured Chloroflexia bacterium | reverse complement strand
GTCCAGTTCATGGTGTAGGCGATGGATAGGTGGGCAGCGCCGAGCCCTGCCAGCATGCCGCCCAGGAAAAGTGCCTGGTAGCGGATGAGGCGCGGGTTGCGACCTGAGGAGAAAGCGGTATCCGCATTCTCGCCGACCGCGCGCAAGCCCAGCCCCAGCGGGTGCGGAAAAGCAGCCACCAGATCAAGATCGCAACAGGAATCACCAGGTAAATGAGAATGTCAAAACTAAAGAGCGAGGTGTAAAGCTGCGGGCAGTTCGGACAAGCCCGGGCAATGGAAATCGGGCAGACCGTTGATCTTTGAACCGACATACGGTTTGCCGATCAAGGCGCTCAAACCGAAACCGAAGAACATCAACGTCAAGCCGCTGGCAAGCTGGTTTGCCCCGCGCTGGATGACCAGATAACCAAGGATCATGTTCATCAAACCGCCCAGCAGCATGCAACCAGCACGCCGAGATATGGATTGCCGGTCAGGACGGTCACCGCGAAGCCGGAGGAGGCGCTGATCAGCAGACACCTTCCAGACCGAGGTTGACGATACCGGCACGCTCATGGATCACTTCGCCCAGGGTGGTGTAAAGAAGCGAGGTGCCCGAAAAGATCGCGCTGGAAAGGACTCCGAGGATGGATAAGAGGGTCATGCTTTTTTCCCTTTCTGAAGGATGGGGCGCGCCAGCACCACGAACAAGGTGAACGCCAGCAGGATGTTGATGACCGCATAAGGCAGGTCACGGGTCAATTGCAGCAGGTTGCCGCCGGTAGTAATGACCGCGACCACGAACGACATCAGGAATATGCCGAGTGGGTCACCCCCCGCCAGCCAGCAGATCAGGAATCCCATGAAACCCAGACCGATGGAGAAATTGAGCAGGAGGACGCCGTAAAAACCGGAGACCTGGTCATGCCTGCCAGCCCGGCGATCGCCCCACCGATGCACATGATCGTGATCAAATAGCCTTTCAGGGGGATGCCATTCCGCTTGGCTGCCTGGGCGTTCCCGCCGATGGCGCGCATTTCCAGACCCCAGCGGGTGTATTTCATGAAGAACCAGAAGAGCACCAGCAGGATCAACGCAAAGACCATGCCGAGGTGGAGGCGGGTGTCGAAGAAGGTCGGCAGGCGCGCCGCAGGAACAAAGTTGTCGGTCTTGACCGTATCCATGGGGGAATGCCAGAACCCGAAAATGAGGAAGCCGACGATCTTGGGTGCGATGGAATTCATCAGCAGGGTGGTGATGGTCTCGTTCACCAGTCCGATCGACTTTAAGATAACCGGGGATGAAAGCCCACAGCGCACCGCCGAGCATGCCAAGCAGGGTCATGACCGGCAGGAGGATCCAGGCTGGCTGTTCCTTGAAAGGCAGCGCGCCCCAGGTGGCGAATGCCGCGCCGATGTACAACTGCCCTTCCCCACCCACGTTGATCAAGCCGACCCGCGAAGGCAAGGCGACCGCCAGCGCCGTGATCAGCATGGGGATCATGGCGACCAGCACTTCGGAAAATCCATAGACGCTTCCCAGGGTGGAGGAGAAGATGTCCCTGTAGGATTGGATCGGGTCCTTTCCTGATACAAGCAGGATGACGCCAAAAAGCAGCAGGGCGAGCAGGGTCATCAGCAGGTAGCGGATGAGGTTGCTCACCAGGGGATTGGAGAAGGAAACGCGGGGAGGGATCTAGCCGTTTGTGACATGTTCCGCCTTTGAGCCGGTCATCAGGTGACCCACTTCGTAGATATCTGTTTCTGATGGTTTGAATTCCCCCGCGATCCTTCCGCCATACAAGACCAGCAGGCGGTCGCTGAGCGTGAATAACTCATCCAGGTCCTCCGAGATGAGCAGGACTCCCGCACCGCTCTCGCGGGCATGCACCAATGCCTGCCGCGCGGCGATCGTGCTTTGCACATCCAGCCCGCGCGTCAGGTAGGAGGCGATCACCAGGCGCGGGTTGTGGGTCAATTCACGCAGGATGACCATGCGTTGGAGGTTCCCGCCGGACAGCGACTTGGGGATGGCATAAAAATTGGTGGGGAATCCCAGGCGCTTGCGCGGTCTCCTGCATGTCCGCCTTGACGGACGCCCAATCCATGGAGAAGCCGGCGCGCCGCGCGTAGCGCCAGGTCTGGGTGAGTGCCATGTTCTCCAGCACGGTCATGAACGGCACCGATGCCATCATCAGTGGATTCTCCGGGATGAAACTGACGCCGTTCCTGCGCATGTTTTGAACGGGCTGATTGGTGAGATCCCTGCCGTACAGGAATTTTTTACCCTGGATGCAGGTCTCCATTCCCAGCACCACATCACACAGTTCCTTCTGCCCGTTGCCGGACACGCCAGCCACGCCAACGATCTCACCCGGGTGGATCTGCAGTTGGATGTCTTTCAGGCTGGTGCCGGCGCCCTCGGCATGGGTTTCCACATCTCGTAATTCAAGAATGGGGGCGCTGGATGCCTCAGGTCATGCCTGGCGCCGACCTGTAAATGCGACAGTTCCTTCTCGAACATGAGCCCCACCAGTTTTTCCTCGGTGGCATCCGCGCGCAAAAGCGAGCCTGCCACGCGCCCGCCGCGCAGGACGGTGATCCGGTCCGCGCACTCCAGCACTTCCTTTAGCTTGTGCGTGATCAGGAGGATGGCATAGCCATCCTTGCGCAGGTTATCCAGGATACCGAACAGGGCTTCCACCTCATGCGGAGCCAGGACGCGCGTCGGTTCATCCAGGATGAGCAGGCGCGCATCGGAGAGTAATAATTTCAGGATCTCGACCTTCTGCTGTTCGCCGATGGATAATTGGGAAACCAGCGCCTGGGGGTCAACCTTGAGACCGTATTGTTTCGATATTTCGTTGATGCGCTGGTCGATCTCCCGGGGATCCAGGACTGCCTTCAGGTTTGGCAGGAACAAGGCGATGTTCTCAGCCACGGTGAAGGCGGGGATCAGGTTGAGGTCCTGGAAGACCATCCCGATGCGGGCGGCGCGTGCGTCGCGCGGCGAGTGGATGGCGATCGGTTTTCCATTCCATCAGAATCTCGCCCGCATCCGCGCGATAAAAACCGAACAGGATCTTCATCAGCGTGCTTTTCCCCGCGCCGTTCTCCCCCAGCAGGGCATGGATCTCCGCATTGAAAATATCGAGATCGATATGATCGTTGGCAAGCACGAAGGGAAAGGCCTTGGTAATGCCACGCAAGGCGATCATGGGCGGCTGGTTTTGTGGATTGGGCATGAACATCCTTCCAGGTCAGGCAGGAATATGACAACAGAGCAGAGAAATCGCAGAGTGCCATTTCTCTCCATTCCATGATATGGGTTTCGGTCAGGTTCTGTAAGCGTAGAAACTTGCGATTTTTATCCCGCTGAGTCATCGTAGCTAATACGTAAACCGACCCCGTATTTTCTACGGGGTCGGTGAGGGGGAACTTCTTGATCGTTATTCGATCAAGCCATGCTCGCGGGCATAGCGCACCAGTTCCACCCGGCTGTGCAAGCCGAGTTTATCCGACAAATTCGCGCGGTGACTTTCCGCGGTGCGGACACTGATGCTCAATTCCTCGCCGATCTGGCGGTTGGTGTAACCCTGCACGATCAGTTTGAGCACTTCGATCTCGCGCGGCGTCAGCGTTTCCGCCGATTGGGGTGAGGCGGCGGTAGGGGGCGTTTCATCGGTCAACAGCCTGCGGACCATGGAGGGATCGACATACAGGTCGCCGCGCAGGATGGTGTGGATGGCGGAGATCAGCTCGGTCTCGGCGGCGCGTTTCAGGATGTACCCGGAGGCGCCCGCTTTGAGCGCAGCCTTGAGCAGGGCTTCATCCTCGTGGAGGGTCAGGATCAAAATGTGCAGGTCGGGGAATTGTGGTTTGACCTGGCGCGTGACGGCGATGCCATCCAGGTCGGGCATGCTCAGGTCCAGGACCAGCACATCCGGGCGGGTCTTCTTCACCAGTTCAAGCGCCTCGTAACCGCCGGTTGCCTCACCGACCAGTTCCATGGCAGGCTCGGAATGGATCAGGGCGCGCAAGCCGGTGCGGACAATGGCATGGTCATCCGCGATCAGGACTTTAATCATGGCAGGGTACCTCGGCTTTCACGGTCGTGCCTTTTCCGGGGGAGCTCTCGATGGTCAAGGTGCCGCCCAGCATCTGGATGCGTTCCCGCATCCCGAACAAACCCAGCTGGTCCTCGGTCATGCTGAAGGCGGGGATAAAACCGATGCCATCATCCTCCACGATGGCGCTCACCCGGGTGTCCGTGCGGCTGATCAGCACATCCACGCGTGCAGCCCGGGCGTGCAGCACCACGTTGGTCAGGGCTTCCTGGACAATGCGGAAGAGCGCGGTTTCGACGTCGATCGGCAGGCGTTTGTCCTGTACGCCCACCGCCTCAAATTCCACCGGGAGGTTGTACTGGCGGCTGAATTCCCGGATGAACTGTTGAAGGGTGGTCACCAATCCAAGGTGGTCGAGGCTGGCGGGACGAAGATTGACCGCCAGGCGGTGCAGGTTTTCCTGGATCATGTTGGCGGTCTGTTTCAATTCCACGGTGCGCTCATGGATGGCGGCGGGTTCGTGCGCGTCACGTTCCAGCAAGCCGAGTTGAACCGTCAGGGCTGCCAGCAGCTGCCCGGATTCATCGTGCAATTCGCGGGAGAGCTGCAGGCGTTCCTCCTCCTGCACCTTCATCAGACGTTGGGACAGCGCGTGCAACTGGCGGTTGGTCAGGCGCACTTCATCAAACAGCAATGTATTTTGAATGGCGACCGCGGCAAGGTTGGCGTAGGACTGGATGAGCATCTGCCGGTCTTCCGAAAAGAAATCACTGCTCCGGCTGAGCATCTTCAGCGCGCCGATCGGCTGGCTGCTGAATACCAGGGGGAAAGCCGCATAGGCTTGATGGTGTGCAGCCTGAGCCTGCGAGGCGGGGAGGTCCGCGATCGTTCTTACCAGGCAGGCGCTCCCTGTTCCGGGCTGCGTTTCCGGATCCCAGATCTTCTTTTGGGACGCCACAGCCTCCATGGGCATGCCGTGAACGGCGGACAGGTGCGTCTCTCCGCTCTCGTTGCCGGGCACCTCGATCCAGGCGGCATCCAATCCAAGCCTGGTCACTGCCAGGCGGCAGATGGTCTGGTGGATGCCGGCGATCTCGAAGTTATCCAGGAATTTCCGGGATGAATCGTTCAACGTGGCGAGGTCCTCGGCTCTTTGCTGGTAAGCCTCCGTGGCTTTGCGGCGCTCGATGGTCGCCGCGGCAAGGATCAGGGCGGTCAACGAAACGACCGCCGTGAATGTCTGGAGCAGGACCAGGCTGTCGTTCTTTGATTCCAGGGCGAAAGGACCCAAGCCCTGCACCGTACCCCAGATGGCAATACCTGAGATCAGGAACATGGTGATGGTCGCGCCCTGTTGACCAAGCCGGAGAGCTGCCCAGATGATGAAGGGGAATGCCAGGTAGATCAGAGCCTGGTGCAGGATCCCGCCGGGCGACCTGCTGCCGAAGACATACCAGGTGACCAGCACCAGCAGGATAAGAAGAACCATTCCCTCCAGGTACTGCCGTCCCTGCAAGCGCAGGGAGGGCGGCGCGAACCAGACCAGCAGGGCGGGCGCAACGACCAGCGCCCCGAGCAGGTCGCCGATCCACCAGGTGGACCAGATGGCTCCAAAGGCAGACCACTCACCCATGCCTAACAGCATCAGGGTGATCGTCCCGATGGTGGCGCTGATGGTCGTGCTGAAAACAGAAACGAATCCAAACCCCACCACGTCCCGGATCCGATCCATGCTGTTATGGAAGTTGACAAAGCGCTTCAATAGATACGCACCTGCCAGCGCCTCCAGCGTGTTGCCGATGGTCATTCCCAGCGCAAGCCCCAGGTCCGCCCCGGTCAGGACGGAACCGAGCAGGATGCCCAGGCTTATTCCAGGCCAGACCCGATATCCGAAGATCAGCAATGCTGCCAGTGCGATGCCGGTCGGCGGCCAGACCGGCGAGGTGTTGCTCTGCACGTACGCCATCTTCAATCCCACCCGCGCCGCCAGGTGATAGATCACCGCCAGGCAGACGACCTCCAGTAAATAGATGGCGATCTTTTTGGCATTCAGGGAAAGGGGAGTGGATGGAGGTTTCATATATCGAGATTATATATCGAAGAGCCTTTTATAAGGCGGCAGGTTTTTCCCTTTTTGGAATAATGCAGCTTGTGCCTGGTGAGGGTCTCCGCGTAATGCAGGCGCAAGTTGCCGACAAAAATATCCCCCTTGACAGGTTTGAACATTTGTTCTAAAATAACCCTGTCCCGACGCCCCTAAGGAAGTCGGGACTATTTTAATAATGGACACTACCGCATGGAACCTGTAACCTTCAACTACTACTCGGATTTCCGCCTTAAATCACCCGAAAAAGGGTATTCGTTTGGATTTAAATTTACAAATGCACACAAATTACTCATGGACCACAAAAATAACCAGTCCCAAACCCCGCCCCTGATCACCCCCAGCCAGGATCCATTCGTTTGGATTTATTTTAAAAAATTGAGGGGATATCATGTTTCTCATAATTCACCGCTGTCCCACCTCCCTCCCGCGCTCTTTGACCTTTGACCTTTAGCCGCGGCGGCTTCCTGCCGCCATCGTGGTATATCAGCGACACGATTCGCTGATGTTGACCTTCGACCATTCCCCTTTCACTATTCACTATTCCCCATGATTCCGATTGTCCATACATCCTCTCAAACTACCCCTCAAAAAAGTGCGATTTTTGCATAAAAACCGCGCCCTGCCTAAAGGGAAAATGCAATTGATAAGAGGTTCAAATCGATCATTGAATTTTTCATCCCCCTTCTTGGCTCCTATTCAAACTCTCCTGTTTTTCATCAAAAAATTACCGTTTTTCCCCTCAAAAATGATTGTCTGGACATAATTGAACCATCGAATTGAACCTCCAACTCCTCGCGGCAGGTTTTTTTGCCCCTTAACCCAGGCAGTGCAAGCCGCCACACTTGCACCGCACTGCGTTTGGTGCAGTGCAGGTGTCGAGCCACATCAGCGATTCGAGCTGTTCCGCCCTGCACATTCCTGTCCCTCGCTCTCCCAATCCCCGTCCACTTTCCAGACCTTCGACCTTCGACCATTTGACTAGCACTATTCAGACCACTTCGCTACTCACTACCCTCATTATCCATTCTCCATTAACCGCCCTTCGCCCTTCGACTACTCTGATATAATCCCGCGCCGTTACCCATGAACTTCACCAGTTACGAATTTCTTCTCTTTTTCCTGCTCGTCTTCGCCCTGTACTGGCTCGTGCGCCGGCAGTCCTGGCAGAACCTGCTGCTGCTGGCGGCGAGCTATGTCTTCTACGGCTGGGTGCACCCGTGGTATGCCATCCTGCTGGGGCTTTCCACGCTGGCGGATTACGGCATCTCGCTGGCGCTGGAAAAAAGCGACAAGAAGAACGGGCTGGTCGCGCTCAGCCTGCTGCTGAACGTGGGCGTGCTGGCGTTCTTCAAGTACTTCGGTTTCTTCGTCCCCTCGCTTGCCGCCAAACTCGCCTCCCTGGGCATCCCCGCGGATGCCTTCCTGGCGGGCATCCTTCTGCCGGTCGGTCTCTCCTTCTTCACCCTGAAAAAACTGGCGTACATCCTGGATGTCTCACGCGGCGTGCTCAAGCCCACGCGCGACCTGGTGGGATTCTCCCTGTTCGTGGCCTTCTTCCCCCAGATCACCGCCGGACCGATCGACCGCGCCCAGAAGCTGCTGCCGCAGATCCAAGCCCCGCGCCTTTGGAAAGCGGAGAACTTCTACCGTGCCTGGCCGCTGCTGGTGATGGGCTTCTTCAAGAAGTTCGTCATCGCCAACGGCGTCGGTCCCACCGTCAGCCGCATCTTTCACCTGACCAATCCCACCGGCGAACTGGCGCTCTCCGCCGTGCTCGGCTTTACCCTGCAGATCCTGGCGGACTTCTCCGGCTACACCGACATCGCGCGCGGCATCTCCTACCTGCTGGGCTTCGACACCTCCGAGAACTTCCGTTCGCCCTATCTCTCCCTGACCCCCACCGAGTTCTGGAACCGCTGGCACATCACCCTCTCGACCTGGCTGAGGGACTACCTCTTCTTCCCCGTCCGCCGCGCGCTCCTGCGCCGGAAGGAGAGCCTGCCCGACTGGCTCGTGCAAGCCCTGCCGCCGGTCGTCACCATGCTGGTCAGCGGTCTCTGGCACGGGGTCGGCTGGACCTACGTGGCGTGGGGCGCGTTGTACGGCGTCTCGATCGCGTTCTACCAGTTGATCGGTCTGCGCGGCGAATGGAAACCGAAGGGGACGCTCAAGGTGATACTGGCGTGGCTGGTCATGTTCGGCATCACGCTCCTCGCCTTCCTGCTCTTCGGCGCCCCCTCCCTGACCTGGGTCGCCAATCTGCTCTCCAGTCCCTTCCTCGGCAGCGTGGAGGAGCAGTCCGTGGCGCTCCTGATGTTCTCGCTGGCGGCGGTCTATTCCGTCCCGTTGATCGCCAAGCTGCTGATCGACAAATATTTCAAGCCGGATTCGATCGTCCAATCCCTCTACTACGCGGTCGCCACGATCGTGATGTTCGTCTACATCAACTCGGGCACGCCGGATTTCATCTATTTTCAGTTCTAGTGGACTATATGGATAAATTCTCTTATATCTGTCATTGCGAGGAAGGTGGTTCTCCGCCCGACGAAGCAATCTCCTCATTCGACAGGAGATTGCTTCGGATGCTTGCGAAGAGCAGCCCTTCGACTGCGCTCCCTGCGGTCGCTCCGCTCAGGACAGTGCCCTCGCAACGACAGGTGGAATGAGAAATGAAAGCCTTCCTGCAATATGCGATCATCCTGCTGACCCTGGTGGCGGTTTCGTGGGTCGTGATCCCCGCGCACTACGACACCCCCTACCCGCGGGATGTCAAGCCGCAGTTCGATAAATACATCCGCAGGAAATATGCCCAGGATATCGATGAGAAAAAACCCGATATCGTCCTGCTGGGCGATTCCATGCTCTACCCGGCGGTGAACAACGCCGTGCTTTCCGAGCGCCTGGATAAGAGCATCATGTCCATCAGTCTGCCCGGCTCCGCCTCCACGCTCTGGTACCTGATCACCAAGAACAACATCCTCGACACCAAGTCGCCGCCCAAATATCTCGCCATCTTCTTCCGCGACAGCATGATGACCGTCCCCGGTTACCGCGTCACCGGGCGCTACTTCGAGCAGATCGATGAGTTCGCCGGACCCAAGGATGGGGAACTGGTCAAGAAAGCCTATCTTAACCAGATGAACCCGCTGGAGAAATTCTCGGAAGCCTGGTTCCCGCCCTTCGGCTCGCGCTGGGATATCCGCCGGGCGGTGGATGCCCGCCTGCGCTACACCCTGCCCGCCCGCTTCGTGGGCTGCAGCGAGCCCTGCATGAACAACGCCATGGAGATCGTCTTCGGCGAGATGAACATGGACCCGAATTTCCTGAGCGATGCGCTCGCCGCCGCCGACGATTACCTCTACAGCGCGGAAGCCCTCGACTTCGACCAGCAGGTGGGCAAATCCTTCCTGCCCGAGCTGATCCAGATGACCAGGGAGCGCGGCGTCCAGTTGATCCTGGTGCAGATGCGCATCATGCGCTTCGACACACCCGGTTCGGAACCTCCGCTGCTGCGCCCCTATAACGATGCCCTGACCGCCTACCTGGCTGCCAACGGGGTCATCTACCTGGATTATTCCAGGGTGGCATCGCTGACGTGGGATCACTACTCCGACGGCTTGCACATGAACGAGATCGGGAAGGCGATCTTCACCGACATGTTCGCGGAAGACCTGCTGGAGAACATAAAATGAAAAAAAGTCCTGAAGGTACCCACCTTCGGGACGATGTTTTATATCAGCGTGTCTGCAAACAGATGGCGGGAATGTGCAGGGGCGCTGGCAGACCGAAAGCCTCATAGACGGGAATGCCGTCCCAATCGGGAGCAGGCGCCAGCCCGAGCATGTACGCGGCGGTGACGCCGGTATCGGTGGTCTGGATGAAGGAGGTCAGCGGACCCGGGATGACGCCCGGACCGGAGACGATCCACGGGATGGTGGTCTCCTGCGGAAGCTCCCCCCCGTGCGAGTGCTGGTAGCCCCCGTGGTCCGCGGTGATGATCATCAGCGTGCCGGGGCGCAGCCCGCTATCGTCCAGCGCGGTCAGGATCCGCCCCAGGTACTTGTCCTCCTCGCGGAACGCCCACATCTGCACCCCGCCCATCCAGCCCCACTCGTGACCGACCACGTCCCCGTTGGGGAAATGGACGAACATCAGGTCAAAACCTTTGCGGATCTCCGCGGCAGCCAGGTTGGCAATGCTGGAATCCGTCTCATTGTAGATGAAGACGTCCGTGCTTTCCGGTCTGACGATCTGGCGCAGTTTCTCCTTGCCCACCACCATCACCGTGCGCAAGCCCGCCGAGTGAGCCAGGTCGAACACGTTCACGCCGCGTGCGTAGCCGTTCTCGGGGACGAGATCATTCCAGTACACGCCGTGCTTGGCGGGGCAATAGCCGGTCAGCATGGAGGTGTGCGAGGGCAGGGTGGAGCTCGGCAGGATGGTCTGCGCGGCTGAGCGAGTAGGCGGAGTCCTGCATCAATGTGATCAGGTTGGTCATGGGCGCCTTGCCGATGGCGCCGGGCATCAAGCCGTCGAAGCTGATGATCAGCACGCGCTCCGCCAGCTGGTGCGGGAGGGGCAGTGGCGGTCGCGAGCGGTGTGGATGGTATGGGCGATGAAACAGGCGGTGGAAGGGGCGTGCTGCTGGCGATGACCTGCACCCCGGTCGCGGTCCCAATGGGAAGCAGTCCCTCCGGCGCACAGGCGGCGAGGAGTAATAACAGGAGAGGGAAGAGGCTGCGTGAGGTTTTCAAGGAAGGTGGTTGGGAAGCGAGATATATCCCGCTTTACTTCAACATCGGCATCTTGATGCCGTGACGTTTGGCGGCTTCGATGGCGATCTCATAGCCCGCGTCGGCGTGGCGGACGACGCCCATGCCGGGGTCGGTGGTCAGCACGCGTTCCAGGCGTCGCTGCGGCTTCGGGTGTCCCGTCCGCCACGATGACCTGCCCGGCGTGCTGGCTGTAGCCCATGCCCACGCCGCCGCCGTGATGGAACGAGACCCAGGTCGCGCCGCCGACCGCGTTGATCAGCGCGTTGAGGATCGCCCAGTCCGAGATGGCATCCGAGCCATCCTTCATCGATTCGGTCTCGCGGTTGGGCGAAGCGACCGAGCCCGAGTCGAGATGGTCGCGCCCGATCACGATCGGCGCTTTCACTTTTCCGCTTCGCGACCAGTTCGTTGAATTTCAAGTCCCGCCTTGACGCGCTCGCCGTAACCCAGCCAGCAGATGCGCGCGGGCAATCCCTGGAACGGGACCTTCTCGCGCGCCATCTTCAGCCAGCGGTGCAGATGCTCGTCCTCGGGGAACAATTCCATGATGGCCTCGTCGGTGGCGTAAATATCCTCCTTGTCGCCGGAAAGCGCCACCCAGCGGAACGGTCCCTTGCCCTCGCAGAACAGCGGGCGGATATAGGCGGGCACGAAGCCGGGGAACTCGAACGCATCGGTCACGCCGTTGTTGTATGCCTGCTGGCGGATGTTGTTGCCGTAGTCGAACACTTCCGCGCCCGCGCGCTGGAAATCCAGCATGGCCTGCACATGCTTCGCCATCGAATCCATCGCCATCTTCTTGTATTGTTCCGGGTCGGACTTGCGCAGCTCGTCCGCGGCGGTCACCGACAAACCGGAGGGAACGTACATCAGCGCCTCATGCGCGGAGGTCTGGTCGGTGACCACATCCGGGATGACGCCGCGCGCCGACGAGTTCCGCTGTACACATCCGCGGCGTTGCCGATCAACCCGATGGACTTGGCGATCTGCTGCTCCTTCGCTTCCTCGACGAGGGTCATCGCCTCTTCGAGCGTGTCCACCACCGTATCCACGTAACCGATGGCGCGGCGGCGCTCGGCGCGTTCGGGATCCACTTCGACGATCAGCCCCACGCCTTCGTTCATGGTGATGGACAGCGGCTGCGCGCCGCCCATCCCGCCCAGACCGGCGGTGAGCACGAATTTGCCTTTGAGCGAGCCCCAGCCTTTGAGTTTGGCGAGCGCGCCGAAGGTCTCGTAGGTGCCCTGCAGAATTCCCTGCGTGCCGATGTAGATCCACGAACCGGCGGTCATCTGCCCGTACATGATGAGTCCCTTTTTGGCCAGCTCATCGAAGTGCTCCCAGGTGGCCCAATGCGGCACCAGGTTGGAGTTGGCGATCAGCACTTTCGGCGCGTCCTTGTGGGTCTTGAACACGACCACCGGCTTGCCCGATTGCACGAGCAGGGTCTCATCCTCTTCGAGGTTCTTGAGCGACTTCGAGGATGGCGTCGAAGGCTTCCCAGTTGCGCGCGGCTTTCCCGCGCCCGCCATAGACGACGAGATCCTCCGGCTTTCAGCCACTTCCGGGTCGAGGTTGTTCTGGATCATGCGATAGGCGGCTTCGCTGAGCCAGTTCTTGCAGGTGAGTTGCGTTCCGCGCGGGGCGCGGACGGTACGAGGTCCAGACATGATGCGTCTCCTTTGAATGAAAATTCCTCCCGGCAATTATAGCCGGGAGGATTTCAAAATCGATAATCTCAGATTGTCAGTTCTTTGCGACATCAACTGATCGAAGGTCGTGCCCTTCAGGCGTTTGACCAGGTCTTCCTGCGCATCACACCAGACCGGGCGGAGCGGGCAATCATCATCGAAGGTGCAGGAGCCGTTCTCGCCGACACATTCATTCAGCTGGATCGGGCCGTCGATCGCCTCGATGACCTCCAGCAGGGTGATGTCCTTGGGTTCGCGTGCCAGGGTCACTCCGCCGCGTGCGCCGCGCGAGGTGTGGAGCAGACCGGCGATGGACAGCTGGGAGATGATCTTGGCAAGGAATGAGGGCGGAATGTGCTGTTCCTGCGCCACCGTGCTGGTGGCGGAGCGCTGGGTGTTTCCCTTGCGGGAGAGGTACAACACCGCTCGTACGGCATAATCGGCTTGACGGGTGATCTGCATGTTTGCTTCCTCTTATGATAATCCTGATAATACTTATCTGCTTATGTGAATTTTATGGGAAAACCCCCTCACGGGCAAGTGATGTATATCATAGACTAAATATGACCTTTTACTCCGATATAAAAAATCCCCTCTCCAGAGCGGAGAGGGGATGGAAGGACCAGGGGGTTACTTTGAGAGCGTCAGGTTGCCGGCGCCGATGTTGACGAGGATGGTCAGGGTGGGACCCTGCCCCTCCTGGGTGTAGACGTTCCCGTTCTGGGACCAGCCTGTCCCGGTGGACACGTTGGCGGCGCCGCCATCCACGGTGACCACGGCGTGGACACCCGCGGGGATGACGAGCAGGATGTTGCACAGACCGGCGTCGATGGTGGCTGTGGCGGAGCGCTGCAGTTCACCGGAGAAGTCGAGGGTGTAGTCACCCGCGCCGCCGGAGAAATCCAGCAGACCAAAGTTGGCGTTCCCCAGTCCGATCAGCCTGACCGTGGAGGCACCCGTCTCGTAGCGCAGCATGGACATCTCGGACTTGTTGGGCGTGGAGAATTTTGCGGTCACGGTGGAGGCGCCATCCTTGATGGTGAGCCCGGTGAGGGACAGCCCGCCCAGCTCAAATTCGCCGGTGTAGGCACCTGATTCAATGGTCAGGTCGGTGGGGACGGAACCCAGTTTGAACTCCCAGCGATTGGTCAGGTTGCCAAAATTCGGGAAGGTGTTGAACTTCCCTTCGCCTGCCGTAATGCGGACATTCTCACCGTCGGCTTTGATGATGGGTTTGACCTGGCTGTAGTTGTAGGTGGCGGTGCCGTCCACCAACAGGTCCTGTGCGCCGGGTTCCAGGGACAGCTCACCTGCGCCAAAGGCAAGCGTCAGGCGCGCCTCGCCCGGAAGAGGGGACATCGACCTGGATCTCATCGGTGACCTCGGGTTCGGGGGTGATCGCTTTAGGCAGGTTCACGGTAAATCCACAGGCGGTGGTTACCAGGAAAACAACCAGCAGGATGGGTATTATTTTTCGGTTCATGGAAAACTCCTCAGAATGGTCTAATCTGAGGAGTTATACGTGAAAGGAGAGGGCAGGTTGCGCAGGTTCAGGATCTGGGTTTGGGTTTTTCGTCCGCCTTTAGCGCGGCGGAAAGCGCCTGGTCGAGCGAACGGACCTCGATGACCTCGATGCCAGCGGGATAAGGTTCCCCCTTGCGGATGGCTTTGGGCACGATGGCGGTCTTGAAGCCCAGCTTTTGCGCCTCGCGCAGGCGCGGGACCATCTGAGCGGGCATGCGCAGCTCACCTGCGAGCCCGATCTCGCCGACCAGGACAGCCTCGGCGCGGATGGGAACATCCCGCCAGGAGGAGGCGATGGCGGCAGCCACCGCCAGGTCCGCGGCGGGTTCATCGATCTGGATGCCGCCGACCACGTTGACGAAAATATCCTGCTCGGCAAGTTTGAGTCCCACGCGGCGCGTCAGCACGGCGGTGATCAGGAGCAGGCGGTTGAAGTCCACGCCGTTGGGCGTGCGGCGGGCGTTGCCGAACTGGGTGGGAGAGGTGAGACCCTGGATCTCGACGAGGATGGGGCGTGTGCCCTCCATGGTGACCGCGATGGCTGAACCGGCGGCGTTGACCAGGCGCTCCGCGAGAAATGCCTCGGATGGATTGGTGACCTCGATCAAACCGCCCTCGCGCATTTCAAAGACGCCCACCTCGGAGGTGGCGCCAAAGCGGTTCTTGACAGAGCGCAGGAGACGATAGGACTGGAAGCGGTCGCCTTCGAGATAGAGGACCGTGTCCACGATATGCTCGAGGACGCGCGGACCGGCAATGGCGCCCTCCTTGGTGACATGACCGATGAGGAAGACGGTGAGACCGCTGGATTTTGCCAGCTCGCGCAACTGCGAGGCACACTCGCGCACCTGGGAAACCGACCCGGCGCTGGAATCAAGTTCGGAGAGATAGGTGGTCTGGATCGAGTCGACGATCAGCAGGTCGGGTTTGATCTCGCGGATATGGTTAAAGATGATCTCGAGGTTGGTCTCGGTGACAAGGAAGACCTGTTCCAGGTTGCGGGACGGCAGGTCCAGGTCAGACGGCGGCGCGCATCTTGATCTGGCGCTCGGACTCCTCGCCCGAGACATAGAGCACGCGCTGGGTCCTGCCCATCTCCATCGCCATCTGGAGCATGAGGGTGGACTTGCCGATGCCCGGGTCACCACCCACCAGGATGATGGAACCGGGGACAATGCCGCCGCCCAGGACGCGGGCGAACTCGCCGATCGGCAGGTGGAGGCGGTCCTCCGCCTCGCCGCTGACCTCACCGATCGGACGCGGCTGGGAACGTCCCGTCAGCCCGCGCACGGTTGGATGTCTTTGCGGGAGGCTCCTGGTGGACGACCTCCTCGACCATGGAATTATAGGTGCCACACTGCGGGCATTTGCCCATGTAACTGGCGGATACACGCCCGCACTGCTGGCAGACAAAACGAGTCTGGGTCTTTGCCATGAATTAAGCCTTTCCATGATGTTCCGCGCACGGACAGAGGGCGCGCAGATAATGCCAGTTATAAATGCCATAGTCGTGCCCGTCCTCCCAGACGATGGCGATGGCATAGGAACCGACCGCGCGCACGTTGACCAGGCGGGTCTCGAGGGAATCGGGCAGGTCGGCGGTGAAGACGGAGGCGTCGGGGTCGGGTTTCATATTCTCATGCCCGCCGCGGCAGGAGGCGCACGGGCAGGCGGCGCGCAGGAGCGAGAAGGGATACACGCTCACGTGACCATCGGACCAGGTGGCGGTCAGTTCGCGCCTGGATTTACTGGCAGAGATGTCAGTGGGTCTGAGATTCATCCGGTTACGAGACTCCATTCAGGGAGGAGAGCTTATTGAGGCGGGGGGACGACCGCCAGGAAATTCGCGGCTGCCCAGCCGGCGCGGGTTTCATCATAGGGTGCGACCAGGTACCACCAGACATAGCCATTGGCTTCCTTTGGACCGTCGCGCACCTGGAAGACCTCGGCATCCTCGCCGAGGAAGAGCAGTTCACTGGTCAGCCCGGGGGCGGAGCGCAGGCGTAAACCGTCGCCGCCGGTGCCGGTGATCTGGACGTAGCCGCCCACGGCGATCACATCGGCGGGGATGGTCGGTGTGCCAAGCTGGAAGGGATCGGGGGTGAAGGTGGGCGTGATGCGAGGCGTGGAGGTGGAGGCGGGAATCATGGTCAGGTCGGCAAGGGTAAAGCCAGGATCCGTGTCCGGGGCTGAGGAGGTGAGAGCGAACAAGGCCAGCGTGATGACCGTCAGGAAGCAGGCAAAGCCTGCCGCACCGAGCAGGACGGGAAGGGTGAACAACTGGCGGAGGTCGCGGTTCATGTTTTGAATTATATCTTGGAAAGCATGCCGAGGGCTTTGGGGGGCATGAGCATGCGCAGGGCGCGCGGGCGAACGGTGATGAGAACCTGACGCGTCTCGGGACGCGGCTCGCCATCGGTCTGGACGAGGAAGGGGGCATCCGCCTCGACGCGCAGGCTGTGGAAGGGGATGCGGCGTGCCGTGTCCGGAGGTGAGGTGATAGCCGCGCCAGAGGTCATACGCCTGGCGGAGGATGTCGATCAGGTTGCTGCCGTTGAGCAGCCAGAGATCGAATTCCCCATCATCCATGCAAGCTTCGGGCGAGAGCACGGACAGACCACCCATGTAGCGGCGGATGTTATTGGCAACCGCCAGCATGAAGTTGCCCTCCACCTCCTGGTCATCCGCCCACAGCCGGAGGTGGATGCCGCTCCACTGGCTGGCATCCCAGATGGCTGTGCCGGCATATTCGGGGAAAGTAAGGAATTTTTCGATGCGAACGCGCGGCTCGATGGCATGGACAGCCATGGCATCCAGACCGACACCAGCCCAGAGCAGGAAATGCTGCCCGTTGCAAAGCCCCACGTCCACCGGGTGGATGGGTGCACTGGCGAGGGTGCGGGCGTTTTCCTTGAGCGCCCACCAGCGCGTCCAGGTATAAACCGGCAGTCCAAATTCCAGGGCGAGCACATTGGCGGTGCCGCTGGGCAGGATGCCGAGGGCGGTCTCCGAATCGACCAGACCTGCCGCCACCTGGCTGATGGTTCCATCGCCACCGGAGGCGAAGACCGCCTCGTAGCCTTCACCGGCGGCACGGCGGGCAGTCGCGGTGGCATGCTCACCACTTTGGGTGGCAACGACTTCCGTCCGCCAGCCGGCATCCGCAAGAACGCCTGGTCACGGAACCAAGAAAAGGTTTTACCGGGAACCTGCCGGCAACCGGATTGTAGAGGAGGAGGGCGCGACGCATGGGTTCATTATACGTGAGGGCGTGAAAATTGGCGTCTGATATAATCCCAATCAATGAAGGAAGGCGACCTCTTAAACCAGCGGTACCAGTTGCTTGAAAGCCTCGGATCCGGCGGCATGGCTGAGGTGTACCGGGCGCGCGACCTGATGCTGGAACGTTCGGTGGCGATCAAGGTCCTGCGGGCGGATTATTCGAGCGACCAGGAGTTCCAGGAGCGTTTCCGGCAGGAGGCGCGCGCCGCCGCAAACCTTTCCCACCCCAACATCGTCACCGTCCATGATTTCGGGCTGGACAGCGGGCAGTTGTTCATCGTGATGGAACACATCCCCGGGACGGACCTGAAGACCCTGCTCCGCAAACGGGGGCGGTTCAGCGTGGAGGAGGCGATCCCGGTGATGGTGCAGGCTTGTGCGGGAATCGGTTATGCCCACCGGGCGGGACTGGTGCATTGCGACGTGAAGCCGCACAACCTGCTGATCACGCCCGACCACCGGTTGAAGGTGACGGATTTTGGCATCGCGCGGGCGCTCTCCACCATCCGTCCGGGCGACCGGGATGACGTTGTCTGGGGTTCGCCGCAATACTTTTCGCCCGAACAGGCACGCGGGCAGGCGCCTTCGCCCGCCTCGGATGTCTACTCGCTGGGAGTGGTGCTATATGAAATGCTGACCGGCACACTGCCTTTCAATGCCACATCCGCTGAAGCACTGGCTGAGATGCACATCCATGCGCAGCCGCACCCATTGAGCGAATACCTGCCGGACATTCCCCCGATGCTGGAGCAGATCGAGGACAAGATCCTTTCCAAGGAACCCTCCGCCCGTTACCGGACCGCCGATCAACTGGGGCGCGTGCTGCTGAAATTTGGGACAGCGACCGAGCCAACCCCTCCGCAACTGGCATTAACCCCGGAAGCGGTCAACAACTTTGAGGAGAATCCGCCCGTCGAGATCATCCCTGACACCCAGCCGTTAAAGCCGGTGATCGAGGACAGTCTGCCCCTGGATATCGACTGGTCCACCATCGGGCTGCTGCTGCTGGCGCTGGTGGCAGTCGGCGGGCTGGTGCCTTTATGGATCGCGGCATACTTTGCGTGGAACCCATGAACCCCATCCTGATCGTCCCCTCCATCCTTGCGGCAGACTTCACCCGCCTCGGCGCGGAAATTGAAGCCTGCGAGGCAGCAGGGCGCGGACTGGATCCATGTGGACGTGATGGACGGGCACTTTGTCCCGAACCTGACCATGGGACCGTTCATCGTGGAAGCCTGCCGCCGTGCGACCCGGCTCCCGCTGGATGTGCACCTGATGATCGAGGAACCTGAACGCTATATGGATGCCTTTGCAGAGGCGGGCGCGTCCCACATCACCATCCACGTGGAGACCTGCACGAATCCAACCGATGTGATCCGGCAGAATCAAGGCGCTGGGATGCAAGGCAGGCATCACCCTGAACCCTGCCACACCCGCTTCAAGCATCGAACCCTTCCTGTCCCTGGCAGACCTGGTGCTGGTCATGACCGTCAACCCGGGGTATGGCGGGCAGGAATTCATGCCGGAAGTGCTGCCGAAGATCGCCGGGTTGCGGGAGAGCGCTGGACAGAATCCACTCGCCTGCGTGGCTGGAGGTGGATGGCGGCATCTCTGCAAAGACGCTGCCCCGGGTCCGAAAAGCCGGCGCGGACACCTTTGTGGCTGGCAATTTCGTGTTCAAACATCCGCAGGGAATCGCAGAGGGAATCCGCTCCCTGCGAGAGAGCGCGGCGCTGTGATTAAACAAAAACCGCGGCCGGATGAGGGCCGCGATCTTTGACAGAGAAATATCACTTATACCGATTTGGCAGCAGTGCGAATGCACTTGGTGCACAGGATCTTCTGTACCTTGCGACCATTCTCGAAGAGCGTGACCTTCTGCAGGTTCGGCAGGAACTTGCGATTGGTGGCGCGCAGAGAGAACGAGCGATTATGGCCGAAGGTGGTGGTCTTGCCGCAATGAGCACATTTCATGGGTTTCGTTCCTTTCCAGATTCACAATAACGCCTGCGCACGGATATCGCGCAAGCGCCGCATTGTACCACAAATCGCAACCAAGTTCAATGGAAACTGTTAATTAAGTCAGTAGAGGAAGAATATGGGCAAAGAAAACACACCTTTTGGAAGCATCCACATCTCCCCCAGCGTGGTGGCGACCATCGCCTATCACGCCACCCTGGAATCCTACGGGGTGGTGGGGCTGGCACCGCGCAACCTGGCGGAAGGGCTGGCGCAAAGCCTGACCCATGAGCCGGCACGCGGCGTAACCGTCAGCTTTGACGGCGAAATGATCGACATTACCGTGCATGTCATCATTGAATACGGGACGCGGGTGAGCTCCGTGGCGGACAGCGTGGCGAACACCGTGCGGTACCACGTTGAAAAGACGCTGGGGCTGAAGGTCAATGATGTGAATGTGCACGTGGCAGGGCTACGGGTCAGCGAATCGGATTAACCGGGACAAGCCCAGGCGGTCCCATCCATTCAACGCGACAAAATTTAAAGAAGAGGACCATCCAGGTCCTGAATCTGAGGTGCTTTTATGAGTGTCGATTCATCCGCAATACAGGCAAAACATCTGCGGGATATGCGCGGCAAGCCGATCGACGGGCTGGTCCTGAAGGAGATGGTCATGGCGGGGCTGACCTGGCTGCGCACCAACCAGCAGACGGTCAACGCGTTGAATGTTTTCCCCGTCCCGGACGGGGACACCGGAACGAACATGACGCTGACCATGCAATCTGCGTGGAACGAGATCGCCGAACTGGGCACACGGCAACGTGGGCGAGATGGCGGCAGCGGTCGCCAAGGGCGCATTGATGGGGGCGCGCGGCAACTCGGGCGTGATCCTTTCGCAGCTGTGGCGCGGGTTTTCGCGCGGGTTGCATGGAGCCGAGATCACTGGATGGACCAACGCTGGTGAAGGGACTGGTGGAGGCGCGCGACGTTGCCTACAAGGGCGTGGTGCGCCCCGTGGAGGGCACCATCCTGACCGTATCCAAGGATATCGCGGCAGCAGCGGAGGCTGCGCTGGGCGAGACACAGGACCCCTTCGAGATCCTGGCGCGTGTCGTCCCTGCGGCGGACGTTTCGGTGCAGAACACGCCCAACTTACTGCCGGTGCTCAAGCAGGCGGGGGTGGTCGACTCGGGCGGCAAGGGGCTGTTCTTCATCTACGAGGGCATGCTGCGTTACTACCAGGGTGAATCGCTGGATGTCCCGACCGTGAACGTCCAGCCCATGTCGGCGATGAACCTGCAGGATGCGATGGAGGCTGTGGAGGAGGGACAGGATTACGAGGTGGTCGTGGATTTCTTCCCGGACGGGGAACTGGACCTGCAGGCGTTCTATGGAAAACTGGAGGGGATGGGCACCTCCATCCAGGTGGGTGAGGGCGAGGGCATGTACCGCATGCACATCCACGTGCCTCTTGAAAACCGGTACGACCCGATCGATTACATCATGGGCATCGGCACCATCACCAAGGTGGCGATGGAGAACCTGCTGGCGCAGATGGATGACATCCAGAAGGCGAAGAACGAGAAGATCGAGTTCCAGGCAGTGGAACCGGGGCAGATCGCGGTGGTGGTCGTGTCGCCGGGCAGAGGTTTAAGCCGCATCTTCGCCAGCCTGGGTGTGGCGGCAGTGGTGGAGGGCGGGCAAACGATGAACCCATCCACGAAGGAGATCCTGGCGGCTTTTGAAAACCTGCCGACCGACAAGGTGATCATCCTGCCGAACAACAAGAACATCGTCCTGGCGGCAAACCAGGCCAAGGAAGTGACCGTGAAATCCGTGGCGGTGGTGCCGAGCAAGACCATTCCCCAGGGGCTGGCTGCCATGCTCGCGCACAACCCGGATGGGGAGCTGGAGGCGGTGGCGGAACGGATGAACAAAGCCCTGGACTCCGTGCAAACGGGCGAGATCACCATCGCGACGCGCACCGTGGAGATCGACGGGGTGGACGTGGAGGCGGGACAGGTGATCGCGCTGCTGAATGGAAAACTGGTGCTGTCATCGCCATCGATCGAGAAGACCGTGATGGGTTTCCTTGAGAAGGCACAGGCGGAAAAGCACGAACTGATCACATTCTATTATGGGGAAGACATGAACCGGAACGAAGCCCAGCGCATCGTGGATGTGGCCCGTGCGAAATATTCCGCGCAGGAGATCGAAGTGCAGGAAGGCGGGCAGCCACATTACCCGTTCCTGATCTCAGTGGAATAATTTTACGCAAAACAAAACCGCACGGAGAAAGAAATCCGTGCGGTTTTTATTTTCATCAGGGATGGCGTGATTACGAATAATACCAATTGAAGATCCTGTTATACAACGCCAGCAGGGTCTTCTTGATCGGGCTCCATTCCAACAAACGCTTCGTGAAACCCGGTTTGTGTCTGGCTTTCTGGGGTTTCAATTCCCCTCTCAAATATCCCAGCGTATTGGACATGTTCATCGCCAGCGGGTCGGAGACCATCAGGCGCAGCAGACCGGCATCGTTCATGCGCTTGTCCAACTGGCGGACCTGTCCCATGGGCTTTTCCATGTCAAAGGGCAGGAATTGCTGAAGCGTGGATTTGTAGGCGGTGAACTGCCAGTGCGAGGCGCCCGCCATGGCGGTCACGCCTTTGTAGATCAGCCTCCAATCGCGGGTTTCGGCATAGACCTTTTTATTTTCCTCCTCGGTCTGCCCGAGCGAGAGATTGAATTCAAGGAAGGTCTCCCAGGGGATGAACTGCCCTTCTTCGAGTGGTGCGTTGGCGCGCCCACTGGAGCGTGGACTCGTAAAACTCAGGCGGCGTGCGGAAGGGACGGGCGGTCACCATGCCGACGTTCGGGAAAGTCTCAAGAATTTCCACGGAACGGGAAAGCCATTTCGGGGAGAATAAAACGTCACTGTCGGTGTAGGCAATGATCTCACCGGGGGCGCCCGCCAGCATCACGTTCCATGCGCCGCCCTTGCCCATGTTCTTTTCGGAGAGGATCAGATACTGGATTCGTCCCTCCTCCTTTTCGCTGACCAGGTACTCGCGCACTTCCGGGCAGGAGCCGTTGTCGAAGACCATCAGGTCGAACGGCAAGACCGGCATCCTTCCGCATGGATTCCAGCGAGACTTTCAGCACATCGAGGGTCTCGGCGTAAAATCCGCTCAGGAAGGGAATGTAGTTGAGCAGCGCGACAGTGATCCGCTCGGGGCGGGCGACGTCTTTGACGAATTTGGCGGGGTTTTGACCTTTTCGCATGGGCATCCTTGTCGGGGTACAGATCGACGGAAAAATGTCGGGATATCTGCTGTGCCCTGCTTTCACTTGAATAATTTTTGAACCCGCTTCTTCCAGCGTTTGGGGCGGGCGATGTTCTCGAATCATGTTTTCAGGCAGGAAGAAGAAAATCTTCCGCAGGAACAACTCCACGCCGCGCTGGAAGCGCAGGGCGGACATCTTCGGGCGGACAAGTTTACCACCAACGAGTCGGTGGGTTGAATCCAGGATGGTGTAGCGGACGTCGGCCTGCCCGCCGGCGAGACGGATATTTTCGTTCGTTCCGGAGGGTCGTAATGAGGCTTCCCGCCGGGCAGGTGACTGTAGTCGTGGTTCTGATGGACGATCATGACGGACGGCGTGCAATCGATCACCGCCCATTTCTCCTTGCGGGCTTTGTAGATCATCCAGTTATCCCAGCCGGCGCGCCCGATGGTGAAATTGGGGATATCCGTATAGCAGGATCGGGGGAAGAGGAAAAAGTCACTGCCGGCGGGACGGTGGAGACTGCCCTGACGGATGGACGGATGGACGCGCAGAGCGGTGACCCAGTCATCCGTAAATTCAAGGGGCGTCAGTGATATCATAATCCCAGCGCTGGCTGAGAGCAGGACGAATTTCTCGCTTCAACCCCATGACCTGCCTGGCAGCCTCGACGAAATCGGGCATGAGAATCATGTCCGCGTTGATGATGCAGAGCAGGTCACTGTGGCTGTTCTCGCGTGCCAGTTGAAACATGGACGAGATCAGCGGCGTGCCGGTGGCGTTGCACTCCACGCCCGGGATGTGCTTCACGCCCAGTTCACGCGCGGCTTCGGCAAGACCCGTCTCCTCACCGAGCAAAATGACCTCGACATCGGGAAGCAGAGTCCACGACTTGATCGCGTTGCGCTGGATCGTCGCGATGTGCGGATCGGTGAATGGCTTGGGGGAGGAGAAGAGGGTGAGAAGAGACATCTGAAATTGGTAATGGTTTTCAGTGCGAGCAGTTGCTTGGCAAAGAACGCTCTCGCAATGACAGGATCATTTGAGGGCGCGTTTGTCAATGTCCTTGAGGGTTTTATGCTGGACGCCTGCGTTGATTTTCATCAACTCGGGTTCGTCGTGGACGAGGTCCAGCACTTCCTTCCAGGAGAAATCATCACGCCCATCGAAGCGGGTATAGACCTGCCGGATGAATTCCAGGTCTTCAGGAGTATCCACTGTCCAGCGATAATCGCCGAAATCGGTGGTGTGATGGAGCAGGGCAATATTAAATCCGCGCGGGGATGTGCCGGTTTGCAACTTGCGGTTGGCTGTCACCAGTTCGACGCCCTCGTAGAAATAGGGCATGGCATGTTCGCGGTGTTGAGGTTCCTTGGCTTCCTTCCAGGCTTTTTTCAAAACCTTAAAGGTGCAGGCTTCCACATCCAGACCGATGGGATAGGTCCGCCCCCAGGGAGGCGGGAGGCGGTTGGCAGACGAAATCATAGCCTTCATCCGTCACCATCTTGACGACATCATCGATCAGGAGGGGGTCGATGACAGGACAATCCGCGGTGATGCGGACGACCACTCTGCGCTGGGCTTCCTTCGCAGCTTGATAGTAACGGTCCAGCACATCGTAGAGACTGCCGCGCGTGAAGGGGATGCCGCTGAAGTCGCAGTATTCCGCAACCGGGTCATCGGACGGATCGGTCGTCGTGGCGAAAATGGTTTCGTCAACCGCGGCAGCCCGCGAGGTCCGCATGTAGACACGGGCGAGCATGGGCTGCCCGGCGATATCCGCGAGGATCTTACCCGGCAGGCGCGATGAGGTCATCCGCCCCTGGATGATGGCAACAACGCGTAAGGTCATGTGATGGTCGGAGACTCATTGTCCGCCTTCGGGGCGGGGCAGGAGGCTGCTGAATTACAGGGGCTGGCGGTCTCTGTGCCACGGGGGAGCCACGGGAGCAGGCTGCATCCTCAGGATGTTGGATTCCAGTTCGGCGATCCTGCGGCGGTGGCGGGAGTTGGCAAGGCTGCTCTTGATGCGCCCGGGGGTCATGACCAGGATGCCGATCAGGAGACCAATGCCCAAACCAATCAACACGAACAGGGCGAGGGATCCCTTTACTGCATAGCCGAAAAAATTTGCGTCCACCATGACCGGATTTTGCAGGGCAAAGACGGCAGCCACGAAGGCGAGCGCAAAGGCGAAGATAAGTGTCAGTACCATGGTAACTCTCCTTTTGAGTTTCCTTATTTTTACCACAGAGCATTCAGAATGTATGCAGACCTATTCGTACCATGGACCAACAGGTCCCTTCCGCCCAGCGTGCACGGTCCCTGTCAGGCAGAATCCGCCACGGGTGGGAGCGGAAGCGGAATCACAAATCCTTTTGCGCGGAATTTTTCAACGTAATCGCGCACCATCCAATAATCGAGCCCGACCTGTTCGGCGATGTCGAAGACGGTATGCTGCGCCTTCGAAGCGCATCATGATCTTTTCGATGGCGCGGTTGAGCGCCCAGTTCTCGCGCCAGTCCACCCAGAGACCGTTGCCGCTGAGAAAAACGGGACCGCGGAAGGTGCGCTTGGGGATGTAGTTGCTGGCATAGATGCGGATGATCTGCTTCGGCAGTTTCCGCCGCGCCGACGAGCATGTCTTCATGCATGATGTCGAGATTGTCGTCGGTGGTGTGATACTCATCGTAGGGCAAACGGTTGAGGGAGATGCACGGCACGTTGACGCCGGGTCCGTTGATGACGCGCTCATCGTTGGCGGGCGCGGCGGCGAAATCACGCTCGTCGTGATCGACATTGCGTAATGACGTGATTGGTAATGCGGTCGAGCAGATGATTGTGCTGGCGGGTGTGGTGCCAGGCGATCTTGTTTTGGTTGCCCGTCATCTCCATGAAGATGCCGCCGCGCAGATTCGGGATGAGCTGCTCGTTGTGCGCAAGCCAAGCGATCGTGCCGATGGTCTCGGGTCCAAACCAGAAGCGGACGCTCATCGAGCCAGCGGGCAGCGGCTTCTCAGCAAGGCGCCGCGCCAGTTCAATCGTGCTGACCACGCCCGCGCCATCGTCATTGGCTTGCATGGGATGACAGGTATGCGCCTGCACAAGGAACTCGCCCGCTGCGGGATTCGGTCCGCCTTCGGGGTGGACGACAGCCGTGGCGACTTTGAATCCCTGCTTCGGGTCGGTGATGAATTCGGATTTGATGACGGCGTGATATTTTTTGTCGCGCGGAAGTTTGTCGAAGATATTCTTCGGCAGACAGAATCCCCAATCGCGTTCGTAGTATTTGAAGACCCAGGGAATGGCGTGCGGGCGTTTCTCGTTGAAATACAAATGCGGCTGAAGTTCTTCAAAGGAGAGTGTCTTATCCACGGGCAGGGAATACGAAACGATGTGAAGCGGATTATCCTTGAAATCCACGACCCGCTCGCCGCCTTCGATTTCCAAATATGCTTCATGGACAACGTAGCGCTCAGGCACCTTCCATGTCCAGACGGGTGTCAGCGGCGCGTAGGTCTCGATGGTGTAGTTCGACGAATCGGGCATGTACGAGCCGATGATCTCCAGCGTTTTGTCGTGATCGTCGGAGGCGAGGGTGCGGTGCAGAGGAAAGAATTCTGCGAGGATGGATTTGAGGGAGGTGTAGGGTTTCATATTATTCACCATGTCAGTGGTGGAGTATCCAATCAAGGTGCTGCGGGAAATCACCGCCCCTACAAGCTTAATATTTCGGCTCTTCAATGTAATGCAATTTCTCCGGATGCTCGCGCACGATGACAGACATGTTATCGAAGAAATCATTCGCGGTGGCAAATGCACCTTCGCCGCGCCGACCTGCACTTCCTTGATCACGCCTGCTGCGAGCAGTTCATTCATGCCAGGCACGATGTAGGTCTTCACGCGCTCATCCTTGCGGACGAACATCGAATAGGTCTTGATGCGCGGCACACGGTCATAACCCATGTAAATGCCGGAAAACTCCTTGATGCGCCGATAGTCACAGCCCACGTTGTATTCGATGTAATGGTGCATGGAGAACGTGCTGTTGAAATCCAGACCGATGCTGATGATGGTGCCATTCGTCTTGTGGAACAACGCAAAGGCGGAGTTGGGTCCGTAGGCTTCCACGTCCTCCGCGGCGGCAAACTCGTCGGCGCGCGGCCCGAAACGGAGAAGGAATAGATGGGGTGCGGAGTGCGTTTGGCGTCCGGGCGCAGGCGGGCAAGTTCGGTGATCATGCCCATCTTCGAGGGGGTCTCGAGCACGTCGAAGTAGTGGGTCTCGGTCCAGGATTGGAAATTGAAGGCAGGGAAGAGCACTGTGCCGCTCGGTCCGACCAATTCGCGCATGACGTCGATCACCGTCTCCGCGCCGCCCTCCACGCCGCCCAGCGATTTGTACGAGGTGTGAACGATGATGGTGTCGCCTGGTTTTACGCTGGTCTGGCGAAAACCATCGAGCAGTTCATTTTGAGTGAGCATCAAGACTTCCTTCCAAGTTTGACGGTCTGCATCGTAGGCAAGGAGCAATTGACCGAAGTTCTTGCTTCCAGTCCGCGCGCTGTTCCGCGACCTGCCGGGCGGAGCGACCCACCTCGGGCAGAGTCTCCCTGCGGGCGATGGCGGAGAGGATCTTTTCAGCCAGCGCATCCGCATCGCCATCCGGGAACAGCCAGCCATTCTCACCCTCGGTCACCCATTCCTTGTTGGCGGGGATGTCCGAGACCAGGCAGGGAATGCCGCAGGCCAGCGCCTCCATCAACGAGACGGACGAACCATCCACGTGCGAGGGCGAGATATAGAGGTCAGCCATATGATACCAGCGCGGCAAGTCCGTTGGGCAACCTGCCCGGGCAAATGCGACCCGGTCCAGCACGCCGCCGCGCTCCAGGATCTGACGGATGGGCTGTGCCCTGCGACCCGCCGCCGAGCAGGAGCAGGTCCACATCCGGGTTCTGCTGTGCCACCTTGACGAAGGCCTTTGCCAGGACATCCACGCCGTAACGCGGTTCCCAGGAGCGATTGCAGAACAAGGTAAAGGAATCTGTGACCGGTGACCGGTGTTCAGTGGTTGGTGTGAAATGTTGGAGGTCGACACCCCAGGGAAAAACGACGGTGCGTTCCGGGTTCATGCCGTATGCTACCGCCTTGTCGCGCGTGACGTTCGCATCGCTGGTGAAGAAGGTGGAGCGCTTGAAGGTGTAGCGCGTGATGCGTTCCATGCCCCTGTTTTTATGTACATCGTCCATCAGGTCAAAGCCCCAGGACATGGTGAGAATGGGACGGAAACCGGAGAGCACGGCGATGAAGGCGCAGGTCTGGATGGGACCGGCGTGGATGAGGTCGGGCTTGATTTCATGGGTCAAGCGTCGAAAGTCGAAGGTCAAACGCGGCAGGTCGCGCCAGTGGAACTCGCCCTGTCCGCCCGCCCACTGAACCTGCTGGATGTTGAGGGGCAGGGCACGATCCTCGACCTGCCTCGTGTCCGCGCTGGAGGCGGACGTAGAAGACCTCATGGTCCGTTTCCGAGAGGGCGGAAAGGAAGCGATAATCGTGCGGGGAGTAGTCGATGGTAAAGTAAATGATTTTCATTTTAGGATGGCAGGGGCACAGCGTGACGATCGATGGTTAAATCCGGCAAGGATTTGCTGTGCCCCTACGGGTAAACAATAGTTATGCCGCACCGAGGTCGGTCCAGCGCAATTCCTGGCCGTATTTGAAATCGTGCAGGGCTTTGGTGCCGATGACATTCTGAATCTGGTCGGGTTTGATCGCGCCGGGGGTGGCGGGGCGCAGCACATCGATCATCTCGCGGGTGAAGACCTCGCCCGCCTTGATATCACGCGCAGCGCGCAGGCAGCGGCGCTGGACGATCTGCGTATCCTGTTCGTTGTCCGCGATGAATTTGTCGGGAGAGCCGAGCGCGCGTTCCAGCAGGCGGGTCTCTTCCACCATCTTCGCCCAGTTTTCAGGGTTCATCGCAAACTTGTGGTCGGGACCTTCGCGGTCGTTGCTGTCGGTGAAGTGACGCTCGATGACGCGCGCGCCCAGCGTCACCGCGCCGAGGACGGGCGCGAGGGCGTGGGTGTGGTCGGAGAGACCCAGGATCACATCCGGGAACATGGCTGCATAGGTCTTCAGCACATTGATGTGGAGGTGGTCGTAGTTGTCCGGGCTGGCGGTGTAGTTGGTGTTGCACTGCATCAGCACCAGCTGTTTGTTGATCTTCAGAATGGCATGGACCGCCTTCTGCACTTCGCCGATGGTGGATGCGCCGGTGGCGACGAAGAACGGCTTGCCCTTGCATGCCATGCGCTCCAGGGCTTCGATCCAGTCGATCTCGCCGGAACCAGCTTTGTAGACCTCCACATACTGGTCGAGGAAATCGATGGCAGTGAAATCATAGGGCGAGGAGAAATAATCGATGCCGACTTCCTTGCATTCCTCCATCAGGGTCATGGACCATTCAAAGGGGATGGAGGCGCCCTTGTAAACCTCGAACACCGATTTCTTCCAGGTCGCCTGGTGGCTGACCTGCCGCCGTTCATGGCGTTGAAGCCGTAATCCGAGACGATCTTCGGCGCGTCGAAATTCTGGAACTTGGCCGCATCCGCCCCGGCTTCCTTCGCCAGGCGGATGAGCAGTTTGGCGCGCTCCAGGTCGCCATCGTGGTTGGCGGCGATATCCGCGATGAAATAAGTGGGGTGGTTCAGGTCCGATGGTGCGATTGCCGAATTTGATTTCCATGGATGCCTCCAAAATGTGGGGGTAAAGCTAAATATGGAGATTAGCGTCCTGATTTGTACCTATATCCTGTGGATAACTGACAGTTTTCTGTGGATAAGCTGGGCAGAGACGGGCGATTTTGGTGGATAAACGGGGAGATCCAGCCATTTCTGTGCATTTTGGGTGGAAAAATCCGGCTTTTCTGTGCATAAGTCAGGCTATAAGCCTGATTTACTGTGCATAACCTTCAATTTCTGTGGATAACCCTGTTGAAACTGTGTATAAAACAGGTCAAGACCGGTGGAAAAACTGGGGAGAGATTTGCCCAGATCTGTGGATAACTTGTGGGTGGAGAGGCATAAATTGTGGGCGCGGCGGGCGATCAGGCTGGAAGCCAGGATGGATTTTGGGGAGATCTCACTTTCCTTCAGGTTGAACCTGCGGGCGATCTCCACCCCGAACTGGTACTTGCTCATCGGCTGAGGACCGACGGCATGGTACAGCCCGTTCAGTCCCTTCCTGAGCATCCGCAGCAGGGTCCGGGCAAGGTGGGTGGCATGCATGGGGCAGAAGATGACATCGGTGAAGCCGCTCATGCTCTTGTTGTGCGTCAGGTTGTTGAAGAAGAACTCGCCAGGGAACGCCGCCCGGCTAAGCTACCAGCCGTAAAAATTGACGCGCGCCACGATGGCATCCGGATCGGTCTCCAGGACGAGCGCGTTCAGCTTCCAGTTTGGTCTGGGAGTAGACGTTGACCGCGGGTGGGCTCATCCTCCTCGGTGTAGATGCCTGACTTGGTCCCGTCAAAGACCGCATCGGTCGAGATGTGGACCATGCGGATGCCGCGCGCTCTGCAGGCTTTTGCCAACTTGCCGGGCAGGTCGGTGTTCAGGCGGCGCGCCTTGTCGGGGTCGTCCTCGCAGGCTTCCAGGTCCGCGAGAGCCGCGCAGTGGATCAGCCATTCGGGTTTCGCCTGTTCAAGGATGCGCTCCACCTGCCCCTCGACCAACAGATCCGCATTTGATGATCTCGAACGGAGCGGACTTCAACATGGCGCGGTCCACGCCAATGACCTCATGAGAGGTCATGGCTTCAAGCGCCAGGTTCATGCCGAGCAATCCGCTGGAACCAGTGATGAGGAGTTCGAGCCATATCAGCCCTCCAGTTTCCCTGCCTTGAATAGTTCCTCAAACGGCGCGATGTATTTCTTGATGCCTTCCACATCCAGCCATTCGGTGTTGTTGTCGCTGGTGTAGAAAAAGCCCTCGGGGAGAGGCTTGCCTTCGTAATGCTGGTTGCGATTCCAAAGCGTCTCGGGCGGTTTGATGATGTACATGTTGCCGCGCTCGACGGTGTTGCGGGCTTCGTCCTCGGAGAGCAGGTCTTCGTGCAGTTTCTCGCCGGGACGGATGCCGATGATATCGATCTGGGCGTCGGGCGCGATGGCGCTGCGCCAGGTCGATGACCTTGGTGCTGGGGATCTTGGGGACGAAGACCTCGCCGCCTTCCATCTGTTCGATGCAGTCGATGACGAAGCGCACGCCCTGCTCGAGCGAGAGCCAGAAGCGGGTCATGCGTTCATCGGTGATGGTGATCTTGCCGCTGGCGCGCTGCTTGAGGAACAGCGGCACGACCGAGCCGCGGCTGCCCACGACGTTCCCGTAGCGGACGCAGGAATAGCGGGTGGCCGACCCGGCGGCGTAGTTGTTGGACTGGATGACGAGCTTCTCGGCGACCAGCTTGGTGCCGCCGTAGAGATTTGCCGGGCTGACGGCCTTGTCGGTGCTGAGGGCAAGCACTTTCTTGACGCCCGCATCCAGGGCGGCTTCCACCACATTGGCTGGTGCCCATGATGTTGGTCTTGATCGCCTCCATCGGGTTGTATTCGCAGGCAGGGACCTGTTTCAGCGCCGCGGCATGGACGACGATATCCACGCCGTGCATGGCGCGCAGCAGGCGCTCGCGGTCGCGGACGTCACCGATGAAATAGCGCAGGCTGGGCTGGTTGTAGCCCTGCACCTGCATTTCGTGCTGTTTCAACTCATCGCGGCTGAAGATGATGACCTTCTTCGGCTGTTTTTCGTTCAGCAGGATCTCGGTGAATTTCTTGCCGAACGATCCTGTTCCGCCGGTGATGAGAATTACCTGATTTTTCCAGTCCATTTGTGTAATCCTTCTATTTTATACCGCTTCTCCGGATGCTGCACGATCAATGGGCAGGCGGGGTCAAGGTTTCTTCGCTGCCAGGAACAACCCGGAATCCTTGGTGATGAAAATCTCACCATGCTGCTCAAGTTGTCCGCGCAGTTCCTTTTCGATGCCTGCCAGCTCGATCTCCGAGAAATCCACGGCGCGGATCCCCGAACGGATGTAAGCCATGACCGGTTCAACTTCCGTCACTTTCAAATTATCGAGGTAACGGGATATTTCAACATGGGGGAAAAACTCCTGCAACTGGCTCAACCCATTTTCCAGCAGGAACGGCTGGGAGAAGGGGGTGAGACCATCATTTTTCCCGACTGCACGCGACAGCCAGGCGCTGATCTCCTTCAAGTGCCCGTCACCGACCGTGGTGGCGAACAGGTGACCGTCCGCCTTGAGCACGCGCCTGATCTCAGACAAGGCTTTTTTCCGGTCAGGCACGTGGTAGAGCATGTGGTTGGCAATGACCGCATCAAAGGTCTGATCGGGGCAGGGAATGGACTGTGCGTCGATCTGTTCGAACTTGAAACTGCGCCCGGTCACCACCAGGTTTCTCCAGGCTGCATCCAGCATGCCGGGGGACAGATCGCTGAGCGTGATCTTCCAGGCAGGAGGAACGCGCCGGGCACATTCCCTCCACATGTAACCGGGACCGCAGCCCAGTTCCAGGATGCGGGCATGATCCGGCAGCCTGGTCAGCGCATCAAAGACCCAGTTGAACCAGCCATACGGATTCGTGCTGAAGCGCTGGTGAATCACCACGCGCGCATCCAGGTTGGTCGAATCGCGATATTGACTGGTCTTCAGGAAGGCAGGGTCAGTAAATTGAGCGGTCACCGGCAGGTTCATTTATCCCAATCAAACTTCATGCCCAGCAGGTCATATAACTGCTGGTTGTACGGGCGGAAGTAATCCACCAGTTGGCGGCGGGTGGCAGGCGCCATTTGCTCGTAACTGCCCTGTTTGAAAATGCTGAACTGGTCCGGCATCCGCGATTCAAGCCCAAGGAAATCGAGCGTCCTTTGGAAGGTCGCGGTGGGGTCGCGGGAGAGATCCTCCGACCCAATGAAGTGGATGCGTTCAAGAGGGAAGCGCTCCAGCCAGCGGGGAATCTGTTCCACGTAGCGCCCGCGCGCCAGGTAGGAATAATGGACGTGGGTGAAGGTCGAGTAGTTGGGGTCGGCAAGGATGCGTTCCGCCTCCCCGGCAAGGCGTTCAGGTTCCGCGGCGATGGCATCCTCAAAGGAGAGCGGCTCGCGTCCCACGCGCTGGATGTGACTGTAGTGGGAATAGGCGCGGTCGACCGGGTTGCGCAGCATGATGATCACTTTGGAGTTCGGAAGCGTATCGGCAAGGCGCTCAGCTGCCAGCGGGTGGAAGAGGTAATAGGGTGTGGCTTCACCGGTCAATGCACCGCGGGTCATCTTTGCCCACAGCGGGAAGTGGGCGCGGTACCAGAGCAGACCCTTGGGGTAATGAATGTCGAAGAACTTGATCTCCTTGCGGAACGGCGGGTTGATCTGCGGGTGCTGGGCGAGATACTGGAACATGGAGGTCGTGCCGCCCTTCATGGTGCCGATGATAATGAAATCCGGCAGGACACGCAGGGGCGAGGTGAGACTGTGGAACAACCACCAGAAGAACAGGCGGCGGTTCTTGCGGAGTTTGAACAACTGGCTGGCGCTCTTTGGAAAATCAAAGTTCGCCTCCAGCCCGGTGCCTGTCTGCAGGACGCGGTCCACCGGCGCGGCTGCATTCCGGCGGGGCAGGGCGGGAATCGATTCGTTGTCCACGACGAGTGCCGCTGCCGCCTTCTTCACATGCGCGCTGTGCTTGTGGAAGACAATGAGCGGGTATTGACCGTTCTCGCCAAAGAAGCGCGGGAAACGTTCCTCGAGCCGGAAGACGAAACGGAGGATGGCTTTTCCCCCCAATTCGGGGCGGATGAACCAGCGCAGGAAACGCGTGCTCAGGCTGCGCCAGGGGAGAATCTCGAAATCCAGGGTGCCGCTCAATTCCTGCTTCAACCAAACGGGGGTCATCTTGGAGACAAAGGTGCCGGTCGGGTCATCCACATCCGCCCAGGCTTTTTTGTGCTTGCGGCCGCGTCCCGGCCAGGATGCGTCCCAGGCGGATCAATGGCTCCGCCATGGTCATTAACCACGGGCTGTGCCAGCCGTTGACAATGGCGGCTGTCCGCCCGGGCTTGAGCACGCGGATCAGGTCAAGGTAGGCGCCCTTGTGTTCGGAGAGGGGCAGGTGATGGATGGTATGCAGCGAGATGACCGCGTCGAAGGCATCGGACTTGAACGGCAGGTTCGCCACATCCATGACCACATAGAGACCATGTTCCGCGAGGCGGTGGCGCGCCTCCTTGAGGGCGGTCATTGAAATGTCGGCGCAGACGCGATGTTTGTAATTTTCGGAATAAGCCACGTATTCGGGATACTGCACGGGTCCCGAGCCGGCGTCCAGCAGGAGGTCGCCCGAGGCGGCGATGTGATCCTTCACGCGCATGTGGCAGTTGTGGATATAATCGCGCGAAACCGGGCGCAGGTCTTCGTAGCGGGCGTTCTGGTAGACCCCCTCGCCAACCTGCGACCAGCCGATCTGGTCATAAAATTCCCGTACTTGGTTGTTTCGTGTTCTCTGGATCATTTTCATACGCCCTGGGTTACCAGGTAAACGGCTCTCCAACCAAAAATTTGAACGTATCTTCGAATTGTGCCCGCCCCTCCGCACTCAACACCTTTTCCACGGGCCAGACTTGCAGGTCATCCCAGAAATTCATCAACCGCCACGGGAAGGGGCGCGGGTATTCAAAGAAAAAACGGTAGGCATAATTCCAGGCTTTGGCAGTCTGTGATCTTCGTCAAGCGATGAGCGGGCAGATCAGCAAAAACTCTTTCGAGGGCGGCAAAATATTCATCCCATGAATTTGGGTCAATTGTAAAGCCGCGCCCGCGATAATGCGTTCGCCCGCAGGAGATGACGGGCTGCCGTTCATGGCGGTTTCCAGCCCGACCGTGGTGGTGTATGCCAAGCCCCAGGTCGGCGATCTCGATCAAGTCATAGGTGTTGACCTTGTCCAGCGCGCCGATGACGTGGATGTGACTCGGGATTTCGGGCAACGCTTCGCGCACAACCGTTCCCATGGATTTTGCCTGCGGAACCAGTTTCTCGCCAGGGTGAACGCGGATCACCATTTGCACATCGGTCCGCTTCGCAAAATATTGGACGGTCTTCGTGATCCATTCGGTCATCGACGCGGCGAAGATGTCGCGTCCCAGGGTGAGGCTGTCGCCCAGCACATTCGCGGCGAGCATGACCACGGGACGGTCATCGAGCCCGAGCGCTTTGCGCGTTTGCTTCCGCGCCCTGCGAGGAGACATATTGCCACAAACGTTTTGATTTGCCCCAGACACGCGCGCCGCGGCGGGCATTTTCCAGGTCGGCGACGCGCTCGTACATTTCATCGGTCATCGGCAGGCGGCAGCGCGCTTGCACGAGATAATCCGTGTCCTGCCGCATGATGGATGAATTCTGCGCCAGCCAGATCTGTTCGCGCTGGTCGTTGAATTCATAGGTCACGGCGGGAATGTTCAGATAACGCGCCACGCGGAAGACAATTCCCATTTCGAGGATCAAGCCGTTGGGGATGAGCACCACATCCGGGCTGGTTCGTTTGCATCCATTCAAGCGCGGCGAGGGCGGCAAATGTGTTGCGCTTGATCCGCAGGTCATACAGGGCGCGATCGGACGGGCGTTGGCCATATCCACTTCTTCGCGCATCAAGGTGTATTGCGCATCCCAGAGGGAGATCTCTTCCACGTCAGCTTTGAGAGTGAGCCGGGAAAACGGAAGCAGGCTTGAGGTCCAGGAAGGAACGTGCTCAACCAAGGGGGACAAGGCGGAGAGGGCGTCGCGTGTGTGCAGGACGCGCTGTCGCTGGGTGAGCTTATCCATTTCCTTGTGCCATTCGGAATAGGGCAGGGTCAGCAACGTGACCTTGTGTCCCAGCCCCGCCAGCGACGAGGGAGATGACGGCGGATTGTTCGATCCAATAATGGAGCGTGGCGAAGAAGAGGATATTTTTGCCGGCAGGTGCTTGCGTTCTAGCAAAAGGCTTGACCTGCTCTGCCAGCCTGCGGCAAGGACTTTTGCCAGACGGTGAAAGTTGTAGTGATCCTTGCGGGCGCGGTTCTTTTGCCGAAGCGTGTAATCGAGTTCGGCAGCGAGGGGCAGTTCACCAAGGAAGTTGCGGAGGGATGTTTTCATTGAGCATGTAGATTTCATTGAGACCGGGAGGCGCGAAGATCCGCGAGTTTGAAGATCTCTTCGAGCACTTAGCGCTGCTCTCACAATTACGATATCCTAATCTATTTTTTCGATCTTCCAATCCAGGCGCGGGCGGATGGGACCGACGCGCGGCTCGGGCCATTGCGTGCCGGGCGCGCCGGAAATATCCACGTTGAACGCAAGCGCGTTCTCATCCATGAAATAGCGGCGCACGCCGAACGAACTGGCATTCACGCCGAGCGTGTAGCGGCCTTCGTTGAAAATATCGGCGGGGATTTGGCAGCGGCTGATGTAACGTCCCGCGTTGACGCGTGCCAAATTGTTCGAACAGCTGCGGCATCGTCGGTGTCGAAGGAGGTGAAGACATATTCGCCGCGCATGGTGCTGAGATACATGCCCACGCGCAGACCTGTGACGGGCGCATCGAGTTGATATTCCAATTCGACGGTGACGGGCTCGGTGGAGCGGACCGTATCGACGACCTTGCCGCTTCGATCCTTGACCGTCAAGCTGATCGGCGTGAACGGCGCGCTCGCGGCTGGGACATCTCTCCGCCTCCCAGACGCGTTCGCCCGCCTCCGCCTGCCCGGATGAAAGATAAAAATCCACCGCTTCGCTGCGTGGGGGCGCGCATGATCAGTTTGCCCTTGTTCAAGACGATGGCTTCCTGCGTGAGACGCAGGATCGCAGACATGTTGTGGCTGACGAACAGGACCGTGCGTCCCTGCTGGGCCACATCGCCCATCTTGCCGAGACACTTGCGCTGGAATTCCGCATCGCCCACCGCCAGCACTTCATCCACGACGAGGATCTCAGGCTCGAGATGTGCGGCGACCGCAAACGCCAGGCGCAGATACATGCCCGAGGAATAACGTTTGACGGGCGTATCGATGATACTGAGTGACTTCGGAGAAATCCACGATCTCGTCGAATTTCGCTGTCGATCTCGGCGCGCTTCATGCCGAGGATGGCGCCGTTCATGTAGATGTTCTCGCGCCCGGTCAGTTCGGGATGGAAGCCTGTGCCCACTTCGAGCAGCGAGCCGACACGTCCGCGCACAGTGACCGTGCCGTCGGTTGGTTCGGTCACGCGCGAGAGGATCTTGAGCAGGGTGCTTTTGCCCGCGCCGTTGCGCCCGACAATGCCGAGCACCTTTGCCTTCTTCGAGATCGAAGGAAACATCCTTCAACGCCCAGACAAAATTCTGGTTGGCGCGGCGGTCGGACTTCCCGATCAGCGCCTTTGCCAGACGCACAGGCGCGGAGACGGTATCCACGATCACATCGCGCAGCATGTTATAGCGGAACTTGGTCTCCGCCGCGCCGATCTTATATTGCTTGCCGAGGTTTTTTACACGGATTGCTGTTGTCATTTAGATCGTGTCCGCAAAGGTCTTTTCCATGCTGCGGAAATAGAACAGCCCGGTGATCAGGATCAGCACGGAGATGCCGACCGAGACCCACAGCGTGACATCGGGTCCGTTGCCTGATGCCGAGCAATGCCCAGCGGAATCCGTTGACCACACCTGCCATCGGGTTCAGCGAATACAGGATCTGCCATTTCTCCGAGATGACCGAGGAGGAATAGGCAACGGGTGTGGCAAACAACCAGAACTGGGTCAGGAACGGGAGGGCCTGATTCACATCACGATATTTGACATTGATCGCTGAAAGCCAGAGCGCCACGCCCAGGGCAGTGACGATCGCCAGCAGGAGGAAGAGCGGCAGAGTCCATAACAGATTGCCAGGCGGGGGTCACCTGATAGTAGATCATCAAGACGACCAGGATGACGAAGGCGATGGCAAAATCCACCAGCCCGGCAAAGACCGAGGACATCGGCAGGATCAGGCGCGGGAAGTAGATCTTGGTCACCATGTTGTTGTGCGCCACGAGCGAGCGGCTGCCCTGATTCAAGGCGGTGACAAAGAGACCCCAGGGCAGAAGGCGGTAAAGGAAAAAACGGGGTAGGGAATGCCGTCCGTCGGCAGTTTTGCCACCTTGTCAAACAGGAAGGTGAAAACCAGCATGGTCATGACAGGCTGGATGATCGCCCAGGCCATGCCCAGCAGGGTCTGTTTGTATCGCACCTTCACATCGCGCCAGACCATGAAGAAGACCAGTTCACGGTAAATCCACAGGTCACGCAGGTTGAGCGCGGCAAGACCTTTGGAGGGCTTGATGTAAATGGTGGTGGGTTCGTGTTTTGTAAGTTCGGTCATAATGATGATTCTAGTCATTGCAAGGACGAAGCGTCCTAGGTCGCCGATTTCGACTGCTTGCTTCAACTGACTCTACTTTATCTTTGTCTCGATTTTCCTTGAACCACTCAATCGTGCGGCGCATGCCTTCTTCAAACGGAACCTGCGCGCTCCAGCCGAAATATTCCTTCGCGCGGGAGACATCCAGTCCGCGGCGGGGCTGACCGTTGGGTTTGTCGGTCTGCCAGACGAGTTTGCCCTCGAAGCCAGTCATCCTGACGATCATCTCAGCTCAGGTCCTTGATGGAGATCTCATAACCAGAACCAAGGTTGACAGGCTGGTCGCCGTTGTATTTTTCGGCGGCGGTGACGATGCCATCGGCGGCATCTTCCACATACAGAAATTCGCGCGTCGGAGAGCCATCGCCCCAGACGGGCAGTTCCTTGTCGCCGCGTTCCTGCGCTTCGACCGCCTTGCGGATCAGCGCCGGGATGACATGCGAGGATTGCAGATTGAAATTGTCACGCGGACCATACAGATTGACAGGCAGCAGGAAGATGGCATTGAAGCCATACTGCTGGCGATAGGCCTGCGCCTGCACCAGCATCATCTTCTTGGCCAGACCGTAGGGAGCATTGGTCTCTTCGGGATAGCCGATCCACAGGTCATCTTCCTTGAAGGGGACAGGCGTGAACTTGGGATAGGCGCAGACCGTTCCGATGGCGACGAATTTGCCGACGCCGTTCTTATAAGCCTGGTGCATCAATTCCACACCCATCATCAGGTTGTCGTAGAAGAATTCGGCGGGATGTTCGCGGTTCGCGCCGATCCCGCCCACGTTCGCGGCCAGATGGATGATGACCACGTTCTTCGGGTCAACACCCTTCAGGGTGTATCGTACAGGCGGCGGATGTCGTTTGGGTCGACCAGGTTGTAGTCCTCGATGCGCGGGATGAAGATATCCGTCGCGCCGCGTTCTTTTAATTTTGCGATCACGAACGAACCGAGAAAACCTGCTCCGCCTGTCACGATCACTTTTTTGTCCTGCCAGAAGTTTTCAGCCATTTTTATCTCCTTTGGGAACCTGCAGTCTTAAACGTTGGGTTCATTTCACTGAACAATAAACTGCGCGTTCCTGTATCTTTCATCATGCGGGTTGCGAATCAGCCCGCTCTTCAGCGCGAACAACAGTTCACGGATGCCGTCGTCCACAGTCAGCGTTGTGTCGAAGCCAAGCACGCGCTTGATCTTTTCAAACGAGACGGTGATGTCGCGCATGTCGCCGCCAAAGGTCAGGTCTTTGTATTCGACCACCGTCTCGGGCATGCGCTTGAGGACCAGGTTGACGATCTCATCCTTGGAATAATTTCCATTCTCGGTGCCCAGGTTGAAGACCTGCCCGCGGATCTTTTGATCGCTCTGCTTCGAGCCCCATGCATCGACGCCGCGCACCACATCACGGATATGGACGAACGAACGTGAATATCCGCGCTGGTAGATGATCAGCTCGCGTTTTGTGAATGCTTCCAGCACAAACTGATTGACGATCAGGTCAAAACGCGTGCGCGGGGAAATTCCATATAACGTTGCAAAGCGGAACAGCAGCGGCGCGCAGGCACGCATCCTTTTGCGCGAGCAAAAATTCCTCGGCTGCGATCTTGGTCTCTGCATATAAGCGATTGCGGATTAAGGGGGATTCTTCGGTGACCGGCTTGCCATCCGCGGAGAAACCATAGTTGCTGTAGGTGGATGCGAACACGAATCGTTCCACGCCCAAATCTGACTGCCTGCCCAAAGACCAGTTTCGTGGCCTCGACATTGTACTGCCAGGCCACCTGCTTGCCCACCGCCTGGCAGGCGGGGAAACCCACGATCGCGGCAAGATGGATGACCGCATCGGGCTTCTGCCAGTCCCGCTTGAGCGAGTCTTGCACCGCGCGCGGCTCGGTCACATCCGCTTTGACAAAGTGAAAATTGGGATGATGCAGAAACGGGACCAGCGACTCGCCGCCGAACAGCAGACTGTCCAGCACGGTGACGCGGTAATTCGGCGCGCAGCAGCTCCGAGGTCAGCAGGGAACCGATATAGCCCGCGCCGCCCGTGATCGACGGCGTGACGTGACCCGGTCATTCATCCTCTTTCATCTGCAGGAGGATCTTCCAGCCTTTGATATCCAGGGCGGGTGAGTGGCTTGTCATTCACCACCTGGATGCCCTGTTCAAGGCAGGTCAGGCGGGCAGATATCCGCCACATCGCCTTCGCCGACGATGCGGACGCGGTCGTATCCGGCGCTGGCGCATTTTGGCGATATGATCCTTCACACGCTGGCGGGTCTTGCGATAGAGGGAAAAGGAATGCTCCACATAATCCACCGCCAGGCGGGCGCGCAGGGCAATGCCTTCGGGCGTGATGATGTAACGCAGTTTCTTGCGCTCGGCGCGCTGAGACCTTGACATAGCCCTTTTCAATCAGGCGCTTGAGATGCCAGTTGACCGTGCCAACCGCCACGCCCAGCTGGGTAGCCAGCGTGGACTGGTTGACATCCGGATCGCTCTCGATTTTTTCGAGCAGGGTGAGTTCGCGGGTGGTTTCTTCGGTTTCCATAATTCAAAATTCAGTCACTGAATTATAACATACGGGGATGCAGGGAAACGCAGATGAAATTCACGAGCATGCATGTATACCCTTGCGTGGAGGGGGCAGAACCATTAAAATACATGAAATCCAAAATCTTCAGGAGGAAACATGAACAACAAACAGGCTTCGATCGGCAAGGTCATTTTTGTAGACTATTGGGCTTTTCTTTCCGCCGCCATGGCAGTTTTAGCCGCAGGCTTCCTTGTCTATAACACGTACATCAGCACCAAGCCAATCGCGGGGCTGGATTTGATTGCTCTGGCCGCGGTTCTGCTGGGTGCAGCGGGATTGGTTTGGCGAGTCGTGTCGATCTCCTCAATCATCAACAACGGAGAGGAATTCAAAGCCACCGTCAGCGATGTCAGTTTTTATCGAGGCAGAGGCTTCATCAAGTACACTTATCCGCGTGACGGTAAGACACTCATGGGAAAGACAACAGTCAACAAGACCGCCGCAACCTCGCAATTCCGAGTTGGGCAGGAAATAACAATTGCAGTTAATCAGGGGAGATCCTTGATCAAAGAATTGTTTGTCTAAAAAGCTGTTCTTATTCGAGCATTAGAAACCAGGTTTCTCCAAGAAACCTGGTTTCTGCTGTAAAATCAGCCCGCATGAATGCTCCCGTCTTTCGACTCGGCAGGAAATACCTATCAGACGACCCGCATGGCGCAATGGGACACGGTTGCGCGCATGCGTGATGGCTGGCGCGGCTGGGGCGGTTCGTACCATCAGCCGCCTGGCGGAGATCTACCGCTTCCTGGTCAGCCCGGGTCAGGCTGTGCTCGAGATCGGCTGCGGACTGGGGGACCTGCTGGCGGCTGTGGAACCTGCACAGGGCGTGGGCGTGGACTTTTCGTCCGGGATGATCCAGCGTGCCGTCACGCGCCACCCGGCGCTTGAGTTCATCCACGCCGACGCACACGACCTGTCGTTCCTCAAGAGAACATTCGACATCATCATCCTTTCCGATTTTGCCAATGACGCCTGGGATGTCCAGCGCGTGCTGGAGCAGATCCGCCCGTTGTGCACGTCGCGCACGCGCATCATCCTGAATGTGTACAGCAACCTGTGGCAGACCGTGCTGACGCTTGCCCAGCGGCTGCGCCTGGCGGCGCCCATGCTGGAGCAGAACTGGCTGACTTTCAGTGACTTGCGCGGCATGCTTAACCTGGCGGGTTTTGAGACCATCCGCGATTGGCGCGAGATCCTCTTCCCCCTGCCCATCCCCCTGCTGGCAGCGTTCTGCAACCGCTTCCTGGTGCACCTGCCGTTCTTCCGTTCGCTCGCGCTGGCAAACTTTGTGATCGCCCGCCCGCAGCCCCTCCCCGTGGATGAACAGGCTGTGTCAGTCATCGTCCCGGCGCGCAACGAGTTCGGGCAACATCCGCTCCATCTTTGAGCGGACTCCCAAAATGGGGGGCGTCACCGAGCTGATCTTCGTGGAGGGACATTCGCAGGACGATACCTCCGCTGCCATCGAACGCGAGATGGCGGCGCACCCGGGCGTGCCCAGCCGGCTGCTCCACCAACCGGGCATTGGCAAGGCGGACGCGGTGCGGGCGGGGTTCGAGGCGGCGAAGGGGGATGTGCTGATGATCCTGGATGCCGACCTGACCGTCCCGCCCGAGGACCTGCCTCTCTTTTACGAGGCACTCCGTTCCGGAAAGGGGGAGTTCATCAACGGTGTGCGGCTGGTGTACCCGATGCAAAAGGAAGCCATGCGCGGCTTGAACTTTTTGGGGAACAAATTCTTCAGCTGGGCGTTCACCGCCCTGCTGGGACAGCCCATCAAGGATACGTTGTGCGGCACCAAGGTGCTCTGGAAAAAGGATTATGACCGCATTTCCGCCAACCGCGCCTATTTTGGGGACTTCGATCCTTTTGGCGATTTTGACCTGATCTTTGGCGCGGCGAAATTGAACCTGAAGATCGTTGACCTGCCCATCCGTTACCGCGAGCGGACGTATGGCACCACCAACATCTCGCGCTGGAAACACGGCATGCTGTTGATGCGCATGGTCTGGTATGCAGCGCGCAGGATAAAGTTCGTGTAAGGTGTGAATTGAAAAAACAGGCTTCTTCAAGAAGCCTGTTTTTACTTACAGCCCCGGATATCCACCAACCTCAACCATGACTTGCGGGAGTCGGTAGCGCTGCGGACACCGTCCACCTGGACGACCAGCCTGACGCAGGGATCCTCCAGGGCGGACTGCACTTCGGGGGAGAACCCCTCCCAGTTGATCAAACTGTAATAGAAATAATCAAAGCCCGCGGCGCGCAGGTCGCGAGGGAAAGGATCCTGCGCAAGGCGAATCCAGGATTCCTTTGGCACATACCAGGTCTCGTTGGAATCGGTGAAACGTCCGAAGATGGTCACGGCGCGGGCGGGCAGGGTATCGAAGACCAGGGCATCGGGCTTCGAGTTGTCCCAGTACTGATCGTGGATCTGAACATCCATTGATCCCATCGCCAGCGGCAGGACGGGTTTCCGGGCGGCGATGAGTTCGATGCCAAAGAGAATCAACCCGCCGAAGATGGTGATGAATCCGAGCGAGAGCAGGGTTTGCCGGATATGGACGCTGCGATCTTTCGCCCACGTCCACAGCAGGGGAACGGCAAACAACGTCAACGGCGTGAGCAGGTCGCCCAGGAGACGGCTGGTGGCGGTCACCCCGGCACTGCCTTCGTATTGCAGAAAGAGCGAGGCGATGCCCATGACGCCGCCGAAGACGAGGGCTGCATCCCACCAGCGGCGCGCGCGCAGCATCTTCCAGCCCCAGGCTGCAGTGATGGGTATCGCCAGGAGGACCGGACCAATTTCAAGCAATGCCACGATCAGCTGGCGCGGGTTCGTCAGGTCAAGCAGACCGAGATGACCGGAGATGACCGTTGGATGCAGGTTGAGCTTAAAGCCCACGGAGAAGTATGAACCACCCTCCCCTGCTCCAAGCAAGCCGCGCACGAACTCGGTCAGCACGCCGCCCTGGAAAACCGCGAACAAGCCCGAGACCACACCCGCGAGGATCCAGGGGAGGAAGTTCCGGGGAATCCTCAACGAGCGGGAGCGAATCCATGTGCAGGATCAACGCCAGGGCAAGCCCGAAGAACGCGGCGAGGTAGGCATGTTCGCTGAGGTTCGCCAGCGCGGACAGGAGCACCACCATCACCACGCCGCCGCGCCAGTCGCACCAGAAGCGGTAGAGCAGCAGGATCAGGATGGAGAGGGCAGCCACCATCATCCCGGAACCGCCGTGCGAGAGGATGAGCGGAGGGGTGATTCCATTGACAAAGGCAAAGGGGAAGGGGATGGGACCGGCGCCATCGATCGCCCAGGGGAGGGTGAGACCACTGGCGAGGTCCGGTACGGACTGGGCTGCGGAGCCGAGCAAGGTGATGTCGCGGGAGAGGGATGCCACCCAACCGGATGGGAGCAGGAGCATGAGCCAGCGGGTCCCGCCCGCGAAGGCGGCAAAGACCGCACCTGCATAAGCCGCGAGGCGGCTGCGTGTCATGCGCTCCGTCCAGAGGTATGTAAGCAGGATCGTCAGACCAAAGAAAAAGCCGCGCGTCAGGTCAAGCGCGTTCCAGGGGACAATTCCCCCCAGGCGCATGATCTGGGCTGCGAAGTGAGGATTATCATCAACACCGCGTAGGGCGCGAAGGTTGTCCGGGCTTTGCCGTTGGGATGGCTTGATTTGGCAATGCGATAGGCGGCGTAGAGCGAGCCGATAAAGCCAAGTGCGATCAAACCGAATTGCAGGATCTGGATGGTGTCCATGCCCACCAGCGCGGGAGATGCGCCGTGTGACTTCCTGACCGAACAATGCCATCGCGGTGTAGAAAATGGACTTGCCTTCCGCCAGCAGGTGGAACAGGTTGTGGGCAATGTGAGCCGCCACATCCAGGGCGATGATGGCATAACCGAAGCGGGTAAAGTTTTCCACCAAGGCTGGCTTTGTTGAATTTGCCTGCGATCCAGGAAGTCAAGCCGAGCAACGCCACGGGGATGATGATGGCGATGGCAAAGGTGATGCTGAATGTGACGGCGTAATTGGTGGTGCCTGTCACCTGCTCCAGCCAGGTCAACATGCCGCCCCACACTTCGAGCATGGTCACGTTTTGGACGAAGACGATGCCCATGATGACCGCCGAAAGGAAAGCCTCTTCCATTTTGGGCTTGCGGATGAACCACAATTCCTTTGTGGGCGGGCGCACGGTCAGTTGGATGGAGTCGTTCGGGCAGTTCTTGATGCAGTCCGCGCAGATCACGCAGTTGGCGTTGGATGTCATGGTCTTGGGGAACTCGAACAACGGACAGCCCGGCGCCTTCTCCGTGCCTTTGTAGCAGGCGGCAATCGTGCAGGTCGCGCAGATTTCAGGCGTGCCGCGCAGAGCCAGCATGCCGGTGCGGGCATAGTTGCCAGATAACCCGCCGAGGAAACAAACGTAACGGCAGAAGGTGCGGCGTTCAAAGAATGAGCCAGAGACGATCACGCCCGTTGTGAGGGTCAGCATCAGGACGCCCGAGCCGAAGCGGGTTTTCCACCACGCCCCAGACATGGTCGCTCCAGGTGATGAAGATGAAGAGCGCGTCGATGATCCAGATGCCGTATTTTTTCAGGAACTTGGGCACGGGGCGGTTGTTGCCAACAAATTTCTGAACCAGGTCGTTGATCGTTGCGAACGGACAGATGGCGCACCAGAAGCGGCCCAGGAACAGAAAGATGATCGGGATGAGCGGCCACCACAGCACCCAGGTCAGGGCGGTGCCGAAGTTGTCGTGCGCGGATTCGGGTCCGAGCAGCAGCTGGAACATGATCGACCATGAAGATCAATCAGCGTGGGCCACTGGATGATCCCAGGGAACCAGCGGCTGCGCATGAATTGGTCAATGGGTTTGATCTGCAGGAGATTACCTCCGGCAAAAATGCTTTTGTTTTGTGGTTTGAGTTCGGTAGCCATGTTATTTTCCGCCTTGCACAGTGATGGATTTTTGTTTTTTCAGCGTTCCGGCAGTGACTACGAGGGCGACATTGACCGCTACAAAACTCCACAGTATAACGGTTTTGGAGCTGGAGCCTGTTACCTTGACGAGGAAATTCGGCCTGGAGCATTTCGCCATTGACATGGAACATCACATGCACATCATGTTCACCCGCCGATTCAAAATGATTTTCCACGGTATACATGCCATGTTCAGATTCAGTCATCGCAATTGGATTTGCGAATTCATCATCGTGAGCAGGCGCGTCAGATGAATTGTTCGGGCTCATCACACCAGGCTCCTGCGTCGGCTCCCCGCCCATATCCATACCTGAAGTCGAATCCTGCTGGTTGCCGTCATGCGAGTCCGTCTCAGTTTCAGCATGACCGTCTGCCTTTGGCGCAATGAGAATTTCCACATCGGCGTTGCTGAGGGGCATGCCCATGCTGTCGGTGATCGTGACCACCAAAATATTCTCGCCCTTCACCCACTCGTTCTGGCTGTCGAGAGTAACGTGGTAACCGTTCACTTCCATTTTCAGACCATCTCCGCCATCCCCTTCGCTTGCGGACACAGAAACAGGATTTGCGAAGATGGCTGTGATGACGAATAGCAAAATCGAACTTGCGTAGAGAATCTGTTTCATTGATGCTCCCCAACGGTGAGTGTGCAACTGCGCATTGATATGCCTCCGTGAAAATTTTTAAGTTTGGTTATCTTACCCAACCCAAGCGAACCTGCTCACCGCCGAATTGCCGTAAATTCCCCACGTCATTCTGCTTATGACGAACATCACCCAGTCAATATGACTGGGTGATGTTGGAATCTTCCATTCAATCACGGTCGTATTTGACGCTCCACCTCCTGCAGGTACTTCCCAGGTTCCCTGTCGAATAACTGTTTGCACAACGCGGCGCAGAAATAGTACGCTTCTCCTTTGTACGTGGAGGTTGCCGCGGCAGACGCTTTTGGGATTCTCATACCGCATACGGGATCGGTTGCCATTCATTACTCCTTATTGTTCGATTTCATATCCAGTGTTTTCCCAGTCCAGCATGCCGCCCTCGAGATTCCATACATTGGTATAGCCAATAGACACAAGGTCCTCTGCCGCCATGACGCTCATGCGTCCGCTGCGGCAGTACAGCACGATCTTCGCGTTTTTATCAGCCGGCAAGAGTGCCAGGCTGGCAGGATTTACGATCTGGTCGTAGGCGATGGATAGATCTGTGCCCACGATATTCCCTGCAAAGGGGATGTGAACATTGACTAAAATCAAATCCTTTTCTTGCATCATGGAGTTCAACTCGACTGCCGAAACGTTCCTGTATGTCCCTCCTCCACTTTGACCAGCCCGCCTGTGATCGGTGTGGATTTACCCCCACAGGCGGCGAGCAGGAAGGGGAGGGCGGCAAGCAGGAGGATAAAGCGCTTCATTGGATTCTCCATTGGTGAACCCGAGTTGCCGCGAGCTTATTAATCCTCGCGGGAAATGTCAGGTCTTGTTACTTAACCGTATGTCCGCTCAAATAACCGAGATACGCCGGTACGAGCGGAAGCACGCATGGTGAAAGGAAGGAAAGCAGTCCCGCCAGAATGGCGGTGAAATAGGTCGGTGCGGCGGCATAAGTGGCAAAGGACTCGATGAAGTAACCGTTCTTGAACGCCCAGATGGCGATCAGGCTCATGGTGTTGGTCAGCAACAAGACCCCGATGGCGATGATGAAGATCCCGCTGGCGATCCGGAAATATTTCTGGTATGGTCTCATGCGTTTGAGCCAACCTGTAGCGCGTTCGAGTCCGAGAGCCATCGCGAGGAAGGGGATTCCCAATCCGAGCGAGTAACCCGAAGCAAGCCACATGGCTTGACCGACCGTCTGTTGACTCAGCCCCATCGTGAGGATCGCGCCGAGGGTCGCGCCGATGCAGGGACTCCAACCTGCGGCGAAGAAAACGCCCATCAACACCGATCCGCCGTATGTCCCGCGCTGACCCGAGTATTGAACGCGCGTGTCGGCATAGAACCACGGAATTCGAATCACTTCGAGAGTCGCCAGCCCGAACATGATCACGACGATTCCTCCGACCTGGGCTATGATTCGTTTATATTCCACGAACAACTGCCCGACCAGTGTCACTGAACCGCCCCACCCCACGATGAAAATTGTTGAGAATCCCGCGACGAACAGAAAGGCGTGAAGGAAGATCTTCCAGCGTTCATTTGGGGAGGTAAGCGGAGCGGTTGTTTCGGTAGCCATGACCTTGCCTTCGATCAGGATTGGGACAATCATAAGCAACATCCCGCCCCTGACTGAGCGCAGAATGGCGGGATGTGAAATAGGCAAAATGGCTTACGATGCTTTTCGCTTTACATTTTGATCCGCAGCCTGCTTCCTTTTCCTTTGACGGATTCCACCTCGAGGCTGGCTCCGATCAACTCCGCGCGTTCGCGGATTCCCAACAAACCAAAATGACCGCTGGCAGCAAAGTCGGTGGGGCTCTTCGGCATATCGAAACCAATGCCGTTGTCGCTCACTTCCAGTTCAACGCCTTTCTTCTCAAACGTAATCCGCAGGTCGGCGCGCGTGGCTTGTGAGTGATGGACCACATTGCTCAAAGCCTCCTGAGCCATGCGGTAAAGCGCCAGTTCCACCTCACGCAAGAGCCGCTGTTCTTCGCCCGTCCTGAGGAATTCGATCGATATGCCGCTGTTCTGGCTGGTCTCGCGGGCAAGCATTTCCAGTGCGGTGACCAAACCGAGGTCCTCCAGATAAATAGGACGCAGGGCGCGTGTCATTCGGCGCAGATTTTCGATGGTCTGCTCGGCGAGCGCCTGTAACTCCGCAAGTGTCTTGCGCGAGGTCTGGTCTTTGACAGATATCCGCGCCAGTTCCACGCGCTGTTTCAGGGCAATGATGGATTGTATCGTGTCATCATGCAGGTCGCGTGCCAGGCGCAGGCGTTCCTCCTCCTGTGCCGAGGTGATCGCACCGATGTAATCGTGTAATCCCTCCTGCGCAGCCTGGACCTTTCGGGACATTTCGGTCAATTCCATCTGCAGGTGTTGCACTTCGGTAATCCCGCCGACGGATTCCTTGATGGCTTCAAAGTCGCCCCAGGCCAGCGCGGCGGCTTTGGTCTCCAGTTTTTGCAGGGGCTGGACGATTTGTTTTGCGCCGAACCACAGCGCGATCAAGGCGAGGATGAAAGGCAGGCACCAGCACAAGCGGAGCCATCTGGGTTAATTGCAGAGATGGGCTGATCACCATTTCCCATTCCTCCTCGGTGATCAATGCCCAGCCTGCGGTTTCAATGGGACTATAGGCAACCACATGCTCAGTGGATCCTTTCTTGACATAAAGAACGCCGCTCTTTCCTGACAAGGCCTCCGTCACGCCAGGATGGTCAGGCTCCAGACTGTCCTGCGCGAGCGCGCCGCTGACGAAAAGCAATCGGCGGGAATTGATCCAGCAGGTAGATGGTCACCTGGCTGCCTGCTGGATAGGTGGTGGACAGGGTCTCGGCGGCGAGGGTCTCGGGAGAAAATGCGCCTGCCACGATCACATTTCGCGGGAGCGGAATAGGCTGGAGATGATGACGAAAAGTTGCTTCGGAGTTGGGATCAAGGATCGGGGCGGAGAAAACAGGTTCTGAGCGTCCAGAGGAGGAAGCGAGGGAAATTCCCTGCACGTTTTGGGAGACCCATCCCCAAAAATCTTCGTTGCCTGTGTTGGCGAGCAGGCGTCCGTTCAAATCGAGGAAGGCGACCCCGCCGTTGAAGTCCGTGGTCAGGTCGTTCGTGGTGGCTAAAATTTCTTCGAATGTGGACTCCCCCGCAGCCAAGACCGCCATGCTGGAAATGGTCGCCTGGCGATGATGCAATTCGGATTGAAGCGCAGCGGCGGAGGATTGCACCGCCCGTTCATCCCGTTCGCCGACCAGCGCGCGCATGTCCTGCTGGTGCATGGTGATGCCGCCAAACGCGATGAGGAACAGTAAAAGTGTGAGCGGCAGGACGGTAACTACAAAGAGTTGCGTGAGACCACGCCAGCCCGGGAGGAAACTTTTCATTCTTCGTCGATGTTGCCCATGCTTTGCGGGATCAGTCCCAGCGAGACGCCTCGCATGACAGCCTCGGTGCGGCTGGCGGCTTGTAATTTGGCGAAGATATGCGCGAGATGTCCCTGCACGGTGCGGTCGCTGATGGAGAGTTGCACGCCAATGGCTTTGTTGGTGTAGCCTTTTGCCGCGAGACGCAGCACATCCAGTTCGCGGTCGGTCAGAGGCTCGACCACTTTTTTCTCCGTCCCTTTGAAAATGTTTGCCATCAATTTGTGCGTGATGCCGGGATCGAGCGCGGACTTCCCTCGTTCACATCACGCACAGCCTGGATGAGATCATCCGCCTGGGCAGTCTTCAGCACGTATCCATTCGCGCCCGCCTGCAGGACAGCCATCACGTATGGGTCGTCATCGTAGGCGGTGAGGATCAACACACCGACTTCGGGCAGATGCGCGCGCACCCAGCGCGTCACTTCGATGCCGCTGGCTTTTGGCATTTGAATATCAAGCACGGCCACATCCGGTTTGTGTTGCTGGATGAGCGACTTGCGCCTCTTCCCCGTCCCCTGCCTCGGCGATGACTTGAATATCTTTTGCGCTTTCAAGCAGTTGACGAATCCCCGCACGGACGACGTGGTGGTCATCCGCCAGGAGCATGCGAATTTTTGTTTTTGATTTGTTCGATGACTTTGGCATAACTCATCTCATCCAATTGCTGATTATATTCCTGTGTTTGGAAAAGATATGGAAATGCAAGCCAGATGATGCCGAGACCAGCCAGCAATCCTGTGACAAGGCGCATGAGCGAGTTGAACGAACCAAGTGCATCACCCGCATAGAACGTCGCGGAGAGGCTGTTGTTCGTCAGTCCGACCAGCCATTCATTTGTATCACGGAATCCGTTCCCTATGCCTGCCAAATCACTGAGAAAGTGCGTGCCGCCGTCGAGTGCCATTGGAAGGAGCAGCAAAACAAACCCCCACCAGGGAAGAGGTTTGATCCTGCGGCGAAGCGGATACCACACCACCGAAAACAACCACACGCTGGTGTAAAACGAGATCATGCGGTCTGACCAGGCAACCTTCCAGCCCATCGTCTCGATTGCCGATGAACTGGCGCAGGATCAAGGGGTTGATCGTATTTTGCCACGCGGTTTGGATCTCGGGAAGTGAGTACATGGTTTTTCACCGAAAAGAAAGAAGGAACGCTCCGGGAGTTGGTGGCAGAAAAACGAGTAGATGAAATAGATCGCCTTGCCCGCGCCTGTCCAGCCCATGTGCATGAAGAGCGGCGCGAGGAAGGGCGTCCAGACCCATGCTCCGTACACGATCAGAAAGGTTATAAACCAATGACTTCCGATCCATTGGAAGATGGATTGTTTTGGTTTGGAAGGGATGGAGATCGAACTTGTGGACATGGTGATCCTTTACGGCGCGTTCGGTTCGGGCGCGATTGAGGTTGGCGCGGAGTTTCTGTTTGCGTTGACGTTCATGTACTTGCTGACGTTTGGATTTCTGATTCATGCTTGATCCTGATTGGAAAAGGAAAACAGGCATCATTCCAGATGACGCCTGTTCTGACCGATTTATTGAATCGGGAAGTCGATCTCTTCTTTGTAATCCAGTCCATCCTTGCGGACGTAGACGGTCAACACCCAGTCGCCAGCATCGCTGAAATTGGCTTTGATGGAATATTTTCCGCCGCCTTGCTCGGTGGCCAGTCCGCTCATGCCCATGCCCGCCATCGCAGGATGCTCCGCAGCCACATCCACTTTCGCGCCTTCGATGGGATCGCCGTTCGCATCGGTGATGGTGAAGATCAATTCCATGTCTCCCTACCGCGGCGGGATTGGATTGGTTCTCCAGCTTGATGTTCACCTGCCTCGGCTGAAGCTTGCTTCAGCGGGCTGTGCCGCACTTCCGCAAGCCGCCAGTAAAACAGATAATGACAACGATCAGACTGATAAAGATTAACTTACGCATTTTGTTTTTCTCCTTTGAATATATGATGAATCGCCTGCGATTATTCAACGACATTGATCATCAACATCAAGCCGCCCGGCTCGACGTTGTCGTTGGTGGTGTGGTGCAGGATGTGGCAGTGCAACATCCATTGACCTGTTTCGGTGGCGACGAACTCGATGTCGTAGCGTTCGCCCGGCGCAACGCTGACCGTATCCTTGGTCAATTGCGCCGCTTCAGGAACGGGATGCCCATCGGTGGCAACGATTTTGAATGGCATCCCATGCAGATGCATTGGATGGATGAATTGTCCAATGGCGATCAAACGCAAGCCGAACGCAGATCGCCTTTCTTGACGGTGATCGTCTCCGTGGCAGGGAATGACTTGCCGTTGATCGTGAAGTAATTCGGCTCCATCCCGCCCATCGGCATGGCGGCGTAGGTCTGTCCATCCGTCATGCGCCATTCGGAGATCATCAACACTTTATCCACAGCAGGCGGGTTGGCTTCAGGTTCCTTCGGGTCAATGATGAACGGCGCATACAAGTCCTGCGCTCACCTGCACATCGCCTTCAAAATGGGAGTGATACATGAATGTCCCTGCGGGCTTGGCAGTGAATTCATAGGTGAACGTCTCGCCTGGCTGGATGGGATCCTGCGTGACTCCAGGCACGCCATCCATTGCGTTGGGAACTTCGACTCCATGCCAGTGGATGGTCGTCGGGTCGGGCAGTTCGTTCTTCACGATGATCCTGACCTGTCGCCCTCGGTGACGCGGATCATCGGCCCAGGCACGGTTCCGTTATATGTATATGCTGTGACCGTCACGCCATCCAGGATCGGCCATTGCACCGCTTTCGTAGTCAGCTCGAATACCTTGACGCCATCCTCCTCGCGATAAGCAAGCGGTTGCCCGCCTTCGGTTTCAGTGGCAGGCTGGACGTTCGGCGCGGTGATCGGCTCCATCATGTGCGCGGCTTCGGGGTTGTCCGCCATCATACTGCCTGGGGTGGATGTCACACCTGCATTTACGCCAGGTTGATTGATTCCACTCATTGGCATGTGTCCATTATTATCGTTCGGCATTCCGCCAGCAGGCGTCGCGCCCGCGCCTGGCGCGCAAGCCGACAAAATCAAAGCCAGACCGATTACCGAAAATATCATTATTTTCCTCATCCTTGTTTCCTCTTGAAAGTTGGATAGCCCCTGACTATAAGGAATTTCCCGCCTCCAACCAGCGCAATTTGACGCGTTGATTGATAGGCCATATGGCCTATGCGTTTTGCGGAATGGAAACAGGCGATTTCAACGCCTGTTGAATGCGCCAATAATTTTGCATTTGCCCGTTGTTGCGGATTGTCCGCAATGGAAAGCCAGGTCTGTCCATCATTTCCATGCAGGATCAGGGTGGCGGGGCTCTCCACATCTCCATATACAATCAGAACCACCATCTGGCAGTCACATTCCTCTGTGCCATGATTTGGGCAGGGACAATCGTGCATTCCCGCGCGCACAGCGTGCAGGTCGAATGTCTGCACCGCGCGCAGACCCGCGCGCGCCAGGCACTGCTTTGTCCAGTGCAGGGTTTTTTCACAGGAGCTGCTGATGGACAGGAACGGGGAAATATTCATCCCTTACATTCTATTGAGTTTTCCATCCTTATTCGAGCGCAATAACACGCATACCAGCGTAGGCTGAATTGCCTATGAGCCAAATCCGCAACTTGGCGCAGGACACTCCCCAGGCTTGGGGCTATGATGACATCTGGGTAGACGAACGATGAAACGAATTCTCATTCCCCTCGCGGCATTCATGCTCGGCGGTGCCTTCATCGCCTCATTCTATCTTGGCATTCTCAGCCTGGCACAGGGCTGGGATTATGGAGCCTCGCAATTCATGCGCGATCGCGGGACGTCATACCGATCATCCTCGGGTTTGGTGTGCAAGCCGCGCTCTGATTCCATCCTGCGATTTCGGCTTTTCGTTCCGACGAAATCCATGCCCGGCACAGGGACAATGATGGGCGCGAGCGGTGGCACATCCATCACTGCGATGGTGGCTTGTTGCATTCACCACGTTACTGATGTTTTACCCATACTTGGCTTGAGCGTGGCGGCGAGTTTTCTCGCACGCCATCAGCGTCCCTTCATGCTGGTTGGCATTGCCATGAATTTGATCGGTATCGGTGTCATGTTCTTTGTGCTCAACCGCGAACGACGAAAATTTCACCTCATGCTTGTGGAGACAAAATGAAGCGTTTTCTGCTTCCCTCGCTCTTAAATTCTGACCCTAACCCTGGCAGCCTGTTCTGCAGCTCCAACCTCGCCTCCCACCAACCCCGCGCCTGCTCCTGTTCCGACAGGCACCCCGGTCGCCCACTTTGAATCCGCGACGCGGACTGACACGCAGGGCGCGATTATCTTCGAAGTGACGCCGCTCGACCTGAACACACTTACCGGGACCCTTGAATTCGATGTTGCGATGAACACCCACTCCATAGACCTGAGCATGGATTTGGCTGTCCTCTCCTCCCTCTCCACTGACACAGGCATCACTGTCCAGGCAATACGGTGGGATGCGGTGCGCGGCGGTCACCATGTCAGCGGCAGGTTGATCTTCCCTGCGAGCGTGGACGGCAAGCCCATTCTCGCACAAGTGTTGAAACTGACTTTCATAATTATCAACGTGGATGCGCCCTCGCGTACGTTCGAATGGGGGCTGCAATAAGGAAAGGGAGTGGAGATGTCCCCTTTGGACAAGGAACGGCTGAGTTGCCGTAATTTCATCAAAGCCGCGCTGGCTGGAATTGGCGGCATGATCGGGGCGTCGCTGGGCGTCCCCCGCGGCGTACCTGCTCTCTCCCTGATCCGGGCTGGGGCGGAGGATGAAGCGGTCATCCCGTTGGGCGCGGCTGAAATTATCCGATCGGGATCCCAACGCGATCGACTTCACGTGACCCGGGTCAACGGTTGGGAGCGGACAGCAGTCAGTTATGGATTGTATGTTGTCAGAAAGAGCGAAAGCGAAGCGCGGGTCTTTGCACATATGCACCCACCTGGTTGCCGCGTAACCTGGCATCCCGACATACAGCATTACATCAGCCCCTGCCATGCTGGTCACTTTGACCTGCTTGGAAAAAACATCAGCGGACCGCCGCCGCGTCCGCTGGATGAGTTCAGCACCAAGGTCGAAAATGGAGATCTATTTGCCACCCTCCCCCCGTTCAAGCGGACGGGTTGAAAGGATAAGATGAACAATCGTCACATCTGGATCATGTTGCTGTGCTGTCTGCTTCCCGTCCTCGGGTTGGCGGCGATCTTCCTATTCAAGATTCCTGTCAACACCGTTGTGTATTTCGGTTTGTGTCTTACGTGCCCGTTGGTGAACATTAATGATGGGAAAAATGCGGGGCAGTCACAGGGGACAACCTGGCGGGCATGTCCATGCGGATATTGAAGAGAAA
>CAWGMC010000045.1:0-68957 GCA_963823545.1 uncultured Chloroflexia bacterium | reverse complement strand
GGAGGGGTCGGGGGTGGGGTCCCTGGCCAACCTTCAGATTATTTTTGACTATACATTTTAAAGGCAATGTCATCCGTAAAATCCGGCAGGGTAATTGTGATCTTCATGCCTTCCCGGGTGACAATGGCGGAACTGACAATCTCGGTGCCGGTCCTGGTGTCATAAAAATCAATTTTCCAGTTGGTCGCAACGCCGGGGACGGTCAGGGTGATCGTCTGTTTGGAAAGGATGGGCTGCAACTTCCAATCCGGCGGCTCGCTGTTCGCATCCCGATACCAGCCCAGTACCATGCTCTCGTTGCCGACTGCCGCACCCCACACTCCAGGGGTGGATGTGGATGTTAACGGTTGGAAGCCGGTGAAATCAACGCCTCTGACGAAATTCGCTGCCGGCAGGTCTGCATTGGCATATTTTTGAATAAAGGGCATGTTCAAAGCCGGGAAATAAATGGCGACACTATCTTCCCACCAAAGAGCGCGGCCATTCATTGCACCTGAAACCACCCCTGCCCAGATGGCGTGTTTGATCCCAAGATCAGCCCGGTCTGCGGTTGTCAGGGTGGGCGGGTTGCTGTCCGGAGTTTCAAAACTCAAGCCGGATTCGCCGATCAGGACCGGCTTGCTGTATTTTGCCAGCATGGAATGTACTTCGGCGATGATCGTCCGATCCAGTTTTCCGGAAACCGGATACGGATGGATGTTGATGAAATCCATGCTGTCGTTGCGGAAAAAAGCGGACCAATTGCCAAAATCTGCCAGGGAGGCGGTGACCGGGTGATGATATGAATCGGCATCCTCGATAATGGATGCCGCACGGTTTACAAGGTCGATCGCTTCCGACTCGGTGGTACCCGGGACCATGTTTACTTCGGAAAAGATCTCCCATGCAATGATATTTTTCCGCCCCTGCCAGCGTTGGATCAGCGTTTTCATCCAGCCAAGCCATGCTCTTTGGGTGGGCGAGTTGGAGATGAATAATTCCGCGGGTGTCCTGGCTGGTCCGCCATTTATCTCATTCAGGGGATTTGATTTCCAGGTGGAGAAGCCATTCCCATCATTCCAATCGTACCAGACACCAAACACGGGCATGACATAAATTCCATTGGATGCAGCTTTCTCAAAGATGTTTTCCCATTTCCTCGCCCAGGACTCATCCACTTCCCCGGTATTTGAATATCCCATGCCAAGGCTGTCAAGTTGAATGCGTATGAATTTACTGCCGCCGCTGCTGGTCAGGTCGAGTAATCGGAAATATTGGAATGTTTCGTAACCAGACAGGTTTCGCGATAATAGGAAGCCTTGCTGACCATCGATGCTGAAATAGAGATCCCCTTTCCCAAGCGTAATGATCGGAATGGGTACGCTGGTGGGTCTGAGGGTCGATATGGTGGTTTCTGTTGATGCTACCGCTGGAGGGTTTGTGATTGTCGAAGTCGGCGTGATCACCGAAAAGCTGCTGCACCCCGAAATCGCAAAACAAAGAAATACAACAAAGATCTCTCTTCATGGCGCATCCCTCCCGGGCAGGATTCTACCCCCAAAGTTCTCCCCTCCCCGTTCAGGGGAGGGGTCGGGGGTGGGGTCCATCCGCCAGGCATAAAAGCCCCATTCATGGGGCGTCGCTGATAGCCCGTCAATTCATCGGCGGGTTCTCCCCTCCCCGTTCAGGAACCAGGGCTGAGATCAAATTCCCCCTCCCCGTTCAGGGGAGGGGTCGGGGGTGGGGTCTCCACTATCCAACTACCAAACTACTCAACTATCCAACTATCCAATTCCATCCTCGCGACCTGTTTCCTCATCCTCCACCCACTTAAATATTGAGTACAATTGAGAGTTGAAACCTGACTGGCGAACCCGGTCGTTTTCCATTTTCAGTTGCACCAGGAAGAATCATGATCTCCCATACCCCCGAAAAAGAACAACAGCTCAAACGCAGAAAGCAGCTTTTTGGTTTCAGTTACGGAGCCGCCGCCGGGCTGGCTTTTGCCGTCGCCCTCTGGGGCTACGACGGTTTCCTGCTCTCCCAATCCCACGGACTGCTCCCCTGGCTCAAGATGATCGTCGGCGGCACCCTCACCACCCTCACCGGCGGAGTGGCGGGCTGGCTCACCTCCCGCTACGACAAGGTCCTGCTCGGCATCCTCTTCTGGCTGCTCTCCAGCGCCCTGTTCGGCTTCTACACCAACATCCTCCCGCTCTCGGTCGCGCCGCGCCTCACCAGCCTGGCTGGTGCCTGAAACCAGCGGACTCCTGCTCTACACCACCTACGACAACCTGCCCTACCTGGTGGGCGTCGCGGTCGCCTGGAACGTGCTCGCCTCCGTCATGAGCGGCATCCTCCAGATCCCCATCCTGGTGCCGGCGCTCTACAGCCTGAGCAGTTTCGGCAAGATCAAGCCGCACCTCCTGTGCGCCGCCCTCATGCTCATCAGCGGCGGCGTGGCGGACGGGCTGGTCAACAAGCCCATGCGCGACCCCATCATCGCCCTGGACGAGACCTTCACCTTCATCGTCGATCATCGCGGGCAGGAGATCGACAAGCAGACCTCCCGCGAAATGCACCTTGCCTCCTTCCGCAACATCACCGACCTGGTCAGCGAATCCCGCCGGCTGGTCGTCAGCCATTACGACAGCCTGCTGGAGAATATCAGCATTCTTATCAATTTTGATGGTCAATGGGTCGAGTGTCCGACATTTTATGCATTACCATTGACCTGTACGCCTGTTTCCCCCTGATCATTTCATGGAGTTACCTGCATGAAAACCATTCATAGAAACCTCGCCCTGCTCTTCTCTGCGCTGATCCTCTTCGCCTCCGCCTGCGGAGCGAAAGCCACCGCCTCCCCGCTTTCCGGCACCCTCGGTGAACTCAGCGGCACGGTCAACGCCAAACTGGGCGGCGTCAGCCGATTTTAAGGCGGTTCAAGCCGGCGATATCCTGCAGGTGAACGACCAGGTGCAGACCGGCGAGGACGGTCGGGTGCGCGTCGACCTCTCCAGCGGCACCATCCTGCGCGTCTCTCCCTCCTCGCTCTTCACCCTCGTCTCCAACGAAACCGTCGATGGCGGTCTCGCCACCAAACTGAAACTGGAGCTCGGGCGCATCTACATCATCCTCAGCGGCGGCTCCATGGACGTGGACACCCCCTCCGGCGTCGCCTCCGTGCGCGGCTCCTGGATGATGGTCGAGATCGATCCCGAGACCCAGAACGTCGTCATCACCTGCCTGGAGGGCAGTTGCTCCGCGGGCGGCATTGACTTCACCGACGGGCAGAAGGTCACCCTCTTCTACTACGATCCCGCCACCGGCGAATACCGTCCTCCCCTGCTCGAGAACATGACCGAGGAGGAGTTCCAGCAGTGGCTGGAGGAGAACCCCGAGGCTGAGCAGATCCTCAGCCAGGTCCTCACCCAGCAGGCTCCCCCGCTCGCCACCCCCACCTTCACGCTCCTGCCTGACACCGCCGCCACCGCCACCGCAACCCTGATCGTCTTCACCCCCACCCAGCCGGGCTGCTTCAAGCTGCTTGCCCCGCCCGATCAAGCCCTGGTCAATACCACCGGCTTGATCACCCTCAAGTGGGAGGCGCAGGCGGGCGCGCAGGGATACGAGGTGGTCATCACCTCCCCCGGCGGGTCGGTCAACTCCCTCTCCACCACCGCCACCAGCATCAGTACCAATCTCGAGATCCTTACCCAGCGGAGGCGTGTACACATGGCAGGTGACCGCCCTCGATTCCGGCGGCACTCCCATTTGCACCAGCACGGCATTCACTTTCTCCAAGAATGCCTATGAGGAACCCGCTCCCTACGTCCCGCCAGCCTCCAAAACACCCAAGCCGCGTAGACCACCCACGCTCACACCTGTGCCTACAAAAACACCCCTGCCAACAAAAACGCCTACACACTACACCGACGGTTGTCTGCACCTATAAATGCACAATGGGAATTTCCTGATGCGCCGTGCTACTGCGATCTGAATCTCCATCCAAACAATCCCCCTATTGCTTCCAACTATTGTCCGGTGGAGTGCGGTTACTAACTAGATCAAACCGACCATGCAATCCAAGCGTAAACTCACCCTGCGCAACATCCTGCTGGTCGGCACCGCGCTGATCCTGCTCGCGCTCCAGCTTGCCTCCAGCCTGTCGGACGCCAACACCCCCATCCAGACCATGGAGCTGGGCGCCCGCGACACCATGCTGCGCCTGCGCGGCGTTCAGCCCCCCACCGGGCAGGTGGTCATCATCGGCATCGACGACCTGTCCCTCTCCTGGACCGGTCTGCAGTGGCCCTGGCCGCGCGCCAAGCTGGCTGAGATCGTGGATGCGCTGAACAAGGCGGGCGCAAAGGTCGTCGGGCTGGATATCTTCCTGTTCGAGGCCTCCGCTGACCCCGCCGGGGATGCAGCCCTCGCCCGCGCCCTGCAGGAGTCACAGAACTCCGTCGCCGCCATGCAGATCTTCCGCGACCCCCAGCAGCCCGGCAGCGTCACCCTCAACCTGCCGCGCCCCATCCTCGCCTCCCTGGATGCCATGGGCATCACCTCGCTGACCCGCGACCAGGATGCCATCACCCGCAGCCTGCAAGCCTATGATACCTTCGGCGAGGATGTCTATTTCAACTGGGCGTTCGAATTGGCGCGCCTCTACCTGGGCGCGGATCAGCCCACGGGCATGTCCGACACCAGCCTGCTCTTTGACGGGCAGAAGGTGCCCCTCCAGCGCGGCAGCCTGCTGGTCAACCTCACCGGTCCCGCCGGCACCATCCCCACCTACTCGGTCACCTCCCTGCTCGAAGGCGATGTGCTCGCCCAGGACCCCGACGCCTTCCGCGGCAAGATCGTGCTGGTCGGTCCCACCTCCATCACCCTCAAGGATGTCTTCCCCACCCCCTTCTCCGCCCGGGAGCTCACCCCCGGCGTCGAGATCATCGCCAGCGCGGTCGAGATGATGCTGCAGAAGAGTTACCTGCGCGAGGCTCCCCCCTGGGTCAGCCTGCTCGCCATCCTGCTGGCAGCCGTCGCCGCCGCCCTCATCATCCGCATCGGCAAGCCCTCCCTCACCATCACCTGGCTGCTGGTCGCGCTGGTCCTCTACACGCTCGTGGTTTACCTCGTCTTTGCGAAGGGACGCCTGTACCTGCCCCTCGTCGCTCCCCTGCTCATGCTCTTCCTGGGCGTGCTCCTGCCCACCATCGAGCAGGCGGTCTCGCAGGAACTGGAGAAGCGCCGCGTCCGCGGCCTCTTCACCCGCTTCATCTCCCCCGAGATGGTCGACCAGTTGATCGCCACCCGCGACATCAACTCGCTCAACAAGCGCGCCAACCTCTCCATCCTCTTCTCCGATATCCGCGGCTTCACCACCCTCTCCGAGAAACTCGCCCCGGAGGAAGTGGTCGCCATGCTCAACCCCTACCTCGAAGCCATGACCGATGTCATCTACAAGCATGGCGGCACCGTGGACAAGTACGAGGGCGATGCCATCATCGCCTTCTTCGGCGAACCCGTCTCCTACCCCGACCATGCCCTGCGCGCCGCCCGCGCCGCCGTGGACATGCGCAAGGCGCTCGACGAGCTCAAAGCCGCTGGGAGATCGAGGGCACCCCGCGCCCCAACCTCGAGATGGGCATCGGCTCCACTCCGGGGAGGTCTTCGTCGGTCTGCTCGGTTCCGCCCAGCGCATCAATTACACCATCATCGGCGACGCCGCCAATCTCACCTCCCGCCTGCAGGACCTCACCAAGACCTACCACTGGCCCATCCTCATCAGCGAGAGCACCCAGCAGCAGGTCCAGGAGGAGTTCGACACCGAGTTCGTCGATTCCGTCCTGGTCAAGGGCAAATCCGAGCCCGTCCGCACCTACAAGCTGACCGGTCGCAAGGGCGTGGATGTGGTCAAAGGCTGGAACTCATTTCAGGTGACTGGAGCATGAGTTCCGGGCAACCTGCACAAACTGTCATGTGCCCAATGTTTCCTGCCTCAAGCTGGCAAACCCCTTATACAGCTCCCAACCCATGTGAATATTTTTACAAAACGGACTGTTTATGGTAAAGTTAAATATCACGAACATCCCGGTGAGGAGCTGCCATGAACGCTGAAAAAATTCCCGATATTATTGTTGGACGCCTGCCCATTTATCTAAGAGCCTTGCAACGCATGTCGGACCTCGGCATGCAGACCACCTCCTCCCAGGACCTGGGCGAAAAGGTGGGCATCTCCGCCGCCCAGATCCGCAAGGATATCTCCCAGTTCGGCGAGTTCGGCAAGCAGGGCACCGGCTACAACATCGCCTTCCTGCTCGATAAACTGCGCGCCATCCTGAAGGTGGACCGCATCTGGGACGTGGCACTGGTCGGCGCCGGCGACATCGGTCATGCCCTCGCACGCTACCATGGATTTGCGGACCGCGGTTTCCAGGTCGCCATGGTCTTCGATAACGACCCCGCCAAGATCGGCACGCAGGCTGGAAAGTTCAAGGTCGAGGATACCGCCGACATGATCCACGCGCATCAAGGAGGCGGGCATCAAGGTCGCCATGCTCACCGTCCCCGCCACCTCCGCCCAGGAGGTCGCCGACAAACTGGTGCAGGCGGGCATCAAAGCCATCCTGAACTATGCGCCCATCTCCATCAACGTCCCGCCGGATGTCAAGGTCCAGCACACCGACCCGGTCACGCATCTCCAGAGCATGACATACTACCTCTAGGAACCAACAAGAACGCCCTTATCGTAAGGGCGTTTTTTTATCGGTGTATCCAACGCGCATGTGCCGCGTGTATCGAAAAGGCATGCTCCCATGACCGCCCCAGGGAATCACCGGAAAAACGTCTGTCCCAATTGAAACGGGAGGTACAGGCGCGCGGTTTTCAGCGCCATCCCTCGCTGCTGAAGAACATCTCAGACCTGCCCGCCGGGTTGCGATCGCCCGCCGTGGAGAGCCTGCTGCAGCCAATGCCGTGCAGACCATCATCTACTTTCCCCCGCAAATTCAACGCGGCTGGCACTACGTTCCCGGGCAAGCCCTGCTGTTCACGCCCGCCCGGGTGATCCATCCTGCTCGCCTCGATCTGGTCCGACCAGGAACCCCGGGTCACCAGCCTGGAAGACCGCGGTCTCATGTACATGCAGGTCACCCTGCTGCTGCTCTACGGATCCCTGGAGATCGTCGCGCAGGCTCCCGGCTCGCCGGCACGCCTTGGCATGGAGTTTAATGCCGTCTTCGGGATCTTCTCTCCCCGTCCTTTCGGAATCTTCTGGGGGCATCCCAAACCGCCTCCCCTGCCCGGGCGGACACAGACGCTTCTTCCCGGCTCTCCGGCAGGCACTCGACGAACTGCCGCTGAAGTTTTCGAACGGTGCCAGGCTGCACGGCCTGCTGCCCGGCGAGGCATTGCAGGCGCTCGTATTCCAGCCCGGCACCTGGAGACGCTGGTTGCTGTTATTCCGCAAGCCCGTTACCGCCGACACCCTCCTGTTGTTGACCACCAACTACATGGTGGTGATTCGGGAGGAACTGGGCGTGGCGCAGGGTTGGATCATCTCCTACATTCCCCGGAACTGCATATCCGGATTCCAGGATCAAGCCCGCGGCTTGTGGAATGAATTGACCGTTCAGTTGCAGCGCGAGGGCAGACGGCGGAATACAACTTGCTGCTGGAGCGGATGCCGCCCAAGCCTGGCGCGGGCACTGGGTTCAACATGGCGGTCTGTGGCACGACCTCCCGGGTGACCCGCCCTGATCGTAAAGGAAAGCAGCCTCGATCGTCTCGATCACGAACGGGTTCGCCTCCATGCTATACTACCCGCAGGAGCATCCCGACCATGAGTCCCATCCGCATGTCCCGCCTGGAGAACTCCACCCGCCTCATCCTTGCCTTCAACGAGGCTTTCAACCGCCATGACGTCCCGGAGATGATGTCCCTGATGCACGAGGATTGCGTCTTCGAGAACACGGATCCCGCCCCCGATGGCACGCGCTTCGCGGGCAAACAGGCGGTCACCCAATTCTGGCAGGACTTCTTCCGCGACTCACCCCACGCCCACATCGACATCGAGGAGATCTTCGGCTACGGCGACCGCTGTGTCATGCGCTGGAAATACACCTGGCTGGACACAGCCGGGAATCAGGGGCACGTCCGCGGCGTGGATCTCTTCCGCGTCCGGGACGGTCTGATCTCCGAAAAGCTGTCCTACGTCAAGGGCTGAGCACGGGACAGACCCGTTCATCTCACGCTCTCAGTTCCTTCTCGTAGATGACATATTCGCTTGCCGCCTGCATGCCCGCCCGGGAACTGGGCTTCGAGACCATCAAATGCTGCCTTCGGGATGAGACCGGATGACGACATTCTTGCATCAAATTATAATTTTCCTTTGCGGAAGGAAAACCCATGACACGACAAACTCAACAACCCTTTACAGGAAAAACGGCTGTCATCTGCGGCGGCTCCCGGGGAATTGGGCAGGCGACCGCCAGGCGGATGGTGGAGCTTGGCGCCAATGTCTGGCATCATCGCACGGCACCCCGCACCGCTGGAGGAAACCGCCAGTGAATTGAGGCAGTTGATCCAGGATGACTCCCGCTTCGTCGAGACCCTCGCCTGCGACGCTGCAAACATGCAGGAGTTGCAACCGCTCCTGTCAACATTTGGAGACCGTCATGGGACGCCCGACTATTTGATCAACATGGTCGGGTTTGCCCATCCGCAGTATGTCCAGGAATTGACCCCGGAGGATTTCCGGAAGTGCATGGATGTGAACTACTACGGGCAGTTGAACCCCATCCTCTGCCTGCTGCCCCATTTCATGAAAGCCCGCCGCGGGCATATCATCAACGTATCCTCCACCATGGGCTACTTCGGCATCATGGGATATGCGGCGTATGCCCCGACCAAGTTCGCCATCGTGGGGCTGACGGAAGTCCTGCGCCACGAACTGAAACCTTATAACATTCGTGTTTCGGTGTTTTATCCTTCCGACACCGACACGCCCGGTTTTGAGCAGGAGAACCGCACCAAGCCCTCCGAGTGCGCGCAGATGTCCGCTGGCGTAAAGTTGTTCAAGCGCGGGCAGGCTGCCGCGGACCTGGTGGATGGCATCCTCCGGGACAAGTACGTCATCCTGACCAGGGGCTCGGGGCTGATGTGGAAGTCTTAACCGCCACCTCCCCTGGCTGGTGCGATGGATCACGGATATCCAGTATAAAAGGGCAAGGGGTTAGGTCGGAGTTTTGACACTTGACATGTCTCCGGGGAGGCTGGATGGATTCGGAGCCTGTATCCCTGGAGATGTCCTGCAGTATCAGGCACGCATGAGACATGTCAAGTTTTCGGGCATCACATACCCTAAAGGTTTCCTTAACCTCCCCGACTCCCGTTGACTCCGAAAACCTTTAGGGTCTCTACTGTTCGTAGCCCGTCAACCCCACGCCGGTGGGCGGCTCTCTTAAAGACTACAGGATGGCTTCCCGGACCGGCAGCCTCATTTTCTCCGAGCCAGTGCCACGGCACCGAGTAATAATAATCCGGACACCAAAAATGGCACACCGCCTATCAAGGATGTGACATCGAAGGATCTTCCCCCTTGCATGGTCGCAAAAGCATAGTAAAGGGAGACCAGCAAGCCGAGGACAACGATGATAACTCCCCCCTCCTTTGGACGTCTCCACGCAAGAAACATCAGCACTACGACCATGATCGCAGGCACGAGGTGAAAAGCTCCACTCAGATCCCCTGATATCATTTCCCCAATGCCGAAAAACAGCCAGAAGACCACATAGAGTCCCATCAGGACCAAGGCAATACGCATCAGCCATTTTGCCCGCGTGTTGGAAACGGTCACTTTATCAGGAGCGCGGCGGAATACGACGATCAGAAGAACCAGGATGGCTACGACTGTGAGAATGGCTAATCCCATGGCAAACTCCTTTGAAACTATCGTTGTCGGGAACTGATTCTGACTGCTTACAGGCGGAGAAGGATTAAAAAAAGTATATCATGAATACAATCTCGGAAAAATAAAAAACGCCTCATCGCTGAGGCGTTTTATGATTGCAAAATATTCTATACCTGCGGCAGGCTGCGCCGCAATACGTTATACATCCCCAGCCCCTTCGCCGCGCCTTCCACCGTGCAGGTCAGCGGGTTGTCCACCAGGTAGGCAGGCACGCCCAGGGTCTTCGTCAGCAGCTTGTCCATCCCTCGCAGCAGCGCTCCGCCCCCGCAGATCGCCACGCCGCGGTCGATGATGTCCGACACCAGTTCGGGCGGGGTCTTCTCCAGCACGCGCCGGCAGGATTCCACGATCTGCTTCAAAGGATCCTGCAGCGCATCCACGATCTCGCCCGTCGAGATGGTCACCGGGCGCGGCAGCCCGGTCACCTGGTCCTGCCCCTGCACTTCCATGCTCTGTTCCACTTCCTGCGGCACCGCCGCACCGATCTTGATCTTCAGCTGTTCGGCGGTCACCAGTCCGATGATCACGCCGTACTTGCGGCGCACATAGGTCACGATCGCATCGTCCAGTTCCAGCCCCCCGGCGCGCAGCGTCTCCGCCGAGACGATGCCGTACATCGCCAGCACCGCGGCTTCCGTGCAGCCTCCGCCCAGGCAGATCACCATGTTGCCCGAGGGCGAACCGATCGGCAGGTCGATGCCCAGCGCGGCTGCCAGCGGCTGCTGGATCAGGTGCGCCTCATGGCTGCCCGCCTCCATCACCGCCTCGTACACCGCCCGGCGTTCCACGCTGGTCACGCCAAACGGGACCGAGATCATCACGCGCGGGCGCATGAAGCGCATCGCGCCGCTGACGCGCCGCAGCAGGTAGGAGAGCAGGGTCTGCGGTGACTTCGTAATCCGCGATCACCCCGTTCTTCAGCGGGCGCGCCACTTCGATGGTGTCCGGCACGCGCCCGATCATGTCGCGCGCCTCCGCCCCCACCGCCACCATCTTCTGCTCCTGCACCTCGATCGCAACGATGGTCGGTTCTTCCAGGAGCACCTGCCCGGGATCCGCGATCCGCGTGTACATGGTTCCCAGGTCAATGCCGAGGTCTTTCGAGAACATTGCCACGGTTAATTTTCTCCTGAAATATGCGGGCGGGCTTTCTTCCCGATACCGGCGGGCTGCATCGATGCGCAGGTTCGAACGGCGCAGGGCTGCCTCGATCGCCAGGTAGGCATCCGTGTCCGGCGGCACTCCCCTGCGCGAGCACTTCCTGGGCGCGCTGGCGTGCCTGTTCGGCGCGGTCCAGGTCGATCTCTTCGATATTCTCTGCCGCATCCGCCAGGACGGTGACAATATCGGGCTGGACCTCAGCCACGCCGCCCGACACGGTGAAGATCTGCTCCTCACCCTGGCGGCGCACCTTGATCAACCCATATTTAAGCGTGGTCAGCAGCGGGGCATGATGCGGCAAGATGCCCATCTCACCCGCCGAGCCGGGCAGGACAACGATGTCCACGTCGCCCTCATATACCATGCGGTCCTGGGAAACGATCTCACAACGAATGGTCATTTGCCATTTTCCTTGCAGTGAACTCATTCCGCAATGCAGCTCTTCGCCAGCTGTCTCAGCCTTCTCGCGCGACGTCCTCGATGGTGCCGGCCATCATGAACGCCTGCTCGGGCAGGTCATCGCATTTGCCTTCCAGGATCTCGCGGAAGCCGCGCACGGTCTCCTTCAGCGGGACGTATCTGCCGGGGATGCCGGTGAAGCGTTCCGCCACGAAGAACGGCTGGGAGAAGAAGCGCTCGATCTTGCGCGCCCGCGAGACGATCAGCTTGTCGTCCTCGCCCAGTTCCTCGATGCCGAGGATGGCGATGATGTCCTGCAGGTCCTTGTAGCGCTGCAGCATGCGCTGGACTTCGCGCGCCGTCTTGTAATGTTCCTCGCCGACGATGTTCGGGTCCAGGATGCGGGAGGTCGATGCCAGCGGGTCCACCGCCGGGTAAATGCCCTTCTCCACGATCGAGCGTTCCAGGGCGATGGTCGCGTCCAGGTGGGTAAAGGTCGCCACCGGCGCCGGGTCGGAGTAGTCATCCGCCGGGACGTAGACCGCCTGCATCGAGGTGATCGAGCCGGTGCGCGTCGAGGTGATGCGCTCCTGCAGTTCGCCCATCTCGGTCGCCAGCGTCGGCTGGTAACCCACCGCGGACGGCATGCGCCCCAGCAGCGCCGACACCTCGGAACCCGACATGGAGAAGCGGAAGATGTTGTCGATGAAGAGCAGCACGTCGCTTGCCCTGGTCGCGGAAATATTCCGCCATCGAGAGCGCCGAAAGAGCCACGCGCAGGCGCACGCCCGGCGGCTCGTTCATCTGCCCGAAGACCATCACGGTGTCCTTCATAACGTCCGACTTCGATCATCTCGCGGTAGAGCTGCGTGCCCTCGCGGGTGCGTTCCCCCACGCCGGCGAAAACGGAATTGCCCTTGTGCACCGGTCGCGACCGAGCGGATCAGCTCCTGGATGATGATGGTCTTGCCCGTTCCCGCGCCGCCGAAGATGCCGGTCTTGCCGCCCTTGGTGAAGGGCGCGATCAGGTCGATCACCTTGACGCCCGTCTCGAAGACCTCCACGCGGGTGGACTGTTCCGAGAACGGCGGCGCAGGGCGGTGGATGGGATAGTGGGTCGCGGCCTCGACCGGTCCCTTCTCATCCACGGGTTTTCCCAGCACGTTGAAAATGCGTCCCAGCGTGGCCGGGACCCACCGGGACCAGGATCGGGCGCGCCGGTTGCCACCGCGGGCACGCCGCGCTGCAAGCCGTCCGTGCTGTCCATCGACACGGTCCGCACCCAGTTGTTGCCCAGGTTCTTCTGTACTTCCAGGATCAGCGGCTGGTTCCCGGCGCGCTCGACCTCGATCGCCTCATAAAGTTCGGGGACCTGTCCTTCAGGGAACTCCACATCCACCACACCGCCAAGAATTTGCGCAACGCGCCCGATCGCTTTCGCCATGCTCTACCTCCAGCCAGTTTAAGACTGGGCCAGCGCGTTCGGCGCCGCCCACAATATCCAGGATGTCGTTGGTGATCGCCTGTTGGCGCACCTTGTTATAGGCAAGTTTAAGTTGTTCCACCAGTTCCAGCGCGCTGTCGGTGGCGTTGCGCATGGCAACCATGCGCGCCGCGTGTTCGCTCGCCTGCGACTCCAGCACCGCCTGGTAGATCTGCAGTCCCGTGAAGCGCGGGATGATCTCGTCCAGGATCTCGCTTTCGCCCGGCTCGTAAATGTAAGCCGCTGCCGGTCCCGTATGGTGCTCGAACGTCTCCACCCGCTCGCCGCCCTCCACATCCAGCGGGAGCAGGCGCTTCATCACGGTCTCCTGCCTCGCCATGCTGTGGAAATCAGTGTAGACCAGGATAGACCTCGTCCGCCCTGCCCTGCAGGAACTCGTCCACCGCCATGCGCCCGATCGCGGAGACATCCATGAAGGAGGGCGCCGCGGGCAGGTTGCTGAAATCCGCCACCACGTTCTTCCTGCGGCGGATCATCAGGTCGCGCCCCTTGCGCCCCACCGCGATGAAATGCACCGGTGTCTTGTGCTGGTCGAACTTGTGCCCGATGAAACGGATCACGTTCGTGTTGTAGGCGCCCGCCAGACCGCGGTCGCCGGTGATCACCACCGCCAGGCGTGTTGCGGATCTCGGTCCGCTTGACCATCAGCGGGTGCAGGTTTTCGCGCCCCGGCTGCATCGGCAACGTGGGTCAGCACCTGCCAGGCTTTGCTGGCATAGGCGCGCGTGCCGTTGACTGCCTGGACGGCCTTGCGCACCTTGCTCGCGCTGACCGCCTCCAGGGCACGCGTCACCTGGGAGATATTCTTTACGCTCCGGATGCGGAGCCGCATTTCTCGTGCGGATGCCATGCTTTAACCCTGCCAGGATACCTTGAATGCGTCCAGTGCCTTGGTCAGGATGGCACGGGTCTCGTCCGTGATCCTATTGTCCGCCGCGATGTCCCTCCCGGCTTCGGGATAGATTGGTTTCCATGTAGCGGACCAGGTCCAGCTCCCACTGGCGCATCTTCTCGACCGGCACCTGGTCGGCGTAGCCGTTCGTCCCCGCGAACAGCACCGTCACCTGGTTCTCCAGCGACATCGGCGCGTATTGCGGCTGCTTCAGGATCTCCTGCATGCGCTGCCCGCGCCCGAGCTGTGCCTGGGTTGCCTTGTCCAGGTCCGAGCCGAACTGGGCAAAGGCTGCCAGCTCGCGGAACTGCGCCATGTCCAGGCGCAGCCGGGCTGCCACCTGCTTCATCGCCTTGGTCTGTGCATCGCCGCCCACGCGGGAGACCGAGATGCCCACGTTCACCGCCGGGCGGATGCCGGCATTGAACAGGTTGCCTTCCAGGAAGATCTGCCCGTCCGTGATCGAGATCACGTTGGTCGGGATGTATGCCGACACGTCGCCGAGCAGGGTCTCGATGATCGGCAGGGCGGTCAACGAACCCCCGCTGCCTTTCACCTTGAGAACTTTATATGCCTCGCCGTCCTTCATCGCCTTGTGCGCTTCCTCGGCTTCATGCAGGGAGAGCGGACCGCCGAAGACCTTGCCGTCCACGCCATCCTTCGCCTCTGCCAGCGCTTCCTTGTAGTCCTTCTTCACGATCACGTACTGGTTCGCCATGCGTGCCGCGCGTTCCAGCAGGCGGGAGTGCAGGTAGAACACGTCGCCCGGGTAGGCTTCACGTCCCGGCGGGCGGCGCAGCAGCAGGGAAACCTGCCGGTACGCCCAGGCGTGCTTCGAAAGGTCGTCAAAGATCACCAGCGCGTCGCGCCCGCTCTCCATGAACTCCTCGCCCATGGCGGTGCCTGCGTACGGGGCGATGTACTGCATCGCCGCGGTCTCATCCGCTGCGGCGATCACGATGATGGTATGCTCCATCGCGCCGGCGCGTTCCAGGATGCCCTGCGTGCGCGCCACCGCCGCCTTCTTCTGGCCGATGGCGACATAGATACAAATAAGGTTCTTGCCCTTCTGGTTGATGATCGTATCGATCGCCAGGGCGGTCTTGCCCGTCTGGCGGTCGCCGATGATCAGTTCGCGCTGCCCGCGTCCGATCGGGGATCATCGAGTCGATCGACTTGATGCCGGTCTGCACCGGGGTATCCACGTCCTGGCGGTACACCACGCCCGGACCGATGCGCTCGATCGGGCGGAAACCGCTCCCCTGGACCGGTCCCTTGCCGTCCATCGGTTCGCCCAGCGCGTTGACCACGCGCCCGATCAGCCCGTCCCCCACCGGCACCGAGGCGATGCGCCCCAGGGCACGTACGCTCATGCCTTCGGTCACGCCCGCGTAGTCACCCATGATGATCACGCCCACGCTCTTCTCTTCCAGGTTGAACGCGATCCCGATCACGCCGTTCGCAAACTGCACCAGCTCCTGTGATTTTACGTTCGCCAAACCGGCGACGCGTGCAATGCCATCCCCCGCCTCGGATACCGTTCCGACGTCGGAAATGCTGATCTCCGGCTCGAATGCATCGATTTGCTTCTGCAGATCGCTGGCAATTTGCTTGATCAAGTCTGTCATTATGCCTCCACACCACGCTTGGGGTTTTTATTTCGTGGCTTAGGTTTTACGTACAATTGCCCGGATAGACTCTATCCGGGCGAACCAGGAACCTACAAACCTGCCCAGGTCCCGGGAATTCTCTGTTCTCACGCTCATTTCTTCTAATTGGCAGCCCTTTGGCTCCAGAATGCGCCAATGATAACTGAAAGCATGATGATTGTCCAGTTACATCCATCACAAGCCAAAAATATCCTAATTTCTGCCTAATATCTCCCTCTCCAGAGCCCTACCCCTGCCTGACCTCGCTCGGCGAAGGTGTCTCGCTCGTCTCCCGCCCTAGCTTGGCGACCATTGCTTGGCGACCATTGCTTGGCGACCATTGCTTGGCGGGGATTTGTAATCCCCGCCACCTGGCTGCTCAAAAAGCAATCTTTTCCATTCCACTCGGCGAGGGTGTTCAGGGAGCACACTGAGCGCAGCGAATGTGTCTCACTCCGTCATGGAAGGTTTCCCCTTTTTTTGTCCGAAGGTCAAAAAAACACTTGAAACCAGGGTCGAAACATTGTATAGTAAAAGTGATGGTGACCATCGCCAGGGGAGAGCATGGAGAAACGCGACTTTCACCAGCGGAAAGGATTCCTTCATGAAACAGTTCAATCCTCTCTTGGTTCTTGTCATGCTCGGGTCGTTGATCGGCTCCGGGGTGGCGCAGGCGCCAGCCGCGGCGCCCGCCACCGTGACCGCAACCATCCTTCCGAAAACAATGATCACCACCAGCGGCAGCACCAGCGGGGCGGTCAGTGCGCTCGCATTTCGTGATCAAACCGGCGCGGAAACACAAGCAGCAAATACGTCGTATTCGCGACGCCGGGCATAGCCTACAGAGGCTATCGAAGATTTTACCTTCCCCCGCACATCGATCCGCTCAATATCAGTATGATGAAGGTGCAAGTCAATTATCGCGGCCCGCTTCCGGTCTACCAACAATGGCTTTGGCATCTCTACAACTGGAACACCGGGACCTGGGTAAAGATCGGCTCGAACGTCGCTGCCGTTTCAGGGGGATGGGCGTTATTCACCTTCAATATCCCCGCGCCTTTCGCGGTTTCATCGGTACGGGCAGGCAAATACGCCTGCGGCTCTGGTCGGGTACCGCCAACGGCGACGCCTGGCTCGACTACGAAGCGCTGCGGGTGACTTACACAGCGCCCCTGCCCAGCGGAAGTTACTGGCGCCCGGGATTGGTCAACTCGTGGCAGATCCAATATTCGGGAACGATCGATACGAGCCTGGATGTTCAAGTGTACAACCTGGACGGGTTCGACACCCCCAAGGCAACCATCGACGTCTTGCACGCGCGGCATCAAGGTGATGTGTTATTTCAGCGCAGGTTCGTGGGAGAATTGGAGACCCGACCAGAACAAATTCCCTGCGTATGTGAAGGGCAGGACCCTCTCCGGCTGGCCTGACGAGAGGTGGCTGGATATCCGCCGGCTCGATATCCTTGGACCCATTATGACCGCGCGCATTGACATGTGCAAGTCCAAAGGATTTGACGGGATCGACCCGGATAACATAGACGGGTACGCCAACGACACGGGGTTGCCGCTCACGGCGCAGGACCAATTGAACTACAACATCTTTCTTGCGGCAACTGCCCATGCGCGCGGGTTGGCAGCCGGACTCAAGAACGACACCGGACAGGTCACGACATTGGTCAAGTATTTCGATTGGGAACTCAACGAGGAATGTTTCACTTATAACGAGTGTGACACGCTGCTCCGTTCATCAACGCCGGCAAACCGGTGTTCAACATCGAATACGTATTAACCATCCCGGGTTTTGCCCACAGGCGAACGCGATGAATTTCAATTCGCTGAAAAAGAATTTATCTCTCAACGCCTATCGGGTGGCGTGCAGATAGCGCTTCACATCGCTGGAGTGGCGCGTCAGCGGGAGAGGAACTAAGGCAGGCATGGAAGCATGCAGAGTTCATGCTTGAGACGAGTTGAAATTTCACCTCCCCCATTTCCGATTCTTGTAAATGGGGGATCGCGGAGCATCCCGGAGCAGAGCGTAGAGAAAAGGGAGGGGCAAGACCTGGCATCTCCTCGCGATGACAACAAAAAGAGTATCACCTTCCCCAATCGTCAATCGAAATAATCGAAAATCGTAAATCCCTCCTCCCCTCACGCCTTACAATTTCAATACTCCTCCCTCCCAACCCTTGTCATATCGCAGTGATGTTATATACTAACAACATACCTTTGCAGGAGTAATTTCATGGTGACTTCACCGGTCCGAAAATTCAAACGCTACTGGCGCGTTGCAGTGCTTGCCAACATCAAGGACGATAGCCAGCCCAAACCCGAGGGCGTTCCCCCGGATGCCTTCGCGGATTTCGACCACATCGAGACCATCCAAAAGATCCAGGCTGCCATCGAGAGCGACGGTCACGAGACCAAGTTCCTGATGGCGGACCGCACCCTGCCGCAGACGCTCGTGGATTACAACCCCGATATCTGCCTGAACATCGCCGAGGGCTTGGGCGGCGACGCCCGCGAAGCCCACGTGCCCGCCCTGCTGGAAATGCTCGGCATCCCCTACACCGGCTCGCGCGTCCTGACCAATGCCATCTCGCTCGACAAGACCCTCACCAAGCGCATCTGGCGCGACCGTCGTCTGCCGGTGGCTCCCTTCCAGGAGTTCAACGCCGTCGACGAATCCCTGCGCCCCGACCTGAAATACCCGCTCTTCGTCAAGCCCGCCCGCGAGGGCACCGGCATGGGCGTGGATGCCAAAGCCATCGTCAAGAACGAAACCGAACTGCGCGAGCGCGTCAAGTGGGTGATCGAGTCCTACCAGCAGCCCGCCCTGGTGGAGACCTTCCTCTCCGGGCGCGAGTTCACCGTCGGCGTCATGGGACGCGCCGATGCAAAACTGTATTCGCGCCACCCGGAATGGTACGATGACAAGGACGGTTTCCACCGCTTCCCCATCCTCGAACTGGATGCCAGCCGCTCGGTCACGCCCAAGGTCTACAGCCAGGCTGCCAAATCCAAGGAGGTCGGCGAGGAGGGCGCCCCTGAATACACCTGCCCCGCCAAGGTCGAGCCTGAACTCGAAAAGAAGCTCAAGCACTTTGCCTGGCGCGCCCATTTCCTGCTCAACGCCCTGGATGTCTCCCGCACCGACATCCGCCTGGACGATGAGGGCAACCCGCGCCTGATGGAGATCAACACCCTCCCCGGTCTGACCCCCGATTACAGCGACCTGTGCCTGCAAGCCAATGCCGAGGGCATCGCCTACAACGACCTGATCCTGGACATCCTCCACCTCGCCGCCGGGCGCTGGGGATTGCTCGAACCGCGTGAATTTCCGCCCAAGTCGCGCAAATAGAACCTCCACCCGGCAGGCGGCTCTCCATTAATAACCTGGTCGCCTGCCAGGGCATTCTTCATGACCGTTTCCCTCACCCAAAGACTCATCCGCTGGCTCGTCCCGCTTGCCGCGCTCGCCGCATTTGCAGGCTGGCTCTATATCGCCCCGCCGGGCATCCTCGGCAAGGCGGATGCGGTCGGTTACGCCGTCTGTCATCGCATCGACGAACGCTCCTTCCACATCGGCACCCGGCAGCTGCCGCTCTGCGCCCGCTGTTCCGGCACCTTCACCGCGGCCGCGCTCGGGCTGGGGTTTCTTGCCCTCACCGCCCGCAAACGCAGCGGCATGCCCGCCGGGAAATTCATGCGTGTTCTTCGCGCTGTTCTTCCTCGCCTTCGCCGTGGATGGCAGCAATTCCTACCTCTACCTGCTCAAACAGACCAGTGGCATCCTCCCGCAGGTTCCCAACCTGTACGTTCCCAACAACACCCTGCGGCTCTTCACCGGCACAGGCATGGGCTTGACCATGGCGGCTTTCCTCTTCCCCGCCTTCAACCAGACCGCCTGGCGCGACCCCGATCCCGCCCCGGTCATCGGCACCTGGAAACACTTCCTCGGGCTGCTCGCCCTCCTGCTCGTGGTGGACCTGCTCATCCTGACGGAGTCTCCCCTGGTGCTTTACCCCATCGCCCTGATCAGCCCCCTGGGTGTGCTGCTGCTCCTGACCATCGTCTTCGGCATGCTCTGGGTCATGCTGATGCGGCAGGACAATACCTTCACCGACCCTCAGGGAATTGTGGCTGCCCCTGCTGGCAGGCTTCACCCTCTGCCTGCTGATGATTCTCGCAATTGACCTGTTTCGATTACAATTGACAGGCACGTGGGGAGCTTTTCCCCTCGGATAGTGATGTGGCGCGGGCTGGGATGCCCGTGCCATGCTAGGAGTTCAAATGGATTTACTGACTGGCATCTTTTCCGCTTTTGGTCTTTCCGCCAGCGCGGGACTCAATGCCTACATCCCCCTGCTCGTCATCGGTGTGATCGACCATTACACCGACCTGCTCACGCTGCAAAAACCGTGGGACACCCTCTCCAACCCCTGGATCCTGCTCCTGCTGGGTGTCCTGCTCATCATTGAAATGCTCGCCGACAAGATCCCCGCGGTCAACCACATCAACGACGCCATCCAGACCGTTGTCCGCCCTGCCGCGGGCGCGGTCGCCTTCGCCGCCAGCGCCAATGTCCTCACCGATGTGAATCCCGTCCTGGCTCTCGCCCTCGGCTTGTTCGTCGCCGGCGGGGTGCATGCCGCCAAATCCGTCGTGGTCCGCCCGGCGGTCACCGCCGCCACCGGCGGCGTAGCCAACACCCCCGTCAGCGTTGCGGAGGATGTCGCCGCCACCGGCGTGTCCATCCTCGCCATCCTCGTCCCGGTCGCGCTCGCCACCCTGCTCATCGTCTTCGCCGCCCTGCTCATCTGGTGGCTCTGGAACAGGTCGAACCGGGACGATACCGCCGGCACCCCCAGCCCATGAATTCCGCGCGGGATTTCCCGCGCCGTGTTATCATTCATCATCCACAAGGAGAAGAGTTATGAACGAACCCATTGGAACGCCCCTGCCCGCCGCACCGAAGAAGAACAACACCGTCCTGATCGTCGTGATCGTCCTGGTGGTGGTCTGCTGCTGCTGCGCGGTCGCGGCTGGTCTCGCCTACCAATTCGGCGACCAGATCCTTTCCCAGCTCGGCATCACCTACTAGACCACCCCTTCGAAAAAACAACCTTCGACTGATCCGAAGGTTGTTTTGATTTAAGCCTACGGCGTAAATGTCCAAACCTGTATTCTACAAGTTATTTCAAAAATACACTTAGCGGTGTCATTGCGAGGGTACTCCCGAAAGCAATCTCCTCAGAAAACGGGATTCCAAATTATTTTTGAGACAAATTCTGTTTATGCCCTTCTTCCGGAGCGTAAAAGTTTAGGGATCAATGTAGGAAGCAGTAAATATTTCCTGCAGTTCCGCCAGCGCCTGCCTCGCGGAACGGCGCGTCTCCTCCTCCAGGTCCGCCGCCTGGAACTCCTCCTCATCCAGCACGGTCTGCCTGCCGTCCGGCGACACCCACAGGTCCAGGAACAGGTCCACGTATTCCAGGCGGTCACTGAGGATGTTTGCCGGTCGCGTGATGTTGCAATACCAGCCCTTCAATGCGCCGCTCTCCCCGGCGTGGATCTCGAAGATGTTGTACCAGCGGTCGGAATAATAGGTCTCCACGAACCGGTCGCCGCGCTGCAGGGGGATGCCCGCCACCACGATGTTGTCACGGTCAAAGAACGCTTCCAGCCTCACCCAATTTTCGCCGCGCTCGAGCAGTTCCCCCTCGTAGCGCCACTTCAACTCACCCTGCGGGCTGAGCTTGTCCACGGTGATTTTTTCACTCATGTCCCAGGCACTCCGCGCGGAAAGCCGCTGAGATCTCCGCCCCGACCCGCGGCGCCTCATCCAGGTGGATCACCAGCCCGTTCTCCAGCGTCACCTTGAACCTGCCCCGGTCAAAGAGCACATCCGCCACCCGCGCCTTCAGCCCGGATGTTTCCCCGTTCTGCTTCAACAGCAGCACCACCTCCTCCCCCGGGATGTGCTTGTGATCGCAATCCACGCTGAATGTCCCGGCACGCGTCTCCACCTTGCTCCTGGAACCTGATACTTCCACGACCTTTCCTTCCAGTACATTTCCAACGCCCAGGAACCTCGCCGCCCACGCCGACCCCGGGTCGTTCCACACTTCCGCGGGCGTGCCCTCTCGAACAATGGCGCCCTCGTGCAGCAGCAGGATGCGGTCCGCGATCGCAAATGCCTCCTGCTGGTCATGCGTCACGTAGATGACCGGGATGTTCGCATGCTGCAGGATGGCGCGCAGTTCCTCCAGCAGTCCCTCCTTCATCGACCTGTCCAGCGCGCCCAGCGGCTCGTCCAGCATCAGCAGGCGCGGGCGCGTGGCAAGCGAGCGCGCCAGTGCCACGCGCTGCTGCTCCCCGCCCGAGAGGTCGGTCACGCGGCGCTTATCAAAGCCGCGCAGGTTCACCACCTCCAGCGATTCCTTCACCCGTTGCTCTATCTCAGGTTTCGGCAGGTTCCGCATCCGCAGACCGAACGCGACATTGTCCGCCACCGTCAGATGCGGGAACAGGGCATAATCCTGGAACACCAGCCCGAAGTCGCGCTCATGCGGCGGGGTCCGCGCCAGGTCCACGCCATCCCAGAGGACGCTGCCCGCTTCAGGCTCTTCCAGCCCGGCGATGATTCGCAGCAGCGTGGATTTCCCGCTGCCCGAGGCGCCCAGCAAACAGACCGTCTCCCCCGCCTCCACGCTCAGCGAGAAATTGATGAGCAGCGGTTTGCCCTCGTATGTCTTGGAGATGTCTTTAAGTGTCAGCATTAGAATTCTCCCAACCCCGGCAGGCGCAATCGTTCGATCAGCAGGATGCCGAGCAGGGTCACAGCCATCAGGATGGTGGACATCGCCATCGCCTGCCCGTAGTTGAGTCCGCCGGGCTGCGTCAGGAAGCGCGCGATCGCCACCGGCAGGGTCGGGAACTCCGGGCGTGTCAGCAGCGTGGCCGCCCCGAACTCCCCCAGCGAAACCGTGAACGCGAACGTGGCAGCCGAGAGCGCCGCCCGCGAGATGATCGGCAGGTCCACCGTCTGCCAGGCGCGCAGCCGCGAGGCGCCCAGGTTCGCAGCCGCCTGCCGCAGTCGTTCCGGGATGGAAGCCAGCGCGGGCTGCAGGGTCCGGATCACGAAAGGCAAAGCGATGACGGTATGCGCCAGCGGGATGATCAGCGGGGAGGCGATCAGCGGCAGGGATCCCCCGGCAAATGGCAGCGGCTTGTTGTAGGTGATGATGTAACCCAGACCGACCGTCACCGCGGACACGCCCAGCGGCAGCATGATCAGCGGGTCGAGGAATTTTGTCACCCGGTTGGAACGCACCAGCGCGGATGCCGCCGGGAACCCCAGCAGCAGCGAGAGCGCCACGGTTGCCGCCGCGTATCCCAGCGAATTGCGCGCCGCCTGGATGGGCGGTACATAAAAGACCGAATTGCGCCGGTTGACGAAGAGTTCCCGGTAATAATCCGCGGTCAAGCCCCGGGTCACATCCCCGCGTTGACCCAGGTCCGCTTCCAGCCGCGAGACCGAGCGCAGCGGCAGGGAGATCAGCGGCAGCAGGAAGAACGCCGCCAGGAACACCGCCATGCAGGGCGATGAAGATTCCCTCCCGCAGCGATCTTCGCGGGCGGGCTGTCACCGGCTTCGGCGTGCTCGCGACAAGCGAACTCCTCACCACGCGGCTGTACAGCATGGAAAAGCCCAGCGTGCAGAGCAGTTGGATCAGCGAGAGCAGCGCCGCCATCGGCAGGTTCAGGAACTGCATGGACTGCACGTAGATCTCCACTTCCAGCGTGGAGAATTGCGGTCCCCCCAGCAGCAGGATGACGCCGAAACTGGTGAAGTCGAACAGGAAGACCAGCAGTCCCGCCGCCATCAGGGGCGCGCGCAGCAGCGGCAGGGTCACACCCAGCCAAACCCTGCGGCTGTCCGCGCCCAGCACCCGCGCCGCCTGCTCCAGCCGCGGGTCCAGGTGCGCCAGCGCGTTGCTGACCATGCGGATGACGATGGTCGTGTTGTAAAAGACGTGCGCCAGCAGGATTCCCGCCAGCGTGCCTGTGACCTGGAAGGATGAACCGGGCAGCATGAACGACAGCCAGCCGCGCGGTCCCAGCAGCGCATTGAAGCCTGCCGCCACCACCACCGTGGGCAGCATGAACGGGACAGCCGTCAATGCCCTCAGCAGGGGTTTGCCGAAGAAATCGTAACGGGCGAACAACACCGCCGCCGGCAAGCCCAGCAGAAATGTAAAAAGGGTGGAGAGGAAGGCTTGATAAAAGGTGAACTGAAGGACGGAAAACGGCCCGCTGGAGATTGCCGGATGTGATGCACCGACGCATCCAGGCTCAGGACCAGGACGTTCGCCAGCGGCAGGAAAAAGAAGAGGAAAAGGAAGAGCAGGGCGGGCAGCAGCACCAGCGCTGCGGTTAAAACGCGGATCTGCGGTCCGCCTCTCCCCCTCCGGGCGGACTCGCTGATTCGTCCGTGTTGCTGGATTCCCGGATTCCCCGCCCATTTTCCTAGCGCAGTACCACGTCCGTCCACTCCTGGATCCAGCGCTCGCGGTTCGCCGCGATCATGTCCGGCGCAAGGGTCGCGAACTGGGCGGGCTGCTCGATGAACTGGTAGAACGAATCAGGCAGGATCGCCATCGGGTCCACCGGCATGACGAACATCTGCAAAGCCACGTCCTCCTGGAATGGCAGGCTGAGCATGAAATCCACGAAGCGCTCTGCCGCCTGGCGTTGGCGCGTGCCTGCCAGGATGCCCACGAACTCCACCTGGCGGAAGCAGGTGTCGGGTCCGATGATCGAGGCGGTCGGCGCCTGCTCGAGCTGCACATCGCTGTAGATCACCTCCGCCGCCGGGCTGGTCGCGTAGGAGACCACCATCGTCTGCGGACCGCGTCCGGAGGAACCGCTGAAGTTGGTGTAGTACGCCGTGTTCCAGTCGTTGACCACCACCACCCCGTTCTCGCGCAGCATCCTCCAGTAATCCAGGTAACCGGGCTCGCCGAAGTGTGCGACCGTGGCAAGCAGGAAGCCCAGCCCCGGTGAGGAGGTGGCGGGGTTCTCCACCACCAGCATGCCGGCATATTCCGGGCGGATCAGGTCGCCGAGGGTCTCCGGCACAGCCAGCTCATTCTTTGCGAAAGAAGGCTTTGTCGTAGTTGATGCAGATGTCCCCGTAATCCACGGGGATCGCCCGGTTTTCGGGGTCAAGGCGGTATTCCGCCGCCACCCCCTCCAGCATGGGCGAATCATAGCGCTCGAATATTCCAGCCTCGAGGGCGCGCGAAAGGAAGGTGTTGTCCACGCCGTAGAAGACATCCGCCAGCGGCGCATCCTTCGAAAGGATCGCCTTGTTCAGCGCCGACCCGGTATCCCCCGCGGCGATGAAGGTCACATCGATGTTGTTCTCCTGTTCAAAAGCCGCCAGCACCGCTTCGCTGATCAAAAAGGAGTCATGCGTCATCACGGTCAACGGGATGGGTCCCCCTCCGAAAGCGGCTGGATGGGTTGCGTGGGTGCCGGGGTGACGATGTTCGCCTCCACGGCAGGTGCCTTTGGGGCACAGGCTGCCAGCAGGAGCATGGCAAGCAGGAAGATTCGTTTCATGTTTTTCTCCGATCATTAAACTTCAGGTTTCAACGGTCGACGGTGGATCACGAGCAGCAGCCCGGATTCCACTTTAACTCCGGCAGTGCTGCCAGTCATTTCATTGCTGATGCCGCGCGTTTTATACGGGTGGAGCGTCTCGCCCTTGAGTGGCCAGCGCAGACCCTCGGTTTGGACCCCGCCAACTTCCCCGCCCCAGGGGATCAGGGAGACCAGGTCACCGGGCTCTCCCCGGATCACGGCCTGATCCCGCAGGAAGAAGGCTTCCTCCACCCCGTCATCCAGCCGGATGTCAAGGGATGCATATTGCGCCCCGGTCAGCAGGGACAGGTTGCCCAGGGTCTGGTCAAGCCGCCCGCCCAGCGCGCCCAGGATGACGATCTCCCGGTGCCCCAGTTCGACCGCCTGCTCCAGTGCCAGTTCCAGGTCGGTCTCGTTCTTATCCTGCGGGTGCCGGATGATCCTGGTTCCCGCCTTCGCAAGTCCTTCCAGGTCATAGGTCACCGAGTCGAGGTCGCCGATGATGACGGAGGGTCTCAGCCCCATCTCGAGGGCATGCTGCGTCCCGCCATCCGCCCCGATCAGGGTATCCTCCGCGGCGGATCACTCCGCGGGCAGCGGTGAGGTCGGGCAGTGTCCCATTGGCAAAGATGATGCAGCGCGGCATGTGTTCCTCATCCTTCCTCCTCTCCCTGGAACGGGAGGGAAAAGGAAAAACCATCCTGTGCGGAGGATGGTTGGTAAAGGCTGGGTTCCCTCCGCTGGTATTAACCAGATCAGGTGTTCCGGGTCGAGCGATTACGCTCCTCTCAGCCTGTGATCCAGGCTCCCCGTTCAGTTGTAATTGGAGTATATGCCTCGCATTCGAGGATGGCTGTCAAGATAAAAAATAAGAAACCAGGTTTTTTCCGATGAAACCTGGTTTCGTTATCTCACCCTGCGCTTCCATTCTTCCTTGAGCTGCAGTTCCTGCGGACTGGCGCCCGAGTTCGAGCGCCAGGAAATCGATCAACAGGCGGTTGAACCTTTGGGTCTCCTCCATCATCGGGAAGTGACCCGAACCCTCAAAAACGATGTACTGCATCATGTGCGAGACATCCGCCTGTTCTTCCAGGGACGGGGGCGGGACGGCCGGGTCGTTCTGCCCGTAAACGAACAGGCAGGGCAGGTAGATCTGCCGCACTGCGCCGAACAGGTTGTTGGCCCGCAGTCCTGCCAGCGAGGCAGCCACTGCCAGCGGATCCATCTTGACCGTGTCGGACAGGGCGGTCAGCGACTCGGGCGTGCGGTTGGAGAGCCAGTCCACCAGTTCGGCGGGCTGGGCTGTCCACAGCCGGGTATTGACCGCTTCGTATTCGGTCGGGCAGTTGATGGCCATCATGCGGTCCACGCTCTTCGGCCAGCGCCTGGCGAAGTTCAAGCCCACCAGTCCGCCCAGTCCATGCCCCACCAGCGCGATCTTGCCGATCCCCAGCTTGTCCATGAATCCGATACAGCATGTCCGCCTGCTGGTCCAGGTTGTACGCCTGCTGGTTGTGGGCGGTCTCGCCATAACCCCACAGGTCAAGCGCGTACGCGCGGAACGAGGTGGAGGCCACCTGCATGGAGGGGATCCAGTATTTCCAGGAACCCACCCAGCCGTGCAGGAAGAACACCGGGCGTCCCTTGCCCAGCACCTCGTAATGGACCATCGCGCTTTCAACAAAAACGACGCTCATGCTGTTTCCATCAACTCGATCAGTCACCTGGATCAATTTTCGACAGCCTCTCATCCCTTCCCATACTTTGCCAGGATGGAACGGACGCGGTCGATCAGTTGATCGGGGGCGAAGGGTTTCAGCAGGTACTCCTCCGCGCCCGCCCCCAAGCCCGGTCTGGATCTCGCTCTCCTGTCCCTTGGCGGAGAGGAAGACCACCGGGATATCCTTCAACTTTTGCCTCCGTCTTGATCAATCGGCATGCGTCATAACCGGTCATGCGCGGCATGCGCACATCCATCAGGATCAGGTCGGGGACCTCCTTGGGAGCCAGGCTCACGGCGTCCTCCCCATTGGAGGCGGTCACCACTTCATACCCCGCAAACCGCAGGGTGAAAGCCACCAGGTCCCGGATATCAGGTTCATCTTCAGCGATCAAAATCTTTGCCATTATTTCCTCGTTCAGCAGGTTGATTGACGGGCAGTGTAAAGGAGAATGTGCTGCCTTGTCCGGGAATGCCCTTGCTCTTCATCCAGATGCGTCCGTTGTGCATCTCCACCAGTTGTTTCACGATCGAAAGGCCCAGCCCGGTGCCGGGGGTCGCCAGCACCAGCGGATGCTCGCCGCGGTAGAACCGCTCAAAGACCCGTTCCTGGTCCTCCGGCGCAATGCCGATGCCGCTGTCGCTCACATCCACCTGTACTTCCCGTCCTTCAGACATGCAGGTGCACCTTGATCTTCCCATCCGCCGGGGTGTAGTGATAGGCATTGTCCACCAGGTTGTCGAGGATCTGCCGGACGCGCTCCATGTCGCCGAATACCACGCGGCAATCCCTTGGGCGATTCGACCGCGATCGTCATGGGCTTGTTTTCCTTCTGCGAAGCGTCGCAGGAATCGCTCACCACCTCCTCGGCCACCTCGCGCATGTCCAGGGCCTGCGGCGCCAGGGTCACCTGTGCCAGCCTCGATGCGTGAGATATCCAGCAGGTCGTTGACCAGGATGTTCAGGCGCTCGGTGTTGCTCTTGATGATCTGCAGGAAATGCGACTGGTTCTCGTTCAGCGCTCCGGCCGCACCCATCAGCAGGATGTCCGTATAGCCCTTGATGGAGGTCATCGGGGTGCGCAGTTCATGGCTGACCGTCGCCACGAACTCGGACTTAAGGCGGTCCACTTCCACCTCGTGGGTGATGTCGCGGAAGATGGACACCGTGCCCAGGAACTCGTTCTGCAGCATGACGGGCGCCAGGTGCACCAGCACGATGCGCTTGTTGTCCAGTTCGATCTGCTCGGCATACGTGTCGCCCGGCTGGTAGTTTTCAGAATTCTCCGACCAGCCGCGGATGGTCTGCATCCAGGTGCTGGCGGCCTTGCCGAACAACCCGCCGAAGATATCCAGCGTTTGCCCGAGGATGTGGCTGGCAGGCAGGTTCAGGATGCGCTCGGCGGAGGTGTTGATGAAGGTGACCTTGTTGTCCAAGCCCGTCACCAGCACGCCGTCCGCCACGGCTTCCAGGATGGCTTGTGAGCGGCTGGCCTCCTCCTGCTGGCTGGCGGAGCATCGTGCCCAGGCGTTCCGCCTGGTCGCGGATCAGCTCGTACAGGTGGGCGTTGTTGATGGCAACCGCCACCTGTCCTGCGATCGCCTGCACCAGGTTCAGCACCTCCGGGTTGAAGTATGCAACCTTGCGGTGGAATACCATCAGCACGCCGATCACGTCCTCGGCGACCAGCAGGGGTGCCACGATGCAGGAGCGATGTTCGCGCGAACCGGTGGCGGAGCGCACCCAGCGCGGATCCTGGTGCAGGTCTTCGATCAGCACCGACTGGCGGTTCTCCAGCACCCAGCCAGCCAGACCCTTCGCCCACCCGCAGCGTGACGGCTCGCGTATCGTCCACCGCCTGGCGTGTCAGGTAGCCGTAACCGGCGCGGTAGTGAAGCAGGTTGTCATCCGCCTGCAGCAGCATGATCGTGCCCTGTTCCGCGCCGATCGCATCGTTCAACAATGCCAGGGTGCGGTTCAGCGCGCGGTCCAGGTCGAGGCTGGATGACACCTCGGTCAGGATGCGCAGCAGGGTTTCCGTGTTCTGCTGTTCGTGCTGCAGCTGGGCGGTTCGTTCCACCACGCGCTGTTCAAGTTCTTCAGCCAGGCGCTGGGTTTCAGCGAACAGCCGCCCGTTCTGGATGGCAACGATCGCCTGGTTCGCCAGCGTGCTGAGGATCTGCATGTCCTCCTGGTTGTACACATCCGGCTTGATAGCTCTGCGCGGAGAGCATGCCGATCGTCGCGCCGCCCAGCGTCATGGGCACCGCCAGGATCGAAGCCGGCTTTTCGCCGTAAGTGACCGCGCCCACTGCATCCGCCTGTTCCACGCTGTGGAAGAGTTCGGGTTCCCCGCTTGCGATCACACGACCGCTCAAGCCGGTTCCCAGCGGCAGGCGCTGGTTCGGAGCGCGCTGGTCGCCGTCCATCAGGTAAACGCCCTCGATATCCTGTTGCTCCCGGTCGAGCAGGGCGATCACAAAGGCTTCCACCGGCATCAACTTCTGTGCCGCCTTGTGAATGGAGATGTAGATCTCTTCGGGATCCAGGCTGGAGTTGATCTCGCTGGATGCCTGGTTGAGAATGGCGAAGCGTCCCACCGTGCGGACCGTGGATTGGTACAGGCGCGAACTCTCCAGCGCGATCGACGCCTGGTTGCCGATGGTGCGCGCCAGTTCGATCTCGTTCAATCCAAAACGGGTGTCCTCGCTGCCGTGGATCAGGATCAGCGAGCGCGTGTCCGTCCCGCCCACCGGCAGGATCATCAACCCGCGCGTATCCGTCCCAAGGAAATCCACCAGCGGTCTGGTTTCATGGTCGCTGCGTACATCCTCCGCGGTGTACACCCCGCGCGATTCGCGCAGGCGGTCGAACAATGCGGAGTCCGGCACCGCTTTCGAGATGGAACGGCGGGCGCGCGGCAGGACGTTCTTCAGCGTGCCCTTGCCGCGTTCATAGACGATCACGGAAACCCGCAGCGCACCCAGGGCGGTCAGCAGCTCCTGCGCGGACAGTTCCAGGATCTGGTCTGCATCCAGCAAGCCGCTCAGCTCGGACGAGAAGCGGTTCAGCAATGCCAGGCGCTGTGAGCGTTGGTCCAGTTCGGCGGCGCGGTTCAGGCTTTCTTCGAACAGGCGGGCATTTTCAAGTGCCACCGCTGCCTGGCTGGCAAAGGTGGTCGCGATCTGGATGTGTTCATTGGTATAGTAATTTACCTGGGATTTCTCAAGCGCCACCAGACCGATCACTTCGCCTTTTGCCATCAGGGGGATGCCCATCCAGGACAGGCGCGGCGCTTCCAGCGCGGGGAAGCGCGGATCTTCGCGCACATCCCCCACCGTGATCGGCTGCCCCGCCCGGATCATTTGTTTGAACAGTTCGCTGTCCGCCAGTTTGACGTTCAAGCCCAGCAGCTGGTCCGCGTTCGGGAAGCCGCGTGCCGCCTGGACGGTCAACTGGTCCTTTTCACGCATCCACAAGGTAGCCGTGTCGTAATGCAGCACCGGCACCAGCTGGTCCAGCAGGGATGCGACCAGCTCGCGGCTCTGCAGGCTGGAGGTGATGGTAGCCGCCACATCGGTCAGAGCCTGCAGCTGTCCTGCGCGTTCCTCGGTTGCCTGCACCAGTCGCACGTTCTCCAGCGAGAGCGCCACCTGCTGTGAAAGCGAGGTCAGCAGGGTCTCATCCTGGATTTAAATGCCCCGGGCGTGTTGAAATTATCCAGCACCAGCACACCCAGGTTCTGCTCGCCCGCCAGGATCGGGACCACCAGGCTCGACACCGGCAGCCGCCCGCCTGTCACCTGCCGGTAAAGCATCAGGCTCTCCGCGCTCAGCGGGTAATCACGGTTCAGGTTCAATTCGTCCACCCGGCGGGTTTTCCCGGTTGCATAGACCGAACCGGGCAGCGCCTCACCGGCGGCAAATGTGATCTTCTTCATGCCCTCGTTGTCGGCATACCCCGATACGGCTTTCGGCACCAGCCGCAATTGCTGGTTGTCCCATATCAGCACCGACCCCGCATGCGCCGCAGAGATGACGCGCCGGGCGCTGTCGAGCAGCGCCCGCACGATGTTGTCTGGATTGAGCCCGCTCAACTGGCGGCTGAAATCCAGCAGCAGGTCCACTTCACCCAACCGGCGCCGTGTTTCACCCAGCAGCGAGATGTTCTGCAATACCACCGCCGTCTGGCGCGCCACCTGGTAATACACCTGGCGGTCCTCGTCCGTCAGCGAATGCATCGCCTCGGATGCCACCGCCATCACACCCGCCACCACGCGGGTCTTCGATCTTGATCGGCAGGGCAACCACGCCCTTGGCTCGCAGACCGGAAAGCAGCGGCGTCTCGCGCCACTCATCGTTTTCATCCAGGTTGGGGATGATGATCGCTTCGCCGGTCTGCAGGACCATGCGCAGCGGGTTGCGCTGACCGAACAGGGTCTCCGGGTTGGCGGCTCTTCGGTACGCTTCCCAGCACCTGCAGCAGGCGCGGACCGTCCGGGGTGTCCTCGGCGATCAGAGCCACCGACATGCCCAGTTGGGTCAGCATCTCGCGCCCGAGTGCCAGCAGCGCAGACGAGGCGTCCAGTTGACCGCTGACCTTTTCCGTGATCGCCAGCCCCGCACGGATGCGCTGCGCCCGGCGGTCCAGTTCATGGATCGATATGGTGTGATCCAGGTCCTTGCGCAGCAGCATCGGCAGGTCGTTCTGGGTCACCGAGAGCAGGCGTTGCTGGCGCTGAAGACCGGCGTTCAGTGAATCGACCTTGTTCTTCATCTCCAGTGTGCGCTGCTGGTTAAGGATCGCCAGTTCCGCCTGCGCGGCAAAGATCTCCAGCGCTTCCAGTGTGGCGCGGTCCGGGCGCAGTTTGTTGCGCGGCGCATCCACGCTCAACAAGCCGAGCGGGTGTGCCTGCGCGTCCTCCAGCGGCACCAGCAGGAAATCATCCGGGTCCCAGGTGTTCTCGTTCTTCCCCTCTTCTGTTGCGGTCATCGAAATGACCGAGTGCACGTCCTTGGGGATCACGGGAGCCTGGTTGGCGGGAATGAAATAGGAACGTCCGATCTTGAACTCGGGACGCAGCAGTTGCTGGATGCCCTGCAGCGGTTGTTTGCGTGAGTACAGTTCCTGCAGGGTGTCCGCGGACATGCCCACACCTGCCACGCGCTGCAGCAATCCGCTGTCAGGCTCATAAACGCTCAATAACGCCACCTGGAAGGGGGTCGCCCGCTGGATGGCGCCTGCAATGGCACGCAGGGACTCTTCCAGGGGGCGGTCCAGGTTCGCGGTCGAGCTGATCTCTGATAGTTGTGCCAGCGCGACCGTGCGGTTTTTCAATTGTTCCGCGGCTTGTGTTTGTTCCTGGAAGCGGTGGGCATTTGCCAGTGCAACAGCCGCCTGCAATGCCAGGGTCTGCAGGGTGTCGGACGCAGACTGGTCGAAGAATTCGGGTTGGCGCGCGTGCAGGTTGATGACGCCCAGTATCCTGCCCTGGTGGGTGATTGGCACGACCATGGCGGAACGCACCTCTGCATGCGGAGGGCTCTGCAGTTCGGACGCGAAATCCGAAATGAGCAATGCTTCCTGTTTCTCCAGGACCTGCCGCGTCAATGAGGTCAGCGGTTCCTCCACCGGGCAGCCCAGGCGGTATGTCACCTTCGGCTCCGGGGTGCCGACCGAGGACGGTTCAAAAAGAAGGATGGTGCCGCAGTCAGCCCGGGTCATCTGCAGGCTCTGCTCATGGATCAGCTCCAGCAGATGGGTTGGATCCGTGGAGGTGTTCAGTTCACGGGTCACGTGCGTGATGGTCGTCAGCTGCTCCACGCGTCGGCGCAGCGTCTCATCGGTTTGGTTGAGCAGTGCCGCACCTTCCACAGCCGCCGCCAGCATCCCGGCTGCAGTGACCAGGTTTTGCACATCATTGCTGCTGAAGAATTCCGCCGTGCGGCTTCCGATGATCAATTCGCCCAGGCTTCGTTCGCGTGCCAGCAGCGGCGCCATGATGACCGATTCCATCTGGAACGCATCCATCATCGGGCGATAGACCGCCGGCAGCTTCTCATCCACGCCCAGGTGACCGGAGAGGAAGGGACGCTGCGTACCCGAGACCGTGGTTAAGCGCAATTCGCGTTCTCCCGCGTCCATGCGGGATTGTGCCCGGGCAGTCTCGGCGGATACCCCAAAGATCGAAGGAATATGGACGCGATATTCGTGGGTCTTTGCGTCCAGCAAATAAACCACAGCCAGGTCTGCGCGCAGCAGCTGGACCAGGTCCTGCGCGGCAAATTTCAGGATCTCGTCCAGCGCCGCCGAGGACGCCACCAGGTTGGCGATGCGCCGCAGGGACTCAGCGCTTTGCCCCCGCTGGTGCGCATCCTCCACGACCAGGGCATTTTCAATGATGGCGGCAGCCTGTCCCGCCACAGCGTATGCCAGGTGCAGTTCTTCGTCCGTAAAAGGAACCGGACCGCCGCGATGATTCGATAATTGCAGGTAACCAAGCATCCGTTCCCCCGAAACCAGGGGCACGAGCGCAATTTCACGCAGGCTCGCCAGTTGGGCGATATCCTGCAAGCCGAGCTTGCGCATGGCAGGGTCGGTCGGAGCATCCATGCCCAGGATGGTTTGCCTGCTCTCCAGCAGTTGGGCAGCCTGGCTCTCAGGCTGGATCACGGAGCGATAAACCGCCACCACGTTCGAGGGCAATCCCTGGAAGGGCACCTGTCCCTGGAGCACATGCTCGGCTTCACGGTGGATCAGGAAACCGACGATCTCCACGTTGAACAGCGGGGCAATGCTCTCCACCAGCCGCGTGAATAATTCCTCCATGTCCCGGATCGCCCCGGCAGCCTGCGACAGCTTTGCCAGCCCGCTCAACTCAGCCACGCGCCCCTGCTCCGCTTTAAAGCGCAGTGCGTTCCGGATCGCCAGCGCCGCCTGCCCAGCCAACAGTTGCAGCATTGCCGAATCCTGCCTGGTCAATCCGCTGGTCGTGGTTTGACCCACCTCCAGCGAACCGAGCAGTTCATTCTCCGCAAGCAACGGGATCCCAATGTAGGATTTGATCAGGGTTTTCGCCCCTTCCGCGTTGATTCTCCCGTCCGGCACAAAGACCGGTTGGCGGCTGGCGCGCAGGCTTTCAGAGTAACCCGCGAACTGGCTGCGTTCCACCGGGATGGTCCGTGAGACTCCTGCGCTTTCCTCGTAACGATAAATATGGGGCTGGCTTGCCCCGGGATCTTCCAGCTTGATCTCCAGCATGTCAGCCGAGACCAGTCTCCCGACATTCAGGAAAATGGAGTTCAGGGTCGTTTCCAGGTCCAGGCTGGATGAGATCGCCTGGTTGAATTCGGACACAAGATTAAGGATGGTACTGGAGGATTGTCCGCCCTCCGTGCCGCCCAGGGCTGGACCCAGCTCCCTGGTCCGTAGTGAGACCAGGATGGCGGGGTTCAAACCCGGCACCTGGTAGGAGACCGCCTCCATCAACCGCCCGTTCACCGAGAGGCGTCTCTGTCCCTCCCCCGCGCACAACTCAAGGAATTCATCCGCCGGGCGTACCCGGCGTGCCAGTCGTTCCAGGTCGGGGATCTCACCCTCCTGCAAGCCGAACCATTTTTGCGCCAGCTCGTTGATATACCCCACCCGCCCGCCTGTTTCCACCATGACCACCCCATCGGTGGATCTTGATTCCACGATCGCAGCCGGGGAGGGCAGCACCGCCTCGGAGGCTGATTCGCGGCGCGGCAACAGGCGCAGGAATGCCCATACCAGGGCGGTCACCACCACCCCGGCCAGGATCAGAACAAGCCCGAGACCTGCACCAGCAAACATATTGGAATTACCCCGTAGTCTGGGAAGCGGCGTCCGCCCGTCTTGCCTCAGCCGCCATTTCGGTGATCTCGCGGATATCGGAGAAGTATTGTTCCCTCGGCGAGACCATTCCGATCGCCATGGTCATGAAGGGCACCCGTACCGTTCCCCCATCCGGTCTCGGCACCTCGATGTATCCCTGCTGTCCGGTCCATGAAATTGTAGTGGGTCTGCACTTCCTCCGCGAAGCGCGTCCTTGATGCGCTCACGGATCGCGTTGGCGGTCTCATATTTTGAAATGATGATGAAGTTGTCGCCGCCCGAATGACCGATGAAGTCGCTCGTACCGCCCAGTTCATCCACCACCTCGCTCAATCAGCATGGCGGTGAAGCGCAGGACATCATCGCCCGCCACGAAACCGTATACATCGCTGAACGCGCTCGAACTGGTTGACGCGCAGGTCGAGCAGCGCCCAATCGTCCTGCCGGATGATGCGCCGGAGCTGTTCCTCGATCAGCCGCCCGGCTGGGAGTCCGGAGCGGGGATCGGTCAGGCTCTCGCGTTCTGCACGCCGGATGGCACCCTGCACGCGCAGTTTCAATTCCTCGATGTCGAAGGGTTTGGTGATGTAGTCGTCCGCGCCCAGTTCCAGTCCCTGCAGTTTGTCACTGCGCTCATCCTTCTGGGTCAGGAAGATGACCGGGATGTGACTGGTGCGCGTGTTGGTCCGCAGCGACGCGGCAGACCTCGTAGCCGTCGATGTCCGGCAGCATGATGTCCAGCACGATCAGGTGCGGCAGCACCGTGCTTGCGTCTTCTCCAGCGCCAGTCCGATCCGCGCGGGGCAATATCCACCTCGTAGTCCATGCTGCCGAAGTAGATCTTCAGCATGTTGGCGATGTCGGCGTCGTCTTCTACAACCAAGAGCCGAGCTTTTCCCATACGAGCCTCCCAGTATTATTTGTGCCTTGCAATTCGGGCATTTGCGCTTGCGGCGCACAGCTTCAATTTGTTGCTCTGTTACTTCCTGCTCGAACGAACGGAACCCGCTCAGGCGGAATCCGTGTTTCTTTGCAATGGCAGTAATCTCATCCACACGTGCCCGTGTGAGATGCTTGCCAAGCGTGTAATCCTCAAAACGGCCTTCGAGCGCCAGCGCCATCGTCTCAGCCATGCAGGCATAAGCTTTGCCGGGCGGGAAACCAAAGTTAAAATGGAAATCAACGGGGCCTGGAACGTCAACCATTCCGCCGTCAATCACTAATATATCATCTCTTGTCGCCGCAACCATTGCAGAAACATCGCGAGGGCGGGCCACGTCGCAGACCACGCTGCCCGGGCGCAAATGCCCGGGCTGGATGACGTCGTGGACCGCGCTCGTCACCGTCAAAATTAACTGGGCTTCAGCCAGCACGTCCATATGTCTGTGCTGGCAAGCAGCTCGCCCTTCGCCCGGACCTGCAGGCGGTCGCGCACTTCCTCGAGCGCTTCCGCCCTGCGACCGATCAACAAGAGCCTCGCCACATCGTCAGCCAGGATCTCCGCAGCGACCTGTCCGATGGCACCCGTTGCCCCGACGACCGCAGCGGTGGCGTTTTGCAGCGGAATATCCATCAGTTCTGCGGCACGCTTGATGGCATCGACCGCCACCGCGACTGTGTAGGAATCGCCGGTCGTAACCGGGACAGCCAAGCCGTCCGCAATAGTAGACGCCTGCGTCACCCACCACCGAGGTGAATGCACCCAGCCCCAGGATCTGTGCGCCGAGTTGTTCAGCCATGTGTCCGGTCTGGATAATCTTGCGGTAAACGCGTCCCTCGGGCAGCTCCAGCATTTGGCGCGGCGTGAACGGGCAGGCGATCAACCAGCCTTTGATCTGCCGCCCGGTGGCTGCAGACGTAATGCCTTCGATCTCGGAAATGTAAACAGGCGGGAAGAACTGCGAAAAGAATTCGATCTGGCGTTCGCTTAACAAGCCGCCCAGGAAAGGATATTTTCGGCTGACGTCGCGTTTGACGCTGATCGGGTGGATGATGAAGGCAAAGGAGTCCATTGGCAATGAACTCACCAGGATTCCACATCCGCCCCGCTGGCTTCATCCAGGCGCGGGTAAAGACGGCGGTGCAGGCTGGCGTTTTTCAGCATGGTGATGGTCGCTGTCCTCGTAACGGACGTCGCGGTCGATCACGCGCCGCTCCGTGGATGCGAACAGCACCACGTCCGATTCGATCGTGCGGGCTGGGAAAATGATCATGCCCGAACCGAGGCGGCAGTTGTGCCCCACGCACCCGCCCATCACCGGGCGGTTGGACTGGTTGAGTTCATTGTGCCCGTCCCGCGCCAGGATGGGCGCCGGGATCAGGTTGTAATCCGTGAAGGTGTTGCCCGCCCCGATGAAGGTATTTCGTCCCACCACGCACATCTGCAGGCAGGTGTTCTGTGCGATCATGGCTTTGTCCATGATCGGTGGTCATGAACAGTGCCGCCCGGAAGGGCAGGAACGCCCCGTCCCCGACCACCGACAGCATCAACTGCACGTCCTGGGAAACATTGACGTTGTTGCCGATGATGCAGTTCTCGATCACCGCCCCCGCGTTGATGGTGACGTTGTCGCCGATCGTTGTGGGTCCGTGGATGATCGCGCTCGGGTCGATCACGCAGTTCTTCCCCACCTTCACCAGCTCCGAACATTCCAGCACCTGGCGCCCTTCATACAATGCCCTGCCGAGGATGCCCAGCTTGAAGCCCAGATCATTGTTCAGGCGCGTCTCGAACCGCAGCGCCGCGTCCGAACAGGCCGAACACGATGTCCGCAATGTAGACATGCACCCACGAGTCGATGGCGATCAGCGATCGCAGCGGCACCTGGTAGACCAGGTCACCGCTCTGGTCCGCCATGTAGGTGGGCACGTGGTAGTAACCCACTTCCTTCGAGCCGAGATCGATCACCAGCGGTTCCACATCCGCAACCGGGCCGTGCGGGTAGTACCACAGGTCAGCCAGGTACAGGTTGCCCGCCAGCGTGTAGGAGGTGGAAAGCGGCAGGGCATGCTCCCGGAAGGCCGGGTCTTCCGCCGAGAACGCAGCCCGGCAGGCATGTCCCAGTTTGCGGGCTTTTGCCAGGAATGCCCGGATGTAATCCTCGTCGAAGAACAGGTTGTTGCGGTGGACGATCATCGCCTCGTGCAGGCGCGGCAGGGGTGCCCGCGCCGCCAGTTCGATCTCCCTGGTCACATAAGGCGCCAGCATATTCTTCTGCCACAGCCAGAGCGGTGCATTCTGGATGCGCAGGTCGCGTGCCGCCTCGTTAAATGGCGAAATGCGGTTGTGATTCGGTAGGATGACTTTCAGCATGCTGGTTTATGCCAGTGGTGTCGGATCGATCTCGATCGTGCAGGTCGCATCGCCCTTTGCAATGCACTGCGTCTCTTCCACATTGAATATCTTACCACCGCTCAACCAGTAGAGTGATTCCTGCAATAATCCCACCATGCAGGTGGCAGACCGGCTCCCCGGCCTGGCGTTCCCAGCACACCGGGCAGCGCTCGATGAGCCACAGCAGTTTTCCGTCCTGCTTCACGGATGGAGATGTGCTGGTCGGTTTCCTGGTTGAACAGGTCAGCCAGTGCCTGCCCGCCTGTACGCATCTTCGCACCCGGCGGCAGGAACGGAAGTCGCTCCCGCTCATCCCCTTTTCGGAGCCATATTCCCGCATCCCGTACTTGAAGGCTGCCCGCCCGACCCGCATGGCAATGCCGCGCCCGCCGCGCGGACCGTAGGCATGCTCCAGCTGGGTCAGCAGTTCGCTGACCGCCTCGAATGAAAGACCCGGTTCAGGGTCAAAGGGAGGCAGGTTGTCGATCAGTTGCCCCTGTCCCGCCAGGTTAAGGATGGCATTCAAGCCCGTCCTGCCCAGCACCTCTTCCATTGATTCCAGAATGATGCGCCCCATGCGGTTTGGATACCTGTTCGCTGAGGCTCTGGTCATATTGTGATTTTCTCGGGTGTGCTCGGTTTTTGGGGCGATCGGGTCGGGGACGTCCAGGAATTCCTTTAACCTTTGGTTGAAGCTCTGCGGCTCTTCCAGCATGGAAAAGTGCCCGGCATTGTCATAGCGCAGGATCTCGGCATGCGGCACACCCGTCTGCATGGGCTGCCACTGCCTTCGGATGGACCACCTTGTCCTTGTCCCCATACATGCCCATGCACGGGCACCTTGATCTGCCCCAGGTCGGGGCGCAGGTCGGTGCGGCGCAGCGAGGCGATGCTGCGCAGGAAGGATTCGAGCGTGGTCCTCGAAAGGTCGCGGTCCATCATCTCCGGGAAACGCGGGTCGCTGCAGATCTGCCGCGAGTAATAATTTTTCATGAAAGACCGGAAGGCTCCCATCATGTTGAAGATCAGGAAGGCATTCACGCGGTACCCCGCCAGCTTGAGCAGCGGTGCCAGCGAGGAACCCACGATCGGCGAACCCACCACCACCACCTTGCTCACCCGTTCGGGATAGCGGATCGCCACCGACAGGCTGACCGTCCCGCCCATGCTGTGACCCACCAGCGGCGCGCGGACGATGCCCAGCTGCTCCATGAACTGGTCCACCAGGCTGACAAAATCCTGCACGGCATAGGTTTCGCGCTTCTTGCCCGATTCACCAAACCCCCAGAAATCCAGCGCGTAGGTGCGGTAATTCTTGCCCAGGTAGGCCATCGTCTCCTGCCAGAGACCCCAGGAACCAAGCCAGCCGTGCAGCAGGATCACGGGGCGTCCGCGTCCGTAAACCTCATAGTGAACGGATACCCTGGTCAGTGGTTATCGAGGACACGGCTGACCTGTCACCGGCCGGGGTTTACCCGCCGGACTCCATTTCTGCCAGAATGCTGTACAGCAGTTCGAGCAGGACATCCTTCACCGTTTTCCGGTCGGTGGCGGTGCAGGGCAGGAGTTTTGTCTTTGCATCCAGGCGCAGGGCGTGGCGCATGTCCTCCACCTCCCAGGCATCCTTTTTATCCTGCTTGTTGGCAGCCACCACGTAGGGGGTCGGGGCGTAGGCGCGGAAGGTCTCCAGGATCTTGCGCGCCTCGCGGAACGTCTCGGGGCGGGTGCTGTCCACCATCACGATGAACCCCAGCATCCCCTCCGAAAGGATCTCCCACATGAAATCAAAGCGTTTCTGCCCGGGTGTGCCGAACAGGTACAGCACCAGGTCCTCATCCACGGTGATGCGGCCAAAATCCATGGCCACGGTGGTGGATTCCTTGACGACCGTTCATCCCGCCCGCTGATCTTGCGCTCGGTGGAGACCACGTCAATTTCGCTGACGGATTGGATGAATTCTGTCTTCCCGGCATTGAATGGACCTGTCACCACCATTTTGACTGTTTGCATAAGATCAATCCTTCCATCCGGCTGGGATTACAGCGAACGGATGCGTCCAATAAGCTTGTTGACCAGTGATTTCTGTTCTTCACGGTTCTCGGTCGGGAATGTGCGTGCCGGCACCGGTACACGCGCGCCCTCCGGGCGGACGACTTCCACCAGCCCCGCCTGCAGCAAGCCGTACACGATGCGGCGGATTTCCATGTCATTCATTTTGTTCGCGCTGCCGATCTGGTGCATCGTGTTCCTGGGATTGATATAGGAAACCACCCGCCATTCCTCCACGCTCAGGTTGACGTTCTTCAGCGGGCGGTCCGTGAACTTCAGCGCCATGTCCAGGCTGGGGATCTCATCCTGCAGCTCCTCCCACTCACGCAATTGGCGCGAGCCTTCGATGATCAGGTTCTCCAGGTCGAGCCGCACATTGATGCGGTCCTCCGGGGCCAGCAGTTCCGTCTCAAAGCGGAAGAAGCCCTCCACCCAGGTAGAACAGGCGGCGGATCAATTCGGTGTAATGGCTTTGCAGGTATTGCAGGATATCCTCCTGCATGATGTAACCGGCATTGATCAGCATCAAGCCCAGTTCCTTGTCCGTCGTTCTTCCCGCCCGCGCCATGATGCCGCGGTACTGGTTCAGCGTCAGACGGTTCGCGTTGTGCAGGACCGTCGCCAGGCGGCTGTCATCCTGCCCGATGCGGGCGTATGCCAGTTTCCCATCCCGGAATGCCACATGCGCCTGCTCGCTCGGTCCATCGACCACCAGCGTGCCGGTCTTCTGAGCCAGGTTGATCAGGTTGAGCAGTTGGGCAACCGAGAAATCCTTTAAGTTTCCGCGTAAAGCCATTGAACCTCAATGTATCCCCACATTGGAAAGGGGGTTCAAAAATTATACTTGCAAGGGAGGCTTGCGTCAATTAAGCTTCCCTTGCATATTTGTGAAGGAACAGCCTACGGTCGCGCCTCTACGAGCAGTTCCACCCGTGTAATGGGCGCCCCAAGGCTTGCCACCGTCATGGCGAACGGCAGGCTGCCCCCCGCTTGAAGTCCGCTCCCCTCCCAGCGGCGGAACCCCACCACCCGCCCCGCACCGTCATAAGCCACCGCCACCACCCACACCGACTGCGCAGGCGGGCTGTCCGCCGGCAGCGACACCTGCCCGCTCACGTTCGCGCTGCGCCCACCCGCCGCGATCTCCGTCACCGGGTTGACCAGGGAGGCGTTCAGGTACCGGTCACTCCCGGGCGCCAGTCTCATCGCCGAGAGGATCTGGACGCGCGCGTCTCGCCCCGGCAGGCACAGGCGCGGGGAAGAAAGCCGTCAGCGGAACGGCGGTCTGCGGCGGGATGACGTTCAAGGGGGGGATCGCCGTCAGCGAACCGATCAACCCGCCATCCGGTGACACAAGGATGATTTGTGCGGAGACGTTTTCCAGCGCCTCGCTGGAATCGTTTTGTGCCAGTGCAAAGCACCACATCCCGTTATCCAGGGTCGGATAACATTGGCTCTGCGTGATCGTAAATGGCACCGGCGTGGGCGTCGATTCACCCGTGGGGTTGTTCTTGTCGGTGGGGATCAGCAGGCTTGCGCCGATGGGCATGGCATTCGGTGAGACGCCCGGGTTCGCCGCCACCAGCGCATCCAGCGATACCCCGAATTTCTGCGCCAGCGCGCCCATCGTATCCCCTGCCTGGATGATGTAGGTGAACGGTGTCGGGCTGGGCATGACCGTTTCACCCGGCAGGCTGCCCATCTCCGGCGTCATGCTCGGGCTGGGGGTCAGCGTCTGGTAGGCGGTCAGCGCGGCTGGTTCACCGGGCGCCGGCGGATTGGTGCCGCACCCGCTCAGCAGGATCAGGGCTGCCAGTGCCTGCCACCCGGGATGCTTATGCAAAATGGTTCTTCTCCACATCCTGCCACGTCTCCTCGGGCAGGCTCATGAACATCGAAAGCATGGGATGCACCCGTTGTATCTCGCCCGCCACCCGTTCGGCGATCCTGCGGATGGAGTAATGCGCGTTCGCCGCGGCTCGCAGCTGGCAAAAATGGTACGCGCTCCGCAGGTTGAACTGCGCCAGTACGCGGCGGTTGCATCCATTCGGGACGACGTATTGTGCAACGTACGGGTTCCATGCCGCCAGCTTCTCATGGGTCTCCTCCGCCTTCTGCATCGCCGCCTCATATTGGGCTCGGTAGCCCGCCTCCTCGATCAGGCGCGGGATGACATAACCCAGTCTGGTCGTCAGCAGTTGAGGTGTCTGTGTCATCATGCGGTGGCGTTTGAACTCGGCGTATGCACCCTGGTCCATCACCAGGTCGAATGTATAGTTGCTGTATTCCAATTCCCGCAGGGGGATGTCATGCCGCTTCAGCCTGCCCATCAGCGACTCTGCCAGCTGGGCGCGCTCCGCCTTGTTCAGTGACTTGATGCGTGCCAGCGCATCCAGGTATGTTCGTCCGCTAAAACGATAGGATGCCGCCGCCAGCACCTTGATCTCGCCGTCCTGGTCGTGATCCACCAGTTGGCACCAGTTGCCCGTTGTCCGGTGGTCGCTCCCCACCCCCTGCTCCGCCAGTTTGGACAGTTCCGCGCTCGTCTCCACCAGGTACGGCATTGCCTCTGCATATTTAATGAGGGTCGGCACCTCACCCTTGGCAATTTCCTTCACCTTTTTCCCGATCTCCCGCACCTCCGCCAGCGGGTGCGAGAGGAACTTCCGGACGGCGTTCTCCAGCACGCGTGCGTTGGCGGTCATGCCCGCATTCGCCAGCGCCGCCGCAGGCAGCAGGAAGCGGCACGAGTCCACGTACTGCGAGCGCACGCGCCGGTCCCATGCCTCCTCGCTCTCGTTCTCCCGGTGCGGGGTCCGTCCCGCCACGATTCGCTGTGCAGGTTCGAGCGACCCGGTATATGTCTCGAACAGGAACCGGATGGTATCCATGAATTCTTCGCGCAGTGGATGCCCTTCCAGTTCGGGCGGGATCGCAAAATCATCCGTTCCCCATTTCTGGTAGCGCGTGGATTTCTCGGTATAGGATGCCAGGCGGTTGCTTTCGATCGCTTCCATCGCCATGCGCGATACGTTCTCAAATGCGATGTGCAGGACGGCATGTTCCGCCACCGAGGCGTGCCCGTAACCCACCACCCATTTTTCATGGAACTTCGCCGAGCTCTCATCCGTCAGCCCTTCCGCGATCTCGCGAAAGGACTCGGGCGAGCGTGAGGTCTTGGCGAACGCCACCGCGATGGTCTCAGGCGAAAGTTCCCTCGATGAAAGCACGTAAATTTTTCTGTCGGGCATGTCAGCCGCCTTTGTGGTTTTGGTTTCAGACATTATGGTCGAAAATACGGAGCAAGTCAACAGGATATTTCAGGCAAAGAAAGGCTATAATCCACCCAATTTATCCAGGAGCCCCATCATGAAATATTCCTTTCGTCAAAGATTTGGATACTGGTTCGATAACCTCATGTCGCGCGGCACCTCCGCGCTGATCGGGGGACTCGCTCTTCTCACTCTTGTCATCATCATCATCGCCGCACTGATCATCACCATCGGGGGACGCCTGCTCGCCCCCGAAGGCGCGGATACCCCCGGTTTCCTCGAGGCCGCCTGGCTCAGCCTCATGCGCACCCTCGACGCAGGCACCATGGGCGGGGATGCCGGTTGGGGCTTCCGGCTCATCATGCTGCTCGTCACCATCGGCGGCATCTTCATCGTCAGCACGCTCATCGGCGTCCTGACCAGCGGTCTCGAAGCCCGCATCGACCACCTCCGCAAGGGGCGTTCGCTCGTGCTCGAGAACGACCACACCCTCATCCTCGGCTGGACTCCCCAGGTCTTTACCATCATCTCTGAACTGGTCATCGCCAATCAGAACCGCAAGGGCGGCGCCGCCGTCGTGGTCATGGCAGACCGGGACAAGGTGGAGATGGAGGACGCCATCCGCGAACATGTCCCCGCCACCGGCAACACCCGCCTCATCTGTCGTTCCGGCAGTCCCATCGACCTCACCGATCTTGAGATCGTCAGCCCGCATACCGCCCGCTCCATCATTGTCCTGCCCGAAGGCGGCGACCCCGACACGCATGTCATCAAATCCGTGCTGGCGCTGACCAACAACCCGGGTCGCCGCCCCGAACCCTATCACATCGTCACGCAGATTCGCGACCCCAAGAACATGGATGTGCTTCGCATGATCGGGCAGCGTGATGTGGTCCAGCCTGTCATGACCAACGAGCTGATCGCCCGCGTGGTCGCCCAGACCTCGCGCCAGTCCGGGCTGTCCATTGTTTACACCGAGCTGATGAATTTTGGCGGCGACGAGATCTACTTCAAGCAGGAACCCGCGCTGCTGGGCAGGACCTATGGCGACCTGCTCCTGGCGTATGAGGAATCCGCAGTCCTGGGTTTGCGCCGCGCCGATGGCACCGCCCAAATGAACCCGCCCATGGATTCCGTCCTGCAGGCGGGAGACTCGATTGTTGCCGTCTCCGCCGATGACGATACCATCCGCCTCGCAGCCAGACCTGCCGAAGTGCAGACGACCCTCATCCGTTCCAATGGCAGGCGCTCCACAGCCACGCCCGGAAAAATGTCTCATCCTCGGCTGGAACCGTTCCGGTGCGACCATCATCCGTGAACTCGATTCCTACGTTGCCAAAGGTTCCCTGGTCACGCGTGGTCGCCGACCTGCCCGACCTGGAAAAACAGGTCCGCCGGCTGGCTGTCAGGACCTCCAACCAGAAGGTGCGGGTGGAGCAGGGCGATACCACCGACCGCAGGCTCCTGGAATCCCTTGGCATTCCCGATTATGACCATGTCATCGTGCTGGCATACAGCCACCTTGATCCGCAGGAGGCGGATGCCAAAACCCTCGTCACCCTCCTGCACCTGCGCGACATGGCGGACAAGGACGAGACCCCCTTCTCCATCGTCAGCGAGATGCTCGACCTGCGCAACCGCGAACTCGCGGAAGCCGCCCAGGTGGATGACTTCATCGTCAGCGAGCACCTCGTCAGCTTGATGATGGCGCAGCTCAGCGAGAACCGCGACCTGCTCCCCATCTTCAATGACATCTTCGACCCCGAGGGCGCCGAGATCTATCTCAAACCCATCGGCAATTACGTGGAGACCGGAAAACCCGTCAACTTCCAGACCGTGGTTGCCGCCGCCCGCCAGCGGGGCGAAACCGCCATCGGGTATCGCCTCCTCGGCGAGAGCCATATCGCGGAAAAGTCCTATGGCATTCACACCAACCCCCGCAAATCCGCCCTGGTCACCTTCACGCCCGAAGACAAGGTCATCGTCATCGCTGAAATCCTGAGCATCCTCCTTCTATGCGTGTGTAATCCGTAGGGGCACAGCGCCGCTGTGCCCCTCTCTTCACCCATCTGTTTTACTCAAGTCATCCCGTAACCAGGGTACATCCTCCCTGTTCCCCATCTTTTCTCGTTGCCTCAACCGACTTCACTATTCACGATTCACTATCACCATCCCTCTCCTATTCACCATTCACTCTCCTCATCTCTCAAACACCGCTATCGCTTCTATATGATACGTCTGTGGGAAAAGATCGAACGGCGTGACCTGCTTCAAGCGATATCCCCCGGCGATCAGCCTCTTCGCGTCCCGCGCCAGCGTGGACGGGTCGCATGAAACATACGCGATCGTCCCGGGTTGAAGCTCCAGCAGCGCATCCAGGACCCGCCGGTCCAATCCCGCCCGCGGGGGATCCACGATGCAGCATGTGGGATGGATGTCCCGGCTTGGGAAGGCTGGCAGGATCTCCTCCGCCGCGCCCTCGTACAACTCCACGTTGTCAAACTCATCCAGGTTGACTCCATAATCCTCGCATGCTGATGCCGAGGCTTCCACGCCGATCACCCGCCCCGCGCGTGGCGCAAGGAACCTGCTGAAGAGTCCCACTCCGCAGTACAGGTCCAGCAGGGTGTCGGTGTCTGAAAGGGCAGCTCGCCCAGCAGGTGCTCCACCATCTTCTCCGCCATGCGCGTGTTCACCTGGAAGAAGGATGCCGCCGAGACGTGGAAATCCCGGTCAAGGATGCGCATCCAAAGATGGTCGCCGCCCGCCAGCACGACGGGATGTTCCTCGAACAGGTGCACGACCGAGATGTCCGCCTCGATCTCCAGTTCGGGCGCTTCAGGCGCATCCGATTCAAGGATCAGCATCAGCTCGTCCTCTTCACCCGTCCGCAGCGAGACGCGCTTGACCCCGGTATCGGGATCGAATTGGATATTCCGCCAGAATGAATCGATGTTCGCCTCAGGCAGGTGACACTCCGTGACTTCCATGACCTGCCTCCCGCTTGCATCGACGTATCCGGGCTTCCCTTCCCTCGTCAAATGGAACTGGATGTGATTGCGGTAATTCCACGCCTGCGGTGACGGGACCATCTCCAGCACCGGCGGGTTTTCGATCTTCCCGATGCGCGCCAGCTGGTCGCGCAGGATCTCCTGCTTGACCGCCAGTTGTTTTTCGTAGGGCAGGTTCTGGTAATGGCACCCGCCGCAGGTTCCAAAATGCACGCATTTCGGCGGTATGCGGTCCGGCGAAGCCTCCAGGATCTGGATCAATTCCCCCCGCGCAAATCCCCCCTTCTGCTCCGTCAGGCGCACCTGGACGCGTTCCCCGGCAGCCCGAACGGGACGAAGACCGCCCGCCCATCCGGCAGTCTTCCCATCGCGTCCCCGCCGTAGGTCGGCTTGTCGAGTTGAACTTCAATGACTGAAGATGGTCTATCTTTGGAGCACATTTTGAACAGCCTGGACGATCTGGGCGACTTGCGCGGGTGTCAGGAGTCCCACCCGCTTGACAAGCCTTTGAATGGACACGCTGCGAACCTGGAGTCCGTCCGCAGCTGAGGATTTGCTCAAACCATTATGATCATCCGGATCAATTCGTACCATCCAGGCTGCATTGGAGTATCTGTCCTTCCATTCGGTCAGCGGAACGATTATCTTTAAAGGTAACACCCCCACCAGGTCACTGCTCACGATCACAGCCGGTCTGGTCTTTTTTATTTCCGATCCAACGGCAGGATCAAGATTGACCAGCCAGATCTCACCCCTTTGCATGCTCTTCCTCCCCGAACAGGAAATCATCGCCGTCCAGAGCCAGGAATTCGGTCAGGTCCGGATCCGTCATGTAATCTGCCTGGAGTTCACGGGCTGCAAGCATCATCTTTTGGCGCCGCCGGTATTGCAGTTGGCGGTCGATCATCTCGCGCACGACCTCGGACAGGCTGCGGCTTTCTTCTCTCGCGATCCGTGAAAGCGCCGCATGCTGGGCTTTCTCAAGGAGAATTTGGGTTCGATGGAGTTCCATTTGTACCTCATTCATGTGTATGAATCCTACACATCTTTATGATACACCTCCACCACTCCCCTGTCAACAATAAAAAACCCGGTGATCTTCTGCAGCGACGAGCCGCTGATTCGGAACTATTTCTTCAAATACTCTTCCATCGCCTTCAGCAGCTCATCGATGTCTGCCATCTGCGTCTCGCCCATGTGCGCGATTCGGAAGGTGATGTTCTTCAAGGCGCCGTAACCGTTGGCGATTCGCATCCCGCGTTCCAGCAGGAACTTGTTCAGCGCGGAGACATCCCAGCCGCGTTCGTTCTTGACGGTGGTCACGGTCTGCGAACGGTACCCCTCCGGCGCGTACATGCTCAGGTCATGCGCATCCGCCCAATCCTGCACGCGCTTCGCCATCGCCGAATGCCGCGCGAACCGCTTCTCCAGTCCCTCCGCCAGGATGTGGTCGAGCTGGCGGTCCAGTGCAAAGATCAGCGACATCGCCGGGGTCGCCGGGGATGAATCCTTCAGGCGGTGCTTTTCCATGCGCACCAGGTCGAAGTACCAGCCGCGGTTCTCGATTTTCTCGGCACGCTTCATCGCCCGGTCCGAGACTGCTCCCAGCGCCAAGACCCGGCGGCAGTGCCAGGCACTTCTGCGACGAGGTCAGCACCATGTCGAGTCCCCACGCATCCATCTCGACCTTCGCGCCCGCCAGCGAGGAGACCGCATCCACGAGCATCAATGTCTCCGGTGCCGCCGCCCGCACAGCCTCCGCGATCTCCTGGACGGGATTTTCCAGTCCCGTCGAGGTTTCGTTGTGCACGATCATCACCGCTTCATGTCCGCCCTTCCGCACCAGTTCTGCCACGCGTTCCGGGCGGATGGGTTGGTCCCACTCCTCGGACAGTTTCTCCACGTCCTTGCCGTTCGAAAGCGCGACCTCATACCACCGGTCTGCGAACGCGCCGTTCACACAAGCCAGCACCTTTTTATCCACGAAGTTGCGGATCGCGGCTTCCTGCAATCCCGTGCCGGACGAGGCGGTTAAAAAGACTCTGTACTGCGTCAGGAATAATTGCTGTGATTTCTCGCTGGCGCGCCGGTAGATGGCTTCGAATTCCTTGCTGCGGTGCGGCAGCATGGGCTGGGCTTGCGCCTGCAGGATCTCATCGGTCACATCCACCGGACCGGGGACGAACATGTGGGGCATTTCTTATTTCCTTTCGGCGGGGTGCTCCAATGGGTTGGGTCACCCCTGCCGGCTGTTAGCGCAGGAAGAAGGACAGCACGACCAGCAGGCTGATCAGGGAAACCGCCAGGATGGCGATGCGCTTCAGATCTTTTTTTACATCCGTGTAATCAGGGTTGAATTCCGTCGTCTCGGTGGGTGCGCTCCGGCGGGTGGTGCGTTTGCTTTTAGCCATTGATAACTCCTAGTTTTGTAATTTCGCGAAGACAACGATGCGTTGCTTGTTGACAAGATATGGATAACATGAGATCAGCGTGATGGTCGGGTCGGCGGTGGGCATCATGATGTCCACCTTGGTCGGCTCGACGATGATCGTCCCGGTCACGACATACACGTACTGGCGCAGCTGGGTGTACAGGATCACCTGGTCGCCGGGCACCAGCTTGTCGAGGTTGCGGAAGAGCTGACCATAGACATCGTTGTGCGCCGAAAGCACCACGTTGCCGTCCTGCCCGGGGTTGCCCGACCCGATATGCTGCGCAACACCCTTCTTCAATTGTTCCCAGCCGTCTCCCTGCACGATCGGCGCGTCCACTTTCAACGCGGGGATCTGGATGCGGATCGCCTGTTCCGGACCTGCCGTCGGCACTGCGATGTTCGACAGGGACTGCACCATCGGGCGCAGGTGCTCGGGGATCTCCGCCTCATTCGGGCGCGTGTTGCCCTGCTCATCCGGGGGTGTATGCCCCGAGGGCAGGATCACCGCCGTCACCAGCGGCGTCGGTTGCGCCGTTCCGGGCGCCAGTGCCGCCGCCACCTGCTCGTTCAGGTCGCGCAGGATGCCCAGCCCGCCCAGGATGATCCCGATCAGCCCGATCACCGCCAGCACTTCCACTCCCAGCAGGAACTTGTCTCCCAGGCGCCGGGGGCGTGGAGCCCTGGGTGGCGCCTCGTAAAACGCCTCCGCCTCCCGGAGCTCATCCTCGTTCACGATGCTCTCCTCCGGTTCCTCCGGCGGCACCGCCACAACGCGTCCGGTTCGGCGGAAGTGCTCGATGCGTTCGCGTCGCGCCCCGCGCCGTTTCTCGATCAAAAGGCGGCGCAGTTCCTCAACGCTCAGGTCTTCCGGGGATTTCCTTCTTGGCATGGCGAGGCGGATTATACCAAGCATTGTCAAAATCACACCATCTCGGTATAATGGCGCTCTGTTCGGGCGGATAGCTCAGTTGGTTAGAGCATCGCGTTGACATCGCGAAGGTCGCAGGTTCGAGTCCTGTTTCGCCCACTCAAAAGGGTCCCCACCAGGGACTCTTTTACATTTAAAGTCTCCGGGGATAGATAAAATGATATAATTCAGATGAAAATTATCTTATTTATAGGTAAAGGAAAAAATGTTCATTGACTATCTGACCCTCATCATGATCAACATGGTTGCCGGCACTGCCCTGCTTGCCTACTATCTATGGAAAGGCATGGATGAACCCGACCAGCGCCCGTACGCGCCCATCTTCATCATCCTCGGCTCGCTGGCTGTCATCACCGGTCTCCACCTGTCCTTCAACTGGCCCCTGCCCGGCAGCTATAACATTGCCTATGGCGAAGCCACCACCCTGTTCGGCGTGGTCTTCCTTGCCACGGGCATCGCCCTCAGCCAGGGCTGGAGTTTGATTCCCACCTCAGTCTATGCCTTCTTCGCTGGCATGGATGCCATCCTGATCGGCGCCCGCATCCTGGATCTCGGTCTGACGAAGGAACCCGTCATGTCCGCCATCGGGTTCATCCTGGCAGGCTTCGGCGGCATAGCCTCCGCTCCCTTCTACATCTGGTTCAGGAATAACAAGTCCGTCCGGATGATTGGTATCTTGATTCTGGTCGCCACCGCCGCGCTCTGGGCTGTCACCTTCTACGGTTCCCTCTGGGGTCACCTCGAAAGTTTCAGTCAGTGGCTGCCCCCCACCATGGGCAAGTAACCTCCCGGCAGATCGCACCATTGACAACCACCGGACGCTGCATATAATTGCTTCACAATAAACGTGTTGACCGGGACGAGTAGGTGGTCCGGGAACTGACAGGGAACGCAGGTCGAAGATTGAGAGCCTGCACCAGCTTCTCTCCACCGAATACCCCCCGCGAGCATGAATCCGAAAGCGAACAGCAAGTAGGAGGAACGGTTTGCCCCGTTATCGGCTCAAGAGATACTCCTGGCAGGTCATGGAGTAAATCGGGTGGAACCGCGTGAGCCAAAACTCCCGCCCCGTATTCGGGCGGGAGTTTTCTTTTCCCCGCCCCCCACTCTCCGCCTGGGATTCGGGCAGGGATCTATTAAAAGGAAGGTCGCCATGACTGCTGAAGAAAAAACCATCACCGTCCGGCGGCTCGGAGGAACCTTACCGCTTCACTCCGGCGTCGCCTGATCAGCCGAGGCGGTAAACACTCCTCTCTGTCATTGCGAGGAGAGCGCAGCCCTGAGCGGAGAGCGGTGTTCTTCCGCTCGCAGTCGAAGGGCCGCTCGACGAAGCAATCTCCTCGCAGACCCGCAATACTGTTTCTGAGATAACTACTCTGAAAGGAAGCAAGAATGGCTCAACAAGTTCAGGAAAAATACGAAGAATCCCAGCTCTATAAGATCCGCCACTCCGCCGCGCACGTCATGGCGCAGGCTGTGCTCGAGATGTTCCCCGAGGCAAAGTACACCATCGGCCCGCCCGTGGAGAACGGCTTCTACTACGACTTCGACCTGCCGCGCAACCTCACGCCCGAGGACCTGCGAGCAGATCGAGAAGCGCATGCGCCAGATCATCGCCGGGCAAGCATCGAGTTCAAAAAGAAGGTGGTCTCCGCCGACGAAGCGCGCCAGATCTTCAAGGACCAGCCCTACAAGCTGGAGCTGATCGACGGTCTCGAGAAGGGCGGGCTCGACGAGTACGGCAATCCGCTCAAGGAGAAGCCGGAGATCTCCATCTACCAGCACGATTCCTTCATCGACCTGTGCCGCGGACCGCACGTGGACAACACGCGCGAGCATCAAGCCCGACGCGGTCAAGCTGATGAACGTGGCGGGCGCCTACTGGCGCGGCGACGAGAAGAACAAGATGCTCCAGCGCATCTACGGCACGGCCTGGGAGAACGCCGCAGCAGCTGAAGGACCACCTCTGGCAGCTGGAAGAGGCCAAGAAGCGCGACCACCGCAAACTGGGCAAGGAGCTGGAGATCTTCGTCTTCGATGACGAGGTCGGCCCCGGCCTGCCGCTCTGGCTCCCCAACGGCGGCGTGATGATCGAGGAGCTGGAGAAGCTCGCCAAGGAGATGGAGGAGAAGGCCGGCTACCTGCGCGTCCGCACGCCGCATCCTGTCGAAGGAGGACCTGTTCCTCCACTCGGGTCACCTGCCCTACTACGCCGAGTCCATGTACCCGCCCATGGAGCTGGAAGGCGTCGAAGTACTACGTCAAGCCGATGAACTGCCCGATGCATCACAAGATCTTCGCCGCCGAGCAGCGCTCCTACCGCGACCTGCCCATCCGCCTGGCGGAATATGGCACGTGTTACCGCTACGAGAAATCGGGCGAGCTGTTCGGGCTGATGCGCGTGCGCTCGATGCAGATGAACGATGCCCACTTGTACGTCACGGAGGAGCAGTTCGAGCAGGAGTTCATGGGCGTGATCGACCTGTACTACAAGTACTTCGAGCTGTTCGGCATCGAGAAGTACGTCATGCGCCTGTCCCTGCACAGCAAGGCGGGGCTTGGGCAAGAAGTACGTGGACAACGAGCGCCTGTGGCTCAAGACGGAGGAGATGGTGCGCCGAGGCCATGACGAAGCACGATATCCCCTTCGTGGAGGCGGAGGACGAAGCCGCGTTCTACGGACCCAAGATCGACGTGCAGATCTGGTCGGTCATCGGCAAGGAGTTCTCCCTGGCCACGAACCAGGTGGACTTCGCCCAGCCCGCCCGCTTCGACCTGAACTTCACCAACCGGGAAGGCGTCGAGGAGGTCCCGCTCTGCATCCACCGCGCGCCGCTCTCCACGCACGAGCGCATGATCGGCTTCCTGATCGAGCATTACGCCGGCACTTCCCGGTCTGGCTCTCGCCCGAGCAGGTCCGCGTCATCCCCATCACGGACGGGCAGAACGAGTATGCCCACGGCATCGTGCAGCAGCTGCGGGAGCAGGGCATCCGCGTCAAGGCGGATGTCAGCGCCCAGCGCATGAACGCCAAGATCCGCCAGGCGCAGTTGATGAAGGTCCCCTACATGCTGGTCGTCGGCGAGAACGAGATGAACGCCGGGCAGGTCTCCCTGCGTGTCCGCGACGGCTCCCAGCAGAACAACATCCCGCTCGCGGAATTCGCAGCACGGGTCAAGGATCGCATCTCCCGCCGGGCAAAAGAGTTGTAGACCATTTAAAGTTCCGGGCGGATTTGAAATCCGCCCGGAGAAAAACGAACTCTAGCCCGAACTAAAAAACCAGGTTTCTCACTGAAACCTGGTTTTTTGTCATGTTGGTGATGCAGATGCCATTTATTTGAAAGTTTCCAAATAGCCTTTCGTTTCACTGCGCCAATACAAGAAATTCAAACTCACATACATCATCCTGCATTGAAAGACAATGCCTTCCTGCCTCCAATGTACTCAAGAGTTCAACCTTTGCCTGGCAATGATTGACATAACACTGAAGATCTGCGACAGCATCGCCATCCAGGTAAAGTGAAAACGACCTGGCAAATTCATTCACTCCCCCGCACGAATCCTGAACATAGCCCCCCGAACCAATGACTGCCATTTCGCCTCCCGCCAAAGGCTGGGCAGGCTGGATCTCGGTGATCACAGGGGAGACGAATTGTTGAACACAGGCAGACGTTGGGATTGATTGTGACGGGTCAGGAACAGGTGAATTGGACAGGACATGGATCATGCCAAACTCTGTCCGGTCAAGCGAACAAAAGTAGGTGTACTCACCCGCCTCCGATAGAATGATCGAGAAAGTTCCTCCTGGTTGGAGCAAACCTATCCCCCCCGAATCCACGACATTGCCTTGATCGTCCGTGCGCTCGATAATCAGCAGGCGGTCCTTGTCATCCAGATTGGTCCATGCGATTTGTGTGCCGGGTTGGATTTCCACGGATGGGCAATACTCATCCGTGATTTGCACGCTGATCGCAGGTGGAGTTGGTATCCAGGTTTCGGTGACGGGTGAAACACCGCAGGCTGTCAAGGTTAGGGCAAGCAGAAGTGTGGGAATAAAGGGACGGATGTTCAAGATACAAATCCTTTCTCATGTGGCTCAAGCCGTGATTGAGACGACCTGAGCCGCATGAAAGTTCCAACGGCGGAAAAAGGTTGGGTGATAAAAAAAGACCAGGTTTCTTGCGAGAAACCTGGTCTTTACTTCTCACGGGAACACTTCCTCGGCTCTGTCCTTCTTCCTCCTCAGCCACCAGTAACCCAATCCCAGCCCAAGCATGTAAACGATGACCAGCACACTATAACCGCCTCCCACGTTAAGCGGATCCTGCACACCGAACGAGAGCAGGACGATCCACCCCGCCAGCAGGAAGCCAAAGATCAGGTCCATCCGTTTGGAAAGCGGGATCCTGCGCCATTTTCGGTGAAAAGCCAGGATGACAGCCAGGAGGATGAACAGGATTACGACAGCCAAACCGAGAGCATCCCGCAGGGAGGAATGCATTCCATAATAGATGTTGGCAAGGTATTCGTTATATCCCGGCTGATTGGTTGCTCCTCCATGTTCCTCAATATAGAAGAACGCGCTGGTCAACCATTTGTTCTCATATGCCTTGACGAACGCATGCAGCAGCATGATCAAGGCTGCGCCGAAGCTGGCGAATAACCATTTTTCCCATGTGGCAGGTTTGGCTCGCTCTGATCGAACGTGGGTTCGGCTTCACTTTTCATTTTTTCCTCCATTGCGCACTACATGCTGGATGCGTTTCGCCACCGCGGGATGCTGAAAGATCAGGATGTTGCGCTCGATGAAGATTTTCAGCAGCGAGCGCCCCTCCTCCGTCAGGCGGTAATACTTGCGCGGCGGACCCACTTTCGATTCCCCGCCCTCGCTCGCCACCAGCCCCATCTCCTCGAAGCGGCTGATCGCCCGGTAGATGCTGTTCCCGTCCGCCGATACCATCCCTTCGCTCAGGCGCGTCACTTCCGCGCTCATCTCGTAGGGATAGGATGGTTTCTCATCCAGCAGCAGCAGCAGCCAGAAGGTCAGCAATCCCTTCTTGTAAACGCCCTCCCAGTTTTCGAGCAGTTGCTCCATCTCTGTCATGGTCTCTCCTTTAGTATTATACCTGAAGTATAATACTATGGATAGTATAGTCAAATCCCGGGATTTGTCAAGAGCAAAGAACCAGGTTCCTTTGAGAACCTGGTTCTTTAATATACGATAATGCAGCCTCCACCCGGGCTGATTACTGCCCCAGTATTCCGTCCTCCCCCTGGATTTGTTGCAGGAGCTCGCCTGTCAGCGGATTCCAAAAACGAAGCCTGCTGGGCTCATTCCCCTCATACCCCGTATCCAGCGATATCAGCAGGTCGGGTTTCAACCATGCCAGCCCGGCGTACACTGCCGGCTTGTTCAAGCCAAAGGAAATTACGACCATGCCCGTTTGTGCATCCCAGATGCGGATCACTCCCCCGCCGGTCGCCAGCCTGTTTCCATCGGGTGACCATGCCAGGCTGAATGTATCGGTCTGGTGTGCCTGGATGAATCCATCGCAATGATTGGTCGCCGCCGTCCATAAACACACCGCCCCGCCGACATGTCCCGATGCGATTCGTTCGCCATCAGGTGACCATTGTACCGCCCGGGGGAAACTTGCGCGCGGGTCGAATAGGCGCACCCATTCGTCCGTGGAGAACTTCCAGCGCCGGATGCCATAACCCATGTCGCCTGTGGCAATGATGCGCGACCCGTCCGGCGACCAGGCGATGTCGGATGTCGCCCCGGCAAAGACATCCTGGCTGGAGGCGATCCTGCCCGTTGCAACGTCATAAGTGGTCACCCCCATATATCCGTTGCTGGTTGCCAGGTACTGGCTGTCCGGCGACCATGCCACATCCCCGTACAGGGTATCGGTCATTCCCTCATCCAGCTCCGGTTCGAATACCGCATCCCATGTGCGCGTATCCCAGGCGACAACATGCGGGTGCCCAGTCTCTGCATCCTCCATGATCAGTCCACCCGCTGCCAGGCTTTCCCCATCCGGTGACCAGTCCACGCTGAAGAAATTCTCCGATTCATTCAGTACCCTGATCTGTTCCATGTTCTTAAGATCGTACAGGACGATCCCATTCGACGTGGCGAGGGCGATGGTTTTCTGGCTCGGGTCAAGATCAAAGGAACGGATTCTCCCGCGGATGCTGTCCATGATTGGAGCTGCCGCCGGGACAGGGATCGGTTCTGCCGCCCCGTAAGTGGATGTGGAAAAGGTGGGCTGGGAACCCTCGCGTGGTTCAAGATATATGTCGAAGATCCACGGACCCGGCTGGGTGTAACCCAGCGCTTCGATGAACTTGTGGAAACCTTCCTGTTCACTCATCCCGGCGGGAAGTTTTTTCCACTCGGGATATGCGCCGTGATCCTCCGTGTGCCATATAAGCTCGATTCCCTGCGCACGGAGTTTGGGATACGCAGCCTCCAGTTCCTCCGCTGGGATCACCTCCGGCATGGAGCGTTCAAGTTCAGGGATGGTCAATTCAAGTTTTGTTAATAATTCGACCTCTGAACCGATCGGGAATCCGATCTTGACGCACCGCCCATAGTTGCCAACCGGGCTCCAGCCAGGTTCACCGCCCTTGGTGCCGGCGCCCATGGATGTGTCGTTCAGGAGATTATAAGCACTGATCCCCGCCGTTCGATTGCCGATCTTCAAAACGGCACCCTGCCCGATCATCCAGTCGGATTCGTCAGGCTTGTTGTAACAAAGATAAAACCAGGTGAATGCCGGCGCAATGACAATTCGGGCGGGGAGGATGGGATTGTTATAGGCGATCTCATTGTCATCCGGCATGCTGAAAGAGAACCCTGCCTCATTGAAATTATAGGTGGTCGCCGGGTGGATGGGCAGGTCAAGATCGAAGTGGAAACGAACCGGCGGTTTTGTTGTGTCTGCAGGAGCGATCGAGAAGGAGAGCTGACCATCCAGTTTTTTATCTTTCAGCGCATACGCAGGGATCATGTCCAGTACCGTCACCGTCGGGTCATCCTCTTCCCGGTATGTCCCGTACCCGGTGTTGAGTTCTTCGTTATTCGAATTCGTCAGCGAGATGTTATCGAGGGCGTATGGTTGTCCCGTTCCTTCGGTTCGGACCTTGAAGATGATGCGCGACGCATCCGCATAATACGACTCGACCGAGGCAGTGATATCCCCCGCCTTCTGGGAAGGCATGTGTAAGCGTGTTTGTTGAGGCAGTCCGGGGGCAGGCTTAAGCCATTCTTCCGGAATGCGTTGCGTAACCGTGTAACTTCCAAATGCCAGCCCGGTCAGCCCGACCAGGATCAGGATCTTGTAAAAAAGGGATCTGGGTTGCATTCAATCTCCTTTCAGGCGGTATATTCTACCTGAATGCACGGCAACGCAAACCCACCGTTTCCTTGACGATTCCCCATTATTGCAGGAATGGGATTCCCCCGGGTGGAATCTGCTCCACCTAAAGGGCTAATCCCCAAAACTGATTCCCAGGTCGCGCGCGGTTTTCACCACATCCGAAGTCAGCGGGACTGTTTTCATGCGTCCCACCACCTCGGAGAACGGGACATGCCGGACTTCCGGCTCATCCAACACGATCATGACGCCGCTCTCCCCCGCCTCCAGCGCGCGGATCGCCGCCGCCCCAAAGCGCAGCGCGATCAGCCGGTCGTATGCGGTTGGGCTTCCGCCGCGCAGCAGGTGACCCAGCACCACCACGCGCGTCTCCTTTCCCGGTCAACTCCTGGATCTCCGCCGCGACCTTCTCACCCACCCCGCCCAGTCTTTCCGCGCGGCCTGCGGTTTTTTCCGAGATCACGGTCTCGTCCCCGCCGATCGGTCTGGCGCCTTCCGCAACCACGATGCTCGTTTCTCGTGCTCCCTGTGCCATGCGTTGCTTTACCTTCTGGGACACTTTTTGAATATCGTAGGGGATCTCGGGGATCAGGATCACATTGGCGGTGCCCGAGATGCCCGCATACAGCGCGATCCAGCCCGCGTATCTGCCCATCACTTCCACCACCATCACGCGTCCGTGCGAGGCTGCCGTCGAGTGCAGCCGGTCCAGGGAGAGCGTGGCAAAATCCACTGCGGTATCAAAACCAAAGGTGACTTCCGTCTTGTCGAGATCATTATCGATCGTCTTCGGGACAACCACCATCGGGATGCCCTTTTTCTGGAGGGCGTTGGCAATTTCCAGGGATCCGTCACCACCCACCGAGATGATCGCATCGATGCCCTGGATGCGGATCGCCTCCACCAGTTCATCGGTGCGGTCCACCTCCACCACCTTGCCATCCGGACCCGGGGTGGGAAAACGCATGGGATTGTTGCGGTTGGTTGTGCCAATGATCGTCCCGCCCAACGGGGTGATGTCGCTTCACGATATCACGGTTCAGGGTCATGAGCCCGGCTCCGGCATAATATTCCGGCAGCAGCGAGACCGTTGAACCCATCCCGGATCCCAAGCACTTCCCAGCCCCGGTTGATAGCCGCCAGGACCACTGCGCGAATGACGGCATTCAGACCGGGGGCATCTCCCCCTCCGGTGCTGATGGCAATACGTTTGATGTCTAATTTGTTTGGCATGCTTGTCTCCCGGGTATGGTTCGCTTTGATTATACAACTTCTGAATGCTGGAGGAATGGAGAAGACAAAACCCGACATGCCTCATCCGCCCCGCTATCAGCCGAGGCGACATCAAGTCGCCATCGGCTATGTCAGCGACATGAGTTCGCTGACGCATGACCGAGAGCCTTCTCCCCTCTCCCCCGCGACACTTGCACCGCACTGCCGGAGGTCCTGGCGCCTTTCCCAGGGCGTTCGGTGCACATCGTCCTGGTGCTTTTCAGGAGTGCAGGTGCAGCGCCCTGAGCGCAGCGAAGGGTAAGGAGAGAGGCTGGGGGTGAGGTTCAAGCCCCGGAACCCTCCCCGACCTTTGACTTTTGACCTTCGACCTTCGACTATTTAGACCACTCAGACCACTTCGACTCCTCCCTCCCATTTGACGATTCCCCCTCCTTCATGGTATCATTCGCCCGCCTAAAACCAGCCGCTGGCTGGTTGTACGTTATTTGAAACAGGAGAAGCATATCAGCGCCAACGAATTCAGAGTAAATGAGAGCATCCGCGTTCCCGAAGTCCGCTTGATCGGTCCGGACGGCGGCAACGTCGGCGTCGTCTCCATCAAGCAGGCCCTCCAGATCGCCCGCGACGCGGACATGGACCTGGTGGAGGTCTCCCCCAACGCCGCACCCCCCTGTCTGCCGCGTGATGGATTTTGGCAAGTTCATTTATGAACGCGCCAAGAAGGATCGCGAAGCCCGCAAGGCACAGACCAAGGTCGAGGTCAAGGAGATCCGCCTGCGCCCGAAGACCAACGAAGCCCACCGCGGCTTCAAGGTGGAGGATGCCCGCCGCTGGCTGTTGCAGGGACACAAGGTGCGTGTCACCATCAAGTTCCGCGGCCGCGAAATGGATTATCCCGAGATCGCGCTCGAAGATCTGAAGGAAATCGCCCAGACCCTCTCGGACGTGGCTGTCATCGAACAAGCCCCCATGATGGAAGGGCGCACGATGCTGGTGGTGCTCGCCCCGGGCAAACCGGCTGCCAAGAAAAAGGAAAAGGCAGCGAACCCGGCGGAACCCGCCGAAGTCCCTGCTGAAGCGTAAGAGCAAGTCCCAACGATGTTCAAGTCCGCGGGCGCACGACTGACCCGCGGTTTATTTTGTCTGAAAGGAGTAACTGGCATGCCCCGCAAAGCAAAAGCTGTTGGCAAGCTAAAGTTGAAGACCCATAAGGCGACCTCCAAACGGTTCCGCCTGACCGGGGCTGGAAAACTGGTGCGAACCAAGGGCGGCAAGAGTCATCTGCGCCGCCGCACATCCGACCGCTCAAAACTGTTGTTGGCTGAGATGATCACCGTCGAAGGCAGTGGCTACATCAAGCGCATCCACCGCCTGGCACCCCACATGAAAAAGGGTGAGGGCAGCTGGCCTCGCAGGTCTCGTCTCGCCCGCATCGTATCCGTTTTATTGCGGCTTTCGGGTGTTTGCAACTGGCGTGACCCGCCGACGCTCGCTGAGTTCGCAGGAGGTAATAAGAAATGGCACGTGTTAAAAGTGGTCCGTATGGCTACCGCCGTCACAAGAAGGTCTTGAAGTACACCAAGGGACAGCGCGGCTCCAAGCATCTGCTGTTCCGCCGCGCCAACGAAGCCATGCTGAAGAGCATGTGGTACGCGTTCCGCGACCGCCGCATGCGCAAGCGCGACATGCGCAGGCTGTGGATCGCCCGCATCAATGCGGCTGCCCGCCTGAATGGCACCACCTACAGCCGCCTGATGTCCGCCATGAAGAAGGCGAACATCACCCTCAACCGCAAGATGCTGTCCGATATGGCTGTCCGCGACCCGCAGGCATTCGCCGCCGTCGTCGCCCAGACAAAATAGATAGCTGTCATTGCGAGGGACTCCCGAAGCAATCTCCTCATAAATAGTTCCAAAAAGACGCCCGCCGGGTTTTCAGCCTGGCGGGTGTTTTGTTGTAGAATTGTTTCTCATGATCACATCCTCGCAAAACCCCAGGGTCAAACTGGTACGCGGGCTGCTCGGTCGCGCGAAGGAACGCCGCGAGGCGGGTGCCTTTGTCGCCGAGGGCGTCCGGCTGGTGGAGGAGGCTGCCCGGGCGAACTGGTCGATGAAGTTCGTCCTGTACGATGAGAGCCTCAGCGAACGCGGCCTGCAGACCGTCAAGCTGCTCACCTCCCTCGGCGTGGAAGCCGAGCAGGTCAGCGCGGGGGTCATGGATTCCCTCAGCGACACCGAAACAGCCCAGGGCATCCTCGCCGTCCTCGCGCTCTCCGAGCTCCCCTACTCCCCCGCCGCGGACTTCATCCTCATCCCCGACCAGGTGCGCGATCCCGGCAACCTCGGCACGCTGCTGCGCTCCGCGGACGCGGCGGGCGCCAGCCTGGTCCTGATCCCCCCCGGCACGGCTGATCCCTTTTCGCCCAAGGTGGTGCGCGCCGGCATGGGCGCCCATTTCCGCCTGCCGCTTCGTTCGATGACCTGGGATGAGATCCGGGGGTTCCGTACGACCCCCGCCAGCGGGCGGATCCTCCTGGCGGACATGCAGGGCGCCTCCTGTTGGGAGACCGACCTGCGCCAGCCGCTGACGTTGATCATCGGGGGCGAGGCGGAGGGCGCCAGCCCGCAGGCACGCGACCTGGCATCCCAAAGCATCTGCATCCCGATGGCGGGCGGGAGCGAGTCGCTCAATGCCGCCGTGGCGGGCTCCGTGCTGATGTTCGAGGTCATGCGGCAGAGGATGGGTAAATAAATGCCGGCATTCTTGATCCTCATCTAACGCTTCTTTCCTGGACGATAAGAAAAGACCAGCGGGACCGTACGGTCCCGCTGGCTGTTTAATTTACTGGACCGTGATCCTGGTGTAGAGCGGGTATTGATTCCCGTCCAGGTCCTCCACGATGAAGCCGATCACGTATTCGCCGGGGGCCGCGTACAGCTCCACCCACTCGAAGGGCTGCGCGCCGAAGGTCAGGGTGGTGCCGTTCCTGCACGGTGCCGGTGACCGCCCCGTTGGAATCCACGTCCATCCATTTTTCGTAGATGGTGAAGGTGTCGCCCTGGGCGGGCGTGATCTCGCGCGGGGCGCCGGTGGAGCCGTCGCCGGTGAAACCGTAGACCGACACCAGCTTGCTGTCCTGGAAGTACAGTTTCGCGTACAGCGATTCGCCGGTCTGCGCGAAGGTGTAGAGACCCTCCACGGAGTAGGTCGCGCTCGCCGCGTCCACGCCGTACTGCTCGGGCGTGAAGAGCGCCACCGCGTTCTGCGTCCCGTCGCTGATGCCGAAGACGATCGGCTGCCAGGTGTAGTTGAGCGTGAAGCCGTTCTCATCCCAGACCGGGTAGTAGACGCCGCCCACCTCGCGCGTGTCCGGGCTTTCGAGGAAGTCCGTGTCGGTGATGTTGAGCGAGCCGGCGTTGACGTCGAAGTAGCCGAGGAAGAGATAGATGTAACCGATGTTCGTCCCGCTGATGTCGATGCTCAGGTCCACGGACCCGTCGGTCGTGACCGAGCTGGCGGAGGCGCGGATGTCCGAGACGCTGATGTCACCCAGACCCGGGCGCGCGAGGCGTAGCCGCTCTGCGGGACGAAGGGCGCCGCGTCGGTCTGGCTGAACTCGCGGTCGAGGTAGTGATACGCCAGGAAGTCATCCCACAACGACCCGCTCGCGAAGCGCGCGGCGATGCCGGTGTAGGATTGCGGTCCGGTGACGGGCGAGCTGTAGAGCGTCGAGTTGGGGAAGTAGATCGCCAGCCCGGTCGAGCCTTTCCGCCCGGGTCCGTGCTTCTCGGCGATGATGGTCTGCTGCAGGGAGCTGATGACCTGGTCCGCAGCCTGCTGTGGTCTGCCCGTTGGAGGTGTTGTTCTGGATCAGCAGCGACGAAGTGACCCAGGTCGATGTAGGAGGGCGGCACCTGGTTGCCGAAGATGCTGGTGTAGGACTGGGTGTAGTTGCGCGCCTGCGCCACCAGCCGCTGGTCCTCGTTGCGCAGCTGATAGACGAAGTCGTTGTAGCTCTGCATCAGCCCGCTGAAGGCGTTCAGGTCGACCGCCGTGAGGGTCACGTCGCGACCGATCTGCGCGGCGAGCTGCTCGGCGGAGGCAAGGCTGCCGCCGTCGAAGAAACCGCCCAGCACCGAGCCGCCGCCGCAGGAACTCCGCGCGCGCGGCCGGGTCGAGGATGCGCTGGTCATCCACGACATAGCCCTGCACGATGGAACTGCTCAACTGCGCGCCGCTCATGTCGGGGTTCTGGACCAGGTCGCCGAGGAAGCTGGCATACGCCCAGCCGATGGAGGGTTCCACCTCCTCGGAGGCGACCGCGTAATTGGCGTGCGGCTGCAGGGCTGCCATGATCTCGATCTGCGACATGAGACAGGCGTCCATGCCGATGATCTCGAACTTGTCGATGCCCGCCGCGCTGCGAGCCTGACCGAGAGCCTCGTCCAGCTCGTTCAGATAGATGTTGTTCCCGAGGCGGGAGGAAAGCGGGGTGCTGCTGTCGCCCGAGTTGCCGGGAGCGGGGTCGCTCCAGCCGCCGGGCCAGCCCAAGCCGTGGTCGGAGAGGATCAGCACGTAGTGGTCGGCGGGGAAGTTCTGGGCTGCCCACTGGACGAATTCGACCAGGGTCTGACCCTCGGACATGTCCACCTCGCCCAGGTCCTCCACGAGCTGCGAGTGGACCGCGTTCAGGTCATTGTCCTGGGTGATGTAGTAACGGCGCGCCGAGATCCAGTCGCCGTCGCCCGTGTAGGCGCCGCGGAAGCGGTCGACCTGCGCCACGATGCGGACGTTGTCGCTGGAGCCGACGCGCTCCGCCTCGTTCAGGTCGAGGTAGATGTCGCGTTCCAGCACCTGGTCGTCCGCGTCCTGGTAGAGCATGACCGTCCAGGTCTGCCCGCCTCCCGTGGAGGGCACGGGCGGAGTGAAGTTGGACTGCGGCAGTTCGGGGTTGACCTGCTCGAAGCCGGGCCATCCCCGCCGCCGGTGTCATCCACGCCGGTCAGCCCGCCCAGGTCCAGCCCGCCGCCGCCGGTGAGCAGGTAATAGCCGATGATCAGGATGATGACCAGGATGGAGCCGCACCCGCCCGCCTGTTTGCCGCGCGTGGAAAGCCCGCCGCCGGAGAGGGAGGGTCGGGGGGTGCCGCCGCTTTGATAGCCGCCGGAGGGCATGCCAGCGGAGGGGGTTCCGCCGCCGGTATCCCGGCGAGGCGCTTCCGCCCGTCCAACAGGACCTTCGCCCTTGCGCCGGCGTTCGGCATTGATCTGTCGTTTATTCATTTGGAATCTCCATGGTTGGTGGGACCGACTTGAATCCCGGTAATAAAGGATGGCTGGTCGCGATGACCACAATTGTTGCTGCATTGAACATACTCTTGTATTATATACATGTTTTTCGGTCAGTTTATGTGTCATTGCGAGCGCAGTCGAAGCAATCTCCTGTTAAGGGCAGATTGCTTCGTCGAGCGAAGAGCACCGCTCCTCGCAACGACATTGCCCTCGCGGAGACGTGCAACTCGGGTGACACAAGCGCGTGCGTGTCAAATCGGGTACAATTTTCTCCCTTGAACCCTGATATCCAAAGGAAAGAATGAACACCATCATAGTTTCCCATCTGCGCCGCACGTTCAAGTCCACCATCGGCGTCATCAAGCGCACCACGCGGCGAGATCGTGGCAGTGGAGGACGTCTCGTTCGAGATCCAGGAGGGCGAGCTGTTCGGTCTGCTGGGTCCGAACGGGGCGGGCAAGACCACCACCACCAAGATGCTGACCACCCTGCTGATCCCCACCGGCGGCTATGCCACGGTGAGCGGCTTCGACATCGTCAAGCAGGCGGACCAGGTGCGCAAGCGCATCGGCTTCATCTTCGGCGGCGAGCGCGGGCTGTACTGGCGCCTCTCGGGCATCGACAACCTGCGCTACTTCGCCAGCCTGTACGGGCTCGAACCCGACCACTCGAAGAAGCGCATCGCCTACCTGATGGAGCTGGTCGGGCTGACGGGGCGCGGCGACGAGAAGGTGGGCGGATATTCGCGTGGCATGAAACAGCGCCTGCACGTGGCGCGCACGCTGCTGCACAACCCGGACATCCTGTTCCTCGACGAACCCACGCTCGGGCTGGACCCGGTGGGGGCGCGCGAGTTCCGCCAGGTGATCCTGGACCTGCAGTCCGAGAACAAGACCATCCTGCTGACCACCCATTACATGTTCGAGGCGGATGCGCTGTGCGACCGGATCGCGGTCATCAACCGCGGGCGCATCATCGCGCTGGATACGCCGGGCGGCTTGAAGAGCCACGTCAAGGACCTGAACGTGGTGGAGGTGGAGACCTTCGGGGTGCCGACCGAGCTGGTGACCAGGCTGCGCGCCCTGCCGTTCGTGGACGCGCTGTCGGTGGAGGACCAGGAGCAGAAGCAGATGCTGCTGATCCAGACCTCGCGCGGCGCGGAGGCGGTGCCGGACATCCTGGGCGCGATGGAGGGGCAGCGTGTGGGACGCGTGGTCGTCCGCGAGCCGACCCTGGAGGATGCCTACGTGCGGCTGGTGGGAGCGGACGCATGAACCCACGGATCCTCCTTCAATACTGGCGCACCATCCTGGTCGTGGCGGAGATGACCGTCCGCCAGCAGTTGATGGACATGTTCATTTTGTTCGCGGTCCTCTTCCAGCCGATCATCATCGCGGTGCTGGCGCTGTGGATGATGATCGACAAGGGCTCGGAGTACGCCATGTTCGTGGTGGTGGGCAGCGGGCTGACGGGTCTGTGGTCGAGCCTGCTGTTCGTCTCGGGCAACAGCATCAACGCCGAACGGTGGAGCGGGACGCTGGAGTTGCTGGTGGCGCTGCCGACGCCCTTCGAGGTGATCATCTTCGGGAAGAACCTGGCGAACGTGCTGCAGTCGCTGGTCTCGATGTTCGTGGGCTACTTCATCGCGGCGTGGCTGTTCGGCTACTCGCTGACCATCCAGCAGCCCGCTGCTGTTCGTCGTTTCGATCCTGTTCACGATCGTGGCGTTCATCAGTTTCGGGCTGGTGATCGCGCCGATCTTCGTGATGAACCCGGGCGTGCGCCAGTGGCAGAACGCCATGGAATTCCCGGTCTACGTGCTGGCTGGATTCCTCTTCCCGATCCTGATGCTGCCGGGCTGGACGACGCCGCTCTCGTACATCCTGCCGCCCTACTGGGCGGGGGTGGCGCTGCACGGGACGACGACCGAGGGCGCCTCGTTGAACAGCATCCTGTTCGCGTGGGGCATGATGCTGCTCTTTTCGCTGATCGACCTGCTGATCGCCTCGCGGCTCTTCAAGCTGATGCTCTACAAGGCACGCGCGGATGCGACGCTGGGGATGGAGTGAGCTGAGATGAAAACCTTCACCGAGCAACCTGCGGCTCTTCTGGCAGGGCGCGCTGCTCTCGTACGTGGCCCTCTTCCACTGGTTCCGCCCGGCCACCTACGCGGCTTCGAAGATCTTCATGCCGCTGGCGCAGATGTTCTTCTTCGTCTATCTCGGGACGTTTGCCACCGACCCGGAGAACGCGGCGTTCTACGTGATCGGGAACGCCATCCAGATCACGGCGGTGAGCGGGATCTTCGGGGTGACGATGAGCGTGGGCGGCGAGCGCGAGACGGGCACGCTGCCCTACCTGTTCGGGACGCCCGCCAACCGGATCGTGACCTTTTTCGGGCGCGCCTTCATGCACGTGCTGGACGGGATGCTGGGGGTGGTGATCGCCTTTACGTGGGGCATCCTGCTGTTTCACCTGGACCTCTCGCAGACGAACCTGCCGGCGCTGGGGCTGGTGATCTTCATTACGACCATCAGCACCTGCGGGCTGGGGCTGCTGCTGGGCTGCCTGAGCCTGGTGACGGTGAACGTGATGTTCATCAACAACTTCGTATATTTTGCGCTGCTGATCTTCTCGGGGGCGAACGTACCCATTGACAAGTTCCCGGGGGCGATGCAGGCGGTCTCGTGGGGACTGCCGCTGACGCGGGGCATCCTGGCGGCGCGCAGCCTGATCGGTGGGGCGAGCCTGGGGGAGGTCTCTTCGCTGCTGTGGGGTGAGCTGGGGGTGGGTCTGCTGTATGGGCTGTTGGGATATTTCCTGTTCGCATGGTTCGAAGTGCAAGCGAAGCGCCGGGGCACGCTGGAAGTGTTTTAGGGCGGCTGATTGAAGCACGATGCCCGCGAGGAGTTCGCGATTCAAAAAGCGATTCAATTATGTCCAGACAATCATTTTCATAGCGAAAACTGCAATTTTTTGACAAAAAACGAGGAGTTTTAACAGGAGCCAAGAAGGGGGATGGAAAATTCAATGCTGTATTTGAACCTCCCATCAATTCCATTTTCCCTTTAGGCAGAGCGTGGTTTTTATGCAAAAACGCACGTTTTTTGAAGGTGTTTTTGTGGAGTTGTCTGGACGATTGAAAACATGGTTTTTCAGTCCACTTCGGGGGGAATCATGGCGAGTTCCTCGAGGGCTTTTTCGATGGTGGTCTGGTTGTTGTAGAGGTAATGCTGGGAACGGCGAAGGCTCTCGATGCGGGCAATGGCATGGGTGATGGTGCGGAGGGCACCGAGGTAGACATCGGGCGGACATTGGGATCGTTGTTGATGGATTCGGCGGTGCGATTGATGAGGACGTAGAGGAGAGAGAGCTCGTCCTGAAATTCGCCCTTTATATCTGTGTTCAGGGATTGAGATTCTCTTTTGGTGAACGAGTGGGAGAAGAAACCGTGAACGAGGCGGTTCTGGTTGCCAAGGGGGCACCGCGTTTACGCTTCTGGGAGGCAATGGATCAGGCTGATCAGCGGGTGCCTCGGTTGATGGAACAGGAAGAAGTGGAATAGGTTTGACAGTCATAGGAGTCTCCTTTTTGAATTATCTAATTGGATCCCTGGGCAGGGATGATGGTTGAATAAGATGGGATGTACCAATCCATCTGGTCGAGTTTGGCAGTAAGAGAATTGGCGAGAATGAAATCGTCATGGATGAGTTCGCCATCGGAGCCACGGGTGCCATCGGGGACACCCCAACGGAGAACCTTGCCGGGACCGGGGAGGACATTCATGATGCAATTGGCGTATTGGGTATGGACCTTTTCGGTGTGGACATGGTCACGGAAGCGACCGGTCTCAATGATCTCAAGGAAGCGCCAACCGACCTCGGATTTCTCCTGCTGAGTGAATTTGACCGGGATGGTGCGGGAGTGGTATTGACGGTCAAGCATTGCCCAGAGACCCTCACCAACACCGGTGGCATCGATGACGATGTATAAGGGAGTGAGGGTCTCGTAAAGCGCCTTGATCTTTCCGAAGACAGCCACATGGTTCTCGCCTGTCCAGGAGTGACGGGCAACGACATGATAGGAGGGCTTGGCAAGAAGCTCAATGGTGGAGTAATCAATCTCGACCACGGAGAGGGTGGTGGAATCGCGACCGGGATTGCCGAAGCCGGAGTCATAAGAGACGACAGTACTGGTCTTTGACTCGTCCATGCCTGCGACATCAATGAGGAAACAGTAGGTATGGGAGACATCGTCCTTGTGCTCATTGAGCCAGGCGTCATATTCCATCCGGGCAAGGCGCTGTTCGCGTTTTTGTTCGGGGGTGAACCAATTATCGGATATGAGTGGAAGTATCCGAAAAATCCCGATAGAACGACCTGCCACCGGAAATGTAGAATTGATTTTGGCTGACAGTACGAGGGACAAGGGTGTTAAAGCAGCCGCCTGGCTGATAAATGGCTTTCTGCCGAGGAAGAGAGGGATGGGCTGTTGCCCTTCGGACTGCCCTCCGACTCCGGGTTTCGATACTCCTCCGGACTCTCGAATCCTCCGAGCTGGGACAGTGAGAAGGGAGAGGCGGGTGGGATTGAACATGCCGGATTGGGCATCGATGGTCTCGCAAAAGAATTGGGAACGGACGAGGGGATTATTGCGACCGTGGAGGGTGATCACGGATTCAACGAATTTGCGGTAGTCGGGGAGGATCTTGAAGACATCCTCGGCGGTGTAGAAAAAGACGCGCTGGATGCCATCCTTTTCCTGAGCCTGCTGGGCGGCACGGCGTTCGCGTTCGAGGAGGGTGTTGGCAGTCCAGGCGGTGCCCCAGAAGACGCGGGTGGCGTTGGTGGAGGCAACCATGGGGGAGAAGTCCTTGTCGTACTTGGAAATGGAAACCTCCTGCGCCTCGTCCACGGAGAGGAGGAGGCTGGCGGTGGCACCCACGACCTTGGCGGAGGGGTCGCCGGAGAAGAACTGGAGGCAGGCTTTTCCGAGGGTGTAGATGTAACCCTTGGAGGAACTCCAGAGACCGCGGGAGCCGACACAGGCATCGAGGGAGGAGGCAACACGGCGCATGTTATTTTCGGTCTGGGGTTTGAAGGTGGGGGAGACGGAGACGATGCTCCCGCCAAACTTTGAATAACGGAAGAGAAGCCAGGAGAAGATGTGGGCTTGGACTTCGTTCTTGCCGGACTGGCGGGGGAGGATGACGACGAAGGAGAGACCGCGGTGATTGAGA
>CAWGMC010000044.1:0-3493 GCA_963823545.1 uncultured Chloroflexia bacterium | reverse complement strand
GCTGGATATCGGGATACCACGTTCAGTGGCGATGGGATCGTAACCACCGACTGGGGTGGAGGCAACGATTATTACTCATCCGCCGTGCTCGAAAAATGCACGCATTTATGTGGTTGGGACTTCAACAACTACTTCCGATGTCATCCGGTTCATCATCGCGGCATATAAACCCTGACTGATCGATCTGAGGTACTCGAGCTTTCGGTTTTCGAGGGTGTATATTTTTCCAATCATTTTTCCCCGCCGTTTCTGTTTATGACCTCTTTTTTTTTTGCAGGTCTTTACCGCGGTTCGCTACATCAGTTCACCGTCCCGAATTTACATCAGCAACTCGTCCCCTCTCAAAACCTTCGGTACGTTATTTCCCACCCTTGACTCTTTAGAACATATGTGCTAAATTAAAGGCTGCGCCGACCCGTGAACCCTATCACGGCAGGGATTATTCCCTGTTAAACGCAGTGCATATTGGGGGAAAACGAGGAAAAAGAGGAAGCCATGAGCATAAAACTGATGTCCGCAATCTTCGCGACCAAATTCAGCGATCTGAAGGACGCGACGGGAAATGTCACAAAAGCCAGCACTGCCACGCTGGTCCTGTTTGCGTTTGCCGAGCATGTGGATGAGGAGGGTGACTTATGACCGGGCAACCGAATGAGACCATCCCCGAGGAGCCTGTCTGGGTGAAATTTTCAACCGGGTTCAAAAAGGAACTGGCGACCCTGGATGGATATGCCCTCAAGGTGTTCCTTTACATCGGGCTGTCGGTCAGCTTTGCCAATGGGAAAGCATACCCCGGCTTACGAAAATCGCAAAGGATACCGGCATGGCGATCAACACGGTTCAAAAGGCGGTTGAGGAACTGGAAAGGATGGGATTATTGACTGTCAGGCGACGGGTCGGGGCGAGTAATTTCTATCAACCGAGCCGGTACATCACCATCGGTACTGTGCACGGGATGATACGCTCCCGCGTGAAAGGTGTCACAGATGATGCCCCCGCGTGAAAGTGTGTTACAGGATGATACGCTCCCGCGTGAAAGTGTGTCACAGGATGATACGCTCCCGCGATCACGGGATGATACGCTCCCACATGAAAGTGTATCAGCCGGATGATACGCTCCCGCGTAAGTGTATCACAGGATGATACGCTGTGCAACCAGGGTGTATCACAGAAAGATACTGCTCTAACCAATCGGAACTGTGTCACGAAAACGCCGAACTGTATCACGATCAAGAAGGGAATTTGCACAACAAGAATAACAAGATTAAACAAGAGGATATATATCGCGCAAAGCGATTTTCAAAAAGTTTTATCCGCCTTGGAAGAACTTTGCGGTCCGCTTGCGATGGACACCACCCGGCTGATCAACACATGGCTGGAGAAACACCGCTTGAGCGCATCCGGCAGGCGATCGATGTGGCAGGCAAAAGGCGCGCCAGTTCCCCGAAATACATTGACCAGGTGCTGATCGGTTGGGAGGCGAACGGATACCCGCCCAGCCGGTCGCAGCAGATATTTGCACGTTCGTTCAACCCCAGGAGAGACCAAAATGGAGAAGATAAACCACGCTATAAGATCCCTGAATATTCCGAAGCCGAACTTGCCATCATCGATGAAATCAACCGATTGTCCAATCTGTAATGGGATCGGCTACATAAGCTACGACCTTCCGGTGGGGCACCCTGAATTCGGCAGGGCTTACCCCTGTCCCTGCAGAACCGGGGAGGGCCGCAGGAGATGGCGAAACTTTCCGGGCTCACCGAAAAGGAGCGCGAGCTGCGCCTGTCAAAGGTTGCAACCATCCGACGCCCAGGAACCGCCGCCATGCTGAAAGCCTGCCGTTCGTTCGTCGAGAATCCGTTGGCATCCTCACCCTCTGGGGCGGGGTCGGAAATGGAAAGACGATGTGCCTGCAGGCGGTTGTGAACGAACTGATCGAGCGCGGGGTGATGTCCATCTACATCACAGCCTTTGACCTGTTCTCCCACATCCGCGAGGCGTTCAATGCCCGGCAGGAGGTCGTCTCGGAGAGCGCCTACAACAGGCTGGCGCGGTTCGAGCGGGTGCGGGTACTGGCGCTGGATGAAATGGACAAGGTGCGCCCCACGGATTGGATGCAGGAGCAGTTGACCGACCTGATCGACAAGCGGCACAGGCACGGGCTGGACGGGAAGCACGGCACGCTGATCGCCATGAATACCGACCCATCCCTGCAGAGCGATTGGATCGCCTCCCGCCTGATGGATGGACGCAACCGGGTGGTGCATAACACGGATGCCGATCTGAGACCCATGCTGAAAAGATGTACGAGTGACGGAAAAGGAATGTGATGAGCCATCCCCTGCCGCCCGGCGAGGGTGTTCGCGAGCGACCCCGTAACTTGCCCGGCAGGGTGCCTCACACCACCCAACTCCTACCCAACTCTTGCCTGTCTGCCCGGGAATTAACGTATAATCAAACCATGCAATCCACCAGGCGCACACCCTATCTCTGGGATTACGAACTCGACCGGGAGCAATTCCTGGAAATTCTCAATGGGCAGCGGACACAAGGACGGCTGAACCAGGATTGGGCAGCCCGCCGCCTGCTGGATACGCCCCCTACGAAGAGATCATCCGCATGCTCGGTTATAAGAGAATCGTGGAGAACTGGTCCCGCTGGCGCAGGGGAATCCGCTCAAAGAGCCGCAAACGTGGGTTCGATTTTCTTGTGCAGTGGATCCCCGAAAAACACCCCGAGCTGCTCCGTGGTTAACGATCCTGCCTTCCACCTTGAGGTACTATATCCCCTGCAGGACCGCACGATTCGCGCCATCAACCAGACGGATACAGGGTTTTATCTGACCGGGGGGACAGCCGCCTCGCGCGGGTATCTGCAGCATCGTTTTTCGGATGACCTGGATTATTTCCTCAATGATGATCCTCGCTTCGGATTGTGGGTGGAGCGGGTCATCCAGGCTCTCAACAAGGGATGGAAATGCGAGATCCTGGTGAAGGAGGAGCGGTATGCCAGGCTGAACATCAGCCAGGAGGATGTCTTCCTGAAGATCGAGCTGGTCAATGATGTGCCGAGCGCGGGTGGGAGACATTCAAAATCACCCCGTTCTCGGGCGGCTGGACAGCGCCGAAAACATTCTCGCCAACAAGGTGACCGCCCTGCTTGACCGCGAGGAACCGAAGGACCTGGCGGATATTTGGGGATTTTGCTGCCTGAAGAACCTGTCATTATTATCCGCCATCACGGATGCGAAGAGCAAGGCTGCCGGCGTCTTTCCCGCCACTTGGGACGGATCCTCTTGCTCCGTTCAAAGTGATGACTGGAAGTCCATCCGTTGGATTAAAGCTCCCCCCATGCAGACATTTCTTTCCCAGTTGAACCAATTGGGGGAAAAATTATTATTACTCAAGGAATGAATTCCCTTCCTCTCCCGGAAATCCCTCTTTTATTAATGTGGTCCATGTTCCAACTACAATTTTCACAACAGGCTGAGCCA
>CAWGMC010000043.1:0-46094 GCA_963823545.1 uncultured Chloroflexia bacterium | reverse complement strand
ACCCTGCCTGGCACGGTGAGAGGGGCGTTCGCGGAAGTGAACGGCAACCCGGTCTCCATCTCCTCCGATTATCAGGGGAGCGGTCGTATGGATTTGCCGTGGACATGGGCGCGTACGCCATCCACCCGGGCAGACGGGAACGGTGCATGTGGAGTGGGGAGATCGAGAACATGCTCTATCCCGACGACAATGACGAGAACTACGCCAGCGGCGTCTTCGCCGACCTATTTCGGTTCGCAATACGTGGCCGGCACACCGACCTCACCGTCACCTTCCACCTGCCGCCCGGAGTCAAGCCCGAAGAACCGCGCTGGCACGCAGCGCCCTCCGGATTCCCGTCCGAGCCGCAGACCGGCATTGACGAGCGAAGGGCGCATCACCTACACCTGGAACTCACCGAACGCGAGCATGCTACCGCGAGTACCAGTTCGGCGCTCCTTCCCGCGCACCTACATTCCGCCGAGGCGATCTAGCACCTCCTGCCACTCCGGTGATCAGTCCGCGATATCCTGGGCACCATCTCTGTTCATCTGCTGTTTCGGCGGTATCTTCTTCGGATTGCCCATCGCATGGGCGTCGTCAACGCCAACCGCCGCAAACTGCAATACCTGCCGCCCAAGATCGCCATCGAAGGACACGGCATCAAGCGCGGACTGACCGCGGTGGAGGCCGCCATCCTGATGGAGCAGCCGCTCGACAAGGTGATGACCATGATCCTGTTCGGGGTGGTCAAGAAAGGCGCCGCCAAGGTGATCAAGCGTGACCCGCTCGAATTCGTTGCGAAGGAGGAACCCGAGGATCTGCACGAGTACGAAAAGGATTTCCTGAAAGCCTTCGGCGATAAAACGCCTGCCGGCGCGCCGCAAGGTGCTGCAGGACATGACGGTCAAGCTCGTGCGCTCGGTCTCCGACAAGATGAAAGGCTTCAGCCGCAAGGAAACCATGGACTATTACAAGAGCATCATGGAAAAGGCCTGGGCAGCAGGTGGAGGCCGCCGACACGCCCGAGGTCAAGAGCCAGAAATTCGACGAGAACCTCGAATGGACCATGCTCGACAAGGATTACGACGACCGCACCCGCCGCACCTTCACCGGGCCGGTCTTCATGCCGATGCTGGTGGGGACACTACGACCCGACCTATTCAACCGGGCGGCATCGCACATCCACCTCGGGCAAGTCATTGACCTCCGTCGGGCGGAGGCGCACAGTCCCTGCCCGGCGCAGACTTTGCCGCCTCGGTGGTGGGCGGCGTGCAGACCTTCTCCAACAAGGTGATTGGCAATGTATCCAGCTTTCACCAACAGAGTGACCAGCACGACCAATCCCCCACCCGCCTCCACCATCCGCAGCGGTGGCGGCGGGGGCAGGAGCGGCGGCGGTGCGCCTGCGCCTGTGCCTGTGCGGGTTGTGCCTGCGCCTGTGCCGGTGGCGGACGGTAATGCAGCACGTGAGTGCGAGAACGATCGATTTAGAGGTAAATCATGACATTCCTGGATGCCATCAAGCACGCATTCCAACCAGCGCCGCCTGAACGCGGATCCATCGGCGGGTCTTTATCATTACACGCGCGAGAACGGACGAGGAAAAATCGCGCATCCACCTGCGGATCGATCCGGATGGCACCGGCACGCTGATCGTCAATGCCAACCGCGTCATGCACCTCAATCCGACCGCGGCCTGATGGCCTGGTTCATCCTGGAGGGAAGACAAAGAGGAACAGAGGCGTGCCCTGACCTCGCGATACGCGATCTCGAAGCGGCAGGCGGAAGCCGACCTGTCGCTTTCACCATCAACTTGAGGAATTGGTGCGCCCGGATGGCGCCTGCCCGATCCACGAACTGGACCTCGAGACGACCATGCCGTTCAGCGCGCCGCCCTCCGCGCCCTACCGCATGGACCTGGCCCTCACCTATCGCTGCAACAACGACTGCGCCCACTGCTACAACGCCCGCGAGCGGAACTTCCCTGAACTGGACACCGAGCACTGGAACAAGATCCTGGATAAGCTCTGGGATCTGGGTGTGCCGCATATCGTCTTCACCGGCGGCGAGGCGACCCTGCGTAATGATCTGCCCGAACTGATCGCCCATGCCGAATCGAACGGACAGATCACCGGGCTGAACACCAACGCCCGCCGGCTGGCGGACATGAATTATGTGCAGCAACTGGTGGAGGCCGGGCTCGACCATGTGCAGATCACGGTCGAATCCTGCGATGAGCAAATCCACGATGAGATGGTGCGCGCGAAAGGCGCCTTCAGGCAGACCATCGCAGGTTGAAGAATGCCCTGGCGACGCGGCTGTACGTGATGACCAATACCACCATGCTGCGGACCAACGTCCACAAGATCCCCGACACGCTGGATTTTCTGGCCGACCTGGGCGTGCCGACCGTTGGCTTGAATGCGCTGATCTATTCGGGCAATGGTCTGACCGTGGGGACGGGCTTGCACGAGAACGAACTGCAGCCCATCCTCGATATGGCCGCACAAAAGACCTCGAGCGCGGCCAGCGCCTGATCTGGTACACGCCCACGCAGTACTGCGACTTCGATCCCACCGCCAGCAACCTGGGCGTGAAAGGCTGCACCGCCGCGCTCTACAGCATGTGCATCGAATCCAACGGGGATGTCCTGCCCTGCCAGTCGTATTACACCCGCTGGGCAATATGCTGACCGATCCCTGGGATTCGATCTGGAACCACGAGCTGTCTGTCCACCTGCGCGAGCGGCAGGGACTGCCCGCCAAATGCGAGGGCTGTCCCGTCTGTGCCGGAATGCGGCGGCGGATGCCCGCTCAAGTTCGAGCAAAGCGAATACCGGTTAGAATCCATCAATGAAGAAAACAAAACTCGTCCTGTCCGCATCACCGTCCTTTCCTGCTCTCATGCAGTCTCTTGCACGCGCACGGGCGACGCCTGTCGAACCGAAGTCCCGACCCGAGCGACGTCATCCCCACCGCACAGGACAGCGTGGCCAGTTCAACCGGCGGAAGCGCCCCTCGCGGAGAACAACCTGGACAGATCGCGCGCGCCCACCTCGAAGCGCTGACCGCCATCGGGGCGCGCCTCCCGGTTCGGAGAACGAACGACTGGCGGCGGAATATATCAACGGTCATTCATCACCTGGGTTACAAGCCGGAAACTGCAGGAATTCTCGGCAGGGATGGGAACTTTGAGGATTTCCTCGCAGAACGTGATCGCTGTGAAACCGGGCGATCGCCAAAGGAGATCATCATCGGCGCGCATTATGATTCAGCGGATGAAGGCACAGGCGCGGATGATAATGCCTCGGGCGTGGCGGTCATGCTGGAAACGGCCGAATTGGTCGCGAACCTGCAGACCCCCTATACCATCCGCTTCATCGCGTTCGGTTCGGAGGAGAACGGTCTCGACGGTTCAGTATTTTAGCGGAGCACATGGATGAAGGGGATGTGGAGAACACACTGGCGATGGTCAACCTTGATTCACTGGCAGCCGGTGACATCACCTATGTCTACAGCGAGGAGGGTGAGGATGCCTTCCTGCGCGATTGGGTGCTGGAATGGGCGGACGAGAACGGGTTCCCACTCAGACCATCCGCAATGCAGACCTATCCGATGGCAACGTTATTATTCCGATTATGGCGCCTTCAAGGACAGGGGCATCCCGTTCATTTACTTTGAAGCCACCAACTGGACACTCGGCGACAATGGACGGCTGGACACAGGTGGACCCGCAATACGGCGACGAGGGCTACATCTGGCATACACCATTTGATAACCTGGAATACCTGGATGCCACCTTCCCCGGCCGGGTGAATGAGCATCTCAATATTTTCGTATCGGCACTCTTTGCCATCACCACAGAATTCAGCGAGTAACGAGGCAAAACGTCATGAATGAAAATGAATGGGTCAAGGAATTCCCCGCGGCGGTCACTGTTTGTGACAAGGACGGCATCCTGCTGGAGATGAACGACAAGGCTGCCAAGAGCTTTGATGAGGACGGCGGGCGAAAACTGCTCGGCTCGAACGTGCTGGATTGCCATCCCGAACCCCCGCGCACCCAAACAGAAGAACTGCTCACAACGCAGAGAAAAAACGTGTACACGATCGAGAAGAACGGCGTCAAGAAACTCATCTACCAAAGCCCCTGGTATAAGAATGGAGAATTCGCCGGTTTCGTGGAGATCTCGCTTGAGATCCCATTCGAACTGCCGCACTTCATCAGGTCATAATCACTTCATTTTTTCCGTTCGGCTTCATTGCCAACGTTCGTCCATCAGGCAAATAGGAGCTGTCATGAAAATCTTCAACCGCCTCGCCGACCAGTTCAAAAAAGTCCAGCCTCTGCCGGAAGGTCTTTACCACCTGCAGGCGGAGGGCAAGCCCCTGCGCGTCCATCTGCGTCTGCGCAAGGACGGCACGGGACTGCTCATCCTGAACGCCTCCACCGTGCTGCATCTCAACCCCACCGCAGCCGAGTACGCCTACCACTTCATCAAGGGGAGCACACCCGAGGATGCCGCCAAAGAGATCGCGGGACGCTACCGGATCCCCCGCGTACAGGCGCTGGAGGACTACACCGACTTTTCGGACCGCATCCAGGCTCTGATCGAGACTCCCGACCTCGACCCGGTCACCTTCCTGGACTTTGAGCGGGTCGCACCCCATTCGGCTGACCTGACCGCCCCGCTGCGCCTCGACTGCGCGCTGACCTACCGCGTCCCCAAGGGGACAAAACCCGACGTGGCACCCACGAAACGGGTCCCAAGGAATTGACCACCGATGAATGGCGCACGATGCTCGACAAGGCCTGGCAGGCGGGCATCCCCCACGTCACCTTCACGGGCGGCGAACCCACCCTGCGCGAAGACCTGCCCGACCTGATCGCCCATGCCGAAAAACTTGGCATGGTCTGCGGTCTGCTGACCGACGGCAGCTCGCTCTCGAAGAAGAAATATCTTGACCTGCTGCTGCAGACCGGCCTTGACCACATCCTGTTCAACCTGGACCCGGAGCAGGCGGAGGACTGGAAGGCGATCAAGCTCATCGTGGAGGCGGACATCTTCCTGACCGTCCACCTGACCATCAACAAGAAGACCGCCAGGGACGGCGGAAAGACCCTGGAAAAACTCGCCAAGGCGGGCGTCCGCAACCTGTCACTCAGCACACCCGACAAAAAGTTCCTGGGCGAACTGCTCGCCATCCAGAACAAGGCGAACACGTTCAATTTCACCATGCGCTGGGACCTGCCTGTGCCGTACTCCGATATCAACCCGGTGGCGTTCGAGACCGAGGACGACAAGGTGCCCGCGGGCGCGGGGCGCGCCTGGCTTTACGTGGAACCGGACGGCGATGTGCTCCCGGCCCAGGGCGAAGCGGACAAGGTGATGGGCAACATGCTGACCGACCCATGGGAAAAGATATATAAAACCGCCTAAGCCGACTCCAATCTTCAAACTCTTATCGTTGATTATTTCCAATGAAAAGAGATTCACCATTGTCTATTCCCCCCTCGATGACACCATTTATGACAGTTGCACCGCTAATCCAATCCGTATCCAAGATAACAGGCTCGACTTTGGCTTCCAACAATGTTGTGTCTTTATAGAGATAGGCAAAAATCACCTGGAACAGGTCTTGTAAAACGGTAACATTATCATAATTCTTCAAAATCTGAAGAAGGCCATCGGATTGCCAGGAATGAACCAAATCTGTCCTGAATATCCAGGCGGGAGATCTCAGAGATTTCATATACTCCGCCCGTGACACCGCAATTCTTGGTCATACGCGGTCCATGATCACCTGCCACCATCACGATCGCGGCAGGATCGTTTTTAATGACCAATTCAATATCCTGCCGCATATACCTGTTAGCGATTGCAACTCTCCTCTTGTATTGACTCAATCTCATTGGGCATGCAAACTCCCGAGATCTGAGTGTGGGCGGGATAATCCGAATGAGTGTATATAAATCTCGGAATTTCTCCAACTTCGGAAAAGATCCTCTCCTTTTCCTGAATGTACTCCTCCCGGTTGATCTCATCAAAATCAAGATCGAATCGGAACTCGCCGGTAAAGATGCCTTCGATCAGAAGATCCACCGAGGAGGCGTGGTCAGGGAATGAATAGTCGTAACCCGGGGCATGCCCTCGAAATTGAAAATCCGTAGGAAACACCCCGTATGTCTCGTAGCCCCATCCCTCCAGTAGATTCTGAACCACCCCATCACCTGATAACGCCCTCCATTTATTATTACCATAGTAACTGGTCGAAGCATTAAGACTTCGAACTCATGGATGAAAGGGTGGCGCTTCCCAAAGAATAGGTTTGTGGATATAACTTGAAATCAAGATCCTTCAGATACTCCTCCTGGAGTTGGTTGTCGATACCATAACCATTCATCGTTTCGTTGACAACATACGCGTCGTATACAAGCAGATAGATATTAGGAGTAATGGCCGGTTTCCTTGACCCAATCAATACAACAAGCGGATTGTCAGTTCCGTCGACCATCCGTGACAGAATGAGCATTGTTCAGAACAAATAGCTGGAAAATAGGATTGATGACAAAGAGAAAAACGGCAAAAAGACGCACCAGATATCCCCATTTTAGTTGAAACATAAGCCAGCTGATAAAACAAACACCAAAAAAAATCACCAGTTCAATCCTAAAGCGCCCCACCTCATGCCATGAAAATTGCTTGCTCACGGATGCCATATTCGTAATAAAAAATGCAAACGCCAAGCCCAGGGACATCACTGGATAAACTGAACCAGTCCCCCGGAGAAGAAAAGGGATAATAATAATTGGAGCAGATGCAAGTAATAAAAAAACGCAGAATAACAGAATGGATTCAGATCCTGACAAAATATCATTATTTACAAGGAGGTACTAAGTCACAGGTGTCATGGGGAGCAAGAGAAGCAGCAGGTCATAGGCAGATAGTTTATCCCGGGAGGCGCTGAAGAAGTTTGGTTTGATCCTTCTTATTCCAAGAATGCTTAAGAATACAACCAGCAGGAGAATTGTGAACGGGATCAAATATTTTTCAAAGCGCATAAAAAAAGCTTTTGTAATCCCAACGGGGAACACCCTCGAAGATAAGATAATGTAAAATGATAAAACACCAAGAGGAACGATGATCTGAGAAAATAAGAAATTTATAGTCAACACACGTTTCAAAACATCTGCAACCCACTTGCCAGAATTTCCAAACATATGCTCTCCCGGTCAAAAAAAATAAGTTTTAACCCGAGTGACCAAAGGATTAGTCACTCAAGCTAATATTGTGTTAAAGTATACATCCACCTTCAAAAAAACAACAATTAATAAATTGCCTAAATGACGCCTGTTACAATCAGGGCAATGTAAAAGGATGGTGCATGAAACGCTTTATTTTTCTCAGCCTGTTCCTGCTGCTCGTTGCGCTTGGCTGCAGGGCTGTCGAGCAGATCGGGGTCCCGCCTCCCACGAGCACGCCCATTCCACCGACCGCGACCTCTTCCGCCGCCACCGCCTCCCCAACCGTCGAGGCGGAACCCACGCCCCTGCCCACCAGCACACGCGTGGCACCCACGCCCGTCACCTGTTCGGATGATTCGTGCCTGGACGCCTGCCTGGAACGCATCAACCAGGAACTGGAAACAAAACCCCAGGGTGAAATTGGCGGGAATTACGCCGGAACGGACGCGAATTTCAACCTGGTCACCTATAAAGTGGAGGGTGACCTGATCCTGGAAGCGGACATCCTGTGGGTGCCTTCGGAATACAAGACCTACCAGGAGGATACGGCTGCCCACGAACGTATATGGGATTATTTCATCTCCCTCATCCCTGCGGACCAGCGGAAATGGATCACGAAATACACGGTCTTCACGGATGGGAATTCCAATACGCTGGCATGGGTCGGCAAGATGGACTACAACGACAACTCCCGCTGGGAACTGGGGGTGGATATCCTGGATTCCGGTGAACCGATCAACCTCACGGAGACCATCACCCACGAGGTGGCGCACCTGATCACCTTGAACTCGGACCAGATCATCCAGAGCGAGGATTTCATCTATTCACCCATCCAAAACCCGGCGGTCTGCAAGCAGTTCATGACCACGGAAGGATGCAGCACTCCGCAGTCCTATATCAACAAGTTCTATCAAACCTTCTGGACGGGAATCTACGAAGACTGGATGGAGATCGTCTATAACGTGGATCCCAGCGATGAGGAGGCGTTCTACGAGGCAGTGGGCGAATTCTATTCAAAATACTGGGACCATTTTGCCGAAGGTTATGCCGCCACCAACATCAAGGAGGACATGGCAGTCTCCTTTGAGACCTTCATCATGAGACCCATGGCAACCGGCAACGGAATTTCCGCCAAAAAGATGCGGTTCTTCTACAACTACCCGGAACTGGTCGCCCTGCGCAAGCAGATGATCCAAAGCATGTGCTCCTACGCCCAATAAACGGGCTGACAATAATGGGGTCACCGTAGTAAAATCCAGCCCATGTCCGAATCCCGACAACGCTTCACCCGCGGCAGGGGGCTGCTTGAACCACTGCTTGCCAAATACCGTGCCCAACAAGCCAACAAACTGATCCCCGCCGAACTGCGTGCGGGGAGCATCCTGGACGTGGGTTGCGGGTCCTACCCGTATTTCCTTTCCCACACGGTCTTCGAGCAGAAATATGCCGTGGACCAGATCCCCCCGAACGAACTGGGGAAGAGACTAAACATCCAGTGGCACCAGCTCGACCTTAATTCCACGCCGAAACTGCCTTTCGAGGATCATTTCTTCAATGCAGTCACACTGCTGGCAGTGGTGGAACACCTCAACCCGAACAGCATGGCGGCGCTCTTCACCGAGACCTACCGGGTGCTCAAGCCGGGGGGAGTGGTCATCATGACCACACCTGCAGCCTGGTCGGACGGGCTGCTCAAGTTCATGGCACGCATCGGGCTGGTCAGCGCGGAGGAGATCCACGAGCATGTCTTTGCCTACACCCTGCCCCTGCTGGGCTGGTATTTCGGGAAGGCTGGATTTGAAATGACCAAGGTGGATTTTGGTTATTTTGAATTCATGTTAAACATGTGGGCGGTGGCAAAAAAATGAGCCGAATCAGACTTCCCATCCCGGAATCCTACTGGGTGATCCCCGGGCGGTTCCTTGCAGGTGAATACCCGGGTGGATTCAACCAGGAACGCGTCCGCCATCGCATGGATGCCTGCCTGGAGGCGGGGCTGAACACCTTCATCAACCTGACCGGTCCGGATGAACTCCCGCCCTACCTGCCCGTCCTGCAGGAACAGGCAAAAATCCACAGGAAGAAAGTGGAGATGATCCACCTGCCCATCCGGGATTTCGGGCTGCCCACGCATGCAGAGATGGTCAACATCCTGAATCAGATCGACAAAGCGCTTGAGGATCAACAGCAATGTCTACCTGCACTGCTGGGGCGGCATCGGGCGCACAGGCACGACGGTGGGCTGTTACCTTGTCCGGCACGGGATGACGGGGGAGCAGGCACTGGCTCAACTGGCGGAGTGGTGGCAGATCGACCCGCGCCGCACATGGTACCCGCGCACCCCAGAGACCGACGAGCAGGTCCAATTCGTCCGTGAGTGGCATGAACTGGCATGACCGTTACACCCAGCAGGCTCGCTGGACGGAGGACCTGCGGAAGTATCTTTTTGAAAAGGCTGGACTGACAGGCGCGCAGCGCATCCTGGAAGCGGGATGCGGCACAGGCGCCGTGCTTTCCTCGATCAACACCCCCGCCGCGGTGTACGGGCTGGATATTTCAGCCGGGGCTCTCAGCGAGGCCAGAATCCACGCCCCGGGAGCGAAGCTGGTACGCGGGGACGCGCTCGCCCTGCCCTACCCTGACTCTACATTCGACATCACGTTCTGTCATTTCCTGCTCTTGTGGGTGAGCGATCCGCTGCAGGCTGTACGTGAAATGGCACGCGTCACCCGCCCGGGCGGGAGCGTGCTGGCACTGGCGGAACCGGATCACTCGCGGCGGGTGGACAAGCCGGAATCACTCGCGCCGCTGGGAAGACTGCAGGCGGAGGCATTGCGCCGGCAGGGAGCAGACCCATCCTTCGGGGCGCGGCTGGCGGACACCTTCATCCGGGCGGGGATCGAGGTCATCGAGGCAGGGACCCTTCAAAAGTCGGAGGGAGAAGTCGCCGCGCGGGGAACGGGAGATCGAGTGGGCGGTGCTGGAGGCTGACCTGGCAGGCCTGGTCCCAGGCGCGGAACTCAATAAACTGAAACGGCTGGATGAAAAAGCCTGGGCAGACGGCGAGCGCGTGCTGTACGTGCCGACGTATTTCGCATGGGGTCGGGTATAATCCACCTGTTATGGAGATGAATGGAATTGATCGAACCAAAAATTGAACTGCCAGGCGAAACCCCGCCCGCACCGGTCGAGGCGGAGGCGCCAAAAACGAACTGGAAACAGTTCTTCTTTGACCTTATCGAAACCCTGCTACTGGCGGTGGTACTCTACCTGGGCATCAATGCCGTTTCGGCGCGGGTGCGCGTGGATGGATTTAGCATGGTGCCGACCCTGCAGGACGGTGAATATGTGCTGGTGAGCAAGCTGGCATACAAACTCGGTGAGCCGCAGCATGGGGACATCATCGTGTTCAAATACCCGGGCGAGCCGCCGCAGGACCTGATCAAGCGCATCATCGGTCTGCCGGGGGATGCCATCGAGGTGACAGGCTCAAACGTGTACGTGAACGGGCAGCCGCTGGTGGAGCCTTATATCGCGGCTTCCCCGGTTTACCAGGGGAAGTGGAATGTGCCCGCCGGTTTCCTGTTCGTGCTGGGCGATAACCGCAACGATTCATCGGACTCGCATTCGTGGGGATTGCTGCCGTTGGGCAACGTGATCGGGAAGGCACTGATGATCTACTGGCCGCCCCCGGATTGGAAAGCCATCTCCCATTACGAGATCGAAGTGGCACCACAAACGACACTGGCGCCATAGACCCCAACTGGAATCAAAAAAGCTCTCGAGCCTGGCTTGAGAGCTTTTTTTTAATTATCCAACGGCAGCTTCGACGATGTCGATAAATGCCCGGGGATTCAAGCTGGCTCCCCCCACCAGGGCGCCATCCACTTCGGGCTGCCGGAAAAATTCGCGTGCGTTCCTGGCATCCACCGAGCCGCCGTAGAGGACGCGCACTCCCTGGGCAAGCCCATCCCCAAACATGCCTGCCAGCGTCGGGCGGATCACATTGCGGATGAGCTGATTGGCTCCATCCGCCGTGGCGGCGCGCCCGGTCCCGATCGCCCAGACGGGCTCATAAGCGATCACGACCGGGTCAGGAACAGACAGCAGGTCGATGCCCAGGAGTGCCTCCCGCACCTGCCGGGAGACCACGCCGGCAGCCTTGCCGGATTCATTCTCCTCGAGGGTCTCACCCACACAGATGACAGGTGTCAAATGATGCGCAAGGGCAGCCCGCACCTTGCGGTTGACCGTTTCATTGGTCTCCCCGAAGTATGCTCTCCGTTCGGAATGACCCAGGATGACGTACTGGCAAAACTCAGCCAGCATGGCGGGCGAGATCTCGCCGGTATAAGCGCCCTTCGCCTCCCAGTACATGTTCTGTGCGCCCAAATGGATGTCGGTGTCTTTGATCAACCGGGAAACCGCCATCAAGGCGGTGAAAGGAGGACATATCAGTTTATCCACCCCTTTGATCATCCGCAGACGCGGCAACAAATCGGCAACGAGTTTATAAGCCTCGGTTGCGGTCTTATTCAACTTCCAGTTACCTGCGACAAAAGGTATCCGCATTCTTCAGCCTGTCAATGATTCTATATAAAGGGAATCCACGATCCCCACGATCAGGGAAATGATGCATCCATCCGGCAGGTCCAGGACAGCACGGGCTCCATTGCCCTCGCGGTTGACCAGCACGGTATCCCCGATGCCTGCATGGGTGTTATCCAGCGCAATAAAATCCCCATCCACGGGATCGCCGGGCAGGGTCAACGGCTGGACGACCAGCAACCTGCGATTCTTAAAGTGCGGGTGGCTGATGGTGGTGACGACCGTTCCAGTGACTTTTCCGAGAATCATATCAATTCAATCTCATGTGTACCTGGTGTCGCCCTGCTTCAAGGTGAAATCAAATTCACCGTCCGGGCGGACGACCAATTCGTCCACGATGCCGACCAGTGCCAGGTCGACGGGGACGAACTTGTGCTCGCGCAGAGCCAGGGAGGCCTCACGGGAACGGACCATGACACACAGGTCGCCCGGACCTGCCATGACCACGTCCACTGCCACCTGCATGGGTCCGACCGCCTCGAGATGTGAGTCCAGGGGCTGGACAACCAGGAGTTTCATCCCTGTTGAGATCGGGATACTTGATGGTGCAGACCGCCGTCCCGTGCACGCGTCCAAAAAGCATTCGAATCACCTATTTGGTGCTGAGACTCTTCAGCACTCTTTCAACGATGACACCCAGCAATTTCGGGTCGACCGAGTCACCCAGCCTGGCGAGGGAGGCGTTGTACACACGTTGATACAACTCATCCCCAGCCTTGGCGGGTATGACCGCAGGAGGAACCGGTGCGCTCGCCTGAACAACGGGTGTTGGCTGACCGGTGCCGCTGGTGGATGGCGATGCGAGCTTGGCAATGTAGGGACGTACCGGAGCGGCTGGCGGTTGATCGTTCGCGCGCAGAAGCTCCAAGCCAAGCTTGCGGGCTTTTTCATACGCCAGGTCGGTCAGGACCACGTCATCGTCCACGATGAGCGACCGGACCCCCTGCCCGACGAGGTCAACCACATCCCGTTCTGTGTAAAAAGTCTTTGGCATGGGACACTCCTAGAACTGGCTTTCAATGCCTTCGAGACCTTCCAATGCCTGGATGGAGGCGTCGCGTGCGGTCAGGGCTTCCGCTTCGGTGCCGGACAGCCACATGCGACCAAAGCGCCCGACGGAACTGACATGCACAATATCGATGCTGGCTCTCTTCTCCGCCTCGTTGCAGGCATAGTTGATGTATGCAGCAGGGAAGCATTCCACCACCAAAAGCGTCTGACCGGGAACCAGCATGGAGCCGCGCCGGAAACGGTTGAGCAATTGCGCCTGGTAGGGATCCACGTTGGTGATCAATTGCACCGAAGCGACCTTGGGGCGGATGCGGTTCTCGATCTTCGAGACCCAGGCGGTCAAGGACGATGCGTCCCGATTCGATCACCGCAGCCTGGTTGTGCGAATGGACCTCGAACATGCCGAACTCGCGTTCAACGATCTGCGCGCCGGGTCTGGCCTCGGTGGCTTTGACGGCGATATCCACCGTGCGGAAGACCTCATTGCCGGGAGACATCTCGATGTACAGGGCAGCCATACCCTCGGTCGGGAGGTCACCCTGTGTCACGGTTCCAACGAAAGCCGCGTATTGCGGCTGCATGCGGTCCAGGTAACAATAACAACGTAATGAGAATTCTTCAGAAGCCATAACTCACTCCTTGATATCTTTAGCGCGATGCCTCGTCTGCCTTGTCATGCATGGCAATGCCCAGCGGAGTCACGAACAGCGGACGGTCCGGCACATAGGTGGGGATGCCCGTGTACTCTTCAAGCACCGAGGCGATGCCGGGGAACATCGCAGTGCCACCCACCATCACCAGTTGATCGACCGTGTGACCATTTTGAGAGCGACAGATCTCCACATGCCGGGATACGATGCTGGCGACCTTCTCCATGACCGGGCGAATCACCGGGAAAAGACGTTCCTGTTGTGAAGGATCGATCTTCATCGCTTCAGCCGCCTCGAAGGAAATATCGTGCGCCCCGGCAATGACAAGCGAAAAGTGACGTGCCGCCGGTGGGTTCATCCGCGGTGTAGATCACCTTTCCATCGCGCAGGATGGCGATCCCGGTGGTCCCGCCGCCGACATCCACGATGACACCGTCACGCAGACCGAGCAGGGCATTGGCGGCGGTCGGTTCGTCCACAAGACCCGTGCAGTGGAAGCCGGCTGCCTCGACCACATTGGCAGTGGCACGCACCTCCGCCAGGGGCACGCCCGGCGGATAGCCTGTGGCGGCATGAGCAAGTTCCCGACCCAGCCTGCCCTCGACGCGGCGTTTCATCGCGGTCAGACGATCCACTGCGCCGACGAAATCCACGACCAGTCCATCGCGCGCCACCTGGGCGAACTGGTACTCGCCTGCCAGCGGCTGACGATGCCGGTCCAGGACGACCAGCACCAGGTAGGCAGTGCCCAAGTCCACACCGACCTGCAGCGGTCCGTCTGAAACCTGGTCCGAGCGCGCCTGTTCTCCAGCGGTCGGGTCTCCCGGGTTCGCGTTCCAGTGGATGACTTGTTCGGCGCGTTCGAGAGTCTGAAGCAGGTCAGACCGCCTCAGGAACTCCAGGGCGGCTATTTCTTCGCTCCGCCAGAACGACCGCCAAAGCTGCCCCTGGTGTTCTCGGGCAGGATCATCTCGACGTTCTCATGCGGGCGCGGGATGACATGCACCGAAACGAGCTCGCCAACGCGCTTGGCAGCTGCGCCGCCGGCATCCGTGGCAGCCTTGACCGCGCCGACGTCACCGCGCACCATGACGGTGACATAGCCGCCGCCGACATACTCCGATCCGATCAGGACGACGTTGGCGGCTTTGACCATGGCATCGGCTGCCTCGATCGCGCCGATCAGACCACGGGTCTCGACCATTCCCAGGGCAATTAATGCAAGATCTTGAGCCATTTGTTACTCCTTTGATGGTTTGATTGAACACACCGGGGAGGGCGTGCCAATTACGACGGTTTAACTTTCAGTATCTCTCTCACAACTTCCTCGACCACGGCAGCGACCTGCTGTGGATCGGGAGCTTTGATCGACCCGGCGGGCACCGTGCCGGCATGCATGGCTTGATCCGGAGGGGCGGTCACTTCGAAGGCCAGGCGTTTGACATTGAACAGGTGGTAGACCGTGATGTTGTCACCGGTCACCGCGCCACCAATGCCACCGGACCCCAGCGTGAAGGAGGGCATGACCTTGGTGGTCATACCGATGGCACCGAGGGTCGCCATGGTATTGACGGCGATGCGGAAAACCGGCTTTTCGAGACCAAACGCCATGATGACCTTTTCATCGGTGGCATGGATGACCAGGCTGTGCCCGCGCCCGCCGAAGCGGATCAACTCGAGGCAACGCTCACAAGCCGCCTCCCACCCATCGGCTTCATACCAGCCCATGACGGTGGTGAGCTTTTCACGCGAGAGCGGTTCCTCAGGTCCAACCTTGTCCAGCCGGGCGATGAGGATGCGGGCGTGATCCGGCACGCGGATACCGGCGAGAGCTGCGAGGTATTGGGGTGTCTTGCCAACGGAGCCGGGAATGATCGCGCCGTTCGGTTGGAAGAGGGTCCTGCGCAGGGCATCCGCCTGGGTTTCATCAATAAAATAAGCACCTTCGTTCACCATCAGCTGCGCCAGCCGGTCGGCGATGGGACGATCCGCCACCACGGCTTGTTCGGTGGCACAGATGACCGAGCTGTCGAAGGCTTTGCTCGCCACAATATACCTGGCGGCTTTTTCAAGATCAGCGCTGCGATCCACATAGACCGGGACATTGCCGGGACCCACGCCATAGGCTGGTTTGCCCATCGAATGGGCGACCCGCACCATATCACTGCCGCCGGTCGCGAGGATCACGGCGGTCCATTTATGCGCCATCAACTCCTGGGTGCCGGGGAAGCTGATCTGGGTCAGGCAGTTGATCAAACCTTTTGGCGCGCCGGCGCTCTCGGCGGCGGCAGCCATCAGGCGGGCTGTCTCCAGACTGCACCTGGCGGCTGACGGATGGGGTGCGACGACGATGGCATTGCGGGCTTTGACCGAGATCAGGATCTTGTCCATGACCGTGGAGGTCGGATTGGTGCTTGGGACCAGGGCTGCCACCACTCCCATCGGCCAGGCAATATCATAGATCCTTTTTTCGGCGTCGTAATTGACCACCCCGACCGTTTTAATATCCTTTATGCTCTCCCAGACATACCTGGAACCGAACTCATTCTTGAGTTTCTTGTGTTCCGGAACGCCATAACCGGTCTCATCCGCTGCCAGGCGCCCCAGGCGCTCGGAGGCGAGGAAAGCCGCGTCCGCCATGCTGGCACAAACCCGGTCCACCTGCGCCTGCGAGGCTTTCGCCCAGATCTGCTGTGCCTGGTATGCCCGTTCGACCGATCTGCCGGGCTTCCTGGATGGAGAGAAGGTCCTTGTCACCAACTGCCATAATTTATTCCTTGCGGTAAACAACCGTACCGCCAACCTCAAGATGATCGATGACCGCCATGATCACGGCATCCACCGGGCTGTTGCTCGTCTGTTTGGTCTGCCGTCCACTGGACCCATGTGCAGTGAGCACCAGGTCGCCGATCCCGGCATCCAGCGTATCCACCGCCACATAAGGTTTACCGGACGGCGCACCGGTCTCATCGGTCTGGCGCAGGATCAAGAGCTTGCGTCCGACCAGCTTTTCATCCTTTATTGTTGAAACAGTGGTACCGATGACTTTGGCTATCAGCATCAGCTCTCACTCCTTGCGGAAAACCACTTCGCCGTCAACTTCCAAATGGTCGATGACAGCCATCACGACCGCGTCCACCGGGCAATCCTTGGTCAGGTAGGTCTGGCGTGCGCTGGAACCATGCCCGGATAACACCAATTCACCTTCGCCCGCGTCCACCAGATCCACCGCCACGAATGGTTTGCCGACCTCATTCCCGAGATGGTCGGTCTGCCTGAGAATCAGCAGCTTATCCCCCTTCATCCCGGGGTCCTTGATGGTTGAAATGGCGGTGCCGATGACTCTGGCGATCAGCATGTCAGGTACTCCTAATAAGCCTTCGCAGGCGCCGGTTTCGGAGAGGCTTCCTTCTTATCCTCTTTGGCACCCTGCACGATCTTTATACCTGCACTCGCGCCGATGCGGGTGGCGCCAGCCTCGACCATGCTTTGGGCTTCTTCGAATGTGCGCACACCACCGGAAGCCTTGACGCCCATATCGGGTCCAACAACCCGGCGCATCAAGGCAACATCCTCCACCGTGGCTCCGCCGCCTGCAAAGCCGGTGGAAGTCTTCACAAAATCGGCATCGGCTTCCTTCGCAAGCAGGCAGGCTTTAACTTTTTCTTCATTATTCAGCAGGGATGTTTCGATAATGACCTTTACGATACTGCCACTGGCATGGGCAGTCTCCACCACTCCGCGGATGTCGCGTGCCACCCAGGTGAAATCGCCTCCCTTAAGCGCACCGATGTTGATGACCATGTCGATCTCGGTCGCGCCGTCCCTGAGGGCGGTCTCGGTCTCATAGACCTTGGTCTCAGGGGAGGTGGCTCCGAGGGGAAAACCGATGACCGTACATACCTTGACATCGGAACCACGCAGGAGGTCCGCACATAATTTCACGTGACCGGGGTTGACACAGACCGATGCAAAACCGTATTTGCGTGCCTCGAAGCAAAGCTGGGCGATCTGGTCAGGCGTGGCATCCGGTTTGAGCATGGTATGGTCGATCATGGAGGCGAGGTTCAGGTCAGCCGGGATGCCGCCCAGGGTGGAGGTAAGACGCTCCGCCCCGGCGTTGATGACATGACCGACGTTGTCGAAGGCAGTCTCCACGCAGATGCCCTCGGCGCATTCGCGTTCGATGATGCTGACCAGCCGGTGCAGCCTGCTTGCCCTGTTCCGCCAACGCCTTCAACACCTCACGGGTGACCACTTCCACGATCTTTTCGAAATCTTTGGGATCAATTGTCATTTTAGCTTCCAGTCCTGGGATTTTTCTTTTCAATCGCCATGATCTTGTCGACGCGGCGGGCATGGCGTCCACCGCCAAACTCAGTCTTAAGCCAGGTATCCACGATCTGCTGCGCGAGGGCATCGCCGATCAATCCCGCGCCCAGCGTCAGCACGTTGGCATCGTTATGCTCGCGGCTGTTGACCGCGGTGGCATGGTCGTAGCACATGGCTGCCCGCACACCCTGAACCTTGTTGGCTGCCATGCAACTTCCGATGCCGGCGCCATCGATCACGATGCCACGCCAGGCCTCCCCGGAACTCACCTTTTCGGCAACCGCCAGGGCAAAATCCGGATAATCAACGGCTTCGGTGGAATTCGTACCACAATCCAGCACCTGGTACCCGGCTGCCTGCCAGGTGCGATACAAGCATCTGTTTCATCTTCAAGCCACCGTGGTCCGTACCAATGGCAACGGTCTTCGAAGACTGCTGTGGGACCGGCTGGGGTGGGCTGACAAGAGGTGCCTGCCCGCCATGCAGTATGCGATCAACGATCGTCTCAACCACCGCGTTGAGTTCCGCATCCGACATGGTGTTCATCCTGCGCCGGTCCTTACCTGCATCACAGGCAGCCTGCGAAAGGTGGCTTCATCCGACTCGGATTGCAGCCGAAGGTTGGCATAAAAACGGAAGCGGTCCGCGCGGAGTTCGGAATCGACGTATTCGATGACGTCGCCGTTCTCCAGGCGGGTCTCCCGGTGAAAGACCAGGACGACCGCCGGCTGGGTGAGGTTCAAAAGGCTGGCTACCTCCACGGTTGCAAGGCTGGCTTCGATCTCCTGTTCTGCTTGATAGGGTCTCTGCTGATACACATTGGAAAGCGTCTCGTAGAGGGATTGTTTGGAAAAATCGTACTTGAGAATTCCGGGGCAGAGCGCATGGGGCAGATAAGCGCGCTCAATGGCAGCCGGTTCCCCATCCAGTTGACGGACGCGGTAGAGAAAGACGACCTCCGCCCCCAACTGGACCTGCAGGTGCCGCGTCAGGTAGGGATCGGCATTGATCAACCTGGCGTCCAGCACCCGGCTGGAGACCTGCCGCTGGAGCAGTTCCATTTCCCGGGTCAACCCGGTCAGGTATTCGGCTGTCTTTGACAGATGGCTGTCTTTAACAAATGTTCCAAGCCCGGGGATGGTCTTCAAGTATCCTTCATCCACCAATTCACTGAGCGCCCGCCGGATGGTGTTCCGCCCGACCGAATAAAAAGCACACAGCTCGCTTTCGGAGGCAAGGCGCTGGTTCTGTTTCAACTCGCCGGATTTGATCTGACGCAAAATGGCGTCTGAAACAGCCTGGTAGAGAGGGACAGCTTTTTGTTCGAGTTTCATATATACCAACCTGTACCAACAGGTTCCATACTATTCTAATCCACCCCATAACAAGTCAATAAGCAGTGAATATCGATTATGCGAAACCTTGGCGATGGAGACGGAAAAACTTCTGCGTATCAATGGGAGAAGAGATCCCAGTCCATCCCCTCTTATTCTCTTCTGACATCAAATTAATATTTGTTAGACACAAAGTCATTAGAATAATATTGATCTATCTATTGGAGGAGGAAGTATGAATTTAAATAATTACACTCAAAAATCGCAGGAGGCGATCCTGCAGGCACAACATATCGCGGAGGACAGCGGTCACCAGGCGATCGAACCTGCACACCTTTTGCTGGCGCTTATGACCCAGGAGGAGGGCGTGGTCCCCGCGATTGTCAACAAGGTGGCGGGGAGCGCGCAGGCACTACGCGGTCGAGATCACACGGGAACTGGAGAAACATCCCCGCATCCAGGGCGCGAACACCGAGGTGGGTCTTGCCCAGCCAACGGGAGAGGTACTGCGCGTGGCGGAACGCTACGCCAAGGGCATGCAGGATGATTATGTCTCCACCGAACACATCCTGCTCGGGTTGACCGAATTGATCGAGGGGAAGCGGCTCGAATCCTTCGGACTAACAAAGGATGCGATCCTCAACGCGCTGAAATCGGTGCGCGGCTCGCAGAGGGTGACCTCGCAGCAGCCCGGAATCGACCTACCAGGCACTCGAACGCTACGGACGCGACCTGACCGCCTACGGCACGCCAGGGGAAGCTGGACCCGGTCATCGGGCGGGATGAGGAGATCCGCCGCGTGGTGCAGATCCTCTCCAGACGCACCAAGAACAACCCCGCGTTGATTGGCGAACCGGGTGTCGGCAAGACTGCCATCGTGGAAGGGCTGGCGCAGCGCATCATCAAGGGCGATGTGCCCGAGGGGCTGAAGAAGAAACGACTTGATCCAGCTGGACATGGGCGCGCTGATTGCGGGAGCCAAGTACCGCGGTGAGTTCGAGGAACGTCTTAAAGGCGGTCCTCAAAGAGATCACCGAATCCGAGGGCGAGATCCTGCTGTTCCTGGATGAGATGCATACCGTGGTCGGGAGCGGGCAAAGCCGAAGGCGCCATGGATGCCGGAAACATGCTTAAACCCATGCTGGCACGCGGCGAACTGCACATGATCGGCGCAACCACACTGGATGAATACCGCAAGAACATTGAAAAAGACCCGGCACTGGAACGGCGCTTCCAGCCCGTCGTGGTGGAGGAGCCGAGCGTCGAAGATACCATCTCGATCCTGCGCGGTTTAAAGGAAAGATATGAGGTCCATCACGGGGTGCGCATCACCGACCCGGCGGTGATCGCCGCGGCGACGCTCTCGCACCGTTACATCGCAGATCGGCACCTGCCGGATAAAGCCATCGACCTGATCGACGAGGCCGCGGCGCGCCTGCGGACGGAGATCAATTCCAAGCCGCAGGAGCTTGATAAGGTGGACCGCCAGGTCATGCAACTCGAGATCGAGCGTGAGGCGTTGAAGAAGGAAAAGGATAAAGCCTCGAAGGAACGCCTGGAGAACATCGAGAAGGAGCTTGCGGACCTGCGCGAAAGATCCAAGGCTCTTTCCACCCGCTGGCAGACCGAAAAGGGAGCCATCACTGAACTGCGCAGCTTGAAGGAAAAACTGGAGAACACGCGCACAGAAATGGAACGCGCCGAGCGGGAGGCAAACCTGGAGAAAGCCGCCCGGTTGAAATACGGCGATATGCGCGAGATCGAGCAAAAAATCCAGACTGCCGAGACCAAATTGAAATCTTTGCAGGGTGAAGGCGCCCTGCTCAAAGAAGAGGTGGACCCGGAGGAGATCGCTGCCATCGTGGCACGCTGGACGGGCATCCCGGTCTCACGCCTGCTGGAAGGCGAGACGCAGAAGCTCATCCACATGGAGGAGAGACTGCACGAGCGCGTGGTCGGGCAGGACGAGGCGGTCAGCGCTGTCTCGAAAGCGGTGCGGCGCGCCCGCGCCGGTCTGCAGGATCCGAACCGCCCGATCGGCTCGTTCATCTTCCTGGGACCGACCGGCGTCGGCAAGACCGAGCTGGCACGCGCCCTGGCAGAGTTCCTGTTCGATGACGAACACGCCATGATACGCATCGACATGAGCGAATACCAGGAGAAGCATACCGTCTCGCGGTTGATCGGTGCACCGCCCGGATACGTGGGCTACGAAGAAGGCGGGCAGTTGACCGAAGCGGTCCGGCGCAGACCCTACAGCGTGGTGCTCTTCGACGAGATCGAGAAGGCGCACAGCGAGGTTTTCAACGTCCTGCTGCAACTGCTGGATGACGGTCGCCTGACCGACGGGCAGGGGCGCACGGTGGATTTCCGCAACACGGTCGTGATCATGACCTCCAACCTGGGCAACCAGCTCTGGGAGGGCGGTCACAGCGTGACACGCGATGAGATCATGCGCGCGATGCAGGCGCACTTCCGCCCGGAGTTCCTGAACCGCATCGACGAGATGGTCATCTTCCACCCGCTGAAGAAGGAACACCTGGCGGGCATCGTGGAGATCCAGCTGCGCCGCGTCAGCAAACTGCTGGCGGATAAAGGCTACCGGCTGGAGGTCAGTAAAGCCGCGCGCGAATACCTGGCAGAGGTTGGGTACGACCCCGACTTTGGCGCCCGCCCGCTGAAACGCGCCATCCAGCGCGAACTGCAGGATCCGCTGGCATTGAAGATCCTCTCCGGTGAGTTCCATGAGGGGGAACTGATCCAGGTGGATGCTGGAAAAGAAGGATTGGTCTTCACGTCCGCCGTACAAGGCGAGGCAGTGGAATAAATGAACCAGCCCGCGAAGAACGTTCTTCGCGGGCTGGTTTTCGTACCATCACTTTTCATAATTCGGTCTTCTTCTTATTCCTCCACATCAGGAAGGCAACGGATAATAACGCGAGCAGCACCAGGAAGACCGGGACGATGATGCAAAGCGTGCCGGTCCAGTTGATGGTTTTCGTCACATCGGGAACCTCCGGCTTTTTGAGTTCGCTGGTGATATTGACCAGCGTGGGTGGGTCGAACAGCATGCTGCATGCGATGCTCCCGTTCGTCATGGAAAATCCATACGCGTAACCAGCCTGGACGGTCAACTCCCCTCCCACAACCGAACCCTTGCACTCCCACAAACCGCCCTTGCTATAGTAATCCAGGTGGAGCATGTAATGCCCGGGCTTGACCTCAAAAGCCCTGTCTTCATACTCCGGCACTGCGTCCCAGTTATATACATCCGTGGTTTCAATGCCCTTTAGGGTCACGGAGGGAATATTGAATCCCACGGAATTATCCCGCACCACCAGGGCAGCCATCAGGGGATCGTCCACCCCGTAACTGCCGGCGCGCGGACGGTCATCGATCTCGGTGGTGATGCAACCGGAAAGAAGAAACAGGATGACCAGACCCGCCAGACGAAGAACAGGAAAGGTACTTTTGATGCCTTTCCCCGCGATGCGAGGTGACAGGGAAACCATATCGTCCTCCTGGTCGGATTGAAAATACTATAGCACGGATCGATCTGAGATTCAATCGCCCCTTGAGTAATCGATACAAGTCTCCGGATTCTTTTATTCGATATCCCTGGTTGAGCGCGCACTGCCAACCGCGCTGAAGATCGACCCCCGCAAGCACGACCAACGCTCCCATGAATGCGAAGGATCCCATGCTCTCACCGAGGAAAAGGAAGACCCAAATCGGGTTCAAGACCGGCTCAAGGGTGCCAATCAGATTCGCCTCCAGCGCGGGGATGTGTTTGATCGCCTGGGTGAAGAGAATGAACGCCAGCCCGATCTGGAAGAGACCGAGAAAGGCGATGATCAACCAGTTCGTGAGGGCCCATGATCTCGCGGAGGATGATACGGGAAACCGAAAACAGCCGTAATAGGCTGACGATCAGCACACTCTCAGCGGGGGAGCCGTCCTTTTGGGCACGGAAGGAGACCACCATCACGGCAGAGGTAACACCGCTTAGCACCGCCAGGAGGTTCCCGTAAAACCCACTCGTGCTCAGCTTATCCCCAAAGAAAATGACAGCCCGAGGAAGACGATGAACATTGAGATCCAGTCCGAACGGGTGGGTTTCTCCCGTAATAACCAGAACCCGAGCAGGACAACGTAAATGGGCGCGGTGTATTGCAGGAAGATGGCATTGGCGGCCGTGGTCAGCCTGGTGGAGGTTACGAACAGGAACTGGGTCAGGAATGCGGCAACCGCAGCCATCACTTTCCAGCGTGTCAGACGGGTGGGCAGACGTCGCAGGTAGGCAAGGAACAACAGGCTGGTGAACAGGGCACGCCCTGCAAGAATGGCAAGCACCTGCCAGTCAATGACCTTGACCAGGACACCGCTCGTGCTCCAAAGGACTGGCGCAGACGACAAGAAAGATGATTGCCTTGCGGCGTTCAGAGAGGGAATCCATGATCCATCCTGTTGATGAAACTGATCGGGTAAAACCGATGTATTATACTGGTATAAATTTCGCTGTTAATCGAAACCGGAAAGGAACATCGCATGTCAACCCGCTACAAAATAACGCAGAAAATGATCTCCATCGGGGATGATTTCTGGATAGAGAACCAGGAAGGTCAGAAGGTATTCAAGGTGGACGGCAAGACATTACGCATCCGCAAGACGCTCGCTTTTGAGGACGCAGACGGCAACAAGCTCTGCCAGATCAAGGAACGCCTGCTCTCGGTGAGAGATACGATGGTCATTGAAGACCCGCACGGCAGGGACCTGGCAGTCATTAAGAAGGCGCTGATCTCCCCGCTGCGAGACCGCTGGACGGTGAACGTCCGGAATGGACCGGACCTGGCAGTTGTGGGCAACATCCTGGACCGGGAATACGCGATCAAGCATAAAGGCAAAAAAATCGCCGAGGTATCCCGGAAATGGTTCACCATCACGGATACCTACGGCGTGGAGATCGCGGAAGGTCAGGAGGATATCCTCATCCTGGCTGTGGCAGTCGCCATTGACATGATGACGCACGATAATTAGCAGGCAACCTCGGGGTTTGCCCCAACACTACTTTTAGCTAAATTTTTGAATGCACCTCGATCACAGCCTTCCATGGCAATTGCCTGCCTGCATGATCCCCTCCCACACCGGAGAGGTCAGGGTTCAAGTAAGAGCAGTGTAACCGTGTTATTCAGCAGATCCACGGAGATGGATACCGTGCGACCATCAAACAGGCAACTGACCGGCAGGTTGCTGTCAACATCCCGCGCCTGGATAAGCTCCCCGGTGGAGACGGAGAACATTTCCTCCCGACCACCGGTGAACGCGATCACCCCCCGGCTGTCACAGGTAAATTTCCCATCGAAGGTGGGGATGACGAAACCCTGGTCGGACCAGTCATCGGTCGAGAAGATATGAGTCCCATCGGAGGAAGTAACGGCAGCGAAGCGGCTATCGGGGGAAAAGGAGATCCTGCCGGGTTCATAGCTTTCCGTGGCGAGCGTGGCAACCTTGACACCGTCGCTGAGGCGGATGACATGGGTGAAGGGATCGATGGAAAAGGAATCCGAGAGCAGGTAGCGATCGTCCCACGAGAATTCCAGGGACATGACAAAATCCTTGTGGGTGGGAATGGCATGGATCTGCGCCCCATCACTGGTCCGGAAAAGACGAATCTCGCCGTTGTTGTAGCCAAGCGCGAGGGTTTCGCCATCGGGGGAGATCGCCAGCGCGGTCAGGAAATAATCCGGCTCGACGATATTTGCCACTGAACGGCTCTCCCCATCCGGAGAGACCTGCCAGAGGGTCACATTGCCGCCATCGTTCAGCAGATAGTCCGCAACGAGGATGCCCGCCTGGTTGGAGGAGATGCCATCCACCAACTGCAGGAAACTGAATTCGACCGGCGACTTGAAAAACTGCTCCCTGCCGGTTTGGAGGTTGTGGACCATCAGCCTGCCGTCGGCAAAGGACACCACCATGTGCCTGCCATATTTGGTGATAACGGCAGAATCCACAAGCAGACCTGCTTCCGAAAATTTCCAGGTCTTGAGCTCGGAGACATCCTCAGGAAGCAGTGGGCAGGAAAGGCGAAGGCAGGGGAAGGAGCGTGGAGGCAGCCGCGGGGAAGGGAATATCGATGACCGGTGCAGTTAAAGCATCCATTCCGGGCGCGGGAAGTTCTGCCTGCCGGTTCGCAAGCCTTTTCGTCACCTCCGACACAATGATCGGAAGACTGCCAGCCATGAACAGGATCAATATAATTTTTAAAGCCAGACCGGATCGCCGTGTTCTTCTCGAAGTCACATCAAATCCCTCGTTCCGCCGATCGCAATGCATTCCACTCCTCGTGTGTGTGCGGAATGGGCTTGATCTCATCCTCCGGGCGCCGCACCAACCCAAGCGCAGCGGTGGAACAGGTGATGACACACAGTCCACAGCCCGTGCAGCGAGCCTGATCCACACTTACCAGAAGACCATCCATTGAAAGTGCGTTGAACTGGCAAGCCGGGATGCAATCCTCACAACCGGAACAGAGCAATTCATCCACCTGGTTGACAAAGGCTGAACTCGCCACCACGTTCGAGATCCCCAGTTCCGCCATGCCGCGCAGGATGCCGCAGGAACAGGTGCAGCAGTTGCAGATGTAATGCGTCCCTTCCATGCTGTTGCTGACCGTATGGACCAGTCCGAGCTCCGCGGCGTGGCGCAGGGTTGCCATGGCTTCGTCGTGGGTCAATGCACGTATGCCTGGAATGTCAGCGAACTTATCCGGCTGCGGGTGCATGATGAAACACATTTCAATGGGATGCTCGCAGGCATCGCCGATGAGCGCTTTCTGTTTGCGACAGATGCAATCCTGCACAGCCCAGGACTGCATGGCATTGACGATCTCCGCTGCGCTCTCGAACGGGCGCACCTCCATGGGGTTGCGGATGGTCTCGTTCACGGGAATGACGCGATGGACCTGCGGCTGGATGCTGAGTATCCCGCCAAATCCCCCCTGGAAGTAATCCTCGAACAAGCGCGCCATTTCCGCGTCCATCGTTCGGACCTGGTTCTCGTAGAATCCCACCACAAAAGGCATCAAACCAAATCCCAGCCCATCCTCGACCTTCCCGGCATTGATCAGCCCGCGGCGGGACAAGCCCTTGAGCTGGTCGCGCAAGGCGGAGGCATCCACACCGATCCGCGCAGCGATCACCCCGACGGATTCCAACGAGGGTGATAATTGGGCGGCGAGAGCAGCCTCCTCCGGCGAGAAGAGTTTTTCCAGAATTTTCAATTCCCTGCCGTCATCGGTGGGCGGAAAACCGTTGGGCAGTTCATCGAGCCGTTCAGCGAGTGCCTTATAGACGGTATCCATGGGTTCCTCCATTGGCGAATCAAGGTCCTTTGGCACAGTATAGCACCAAAGAAAACGAACTGTTTATCGACTCGTTCCTGACAATGTCCTGAGCACTTCCATTGCCCGATCCGCCTCCTTCAGAGGCACAAACAAGTGATCGTGGTGAAAGGCTGCAACCATGTTGCAACTGATGCCCGCTTCCGCCAGGGCGCGCGAGACCGCGGCGGTCAGACCGACCCCCTCCAGTGAAGAATGGACCGTGAGCGTGATCCACGCAAAAACCAACGACCAGGAAAACCCCATTTCGTCCGCCTTCGCCCGGGGGAGGATGACGGTCACGCCCTCCTGCTCCTGGAAGGAACAGAGCGGTTCGAGTGAGAGGGCTTTTTCCATCGAATCCACCAGGCAGAAGACAAATTCTCCCGGGTTGAGTTCGGGATCCAGAGCAGCAAGCAGTTTTTGCAGATTCGTCTCACCTGGCATGGCAGACCTCCGGATGATTGTACCCTGTCCCGTAATTGAACTGGAAGGCGCGGGGGGAGGTTCATGGGTATAATATACCCATGCCGAAGGAACCCAAGGCTCCAGAAGCCTCCCCCTCCCTGCCTGAACCCTTCCCCTGCAGCGAATGCGCATCGGGGCTTATGCACCTGCGCTTCATCACCTACTTCACCTGGCTGAACCAGGAACTTCTCACCGTGCCGAACTTCCCCGCCTGGATATGCGATGTCTGCGGGCGGCGCGAGTACGACGAGAAGGCGATCTCGTGGCTGACCATGCTGCTCAATCCAAATGCAGGCAAGTCCACGGTGCGCCGGCGCATCCAACGCCCGCCCCGTCCGCGCCCTGCATCCCGCCGAACCAGCCCCGACCAGACCTGACGAGGAGTCCTGCCCGGATGGATACCTCTCCCCGCACCCACAGATTCCTGCCCGCCGACATCCTGACCTCCAGTTACAGGGTGGTCGGGAAGGTCAGCGTTTCCACCAACGGCGTGATGGGATTGATGAACGATCCCACCCACTCCTACATGGAAGTGCTGGATGCGCGCCTGGCACGCATCCACATGCCCACCAAGCTGGTGGACCACTACGAGGTGGTGCGCATGCTCAAGCGGCAGGTGTTCGCCATCGCGCTGGCACGCCGCGAGGACCTCGGTCCGATGGCAGTGGTGCGAGGAGGATTCGGCTCGGTCACCGAGTACCCGGTGCGCCTGACCACCCAGGTATATGAGATCGAAGGGAAGATCGAATACCCCGGACGCTTCGACTTCTCCGCGCTGATGGCGGAGGGATCGCGCAGCTTCATCCCGATCTTCGATGCCACGCTGACCGCCATCCTGATCCCGACCCTGCGCGTGGAAAGCCCGGGCATGCTGTTCAACCGCAACCAGGTGGACCTGCTGGGCTTGCAGGGGCAGCGCGTCAAACCTCAAAGTTGATTTCCAAAAGCGCTTGACCGTTTATCAGCGGGATGATAAAATCTCGCCCGCTTGTCTGCCCCCATCGTCTAGTGGACTAGGACGCAGCCCTTTCAAGGCTACGACCGGGGTTCGAATCCCCGTGGGGGCACTGAGTTCGAAAACCGCTATCATGGCGGTTTTTGTTTAACGACCGAGGGTCCCCATTGAGGGGATGATATTCGAATCCCCGTGCCCGAACCCTTCGCTACGCTCCGGGCGCTTCGCTGGGGTGCTCGCTGCGCTCGCGAGGGGCACTAGTTTCAGAGAACCGCGATCAAGGCGGTTTTTGTTTTAACGATAATTGGGTTGCAATTCAAATCTCCATTGGATAAAATAGTCAGACACACCAGGAATCAAAACCCTGCAATCAAGCCAAAATACATTATTGTGTTCATGGCTTTCCTGGTTCGGTAAGATAAAATGAGTTGAACTTCAAGTGATCTTAGAAGTGAGAGGAGGCACGGCATGGCAAAATTGATCTACGGTGGAAACATGTCCCTGGACGGTTACATTGAGGATTCCGACGGCAAGTTCGACTGGGCTATGCCGGATGATGAGGTCCACCAGTTCTTCAATGATCTCGTCCGTGAGGCTGGTCTATTTCTCTATGGACGGCGGATGTACGAGACGATGATGGTTTGGGAGACCGACCCCGGTTTCGCCGCCCAGTCCCCCATCTTGCGGGACTTTGCCGAGGCGTGGCAGGCTGCCGATAAGATCGTGTACTCCCGGACCCTGGGAGAGGTATCCACGACCAGGACGCGCATCGAACGGAACTTTGACCCGGAAGCCGTCAGGAAGTTAAAGGCGACCGCCCGAAAGGATATCCTTATCGGCGGTCCCGGACTTGCTGCCCATGCGTTCCGCGCAGACCTGATCGATGAGTGTCTCTTTTTCGTGGCGCCCATCAGCCTGGGCGGTGGTAAACCAGCTTTCCCGATCGATGTCCGGGTAAAGCTTGAATCTCTGGAGGCACGAAGATACGACAATGGCATGGTGCTCCTCCGGTACCGGACACGGTTGTGATCTGATCCGGCGGGCACGCGGCACGAACGGTGGCGGGTGGTGCCGGGGGGATGATAAAATAAAATCGCTTCATAACAGGAGCGAAAAAGTTGGTGGACCAACGGAGGCGGAGCATGCCGGTCAACTGGGAAGAGATGCGCAGGGAGATGTCTCCCATCAAGGATTATGACGCTTTGCGACTGCGTTGGATGGAGGCTTTTTCCCATCCCTGCCTGAAAGAAGCGTATAACTTCACGATGCGTGAGATGGCAGAATACACCCGGCACCTTCTGGGCGAGGATGCGCGCAACCGTTACGAAGAATATGCAAAAAGACTGATCGAAACCTTCCGGCAACTCGAACAGGCAGGTGTGGGAGATCTTCTGGATCTTACAGGACGGATCGACACCCGCGGGGATTTTGAAGAATTTATCAAACGAAACCAGCCTCGGGGCACGGGATGTCATGGCAGCGCTGAAGTACCTCGCCTACTGGTTCATACCATCCACGAAGCTGTTGAGCGGACTGGTGGACAAGGAGTCTCGTAGCAAATAACGCCATCCTCAAATTGCGGGAGCTAAGACATCCGGACAAACCTGGATATCCTGCAAAAAGGCCACACCCTCGCAGGAAGGAAGGCGCTCGCGAAAAACAGCGGTGTGGCGGAGGAACTCGTGAGTGAACTGGTGAACCGGGCTGACCTATCCCGCCTTCCGTGGGCTAGCAAGGCGACCATCTCGAATATCCTGGGGGCAGGTTATGGAAGCCTTCACCAACTAGCCAAAGCGGATCCTGAACGACTTTACCGGGACTTTTATAAATACGGAACATCCATCGGGAAGAATTTAAAACTTGGCAACGAGATCGAGAGCAGTCACCGGATCGCAAAAATCATGCCCTTGATCGTAAAGTGATTCCCCCAATCCCGCTTTCTTATCCACCAATCAAGCCGGGTTTCAGCTTCCCAACACTTCCCGGATCTCCCCCGGCAGAACATCCATCCCTTCAAAGAGATCCCAGGTCTCAACATGGTTCAGAAGCTCACCGGGATTCAACTTCGCAGCGGACCGAGGCTTTCAAGTTCCACGAACCGATCATTACAGTAAATTTCCGCATTGCAATTGTTGTCGGGATATGGCAACCCGGGCTGCACTGAAAACGTCTTTCGGAACAGGATGCCATCCAGCCAGTAAGCCGACCAGCCGTACGGATTGAAGTGATCCGATCTTGAAGGGCGGCAGGGCTGCATCCGCCTTGAAGCAGGATGAAGTCATCCCCCCACTTCACGCGGGAGTCATTGATGCGTGTATATGGCCACAGGGAGATCTGACGGTTGTGAAGCAAACCTGCCGGATCAGCATTTCCAACCGGCATGGGCAGGATGATCGTGCCGCCCAAACGGAACTGTGTGATCGCCCAGGGAGCCAGTTCCACGGACCACAGCCCATCGTTGATGAGCGTATGGGTCAGCGTCACGGAGGGCTTGTCCGCGGACGAGATGAATCTCGATGCGCTTGCGGATCCCTGTGCCCGGCTCGGTCCGGGTTTCCAGCATCACGCCACTCAGGCAGATCCGTGATCGCCAGCTCACCAGCCTCGAGTTCATAGGTACGCGGCATGGCTTCGGGTGCATGCCACAGGCGATGACCGCCGAGGAAATGGAAATCGCCATAGGGCGTGGGGATCGGCGCAAGATCACCCAGATCGACGAGCATGTTGGGTTTGCCAAAGGGAACCAGTCCACTAATTCGCAGTGGACCGGTCAGATATTCGAGCTCCAGAAAGTCGTTTTTGAGAGTGCGTCTGCTCATATTGAACCCGGCGTGGACAATTACCAGTAGTGATGGACCAGACCCGCGGATGCGGGCATCATAGATGGCGCGGATCTTCTCCATTGTGACAGCGTTCAATTCGGGCAGGTCGGCAGCCGCGGCATTGTCCTCAGCCTGGGCGGGATTTTTCGCCCCGGGAATCGTACAGGTGACCGCTTCGTACATCAGGATCCAGCGCAGGGCAAACTGCGGCATGCTCCAGCCCGCGGGGACGAGGGCGCGCAATTCCTCCACGGCTTTCAAACCGGTTTCATAATCCACGCCCGCAGAAGGTCTCGCCGCGGTCAAAGGCTTCGCCGTGACGGTTGAACGCCCGGTGGTCATCCGCCTCGAAGCTGGATTTGGCGGTCAGCTTGCCGGTCAGCAAGCCGCTGGCGAGAGGCACGCGCGCCAGGATGCCCACCTTGCGGCGCAGGGCTTCGGGGAAGAACAATTCGGATGGGCGCTGGCGGAAAATATTGAAAATGATCTGGACGGTCTGCACGTTGGGATATTCAATGGCTTTAAGCGCTTCCTCCACCTTCTCCACGCTCACGCCGTAATAGCGCAACTTGCCAGCCTTGACGAGGTCATCCAGCACGCCAAAGGTCTCAGGCATGTAATAGACCTCGACCGGGGGGCAATGCAGCTGCAGCAGGTCAATGGCATCGGTATCCAGGTTCTTCAGACTGCGTTCCACGAAAGAGGTGAGGTTCGCCCGGTTGTAGCCGCCTGCCACATGCGGATCCAGCCGCCGCCCAGCCTTGGTGGCGACATAAATGGTTTCGCTGCGCTCCCGGCGAAGCTGAGCCACCAGGCGCTCTGAACGACCGTCCCCATAAACATCGGCGGTGTCAATAAAGTTGACGCCCAGGTCGATGGAACGGTGCAGGGCGGCAAGCGAGTCTTTGTCATCCACGCTGCCCCATGACCCGCCAATTGCCCACGCGCCGAATGATACTGTTGAAACCTTCCAGCCGGTACGACCAAGTTCACGATATTGCATGGAAACCTTCCTTGAAAAAAACTACAGTCCCTTGTTCAGGTGATAGTAAAGATCGTTCCAGCGAAGTTTATCCTTAAATTCATTTACGCGGGTGTTTTCATCGATCAGCAGGAACTCAATGCCAGCCATATCGGCAAAATCCTGCAAATGCCCGGCGTTGACGGCATAACTGAAACTGGTGTGATGTGCCCCGCCAGCATAGATCCAGCACGCCGCAGCGGTCTTGAGGTCCGGACGCGGCATCCACAAGCGCACGCGCCACCGGCAGATTGGGCAATGGCTGATCGGTCGGGACCACATCCACCAGGTTGGCGACCATGCGGAAGCGCTGCCCCATATCCATGAGGGAGGCACCGATGGCGGGTCCGGTGTTCGCATCAAATATCAGGCGGACGGGATCGGCTTTGCCGCCGATCGAAAGCGGGAGTATCTCCAATTTCGGTTTGTTCGAGGCGATCGATTCGCAGACCTCAAGCATGTGCGCGCCCAGCACCTTGTCGCCCTTTGGACTGAAGTGATAGGTGTAATCCTCCATGAAGCTGACGCCGCCCTTCAACCCGGCGCTCATCACCTTCATGGCACGCACGAGGGCAGAGGTCTTCCAGTCCCCTTCCGCGCCGAAGCCATAGCCATCGCGCATCAGGCGCTGGACCGCCAGACCGGGCAGTTGCGCCAGTCCATGCAGGTCCTCGAAGGTGGTGGTGAAAGCCTTGAAATTGCCAGCCTGCAGGAAGTTCCGCATGCCAGCCTCGATGCGGGCGCCATCTCGCAGGGAGGCATGGCGCTCACCACCGGGGCGCAATGCCGGGGCAACCTCGTATTCGTCGAGACAGGCTTGCACGATCCCATCGACCTCGGCATCGCTGGCAGCGTTGACCGCCTTGACCAGGTCCCCCACCCCGTAACCGTAGACATCATAACCAAGCTGTATCTGCGCCTCGACCTTGTCACCCTCGGTGACAGCCACATCCCGCATGTTATCGCCAAAGCGCGCGAGCTTCGCCCCCTGCCAGTCCGCCCAGGCGGAGGCGGCGCGCGCCCACACACCCAGGCTCGCCTGCACGTCCTCATCCTGCCAGTGACCAACCACGACCTTGCGTTCGAGGCGCAGGCGGCTGCCGATGAAGCCAAACTCACGGTCGCCATGGGCGGCTTGATTGAGGTTCATGAAGTTCATGTCGATCTCAGCCCAGGGGATCTCGCGGTTGTATTGCGTGTGCAGATGCAGGAACGGTTTCCTGAGCAGGCCCAACCCGGCGATCCACATCTTTGCCGGCGAGAAGGTGTGCATCCAGGCGATCAAACCAATGCAGTGCTGCGCGGAGTTGGCTTCCAGGCACAGATCGCGGATGGCTTCAGGCGTGGTCAGGACGGGCTTGAACACCACCTTGACAGGCATGTGCGCGGAGGCACCCAGGGTCGCGGCGATCTCGCGCGAGTGTTCAGCAACAGCCTCCAATGTTTTGGGACCATATAAATGCTGGCTGCCCGTCACAAACCAGACCTCGTTGTTCTTCAGATCGATCATCATGTCGCTCCTTGTTATTCGATCAACGACCTATTGTCCGTACACATTGGTATAACGCTCGTGCAGTTTTTCCACGTCTTCCGGGGAAATAACATCCGGCTTGCCGATCTGCAACGCCAACCAGACCGTTGCGGCGGCATCCTCGGTCATCACCGCGGCTTTGACCGCGGCAGTGGCATGCCTGCCAATGGTGAAGACACCATGGTTTTTGAGCAGGACCGCAGGAGATCTGCCGATGCTCTCCAGCACGACCCTGCCGATGGCTTCGTCGCCGATCAGGGCGAACCCGCCGCAGGGGATCGGTCCGCCGAACTCATCCGCCATGGCGGTCAACACGCAGGGGATCTCCCTGCCCACCGCGGCGAAGGCGGTGGCATAACGCGAATGGGTATGCACCACTCCGCCCACATCCTGGCGGTGCTTGTAGATATACAGATGGCTGTGCACATCCGAGGAGGGTTTGAAATCGCCCTCGACCAGCCTGCCATCCAGATCCACCACCAGCATGTGCTCGGGGCGCATCTCTTCATAGCGGATGCCCGAGGCTTTGATCACCACCAGCCCGGTGTCGGGATCGCGCGCGCTGACATTGCCGCCCGTCCACATGACCAGGTGATTTTTAGGCAGTTCGAGGTGCAATTGCACCAATTCTTCCTTCAATCTCTCAAGCATGGTTCACCTAGAATATAAGTCCTGTTGTTCGTTACTTCAGCGCATCCACGGCAGTTCTTTCGATGACAAGTCCTTTTTTATAGCGCTCCATGAAGGCGGCAAATCCGTCGACGTCCACCGGATCAGGTGCGACCGTCGTGCCATTTTCACCTGCAAAGACCTTTTTGGACAGATAAACTTCCAGGGGTTCATCCCCTGCCTTATTGAGCAGGTAGGAGGCAAGCAATGCGCTTCCCCATGCGCCTCCCTCGCCGGCGGTCTCCATCACGGAAACGGGGACGTTCATCGCCGCCGCCATGATCTTTTGACCGACTTCCCTGGTCTTGAAGAAACCGCCGTGACCGAGAATTTGATCGACCTTCACCCCCTCCCCTTCAAAGAGGATATCCAACCCGATCTTTAGCGCGCCCAGCGCAGAGAACAAATGCACGCGCATGAAGTTTGAAAGTGTGAACCTGCTTTCGGGTGTACGGACGAAGAGCGGGCGTCCCTCCTTAAGCTGCGTGATATGCTCGCCTGAAAAATAGTTGTAGGCGAGCAGCCCGCCACAATCCGCATCACCAGAAAGCGCCTTTTGGTATAGCATCTCAAACAGCCTGGGCTGACTCGATCCCGACACCCAGCGCAGCAGTGAATTCCTGGAACAGTTCGACCCAGGCGTTAAGATCGGAGGTGCAGTTATTGCTATGCACCATGGCGACCGGCTTGCCGGTCGGCGTGGTCACCATGTCGATCTCGGGGTGGACCTTCGAGAGCGCCTTTTCCAGGACGATCATGGCAAAGACCGAGGTGCCGGCAGAGACATTGCCCGTCCGCTCTGCAACGCTGTTGGTCGCGACCATCCCGGTACCCGCGTCCCCCTCAGGCGGACAGAAGGGAATCCCTGCCTGCAGTTCTCCCGCGGGGTCCAGGAGCCTTGCGCCTTCCGCGGTCAGAACCCCGGCTGGATCCCCTGCAACAAGAACCCCGGGCAGGATGTCCCTGAGCTTCCAGGAGATCTTTTCTGCAGGAAGCCGTTCGTTGAACAGATCGATCAAACGCGCATCGTAGTCGTTGGTCCGGCTGTCGATGGGGAACATGCCCGAGGCTTCGCCAACGCCCAGCACCTTTTGCCCCGTCAGTTTCCAGTGGACATAGCCTGCCAGCGTGGTCAAATAGCTGATATCCCTGACATGGGATTCCCCGTTCAGTATCGCCTGGTAGAGGTGGGCAATGCTCCAGCGCTGGGGAATGTTAAATTGAAACAGTTCGGTGAGTTCCCTGGCAGCCTGCCCGGTCGTGGTATTCCGCCAGGTGCGAAACGGGACGAGCAGATTTCCAGCCTGGTCGAATGCCAGGTAACCATGCATCATGGCACTGAAGCCAATGGCGCCGACGGTCTTGAGCGGGGTCTTGTACTTTTCTGAGACCTCCCGGCTGAGCATTCGATAGGCATCCTGCAAGCCTGACCACACATCTTCCAGGCTGTATGTCCAGATGCCGTTTTCGTAGCGATTTTCCCATTCATGGCTGCCCGAGGCGACCGGGGAATGGTCCTCCCCGATCAATACCGCCTTGATACGAGTCGAGCCGAACTCGATACCCAGAACAGTCCGTCCGTTCTCAATTGCTCTTTTGGTATCGTTTCGATCCATGTGCATCTCCTGTCACCGGTGGAACCTTGCAAAAATCAAACCACATCCGCTGCATGCTCAAAAATCATCACGCACAGAACATAACTACCTGTCACTGATGTCGATGGCATAACTCATAAAGAGCCTTGTGCCCGTCTCCACGCTCACCATGATGTAAAAGCCACTGACATCCGCTGGAACATTGACCGCCGTCACCCACTCCGTGGTCTTGCCAGGGCTGGTGAGGGGAGCGGATACGCTGCCGGGATCCTGGTAAACGCCATACAGGATGCCATCCGTCCCAAGCACGGGCGGGGGACCGACGTGCAGAGCGGACGGGTATTCGCTCGGATTGAACGCCTGCCATTTGAATTCAAGACCGTTACCGGTGCGGATGGCTTCGAGCAGGGTCAGGGTCATCCCGTTGAGCCCGGTGATCTGGTCACCGGGTTTCTGGACCAACCCATCCACGGGAGTCGCGACCGGATACACCAGATCCGAGGCAATGTTGTCGAGATCCACTTCCAGTTCCACACCGGTCTGCCCGGCAGTTTTGTCGTAATAATTGTATTGACCGGTGACGTAGCTCACATCGATGTAAAGTTTCGACCCGGGAACAGCTTTTGCCCCTTTGCATTCCACGTAGATCATCTGTGTTTGGGGTTCAGCCGTCGTCCCGGTGGTGTAGCCCTCGCATCTGGAATCCCGGGGCAAGGTAATGACCGCCCGTGCCGACAAAGACGGTATCACAACTGATGGTGCCTCCATCACCAGTCTTTAGTAGGGCAGGTTTGGCAGGGACAGCCTGCATGGCGCTCCATTCGGCAGTCTCGTTCTGGATGGCAAGGTCAATATGCAGATCCCCCGCCTCGGAGGTGCCGATATTCGTCGCCAGGGCGATCCAGCCTCTTGCCTCCGTCCGGTCGCTGCCGCATCCCCAACCCTGGTCATCCGGGTCACATTCAGGGACCACCACATAACCGGCGACAGCCAGGATCAGGACCAGGACGACTGCAATGATCGGGATCAGTAATGGCTTCAGTATTTTCATGGTTCTTCCTTCTCCTGCTTTTATATCCTGGTCACAGGTCAATATTCAAAATGGGGGATGATCTCATCGATGAGCGCGATGACCTTCCAATAGGCAGGCGGGGTATCCGTGCCACCATTCACAGCTTTCACGGTCTTTATCTGTCCCTGGTCGGAAACGGTCAGGAAAAAGGTGTAGCACTGCCCGCATGGTTCATGCTCTGTGGAGTACAGCGTATCCGTGAACCATCCCAGGCTGTTGATGCCGGACAGCAGTTCTTCCACATCCGCAGGAGTCATCTGCTTCTCGAGCGTGTTCGCGCCTTCCTCGGCGGTGATCCTCCCATCCGGGTAGATGGCATACAACTCATCGACGCAGTTCGCACCCGCCGTTGTGTTCATAGACAATGACCGCACCCCCCTCGATCAGGGCTGCAGCCTGCTCCTGCTGGAACGGCTTTAATGTGCATTTCTTGGGCAGGTCCGGCATGAAGGCGTTCACCCCGATCACGAACAGAGCGATTCCCGCCACAACAGCCGCGCCATAATAGAATGTCCTGCGGCTCCGGCGCAGGATCTCACCCAGGCTTTCCTTCTTCCTCTCCACGCCCCCGGCACGGATCTTGCGGGCTGCCAGGAAGCTCTGGATGCCGATGAAGACCAGGGTCAGCGCGCCCACAACGATGTTGGTCCACCAGGAGCTGAGCGTACCCTTGAATTGGATCAGGGTTTGGGTGACGCCCAGGATGAGCACGCCAAACAGGGTGCCCAGGACGTAGCCTGAACCGCCGCTCAACATTGTCCCGCCCATCACGACTGCTGCGATCACCGACAACTCAAAACCGGTCGCATACAGTCCATGACCGGAACCCACATAGACGTTCAGGGTCAAGCCTGCCAGCGCAGAGCAAAATCCGGCGAAGGTGTAAACGAGCACCTTGGTCTTATCCACCGGCAGACCCATCAACCGGGCAGATTGTTCATTGCCACCGATGGCGTAGATGGTGCGCCCGAAGCGCGTGTACTGGGCAATATAGATCGCCAGCGCCGAGCACCACCAGCGCAACGACGACCAGGATGGAGATGTAAGCTCCCTGCTTCGTGACAGGATCGCTGAGCCCGGGTATCAGGATCTTCGTCTGCGAGAGGATCTTGTAGAAGCGGTTGTCAACGGCAATGGCATCATCGCTGATGAAGAAACACATGCCGCGCGCAAACCACATGCCCGCCAGCGTGGCAATAAAGGGCTGCACCTTCATATAAGTAATGAAGGAACCCAGGATGGTACCGAGGGTCATGCCCATGGCGAGCATGAGCAGGATGACAATGACCAGGGTTCCAGCCTGCCCGGAGCAGCGCCGAAGCGGCAACCGTGGTCAGCGCGACCACCCCGCTCACGGAGAGGTCGATGCCGCCGGTCAGGATCACGAATGTCCCGCCGATGGCAGCGATCAGCAGGAAGGGGGAGGTGCGGAATAAATTCAGGAAGATCTGCGGGTCGCGCATGCCCTGGTAGCGGACCTGCCCCAACAGATAGGCAATGAAGAACAATACCGCCGTCGCAAATACCGGGATGAACCTGCGGTTCTTGGAAATGAAGGCTGTCATTTTCTTCTTCATGGCTGCGCCCCTTTCTTCTGGGTGGTGAGCCTTCGGACAAAGCCTCGCACCTGTTCCGAGTAAAGCAGGAGCACGAGGATGACCACCACGCCCTTGACCGCCAGGACCGCATTGGCAGGCACACCGATGGCATACATGGAGGTGGTCGTCGCCTGCATCACCAACGCGCCAATGACGCTGGCAAACAGCGAGAAACGACCGCCGGTCATCATTGTCCCGCCGATGACGACCGCCAGGATGGCATCCAGTTCAAGCGCCCAACCGATGTTATTGGCGTCCGAGGTTTTAATGTTGGCGCTGGCCAGAATACCGGCCATGCCTGCAAAAAGACCGCAGAGCGTGTAAGCCAGCAGTTTGATCTTCTTTTCATCGATGCCGCTGAAATAGCTGGAGCGGGCATTCACACCCACCGATTCAATGAACAACCCGATGGAGGTTTTGCGGGTAAAAAGCCACAGCAGCAGTGAACACGAAGATGACGATATAAAACGGGAAATGGCAGGACGACCCAGCCATTCCCGATGAACGCGTAAGGCTCATAAAAGATCTGGATCCGGATGCCGTTCGTGATCAACTGGGCGATGCCGCGGCCCGGCGATCATCAAGATCAGCGTGCCGACCATCGGCTGGATCTTTGCCGTAGGCGACCAGCAATCCGTTCCACAAACCGCACAGGGCGGAAACGAACAGCGTGACCAGGAGGACCGCCCAGAGAGGTGCATAGGTGAAATTCGGATCGTTGACCAGTTTTTGAAGGTTTTCCGGCAGTTCCTTCGCCATGACATACGGGTTCATCATCAGGGCTGCGATGGAGGCCGCAATCGCCATGACGGCCCCCACCGAGAGGTCCACTCCCCCGGTGGCGATGACCAGCGTCATGCCAAGCGCCAGCAGGATGACCGTCGAGCCGCTGCGCAGGATGTCGATCAGGTTCCCATACAGGTTGCCGTCCCGGACTTCGATCGCAAAAAAGCCTCGGAACAAAGATCAGGTCGAAGAGCAGGACCAGCGACAGGGCGATGATCGGGAAGAAGAGCCTGCTCTCGGTGACCTTTCTCCATTCAAAGGAAGATTTGGCTGTTTCATGGTTAATCACTCCCTGCCATCGATTGCATGATCTTGCTCTCGGCTACTTCACCGCTGAATTCCGTGACCTTCTCCTTGTCCCTCAGTACAACAATGCGATGGCTCGTGCGCAGGACCTCCTCCAGCTCGGATGAAATGAACATGCACGACTTGCCCTCCTCGGCCAGAGTAAGCACCAGTTTCTGGATCTCGGCTTTTGTCCCGACATCGATGCCCCGGGTGGGTTCATCCAGGATCAGCAGGCGGGGGTTGGTGGCCAGCCAGCGGGCCAAGGATCACCTTTTGCTGGTTGCCGCCGCTCAGGTTCTTGACAAGCTGATCGGCGGAAGGCGTGACGATGTTCAACAGTTTGATGTACCTGTCTGCGATTTGCATACTGCTCGGGCAGACTTAGATATTTGAACCAGCCGCGGCTGGCTTGCATGGCAAGGATGATATTTTCCCGGACGGTCAGATCCCCCATGATCCCTTCCGCCTTGCGGTCTTCCGGGCAAAGCGCCACGCCCCGCGCGATGGATTCGCAACGGGGAGAAATTCCCGAAGCTCCTGCCCATCCATGGTAATGGAACCACTATCCGGCCTCTCGATACCAAATAAAAGCTGGGCGATCTCGGTGCGTCCCGAGCCGAGCAGACCTGCCAGCCCCACCACTTCCCCGGCATGCAATTCCAGGTCGAACGGCGCGATCGAGCCTGCATGGCCCAAGTCCCTTTGCATCCAGCAGCGTCTCACCCTTGATCAGCTTGCCGCTTTCCAGCTTGAGCTTGGACATGTCATCCAGCTCGTCCAGTATGCGCCCGATCATTTTCGAGATCAACTCCAGGCGCGGCAGGTGCGGCTGTTTCATAAGTTCCGACCAGGCTTCCGTTTCGGAGAACTGTGATTCGGTCGGCAATTTCATACACCTGGTCAAGAAAATGAGTGATGAAAATGATCGCCATGCCTTCGCTTTTCAGCTTGCGCATCACGCTGAAGAGCTGTTCGGTCTCATGGGTCGTGAGGCTGGAGGTGGGCTCATCCAGGATCAGGATCCTGGCGGAGGATATCTCGAGCGCCCGCGCAATGGCAGCCATCTGCTGGATGGCAACAGAATATGAACCAAGCGGCTGGGTCACATCAATGTCGACATCCAGCTCCTTGAGGCAGTTGCCTGGCACGCTTATTCAGTCGCCAGCCCAGTCAATGCTCCCGAATTTCATGGGCGCACTGCCCGATCATGATATTTTCGGCGACCGTCAGGTTGGGACAAAGATTGACTTCCTGGTAGACCGTGCTGATGCCCATCGACTGGGCGTGTTGGGGCGACCGGATGAAACCTCCTTCCCATCGATCGTGATCGTCCCCTTTTCCGGGTGCTCCACCCCGGTCAGGACCTTGATCAGGGTCGATTTGCCTGCGCCATTTTCCCCCAGCAGAGCATGGATCTCGCCCTTCCTGAGGGTGAAATCCACATCTTCAAGGGCATTCACACCCGGGAAGGATCTATGTGAATGCCCTTCATCCTCACGATCGTGTTATCAGACTTTGCCATAAGCCACCTCGGTACCTGGTTCGATACAACTGTTCTGTGTGGTTAGATGGAGAAGCGGCGTCGGACGCCGCTTCTCCATTTTATACCTAATCATCCAGCGTGTTGCTCTTACACTCCCTGGAGGTTGCCTGATTCCGGTCAGGGATTAGTACGTGCGGCTCGGGAAGATCGCCTCGGCATCCGCCTGGTAGAAAATACCTTCCTGTGAGGGGATCCAGTCGGGGAGCTTCTCGCCATTGAGGGCCTTCAGAGCAGCTTCGAAGGTCTGCGGAGCCAGCAGAGGATTGCACTCGAGCACCGCATTGATATCACCAGCGATCATGCCCTTGAAGGCACCAGCGGTGCCATCCACGGTGATGATCTTGATGTCGATGCCGGGCTTGAGACCGGCTTCCTTGATGGCCAGGGCAGCGCCAAGACCCATTTCATCATTCTGGGCGAACACGCCCTGGATGTCCGGGTCATTCTTCAGGAAGGCAGCCATAACGTCCTTGCCTTCGGTGGCGCTCCAGTTGGCGGTCTGCGATTGCGTGATGGTGATGCCGCATCGGTCATGGTCTCGCGGAAGCCAACGCCGCGGTCCTTGGCAGCGGAGGAACCCACGTTCCCGACCAGTTCGACAACATTCTTCTTCTCGCTGCCCTCCAGAAGTTTGCACATTTCCTTGCCGGCATTCTGACCTTCGAGAGCGAAGTCAGCGCCGATGTAGGTGGCATACAGGTCGCTCGAGGCATCGATGCGGCGGTCTTCGATCACGACCATCTTGCCGGCAGCCTTGGCTTCCTTCAACACATCGTCCCAACCGGTGGTCTCGAGCGCGGCGAGAACGATCACGTTGACCTCAGGGTCGGCAATGAAGTTGCGGAAAGCCGAGACCTGGTTCTCGAGCTTGTTCTGCGCATCGTAGAATTTCAGGTTGACGCCCAGCTTGGTGGCGGTTTCCTTGAAGGAAGCGGTGTTGGCTGCGCGCCATCCGCCCTCGGAACCGGTCTGGATGAAACCAACGACCAGGTCCTTATATTCGCAGTTGGGGGCGCAGGACTTGGCAGTGGATCCGCCACAGGCTGAGAGCACAAAACTCGCCAGCATCAGGACGACCAGAAGCGTGCTAAACACTTTCTTGGACATTTTCTTCTCCTTTTGAGATGAACAGGATGTTATTTGGCGTAGTGGGCAACAGCAGAGTGATTCATCAAATAGTGATGGAACCCATCCCACCCGGAAGCATCCGCCTTGCACGCCAGATGACTGGCATGCGCTTCCTGCTGACCGTGAACTGGATTGTTACTCTTTCCTCGCACCTCCTTTAAGCCTGGTTTACTGTTTCGAATTACAAATAAGAGGACGGAAAAAATCAAGCCTTCTGAGTGCTTTCACGAACGACCAGGGTCGGTTGAACCAGTTTTGATCTGGTACTGACAGGACGACCATCCTGCCGCGCCTTGATCATCCCGACCACATCCTGGATGGCTTTCCCACCCACCAGGTGCAGGTCCTGGGAGATCGTTGATAAGGAAGGATAAAAATAAGCTGATTTCAGGAATATCATCAAAACCGATGACCGCCAGCTTGTCCGGGACCTTGATGCCCCGGCGGCAAGCCTGGCGCAGAACGCTGAGAGCCATCTGGTCATTGGCGACAAAGACAGCATCCATCTCCGGGAATGACTTCAACAGTTGAATGAACGCCCTCTCCCCGCTTTTGGACGACCAGTTACCCTCCACGCAGTGCTGTTCGGATGCATCCAACCCATGCGCATTAAGGGTCTTCTGCCAGCCGCGCTTGCGTTCCTGGGCTTCCCACCAATCCAACGGACCCGAAATGTGCCCGATCCGCTTCCGCCCGCAATCCAGGAGGTGCTGTACTGCCATCACCGCACCCTGGTAGTTATCCGTGGCAACGCTGGGCACGCCCCTGCGAGGCCGCATGGCAAGGAACACCACCGGTACGGGGATCCTCTTCAGGCGTTCTTCGATGCCGGCATGGTTCTCCCCGATCTCCGGCGCAGCCCACAGGATCCCATCCACCTGGCGGGAGAGCAGGGAATTGATGACCGCATCGACCTTGTTCGCTTCAAAGGAGTTGAGTTCCGTCATTAACAACATATAGCCGAGCTTGTCCGCCTGGTCGGCTATGCCGTTGAGGGTCTGGGATGGACCGATATACTTCAAACCATGGGTGACGATCCCGAGGGTGTAACTGCGCTGCTGGCTCAGGCTGCGTGCCAGTGTACTGGGGTGGTAACCCAGTTTCTCCACCACCTCTTCCACACGCTGGCGGGTCTCACTGGAAACATAGGAGGTGTTGTTCATCACGCGTGAAACGGTCTGTGTGGATACTCCCGCCTCTTGAGCCACATCCTTGATGGTGATGCGTTTTCCATTACCAGACAGTATCATTTTGTCATCCTGGAAGCTCACTATGTTATCGCTAACATGTTATCGATAACATATTATCATGATTCTGCAGGAATCAAGAGGTGAATCGACCGGTTCTCATAATTTCATCCGCTCCCTGCTGCGAACACGCTGATTCCCATTCCCCCACTTTTACCGAAACGTCCCGAAGGTTCCATCCAGGCACAAACTCATCTGATCAAACCTTCGGGACGTTGTTCACCCGATCAAACCATTCTCCCGGATGTTCTCCGCACCCGCCTTCCCCCGAAAAAAAAACTCCCGTTCAGCACGGGAGTTTTGAATTACCTGTCAACGATCTTGGGCTTGTACGGCATCATCATCAGGAAGCCGATGGCGGTGATGATCTGCCCTGTGACAATGCCGCGCGATTGCAGTGGACCGAAGAAGGCTTCCGACGGAATGACCTGGGTGCCCATGCCAAACAGGTCCGCCATGCCGGCAAAGACCGAGACCACGTAGCCCGTGGCGACCAGGCGCATGCCGATATCCGCCGCGATGGTGCGCTCGCGTCCCTTCCAGAGCGCCAGCAGCCCGATATAACCGCCCAGGCAAAGGATGCCCAACCCGACCAGCAGGACAGCCACCTGGATGAAACCGACCGTGGCGCTTCTATCCCAGCCGAACCAGGCGGGCTTGGAGCCGACGATCAGCACGAAAAAACCCAGCAGGGTGATGATCAAGCCGAAGCGGATGTTCGTGCGCGAGGGTGGATCCTGTACGGAGGTGTCGGGCAGAGAGGATGGATTCGGTTCGGAGGACATCAGGGCAAATTCTCCTGCAGATGGCGGAGCCAGTTCCCACCCAGGATTGCCTGCAGGTCAGAGTCGGAATAACCACGCGGCTGGAGGAAACCGGCGATCTTGTGCAGGTCTGCGATCGTGTCCAGTTCCTGCGGGACAGATTGTAACCCAAATCCGCCGTCGAAATCGGAACCGATGCCGGCATGCCGGACGTTTCCCGCCAGCTGGCAGACATGGTCAATGTGGTCGGCAAAGCTGGACAGGGAAACCTCCTCCCTGCGGCTGCCATTGGCAAGGGACCAGCCGGATTTGAGGAAGGCGTTGTATGGAACCAGACCGATCACCGCGTTGCGTTCGATCAGCCCGCGCAGAACCCGGTCGGAGAAGAGACGGTTGGTGGGGTGACCCGGGGTCAACGCCGCGCAATCTCCGTGGGTGGCTGCCACCGGTCCTTCATATATATCCAGCGCTTCGAGCGCGGCGGGCTCATCCATGTGACTGAGGTCGAGGATGAAGGGGAATTCCGCCATGGCTTTCAGCAGTTTCCTGCCATCCTCCGTCAGCGGACCGGGCTCCTTGGTGCCCCCGCAGTAACGCGTCCCAGCCCAGGCGGGACCGATGAAACGCAGACCCAGTTCCCACCACTCAGGCAGTTCAGCCGGTTCGCGGATCGCTTCGCCGCCTTCCATTAATAGAAGGAGACCGACGGGGTGACCCTCCGACGGAGAACGCCATTCCTCCAGGTGCCGGTCGAGTTCTGCACGGGAGGTCAGCAGGCGGAATTTTCCGGGATGGTCATCAACCAGGCGCCGGTAAATATCCAGTTCCTGGAGGTAGATGCGCCGGGCGGATTTGTAGTCGCCATCCGGATAGAAGATGTGTTCCCACTCCCCCTCCCGGTGACGGGCGGGGGCGGCGAAGAGGCTGGCAAAGATGACCGCCACATTGCCAGACTGGTATTCGGGGTAACCGAGCAGGGTGTCCCCGTTCTTCTCGACGGCGATCGACCCGACCTCCAGGGCGCGCGTTTCCTGGACGGAGCGGGTGTAATCACGACCGAAACAAAGCATGTTCCAAGCAAGGTCCTGGTGGGAGTCTGACGATGATGTGCATGAGATTGAAAAGGAGCGTACCTTGAGATACAGGCTTTTGATATGCCGAAAAATGCTTGACGCGGAAACGTGGCGACGAATCCCACCTGCCCAGTGCATGCTTTGTTGGGCAGATTTTTCTAGCAGAGTAATTATATTTTGCTCTCTTCATTTCGCAGGAAGAATTTCTTGTTCAACAATAATAACCCACAATAAACGCCATAACTAAAAATATTTAGTGGATATGACTGTGCTGCAGATAACCAACTATAAGATAAACCGTTTTTTATATCTGTTCTGCGAAACAACATCATTGTTTCATAGTTTTCAAAACTATCGGCGGGCCATTGATTTATAGACCAGATCAACCCCCATACAGCCCCAGTAATGATAACTGCAATCCAGGGAACAATGAGAACCTGAAGCCAGATCAATCGTGGAAACTTGGGAATTACAAATCCTGCCCAAATAGCTCCTACTAACGAAGAGACAAATGCAATTGATGATAAATAGATTGTAGGTGTTTCGATAATTTCTCGAAAATTGATACCCCTGAATACAAACAGCCAAATGGGAGCATCGTCAAGCCCAAAAGAAACCCCGCGAAAAACGTTAAGTACGAAATAAAACAATGCAAAGGATGCGACCAGCAATGTTGGAAATAAGAAACCAAAGGACTTTATGAAAACTAACAATTGGTTTTGTATTGTTTTCATTTTTGTGTCGGTAACAATGAATTCATGCTATCTGCCCAACAGGGGTTATGCGGCAGCGGTGTAACAGCTTATGGGCGGCGGCTGCCTAACATCCCATTTTGGGATATTAGACGGCCAAAGATTAAATTTTAGTATAGCATAAGTTCAAAAAGCTCTTGACTAACAAAAGACCGTCCTTTTGTTTCGAGGGCGGTCTTTGGGTTTACAGGGCTATTTCGATTTCAAACAGAATTTGACGTGTTAACTCCGGCGCTCTTG
>CAWGMC010000042.1:0-6282 GCA_963823545.1 uncultured Chloroflexia bacterium | reverse complement strand
ATCTCCCCGGCGTGCACCTCCACGCTGTGGAATTCGTTCAAGGCGCTTCCGCCGGTGACACCGGGATACAGGATAGCGTCCCCATTGGGCGGAGGCAGCGCCTCGGCGATGAACGCTACAGCCACCTTGTATCTCCCCGGTTCCAGCACGATGTCCACCAGCCCGGCGTAGGCATCGTATAGATTTTCCAAAAACGACTTATTACCGTACGCCTCCTTTCGAAAAGCGAACGGTTCCGGGTAGGGAGTGAACATCAGGGTGGAGAAGACCCAGCCTGGTGAGGTTGGGAGGATGTTGCTGTCCTCGGGGATCGCCAGCACGATGTGCCGGATGTTGGACGTGGTTGGTTCGTAATTGAAGGTTCCGCCATACGACTCACCGGTGTAAACAAACTCCACCACCAGCGTCCCGGTGGTCGGGATCGTCGGGGTCGAAGGGCCTGGGCTCAAAGTGGCAGTGACGACCGGCTCACCAGCCTCTTTTGTAAATGGGACAGGGTTGTCAACCTTTGACCTTTTTCTCTCCTGCACCGCCAGGCACCCCACTAATTACCAGAAATACGAGCGGGATACGAATAATGCCTTACTTTTGGATGACATGTTCCTCCATTCCACTCACTTGACAAGAGAAGACAGAGCCAGCCATTCTCCTTCATGTTTGGGATGCGTCGTCTTTATAACTGCTCCCTGCGCGACCAGCTTGCTCACCGCCCGTTCAGCGATCTCCTTCCACGGCAGCCGAAAACGTTGAGCACATCCCGCAGCTGCGCCGTACCCACGCGTGGTGAGATACAGTTCCACCAGCTTCACGCGTGCCCGCGATTTGCTTATTGAACGAGCCTGTTCTGCCAGGTCGGGGAAGTGTCGGGAAGTCAGCTCGTATATGTGCGAATACCTCCAAGCCCCTGCCTCCGCCACGCCAATGGGCAGGATTCTGACCTCCATCTGGAATCCCAGCCCCTTGTTTAATCCTGATCCCTTCGGATCGCGGAACCCGCGCGATCCGGCACAGAGATCCACTGGATTCATCGCCCCATTATCCACCAGGGCTTTCGGGTAACAAATCCCGCTTTGCAGATTGGGTCAGCCGTCCCTCGTGATATGCGATCAGGTAATCCTCTTCAGGCAAGCCGTAATTTTCAGACAGGGCGTAGAAATACGGGGCGATCTCCAGCGAGATGATGGTCGCCTTGTGCCGCAGGATCTTCCCGTAATACCAGATCTTCTTTTGCAGGGCACCGTCCTTCCAGCCCCAGGTGGCGTGCCCCGGGTCGTCATGCGCATCCGCCACCGGGCGGTCTCCCGCCACAGCTGTCCAGAGTGAGGGCAGGTCGATCCCCTTGATCGGCCAAAAGTAGGCAAAGCCGCGCGCCTCTCACGAAGCGTAACGCCTGTGCAGGTGTTGTTGGCCGCTTCCCAAAGGATGGAGGTTAAACTTTCCCGCGCACGGTGTTTCTTGAGAAGAACCGGCTGCAAAGTGGTCACTCATAATTCTAGCCCAAATCCAAAATTGTGCTACACTTTTTACAGGAGTATCCCATGGCGAACCTCGATGTTGAGATTTAGGCATTGACGGAGACCCTGGTCGTTGAATTGACCAAAGCACTTGCCCTGCCGCAGACCGAGCAGGTCATGCGGTTGTTCCGCCTGTCCTTTGGCAGGGCGGCAACACTTTTGCGGAACTGGGTTCCAGGCTTGATTGTGTGGTTGGCGAGGTGGGCGTGGCTGCCGGGGCGCGCTGGCTTTACCGCACTTTGTGAAAGGCCATGCATGCGTGGCAAGTATCCCCCCGGGTCCGCTTGTGATCGCATCCAATCACCCCGCCGCGATTGATTGGGTGGTGATCTCCGCCCATGTGCAACGCCCAGATTACAAGATCATCGTCGGCGACATCCCCTCTTCAGGAACCTGCCGCATGTCCGCCAGCATGCCATCTTTGCCCCCGGTCAGCAGGATATCCACGGCAGGGTGACCACCATCCGCGAATCCCTCCGCCATCTAAAAAGCGGCGGTGCCCTGCTGATATTTCCTCGCGGTGGAATTCACGCCGACCCGGAATGGATGCCGGATCTGGATGTGGACTTAAACCTGTGGTCAAGGCAACCCAGATCTTCCTGAGCACGTCCCGCAGACCCGCATCCTGACCACCATCGTCAGCGGCGTCATCAACCAGGCTGTCATGCGCAGCCCGATCATCAGGTTCCGCAAGAAACGCAACGACCGCCAGCGCCTGGCATTCCTCTACCAGTTCCTGCGCCAGACGGTCAGCGGCAAGGAGTATTTCGGCTGACCCCACGTGTCACGTTGGGCAGGCGGTGGAGGGCAGCACGAATGCGCACGTCCTCGCCGAGGTGGGAGTTGCTGCCGGTAGGACGCTGGAAAAGCACATGGCATGGCAGTCCCATATGCTGACTTCGGAGACCTGACCGGCAGCCAATAATCGGGTAGAATTGTGGGGCTTAGTCCGGTTGGAGGAAGTTTCTTGTCGAATCCTGACAACACGTCAGCCTTAATATCACCCGCCCGCGCCATCCTGTCCTTGTTTACGGGGTGTTTCTTTTCGTTCTTGCCGGAATCGTCGGCGAGCTGGTGGTGCGCACGCCCTTCGTCCAGGACCGTGTCCCCTACCAGGCGTACGGGACCAACCATACCCAATTGGAATTGCAACTCAACAATCTGAACCGGTTCGTCCGTGAGAATGGCGCGCCGAACTGCTTCATCTTCGGCAGTTCCCAGGCTTTCCGTGAGATGGACCCGGATGTTTTTGCGCGCGTTTTCAACCGCAGGAGCGGGGATCGTTGAACTGCTACAACTTCGGCGTGACCGGCTCGCAGATCTGGTCCACCTCCATCCTGGGAGAGATCCTGATCAGGAAGTATCAGCCGGAATTGGTTATCCTCGGCACGAGCTTCCTGGATTACACCGAGGGCGCGAATACCAGATCGACGAGCGCTTCAAGCAGAACGACTGGCTGGACTACCAGTTCGGGAAAATAATCCCCGGCGGCTGGCTTACCGAAAATTCCTACGCCTGGCGGACCATCACCATCCTTAGCTACTCCGCCCCGTTCGGGATGCACTACAACGAAGTGCTGCGCGAAGCCCACAAATGGAACGGCGAGATCGCCAAAAGCGGCTCGCCCTCTCCATCAGGCGACCGATCCCGACTCAGCCCGTGGAGGATGGTTCTGTAAAGAACCTCCAACTGGAGTTCGGGAACTTCGGAATTTCAGAGCGCAACCTGGCCGCGCTGGAGGAGATCATCGCCTTCAGCCAGGCGCAGGGCGCGCGGGTGCTGCTCGTGGAGATGGCATATCACCCCGCCCTGCTTGAACTGAAGAATCAGGGGCAACCCGCGCGTTGACCGCGAGCAGACGCTGGCATTCATTGAGAAGGTCAACGCCCGCCTGACGGAGATCGCCACCAACCAGAAGGTCTATCTTCCTCAAGTACGACCCGACCCTGCCCCTGCCTGATACCGGCTGGTATGATCTGTATCACTTGAATCGGGTTGGCGCCAAGGCATTCAGCCGCTGGCTGGGAAGACAAGCCGCACGCATCTTCGACCCGGTATTCCTCCATTGCCATCCGAGGGGAAAACTAAGATGGCGATACTTACCTTTAAATTCCTGGCGTTCGTCCTCATCACCCTGGTGGGGTATTACGCTATCTCCATGTTGCGACTGCCGCGAACCTGGCAAAACCTGTTCCTGCTGGTCGCTTCCTATTACTACTACGGCACCTGGTTCCGCTGGTACCCGTCCTGCTCCTGGGACTGACGGTCATCAATTATGCTCTGGGGCACTGCCTGCATAAAAGCGCAAGGGGTAAACGCGCCATCCTCTGGATCGGCACCCTCCTTAACGTGGGCGTCATGCTCTGGTTCCTGATCGGCGGGAAATACCTGCAGACAACGTTGGAGATCACTGCTGAGAACGCGCTGGACATCATGCCGCTGCTCATCCTGCCGGTCGGCATGTCCTATTACATCCTGAACAGCATCTCCTATTTCATCGACATCAATCTGCGCATCGCCAAACCATCGAACCAGGTTCCTGGATTTCGCCCTCTACCTGGCATGGTTCCCCAAGCTCATCTCCGGACCGCTGGAAATGCCGCCCTGTGGAAATTCCTGGCCGAAACTGGTGGAAAAGCAGGTGGTGAATAACGAAGTCATCGCGAACAGCCTGGTGCTCATCCTGGTCGGTCTCTTCCGCACCGCCATCCTGGGGGGCATGCTGACGCTCTTCATACCGGCGGTCCCGATGAGCGCGCCGGAGGCGCTATGCGGCAATCCCATCCTGCTCTGGGCGTTGATCACCTACATGTTCTACATCTACAACCAGTTCGCAGGCTACACTGATATCGTGCGCGGCGTCAGCGGTCTGTTCGGCATTCCATTGACACGCAATTTCAATGGTCGAGTTTCGCGGTAAGGATGTATCCGATTTCTGGAACCGCTGGCACATCACCTTTCGCCTGGCTGCGCGATTACATCTTCTTCCCGCTCCGCCGCGCCCTGCTGCGAAGGAAGCCCAGCCGCACCATTCCCCAACCTGATCATTCCACCACTTGTCACGATGTTCATCAGCGGTCTCTGGCACGGAGCGGATACTCACCACCTTGTCTGGGGTGGGTTGATGGGTCTCTTCATCATGTTCGAGAACGTGCGCACGCTCTACCGCCCCGCGGTCAAGGAAGCCGCTCTGCCTCTCGGCGCAAGGTTATCTCCAAGCTCTGGCGGCGGTGGGTGTGATGTGCTTCCCTGACAGTCCCCTTCCTGCTGGACCTCAAGCAGTCGCAGACCTACTACGTCCGCCTGGTCAAAGGTTGGGACTGGCAGATGTTCGACCTGCGTCCGCTTGCCATCATCGTGCTATCCCTGTTGGTGGACTGGTTCCAGCAAAAAAGCGGGGATGAACTGGTCTTCAGGAAATGGCACGCTGCCTGGCAGGTGATCTTCATCACGCTCATCCCACTGGCGACCCTGGTCATCCACCAGTTACAGATCCGCGCCGCCTGTGTTCGTCTACCCTTAACAAGGAGGTCCACTCATGGATCGCAATGAAGTCCTGCAGAAAGTGCGGGCATTTACTTTGAAGGAACTGCTCAAGAATCCCGATTACGCCTTGAAGAATGAGGAGCCGCTGTTCTCCAGCGGAATGATCGATTCATTCGCCATGGCGCAGGTCGGCGTGTTCATCGAGACGGAATTCAACCTCTACATCCCTGACCCCGAACTGACCGTCGAAAACATGGACACGGTGGACCAGATCACCGACCAGATCCTCGCCGGTCTGGCGGCGCAGTAGGCAGGTAGATATGGAATATCCCTTCATCAATCCCGTGGAGATCCTGCAAAAGCGGGCACAGGAAACACCTGACCGCCTCTCCCACATGCTGCTCGGCGCCACCGAGGCAGGAAAACCAGAGCCTGACCTACAGCCAGCTGGATGCCGCGGTGCGCGAGATGGCAGCCTACCTGCAAAGCGTTGCCGAGCCGGGACAGCGCGCCCTGCTGGTGTATCCCGACCAGCCTGGAGTTCATCATCGCCATGTACGCCTGCCTGTACGCAGGCATTATCCCCATCCCCACCAACCCGCCGGGCATGAACCGCTCCGCCCAGAGGCTGGAGGCAATTGCGACCGACGCCCGCGCCAGCCTGGTGCTGACCACGCCCGAATACCAGGCGATCTTCCTGTCCGAGGCGGCGCAGTTCCCGGATTTTGCCAGGCTGACCTGGGTCACCCGGGAGACCATCCAGGGCGGGGGCAGCCACAGCCTGCAGATTCCGGCCATCACGCCAGCCTCCACCGCCTTCATGCAGTACACCTCCGGCTCCACGAACATCCCCAAGGGCGTGATCATCAGTTACCGGAATTTCTCCCACAACATGCATGCCATGCACCAGACGCGCACGTTGGGAAATGAGTATTCGGACGATTCTGTCATCCTAACCTGGACGCCCCTCTACCATGACATGGGTCTGCTGATCGGCGTTTTCCTGACCGCCCATGGACGGCACGCCGAGCATTTTGATGCCCACCATCCAGTTCATGAAAAATCCGCTCCAGCTGGCTGAGGAACATCCAAAAATTCAAAGCCACTGCCAGCGGGGGACCGAACTTTGCCTACGAGTTGTGCGTGAAAAAGATCCCGCTGGAGAAATGCGAGGGGCTGGATCTTTCCACCTGGAAAATCGCCTACAACAGCGCCGAGCCGGTGCGGGCTGAGACGCAGGCACGCTTCGCCGAAAAATTCCGGGCGTTCGGATTCGGCCCGC
>CAWGMC010000041.1:0-41106 GCA_963823545.1 uncultured Chloroflexia bacterium | reverse complement strand
CCAGACGGCGCTGCGCCGCTCCGGATCCAGGGATGCGAGCGCCCCCGCCTCCGCGAGCCGGGCAAGCCATGCCCGCGAGACGCCGCCGCGGTCCGCCAGGTCGGCGGCCGAGAGGAACGGCGCCACGCGCCGGGCAGCGACGATCCCCCTCCCCCACGGCGTTCGGCAGCCCCCGGACCTGATGGAGCCCTACCCGGACGGCTGGCGCCTCGCCAGGGGGCGCCGGGACCCCTTCCGTGGCCCCTTCGAGGGTGCTCTCCCACCCGCTCCACTGTACGTCCGGCGGCCGCGCACCTCGACCCCGTGGCGCTGCGCGTCCTGCACGAGCGTGGGGGCGAGTAGAAGCCCATCGGCTGGCTGTTGAGGAGCGCCGCGGTGAACTCGGCCGGGTGGTGGCGCTTCAGCCAGGCCGACGCGTAGACGAGGAGCGCGAAGCGAGGCGGCGTGGGACTCGGGGAAGCCGTACTCGGCGAAGCCGTGGATCTGCTGGTAGACCGCTCGGCGTACTCGCCGGAATCGCCCGCTCGGCCATCCCTGCCATCGAAGCGCTCGCCTTCATGGCGGCAGCTGCTCGTGCGAGCGCCGGTGCGGCCATGTCGCGGCGCAGCTCGTCCGCCTCGCCCGGGCGTGAAGCCGCGCGGCCACCACCGCGATCCGCATCACCTGCTCCTGGAAGAGCGGCACCCCGAGCGTGCGCTCGAGGATCGGCTGCGAGCGGCGGATAGGAGTAGCGTGACCTTCTCCAGCGCCGTCGCGGCGGCGCAGGTAGGGGTGGACCATCCCGCCCTGGATCGGGCCGGGGCGGATGATCGCGACCTCGATGACGAGGTCGTAGAACGTCCGCGGCTTCAGCCGCGGGAGCATGCTCCATCTGCGCCCGCGTCTCGACCTGGAAGACGCCGACCGTGTCGGCCTCGCAGAGCATGTCGTAGATCGCCGGATCCTCGGCCGGGATGGTCGCGAGCGTCCGAGCTCGGCCGCGCCGTCGGGAGCGCGGCGCAGGGCGATGGCGCGAGACGAGCTTCGCGAGAGCGCGGTGAGCATCCCGAGCGCCGAGCAGGTCGATCTTGAGGAGGCCGAGCGCGTCGACGTCGTCCTTGTCCCACTGGACGATGGTCCGGCCCGCCATCGCGGCCGGCTCGACCGGGACCAGCTCGCAGAGCGGCCGCTCGAGATGACGAAGCCGCCGACGTGGATGAGAGGTGGCGCGGGAAGCCCGCGATCGCGCGGCGAGCTCGAGCGCCTGCCGCACCCGCGGGTCGGCGGGGTCGAGCCCGGCCTGCGCGAGCACTCGGGCCTCGACCGCGGCGAGCTCGCTCGTGGCTCCCCAGCAGCTTCGCGAGCCGGTCGACCTGGTCGAGCGAGAGGCCGAGGGCCTTGCCGACGTCGCGGACGGCGGAGCGCGGTCCGGTAGGTGATGACCTCGCAGACCATCCCGGCGCGCTCGCGCCCGTAGCGTCTCGTAGACGTACTGGATGACCTCCTCGCGCCGCTCGTGCTCGAAGTCGACGTCGATGTCGGGCGGCTCGCCGCGCTCGGCGGAGATGAAGCGCTCGAAGAGGAGTTCGATCCGGACCGGGTCGATGGCGGTGATCCCGAGGCACGTAGCAGACGGCCGAGTTGGCCGCGCTCCCGCGGCCCTGGCAGAGGATGCCCGCGCCCGCGCGCGAAGCGGACGATGTCCCAGACGGTGAGGAAGTAGCTCGCGTAGCCGAGCGACTCGACGAGGTCGAGCTCGCGCGCAAGCTGCCGCACGACGTCCTCCGGCGGATCGCCGCCGAATCGCCAGCGCGCGCCATCGCGGACGAGCTGCCGGAGGAGCTCCATAGCGGCCAGGCCCGGCTCCGGCGCCGGCGCGATCGGGGCGCCCTCCGGGCCGTGAGCAGCCGACGCCACCAGCGGCGGGAGCGGGTGCTCGCCGCGGATCTCGTCCATCCGGAAGGCGCAGCCGTCGGCGATCCCGGCAGCCGCCTCCAGCCCCTCGGGGAAGTCGCTCCAGAGCCGCGCCATCTCCTCCGGTCCCTTGAGCGTCCGCTCGGCGTTGGGGAAGAGGCGGCGCCCCGCCTTCTCGACCGGGACGCCGTGCCGGATGCAGGTGAGGACGTCCTGCAGCACCTGCCGCCTCCGCGCGTGGGTATGGACGTCGTTGGTGACCGCGACGGTGACGCCGAGCCGCCGACCTACGGAGCGGGCCGCAGCGATCCGCAGCTCCTCCCCGGCGACGCGGTGGCGCGAGATGGCCAGGGCCATTCGGAGGCCGAAGAGCTCGCGGAGCCGCGCCACCGACCCCTCGTCAGCGCCGGGGTGGAGCGCGAAGAGGCCGCCCGCACGATCCCCCAGCGCCTGGAGCGGGACCCCCACCTCCTGGCGCGGCCGCCGCGGCGGCGAGGGGAGCTCCTCTCTCAGCTCCTCGCCGCAGTGGGCGAGCGTGAGGATTCACTATCAGTGTCATTGCGAGGAGGGCGGTGATCGTCCGCCCGACGAAGCAATCTTTTCGCATTACCCTTTCAATGTGAGGGCGTTCTCTCCGACCTGGCGATCTCCTCGCAAACCTAACGCAATGTCCTTGTCTATTTCAAATTCTGTAGACCGGATAACGCCAGGGCGGTCATGCCAATGCCCAGCAGCATCATTCCGGTATTCACCAAAAGATTGCCCAGTATGGTGAGCACGATCACACACACGCCCATGCCGAGGGCAACAGCTTTGCAGATAATTTCGAAAAAGTTCTTATTCATTGGACACTCCTTGATTGCTTGTTATGCCACCAGTATATGGATGGGGGCGGTTCTCTACCATTGTGCCTTCGGGAAAACGGAGACTGTCCTTTCGTACATTGTCCGCTCGGACAATGGCACGCTGGGCATTCTGGTATACAATTCAATTGCCATGCAAAACAAACCTTCCTCCAGCTTCTCCAAAGTGGAACACGACCGCGTCTTTTCCTGGCGTTCATGACCCTGGTCATCGCCGCCATGTATGTCGCCACGCTGATGGAGCGACTATCAGTGCGCCAGTGGTCGATTTTATCCCCTTCACCGTGCTGTTGATCATCCATGTCATTCTGCACTGGTATCTGGAGAGGATCATCCCGTATCGTTTCGGTGTCCTGTGGTACATCATCATCCAGGGCATCCTTGCCATTCTCATTTCCTGGTTGGGTGGCAGTTTGGGGATCATCTTCGCGGTATTCATGGCTTTGCTTGGTGAGGCGGTGGGGCTCTATGGGCTGACACGCCGGGGTCTGCTGGCGGGTGTTTATTACCTGGTACTGCTTCTCATCAGTTTCGTGCAATTCTCGGGCTGGGAAGCCTCCGGGTGGTTGATGGTCGGCACGCTTCCCATGGCGCTTTTTGTCGTCATCTACGTCCTGCTTTACGTGCGTCGATGGAGGCGCAAAAGCGCAGGCGCTTGCCGTGGAACTGGAAACCGCCAACCGCCAGTTGACCGATTACGCCGCCCGGGTCGAGGACCTTACCATTGCCAACGAACGCCAGCGCATGGCGCGCGAACTGCACGACACTCTCTCGCAGGGGCTCGCTGAACCATCCTCCAGCTCGAAGCTACCCAGGCGCATCTTGATCTTGGACACCCTGAGAAAGCCCGCACCATCATCACGGATGCGATGGGGCAGGCACGCCGCGCCCTTGCAGATGCACGCCGCGCCATTGACGACCTTCGTCAATCCCCGCAGGACAGCCTGAACTCAGCCCTGCAAGTGGAGATCTCCCGCTTCTCGGAAGCGACCGGCATACCTTGCTGTTTTTACTCGGAGGCAATTCCCAACTTGATGGACCCCATCAAGGAAGCCGTGATTCGCTCCGTTGAGGAGGCTCTCACAAATATCACAAAACACGCCCGGGCTGGGACGCGGCGGTGAACATTTCCGTGGCAGACGGAAGACTGGTGGTCAGGATCCAGGATGACGGTCAGGGATTCGACACCTCCGCTGTCCCGGATGGACATTATGGACTGGTGGGGATCCGTGAGCGCATGCGGCTGGTCAACGGTTCGTGCGATATCCAGAGCGGGGCTGGTTCGGGCACAACCTTGAAACTTGAGATACCCCTATGATCAAGCATCCTCATCGCCGACGACCATCTCATCATCCGCCAGGGACTGCGCCTGATCCTGGAGACCGAGCCAGGATTTCGAACTGGTTGGCGAAGCCTCCGATGGCGCCGAGGCACTGGGTCTGTGCCGAAAACTGAAGCCGGATGTGGTGCTGATGGACCTGCGCATGCCCAACATGGACGGCTTGACCGCCATCGAGAGACTGCGCGCCGAACAGCCGGAGATCGCGGTCGTGATCCTGACCACCTTCAACGAAGACGACCTGATGCTGCGCGGGCTGCAAGCCGGCGCGCGCGGCTACCTGTTGAAGGACACCGACCGCGCCACCCTGTTCGATACCATCCGCGCCGCCGCCCGCGGCGAGACCCTGCTCAAACCGGAGATCATGGCGCGCCTGCTCTCACGCACCAGCCCATCTCCAACAGGTCAATGCGGGCGGAGCCGCTCAGCCTGACCGAACGCGAACGGGAAGTGCTCGAGGCGGTCGCCCGCGGCGAGCGCAGCAAGGAAATCGCCGTCCGTCTCGGCATCTCCGAACGCACGGTCAAAGCACACCTAGCCAGCATTTACAACAAACTGGGGGTCGATTCCCGCGCCGCCGCCATCGCCGTCGCCGCCCAGCGCGGATTGCTGGGAAACTAGTCACCCGCCCGGACACACCCTGGAGGAAACGAAGATGAACGAATGGGGGGATAATTCGATTTTGATTTTCGAATGACGATTTTAAATTGATGAACTAACCTGGAGTCTCGAAGCTCTGCTTCGAGACTTGCTCGGCGAGGGTGTTTCCGCGAAGCACACTGTAAAGTGCCTCACCCCGCCGCCTTCAGCCGAGGCGACGTCATGTCGCCACACTTGCACCGCACTGCGTTCGTTGCACATCATCCTGGTGCTTTTCAGGAGTGCAGGTGTGAGTTGCTGACGCATGACCGAAGGTCTCCGCGTTTCGCATACACTTCACCCAATAAATTCAATATCCAATTCCCAAAAACACCATTGACAACTTAGAACATTTGTACTAGATTCAGGATCGTCACAACTTGCCCGCTTCGCGGTCTGGCTCAAGGAGGGTTCTCATATTCCTGCACCATTTACTTTCATTCCTGCTTGTTTCTCAAGATCAGCTCCATCCTCCGCAGGGAGTTGTATAAACTTAATTGAACCGCAATCGAACCGCGGTTCAATTCGATCCCCGGACCAGGGGCCATTCGTTTGGATTTATTTTAAAAAATCGACGCATTATCATGTTTCTTCGTGCGAGGCGGTCTCAAACCGCCACACTTGCACCGTACTGCCGAAGTGTCCTGGCGCATTTTCCCGGGGCGTACTGTGCAGTGCAGGTGTCGCACACATCGGAGACGTGCAGTCCCCGATGCATATTTCCCCTACTTGGAACTTGAAATTTGGAGCTGGAACTTTCCCAACCAAAATGGATTTGTTCCGCGTATTTTTTTTGAATCGAGGCGTTAATCTTTCTCATCTTCCACCCACTTGGAACTTCGAAACCTGGAACATGGAATCCTTCAACCTTCGACAACCCACAGATTCCGCCTTTAATCACCCCAAAGAAGGGCATTCGTTTGGATTTATTTTTACAAATGTACACAAATTACTCTTGGTCCACAAATTTACTGGCAGGCTCCCCGCCCCTGATCCCTCCCACCTTTCAGCCTCCCGGAACGATGTTTATCGAAAATGGGCTAAAAACCTATTCGTACCGCGGTTCGAATGCCTTTTTTTACGAAGGGAAATATTCGAACCGCGGTTCCAATGCCCATTTCAAGAGAGAAAACCTATTCGAACCTCTTTTCCGTGCCGAGGCGGACATCTCAGCCCCGTCGGCACGCTCGAAGACACGAGTCTCGGAGCCTTCTCCTCGCGTCAGGCTTTTTCAGCCGAGCTCCACGTCATCCGCACTGCCGAACTCCTGCGCTTTTCCTCACGCTTGTCCACATTCCTGCGTTGTTCCATGATCGCAGATGTCCACGTTGCCCATTCACCTATTTCCCTCTACCTTCGACCTTCGACCTACTTTCACCATTCACTACTTCAACCACTCCGACCACTCAGACTACTCAACCACCCAACTACTTGGTACAATCATCCTCATGCGTCAATTCCTCACCTGCCTCCTCCTGCTCGCCTTCCTCCTCACCGCCTGCGCGCCGGGAAGCACGGATGTCACCCCGACCGCCATCGCCTACGATCCCTTCGTCCCCCTGGATGGAGGCGCCCCGGTCGTCACTGCCATCGATCCGAATGGCACTCCCTACACGCTTCCCACGCCCACCGAGATGCCCTTTTTTATCCCCACCGCGGTCCCGCTCGATCAACTCATCCCCACCCCGCGTCCCGCCGACAAGCCCTTCAACTCCCCCACTCCCGATGCCCCGCGCACCATGCCCACCGCCCGCACGGATGCCGACCAGTACGTCGTCCAGTCCGGCGACACGCTCGGCACCATCGCCCAGGCGTACGGCGTCGGTCTTGAAGCCCTCCTGCAAGCCAACCAGCTCACCGATGCGGACGTGCTTGAGATCGGTCAAGTCCTCATCATCCCCGTCCCCGAACCCGGCGCGGTCGGTTCCTCCTTCAAGATCATCCCTGATTCCGAACTGGTCTACGGTCCCGCCAGCGCGCTGTTTGATATCGACGCCTTCCTGCAGGAGCGCGGCGGATACCTCGCCAGCTTCACGCAGGATGTCAACGGCGAATATCTCACCGCCGCCCAGATCATCACCATGGTCGCGCAGAACTACTCCGTCAACCCGCGCCTGCTCATCGCCCTGGTCGAGCATCGCTCGCGCTGGGTGGATGACCCCGCCCCCATGCAGACCGATTACGCCCTCGGCATCGGCGACCCCAGCCGCCCCGGTCTCTACCGCCAGCTCACCTACGCCGCCGATGAGCTCAGCCGCGGCTACTACGACTGGCGCGCCAACCTGCTCTCCACCTGGGTGCTCGCGGATGGCTCCGTCGTGCCCATCGACCCCGGCATCAACGCCGGCACCGCCGGGGTTCAGAACCTGTTTTCAATGCTCGATGACCGCGCCACCTGGGAATCGGATGTCAGCCTGACCGGTCTCCACCAGACCTACTTTTTCCTGTTCGGTTCACCCTTCGATCTCGCGGTCGAACCGGTCGTCCCCGACTGGCTCCACCAGCCGCGCTTTGCCCTGCCCTTCGAACGCGGCGCGGGTTGGGTCTACACCAGCGCCCCGCACGGCGCCTGGGAACCCGGCTATGCCTGGGCTGCCCTCGACTTCGCCCCCATCACCGACCTGATGGGCTGTTACCAGTCCGAGCATTGGGTCACCGCCGTGACGGATGGATTGATCGTCCGCAGCGGCAACGGGCAGGTGATTCTGGATATCGACGGCGACGGCTACGAACAGACCGGCTGGGTCATCCTCTACCTGCACATGGAGAGCCGTGACCGGGTGGAGGCTGGCACGCGCGTCAAGGCTGGCGACCGCCTCGGTCATCCCTCCTGCGAGGGAGGCGCCTCCCCCGCCACCCACCTGCACATCGCCCGCAAGTACAACGGCGAGTGGGTCATCGCCGATGGTCGCATCCCCTTCGTCATGGACAACTGGATGCCCCTCAGCGCCGGCACCGAGTACGACGGCTATCTTGAAAGGGGCGAGATCCAGCTCGAGGCGCTCGAAGGCATCTTCGAGATCAACACCATCATCCGCTAGGACTCCGCATCATCCTGCTCTAATCTCCCGAAGGTATAATTCCTCCCCAGCATGAAACGGCTCATCACCCTGCTCATCGCCCTGTCAATAACCGCCTGCAGCGCCGGCTCATCGCTGTGGGGAGTGCCCTACACCCCCACCCCGCGTAATTCAGCCCCATTCAACCCCGTCACACAGACCTCCTCACCCGCCCCGACCGGTACACCCTTGCCCAGCGATACACCCATCCCGACCGACACCTTCGTTCCGACCGCCACGTTCACGCCGGAGATCCTCCCGACCCAGACCCTGGTGCATGTGACCACGCCCAACCCGGGGGACCAGCCGGTCATGTATTACGCCCAGAGCGGTGACAGCCTCTCCGCGGTTGCGGCACGCTTCAGCGTGGACCCCGCGCAGATCACCTCCCCGAAGAACCTTCCCGCTTACGGGCTGGTGGACGCGGGCACCCTGCTCATCATCCCCAACCGCATCACCGGCGAGGTCTCCTCCAACACCCAGCTCATCCCCGATACCGAGATCATCTTCTCCCATTCCGCCACCTCCTTCGACATCGATTTCTTCGTCAAGAACGCCGGCGGCTTCCTCTCCACCTACAAGCAGTGGATCACCTCCTCCGGTTGGATCCCCGGCACGCAGGTCATCGACCTGATAGCTACGCAGCAACTCGGTCAACCCGCGCCTGCTGCTTGCCCTGCTGGAATACGAGAGCGCCTGGGTCTACGGCACGCCCGGCAACATCTTCCGCGAGCAGTATCCCATGGGCTTCCAGATCCAGGATGACGACCAGGGCTTGTACAAGCAGTTGCAGTGGGCGGTCAATCAATTGTTCAACGGCTATTACGGCTGGCGCGCCGGCACCCTCACCGAGCTGACCTTCCCCGATGGCGAGACCCTGCGCCTCTCCCCGGACCTGAACGCGGGCACCGTCGCCCTGCAATATTTCTTCTCCCGCCAGCGCAACCGCGCCGAATGGGAACGCGCCCTCGACCCGGAATTCCTCCTCCGCCTTCCCCGCCTTCTACACGCGTTTGTTCGGCGACCCGGCGGTGCGCGCCCGCATCGACCAGCCCATCTTCCCGCCCGGCATCACCCAACCTGTCATGGTGCTGCCCTTCGAGGTCAACGAGCAGTGGAACTACACCAGCGGTCCGCATGGAGCCTGGGATCGCACTGGTCCGCTTGCCGCGGTCGATTTTGCGCCCGCCTCCACCAAGAAGGGCTGTGAACCATCCAGCCTGTGGGCGGTCGCCTCCGCCCCGGGCGTGATCGTGCGCTCCGAGACCGGCATCGTGGTGCTGGACCTCGACGGCGACGGCAACGAACAGACCGGCTGGAACCTGATCTACATGCACATGGGCGAGGAGGGTCGCATCCGGGTCGGTACCTGGGTGCAGGTGGACGACCACATCGGTCACCCCTCCTGCGAGGGCGGCTCCTCCACCGGTCGGCATATCCACTTTGCCCGCAAATACAACGGCGAATGGATCATCGCGGATGGCGCCCTGCCCTTCATCCTCAGCAACTGGTTCATCCACGCCGGCGAGGCTGCCTACAAGGGCACCATGACCCGCGACGCACTGACCGTCACCGCCGACCCCTACGGGCAAGCCTGGTCCGTCATTGTACGCTTACCGAATGAATAAACTACATAGTAGCTCTCTTGTCATTGCGAGGAGAGCGTATTTCTCGACGATCACGAGCATCCGCACGGAAGCAATCTCCTCAGAAAACGGGATCCCAAACCATTTTGGACGGGTAAACTTCCTCGCCTTTTCCTCATCCTTGGCATCCTGCTCTCCGCCTGTGCCCCCTCCGCTGCCGCCCGCTCCAATACCGCACTGACAGAGTTGGCACCCACCCCCGCGTCGGATGTCACACCCCTGCCCACGCGCCCCAACTTCAAGCCCGGCGAACTGGTCGATTACACCGCCCAGAGCGGCGACACCCTGCCCGCCCTCGCCGCCCGCTTCAACACCACCGTCGAGGAGATCCTCGCCGCCAACACCTTCATCCCCGCGGATGCCACCACCATGCCGCCCGGCATGCCCATGAAGATTCCCATCTACTACCTGGCATTGTGGGCAAGCCCCTACCAGATCATCCCCGACCATGCCTTCGTGGACGGTCCCACCGCCATCGGGTTCAACACCGCCGCTTTCCTCGCCGCGCACCAGGGCTGGCTGAAGGATTACCGCGAGTATGCCGGTAATGAGTGGCGCACCGGCGCAGGCGTGGTCGATTACGTCGCCACCAATTTCAGCATCAATCCCCGCCTGCTGCTTGCCCTTCTCGAATACCAGGCACATGCCCTCAGCGATCCCGAACCTCCCGATTCCCCCTATGTCCTTGGTCGCCGCGACCGCGACCATGAAAGCATCTACCTGCAATTGGTCTGGGCGGCGAACACCCTCAACAACGGCTACTACGGCTGGCGCATCGGGGACCTGACCCACTTCGATCTGCTGGATGGTACCGAGTACCGCCCCGACCCCTGGCAGAATGCCTCCTCGGTTGGGCTGCAATATTATTATTCAAAGGTCATGGCTGGGAACCAGTTCAGCACCGCGGTCGGACCCAACGGTTTCTCCCGCCTCTACGCCGAACTTTTCGGCGACCCCTGGCAGGAGGATTTCACGCTCATCCCCGGCTCTCTCCGCCAGCCCGACCTGCCCCTGCCCTTCCAGCAGGGTCAAGCCTGGACCTACACCGGCGGTCCGCACACCGGCTGGGGCACCGGCGAACCGTATGCCGGCATCGACTTCGCACCCCCCTCCCAGAATTCAGGCTGTTTCGCCGTGGACGCTGATAACTATGTCATCGCCATGGGCGACGGCATGGTCGTCCGTTCGGAGACCGGTCTGATCGCCCTCGACCTGGATGGCGACGGGAACGAGCGCACAGGCTGGGTCATCTTCTACCTCCACCTCGCCACCCAGGGACGTGCCCCTCTCGGTCTGCAGGTTAAAAAAGGCGACCCGGTGGGCTGGCCCTCCTGCGAGGGCGGGCACACCACCGGGACGCATGTTCACCTTGCCAGGAAATACAACGGGGAATGGATTCCCGCCGACGGTCCGCTCGCCTTCAACATGGATGGCTGGTTGGTGCGCAACGGCGCGGACGCCTACCGCGGGACTCTCATCAAGGGCGGCTTGATCGTGGTCGCCAGCGACAAATCGGACGCCGGCAGCCGCATCAGCAGGTGATCAGCCTGCCTCGTAGGTCCCCTCGACCAGCAGCTTCCGTCCTGCCTCCCCCTCCTCAAAGATCGAGTACCTGGTGCTGATCGGGAATGCCTTGCTCAGCATGTGGTGCACCGGGCAGTATTTCTGCACCGACAGTTCGATCGCCCGTCTGAGGGCTGCCTCGTCCAGCGCGTGACCGGTTGCCACGTATTCGAGTTCCGCCCGCGTGTATGGCTTGGGATACTCCTCCGAACGGTCCGCGTTCACCTTCACCTCGAAGGCGGTCATCACCTGCTTCTTCTTCTCCATGATGGACACCACGTCCATGGCGGTGCAGCCCGCCAGCCCCATCAGGATCAGTTCCATCGGTCCGAGGTCCCTGCCTTTCCTCCGGGTTCGAGTTGGCATCCAGCATGATGGCTTTCCCCGAATTCGCCACTGCTTCAAAAACCATTTCCTTTTTCCAGGTCACTGTCGCATCCATTGAGATAACTCCTTTATTCCATGATGATCGGGAGCACGTATTTATCCAGCATCGCGCGGCTGATGGCTCCCACCCACTGCAGCCGCACCTGTCCGTTCCGATCGATGACGAACGAGGAGGGCAGGTTGGTCGTGTTGAAGGCGCGCTCGGAAAGCCAGGTCGGGTCCAGCCAGATGGGGAACACGAATCCCTTCGTGCCCACGTAATCCTTCACCACCTGCAATTCCTCCCCGTCGTTGATGCCGATGATCACAAAACCATCACCGGTGTGATCGATATGGAAGTCGTTCAGCGTGGGCAGTTCCGCCACGCAGGGAGGGCACCAGCTCGCCCACATGTTGACCAGCACCACCTGCCCCAGGTAATCGGATAAGGAATGCGGGTTCCCCTCCAGGTCGTCCAGGGTCAGCCCGGGCGCGGGATAGTTCACCCCGGCGGGGACGACCGAGGAGACAAGGTTGCCACCCTGGGTCTTTGACGCCGCCGGCTTCAGCAGGAAAAACGCCGCGATGCCCACCACGATCAGACCGATGCCGGTCACGATCATGGCGGGGATGTTCTGGGTATTCTTCTTTTTTCTTTTCAATGCTGCTTCCTCCAGGTAGTATTGACGGGGGAATCAGTACCTATCATACCTGTTTCATCAAGATTTGGGACGAATGTCCGCGCTTTCGGGAAATATGCCACTGTATCTGACCTTGCAGTTCCGTTAAGATGATATGGACATGCTAAATGAACTGGCAGATATCCCGATTTTTCAGGACCTGGACGAGCAGACCCTCAACCTGCTTGCCCCGCTCTTCGAACGATGCGCCTGCCCCGCCGGGACGGTCATCTTTGAACAGGGCGCGCCAGCCTCCCATCTCTACCTGCTCCTGCAGGGAACGGTCACCGTCCGCTACAAACCCTACGACGGTCCGCCCCTCACGCTGACACAGCTCACCTCCGGGGGTGTCTTCGGCTGGTCGGCAGTGGTGGGCAACCCGTATTACACCTCCGCCACCCTCGCGAAGGACGAGGTGACCACCTTGCGGATGCGCGCCACGGACCTGCATCACCTGGTGCTGGAGCATCCTGAAGAAGGACAGATCCTGCTCGATAAACTGGCGAGGAAAGTCTCCAACCGCTGGGTGGATGCCAGCCGGCAGGTTCGACGTCATTTTGGATAAAGCCATTAGAAAGGAGCCAATCCCATGACCACCCCGAGAGATCCCGCAAAGGAGATTCAACTGAAAGCCTTGATCGAGCAGGTCAGCGCCTACGTGGAGCAGTTCCACGGCGGATCGGTGGAGTACATTTCGCTGGATGGAAACACCCTGAAGGTCCGCCTGGGAGGCGCCTGCCTGGGATGTCCCCTGCTCCCCTCCACCCTGCAAGGCTGGGTGGCTGGGACCGTCCACCAGTTCTTCCCCGATGTGGTAGTGGTCTCCGCCGACTAGACTGCCTTCTCATTAACAAAAACGACCCCTGTTTTAAAACAGGGGTCGTTGATTTACAGCAGGCTTACGCCCGGCGGAAGGAACGGTAGATCAGGTATCCGCCTCCGAGGACCAGCGCAACCGCCCAGATGTAGTTGGCGACGTCACCCAGCGCCAGCAGGACCAGCAGTCCCACGATGACGAGCGCCAGGGCGGGATAATAAGCCCAGCTCATCTTTGCCAGCAGGGCTACCAACAGGAATGTAACCGCCAGTCCGAAGAAGAAGAAAGAGCCGGTCGCCACGCCGCCCACCATGTCCGGCAGGAAGGTGACCACTGCCAGGGTGGTGAGCACTCCCGCCGGGATGATCGCCCACCAGCGCTCGTGCGTGGAGCTGAAGTAGACGACCCAGAACGCCAGCGCGATGCCGCCCAGGAAGACCGCCCCGCCGAACTTCTCGAGCGAGTCGGGCAGCAGGATCAGCACGCCGATGGCTGCCAGCACGCAGCCCGGGATGACCGCCCACCATGAACCGGTGAAGTATGCGAACAGGAACAACGCCCCGGCTGCCAGGAAGATGACTCCCCAGAACACATCGCCGACATCCTGCAACACACCCATGGTCTGCAGGAGATAGAGCGCTCCAACCAGGATCAGGACCAACCCGCCGAAGATGGCGGGATCAATTCGCTTAAACATTGTTGTCCGTCCTCTTTGCGAATGTCTTCCACAGGCTCCTGCCGAGCAGCCACAAGCCGAAGACGATCAGCAGGATGGCGGCGCCGTACTTCCCGAGCACATCCAGCCCGCCGAAGATGGAGGCGAAGACCAGGAAAGCCACCGCGCTGAAGATCAGCGTGTTAAAACCGTGGCTCAGGTTCTGACGGGGGTTATCGCCCAACAGACCGGCAATGATGGATCCAACCCCCACGAAGCCGGGGATGAGCGTCCACATGTAGGCCCATGCGCCCTGCCCGCCGCGCGTAGGTGTCATTGTAATAAAAGATGCCGCCGATGCCTGCCACGATGACTGCCGGAACCGCCATGCCGGGGTTGCCCGTCAGCAGTCCGATCAGAAAGATCAAGGCGCCGATCCAGACCAGGGTGAACGGCCACCTGATGTACTGGTCGGCGAAATCGGAGAGCGAGGGAATGGTCTTCTCGGCGAAGAACCATACTCCGATCAGGATAAGGATGATTCCCAGTGCCAGCTGGGAGCGGCTGTGTCTGCTCATTGCATTCTCCTTGTGTATTGGACTATCTTGAAGGAATTGGAAATACCTTCAGAATGATGAATTCACATTCCTCTACGTAAAACCCGGGACAGGGGTTTCATGGTGCGGGGAACTATCTCAGGCGCCAGACATGCACGACCGGCTTGGCACCATCCGCGTAGAGTTCCAGTACATACAACAACCCGTTCTGCCGGTCAAAAGCCACATCACCGATGCGGTTGCGGCGCTGGTCACCCCAGCCCAGTTCCACTTTGTCCCATTCCGGCGGGTTCAGGTAGAGAAACTCATCGATATCGATCACCGCGTAGGGTTGGGGCTCCCAGGCTTCCATCTGTCCAGCTGCCACCTTCGCCAGGTCGGCAGGATCGAACAGGATGAACTCCGCGTCGAAACGGGTGGTCCACCAGCCGCGCAGCGAGGCGCAGGTGCCTGCCTCCTCGTCGCAGCACCCGGAGAAATCAGCCTGCGGGCAGACCGAACCGTCCGCCATGCGGCAGGTGGGAAAATCGTTCACGTGCCGGTCCACGCAGGCAGACCCGGGGTCGTCCGCGTCGATGTAACCATACCAGAACTTTGTGCCGTTGCTCTTGGTGCCTGCAAATAACACCGCCTGTTTACCTGAGGCGGATGTCAGGAAGGCACCGCCCTCCCATGAATCGGGATGCTGGTAACCATCCAGGGCGCGCACGATCTCCTCGGTGTTGTAGGCGTTCTCATACAACAGCAGGGTCACTTCCTGCAGGCGCGTCCCATTCGGATAGGGTGAACCGTCCGCCTGCCACGGTCGGTAGGCGAACATGGTCGGACCCATGCCTCCCTGTCCGCCATCGCGCATACGCCCGGTGGCAAGGTAGCGCCCTCCCGTGACCATGTCCGCCCATTCGGCGGGAATCTCGAACATGTACCCGGTGGTGCTGTAGAGGTCCTGGTTCCCGATGAACCACGTCCCGGTGAAATCCGGGTCGGACAGGTCCGCGTTGAACCAGGCATGCGAGGCGATCTCCTGCGGCTGGAGATGCTGCCCCCAGGTGATGTGGATCTATTGGTCCGGTCTCCGGGCGGTTGAGATAGGTCAGCCCCACCTTGGGAATCTCCTCCAGTTCGGTGAAGTGACCCGCGGTCACGTTGGTGAAATCCTGGATGAACTCACCGGTGTTCAACCCCTCGATATTATCCGCGATGACCGGTGCGGGGATACTGACCTCCGCCACCTGGTCACCGTCCGGGACTCCGCCGTAGGCAACCCGGTCGTGTCCTGTAACAAACAGGGTGCCCGGAAATCCATCCCCTCCGCCATCCGGGTCGCCATCCGGGTTGAAGGTCATGGCGTTCCCACCATAGGCAAAGGTCAGCGGAGGTTCCTCGCCACCCGGCAGGCGGAACGCGCCAAGGTACTCAAAGTCCTCGGGCAGGAGCACGTCCGCAGTGGGCGGAATCACCACATCGATGGTCGCCTTCCCCTCCGGAGGGTTCACCGGTTCGACGGTCTCTTCAAGAGGCAGGTCGGTCGCGGGAACGGCGGTCTCTCCCGCCGCCCCGAATACGCTGCACGAGATCAACAGCAGCACCAGGGCGGCGAACAGAAGATAGTTTTATTTTCAGCATGCCTAATGCCTCTCCTTACGGGATCTCTTTTGGAGAAGGGCAAAACCGATCAGCGCGATCGGTATGACGGTCGCGCCGCCGCAACCCAGCCCGCGGCGACCACTCATCCTCGGGCGGCGCGGCCGGTTGAAACTCAGGCTCCACCTGCGGGGCGGTCACTGCTCCATCTGCTCCCAAAAGGGTAATATCATCCACCCGGAACGAGCCTGCGTTGGGCGCATCCTGCGGGGTGTTCATGCCAAAAGCCAGACCGAGCACTTCATTTGTTTTGCTGAAGGGCGTGTCCGCATCCGCCTCCCAGGAGGCGCGGTGGAAATCCTCCCAGCGCAGTTCAACCGGTATCCAGCCCGACGCGGCTTCAGGAGGTGCCTCGACGGTGTAGATGTAGGTTTCAACAGCATCCGCTGAACCGGCATACAGGTCAACATCGAACACGATGCCCGGCTGCCCCACGGTGTAAAAGAACGAGAGTCCATTGCTCCCGCTCCAGTCCTGACGACTGCCATATTCGTGCGCGCAGATTCCCCAGCTGTTGACGGCAATATTGAAATCCAGCTGGAGCGAATTTCCCGACCGCCCCGTCCCTTGTCCCAATCCGCATGCCGCGCTGGTGGGGGTGGACGAGTCGGAATTGGAAACCCAGCTATCCGCGCCTGCCTCGAAATCATCGATCACGGTGGACGAGGGTGCATTCCCCGCAGGCGCCTGGGGCGGAACCGCCGCAGAGCCCTCCACACCGAGCAGACCCAGGTCATCCAGCCAGATCGTCCCGGCGACGCGTTCATTCTCGGGTGTTGACAACCCGATCGAGAAGCCTGTCACGGAGTTGGGATCGATTGGCGTGCCTGCATTCTCCTCCCATTCGGCGCGCAGGATGTTTGACCAGGGGATCGAGATCTGAGCCCAGCCGTCCACACTTTCAGGCGGTGTCTGCATGTGGTAACCATAAGTGGAGCGTGCGCCGGGCGAGCCGCTGTACAACTGCACATCCAGCGGAATGCCGGCACGGTCCGCGTGCATGAAGAAGGCGATGCCCTGCCCCGCGCTCCAGTTTTGCGTGGTCGAGAAATAGAATCCGCAGGTCGCCCAGGTGTTGTTTTCCACGTCGAACTGGAATTGAAGCGCAGCCGCGCCCGAATGCGCCGTCCCGGAGGCCGACTGGCAGGTCATCTCCGTATCGGCGTTATCCTGGTAATAGCCCTCCCATCCATCCGACTCGGCGGGAGGTTGACCTTCAAAATTATCGATCACGCCCGAGATGATGGTCGTTCCCGGCTGGACCTCGGGCTGGTCGGCGGGTCGACTGGTGGGCTGAACCCGGGGCGCTTCGGGTGCCTCGGAAGGCGGGTTGCTGCCCTGCCAGCGCGCGTAAAAGTAGTTCAACATCGGGATGAACTCTTCGGTGGCTTTTTGGCTGCCCTTCTGGCTGGGATGATCATCGCCGGATGGATAGACAAGCGTGTTGCGACTGCCGAGGACGTGCTCAACCTGGTCGCCGACAATGCGGTGATGAGCGTTGTTATCGGTGAGGATGTTGTAAAAATCGAAGACCGCCACGTTCTGGAGAGTGTAGTTGTTCTCCCTCAGCCAGTCGTTCACAAGCCAGTTATTGAAGGCGCGCGCATTGTCCGCCAGGGAGGGATCCGATAGCGGAGGCGCGGTGATGACGATGAACAGCTTGTCGGGGCGCGTGGCGAAATAGCGCAGGATGGTGTTATAGACGTACTTCGCGCCGCTGACCGTCAGTTCCTCGTAGGTGCCGGGCGGGTCGTTCGGATTGCCCTCCAGCGCCGAGTTGGGGAAGCAGGACTTGAACATGATGACCTGGTTCTCCCCACCCGGGTCAGAGAGGCTGCGCGTGTAGGAGGAATGCTGTTCCGTTTCGTTGAGCAATGCCTCCATATAAGTCGGCGTCGAGCTGTTGGAGAACCACTCCACCCAGTTGGGTATGTCAGTGCGGTCTCCGATGGCATCCGGTCCCCAACCGTAATTGGTGTCGCTGACAAAGTAATTATTCTGGTCGAGCGTTCGACCCAGGTTGCCGTAACCGTCCGTCAGCCAGTTCTCGCCGGTGGAGTGATGGATGAAGATGAGCTTCACGACGTGGTCGGGTGCCGCGGGGGCATGCCTCCCGTGATGCAGGGCGCGGCATCCATGCGGCTGCGGTCAGCAGCACAAGGATCGCCAGGGCAGCCAATATCCTGATGGGGTTGGACCGGGAAATGGAATTCATTGCATTACTCCTTGTGAAGAAAAAGGAAAGAGCAGGCTCGGGCTACGGGTCGTAATAGGTGATCCACCAGACCGGTTTGTAGGCAGAATCACCCGAATAGAACAGGCGATAATCCGCGCCGCTGTCGTTGTTGTCATCGGTGGAGAACCGCAGGCGCACCTGGGTCAAGCCGATCAGGTTGATGAGGTTGTAATTGGCGCTCTTCAACATGGCGTTGTGCCATTGCATCACGTGGATCTTGTTGAACGTGGTGACCCCCGGCTGCGTGGCGACCGCCTGGAAATCCGCCGCCTCCAGCGCGGAACTGCCATTGTATGCCCCCAGATTGAAATCCACCCGCAGGACCCCGTGCGTGTTGAAGGGCTCCGTACCCACCAGTGTGCTGCGGCGGATCTTCAGCATGGCGGACAGGATGACCGCGTCGTCCGGGAGGATGGAGGTGTTGAATGAGAGAATCGCCCGGTACTGACGGTTCTGCGCATCATCCCCCAGGCGGAATGTATTGGCAGTGCTGTTCAGGCTGCCTCCCACGTTGCTGGTCTCTGCGGATTCGAGCACCCAGCCGTCCAACACCCGGTTGGACTTGATGGCAATGTTGACCGCCCCGGCTTTCCAGCGACGGTAATAAACATTCAGCAGCGGGACGAAATCGGTCGTCGCCTTGCGGCTGCCTCAATCGGACGGGTGGTCATCCCCGGATGGATAATAGAGTGTATTGACATTCCCAAACAGATGCTGGACATCCCCGTTGAAGAAACGATGGTGATAGGTGGAGTAGGTCAGCACGTTGTAGAAGTCAAAGACAGCCACGTTGCTTTTTGTGTAGTTATTCTCATACAGCCATTGATAGACGAGCCAATTGTTGAAAGCCCGGGCGTTGGCTGCGTAGGTCCCGTCCGAGAGCGGGGGCGCGGTGATGATCACGAAAAGTTTTTCAGGGTGAGCGTTGAAATACACCAGGATGTGGTTGTAGACATACTTTGCATGTCCCACCGTCAGCCCCGGCGTGGGATCCGGCGGGTCGGTCGGGGAACCCTCCAGCGCCGAGTTCGGGAAGCAGGACTTGAACATGATGATCTCGTTCTCCCCGCCCGGGTCGGTCAGCGTGCGCGTGTAAGCAGAGTGCTGCCCGTATTCGGTGAACAGGGCTGCCATGTAGTCGGGGGTATCCGCGGACTGGAACCACTCCATCCAATCCGGGATGTCGGTGCGGTCTCCGATCGAATTCGGTCCCCAACCGTAATTCGTGTCACTGACGAAGTAATTGTTCTGGTCGAACGTCTTCCCGAGGTATCCCGTAATCATCCTTCAGCCAGTTCTCACCGGTGGAATGATGGATGAAGATGAGTTTGACAACAGTATCGGGGGGATTGGGGTTATCCGTCTGGAACCGTGGAGCCGGGCCAGTGGCAGCGGTGGTCGATATCAGCAGGATCACCCCCAGGAGTATGCTGAGCAGGAACGTAATTCTATTTTTCATGAAACCCTCGCAGATTCACATAAGAACGCGACCGGTCACCCATGATTATAGTATAGAGTTTTCCAGGTAAATATCAATCCCCAATTTACCGGTTATCCATTTACTTCATTGCTCAGGATATTCACCGCTCCCCAGCCGTTCTCATCAGTCAGTTCATAGATGACGTGGGTGATCTCGCCGGCGCGCACCTCCACGCTGTGGAATTCGTTCGAGGCGCCTCCGCCGGTGACGCCGGGATACAGGATGGCGTCCCCATCGGGCGGAGGCAGTGCCTCGGCGATGAACGCTACAGCCACCTTATATCTCCCCGGTTCCAGCACGATGTCCACCAGCCCGGCATAGGCATCGTATAGATACTTCAGCAGGTCAACATGCCCGTCGCCTCCGGACGAAAGACGAATGGTTCAGGGTAGGGTGTGAACATCAGGGTGGAAAAGACCCAGCCCGGCGACGACAGGATGACCTCGCTCTCCTCCGGCATTACCAGCACGATATGCCGGATATTGGATGCGGTTGGCTGGTAGTTGAAAGTCTCGCGATACCACTCACCGGTGTAAACAAACTCGACCACCAGCGTCCCGGTGGATCGGTGATTTGTCGCGGTATCGCAGGCTGGTCTCAAAGTGGCAGTGACGACCGGCTCACCAGACTCTTTTGTAAATGGGACAGGGTGTCGGTGCCGGATTTTTTTCTCACCTGCACTGCCAGGCATCCCACCAATCACCAGGAATACGAGCGGGAGGAGAATAATGCCTTCTTTTTGATGACATGTTCCTCCTTCCAGCCTATTTAACCAGGGAAGGCAACGCCAGCCATTCCCCTTCATGTTTGGGATGCGTGGTCCTTACCACGACTCCCTGCCCGACCAGCTTGCTCACCGCCCGTTCAGCGATCTCCTTCGACCAGCCGAACAGCTTGATCACATCCCGCAGCTGCGCCGCACCCACGCAGGTGAGATACAGTTCCACCAGCTTCAAGCGCGCCTGTGATTCACTGATCAAACGAGCCTGCTCTGCCAGGTCGGGGAAGTGCCGGGAGGTCAGCTCGTAGATGTGCGAATATCTCCACGCCCCTGCCTCCGCCACGCCAATGGGCAGGATCTTGAAATCCGACTGCAATTGGTCCAGCCCCTTGTTGAACTCGGATTCCTTTGCATTGGCGAGCTTGGCGGTCCGGCGCAGATCGATGGAGTTCATCGCCCCATTATCCACCAGGGCTTCGTAGATCTGCTTCGCAGATTGGGTCAGCCGCCCCTCGTGATATGCGATCAGGTAATCCTCTTCAGGCAGACCCGTAATTTTCAGAGAGGGCGTAGAAATACGGGGCGATCTCCAGCGAGATGATGGTCGCCTTGTGCCGCAGGATCTTCCCGTAATACCAGATCTTCTTTTGCAGGGCACCGTCCTTCCAGCCCCAGGTGACGTGCCCCGGGTCGTCATGCGCATCCGCCACCGGGCGGTCTCCCGCCACAGCTGTCCAGAGTGAGGGCAGGTCGATCCCCTTGATCGGCCAGAAGTAGGCAAAGCCGCGCGCCTCCACGAAGCGCAACGCCTGTGCAGGTGTTGTTAATGCTTTAAAAGGAGGCAGGTTAAAGGTCCGTGCACGGTGTTTCTTGAGAAGAACCGGCTGCAAAGTGGTCACGCAATAATTCTAGCCCAAATCCAAAATTGTGCTACACTTTTTACAGGAGCATCCCATGGCGAACCTCGATGTTGAGATACAGGCATTGACGGAGACCCTGGTCGTTGAATTGACCAAAGCACTTGCCCTGCCGCAGACCGAGCAGGTCAGGCGGTTGTTCCGCCTGTTCTTTGGCAGGGCGGCACACACTTTTGCGGAACTGGGAGCCAGGCTGGACAGTGTGGTTGCCGAGGCGGGCGTGGCTGCCGGGGCGCGCTGGGTTCTGCCGCGCTTCGTGAAAGGTCATGCAGCGCGCGGCACCGAGCTTATCCCCCCGGAAGGTCCGCTCGTGATCGCATCCAACCACCCCGCCGCGATGGATTCGGTGGTCATCTCCGCCCACGTGGAACGCCCTGATTACAAGATCATCGTCGGCGACATCCCCTTCTTCAAGAACCTGCCGCATGTCCGCCAGCATGCCATCTTTGCCCCCGGTCAGCAGGATATCCATGGCAGGGTGACCACCATCCGCGAATCCCTCCGCCATCTAAAGAGCGGCGGTTCCCTGCTGATATTTCCTCGCGGGGGAATCGAAGCCGACCCGGAATGGATGCCGGATCCGGAAGGGGAATTCAACCTGTGGTCAAGGAGCCTGGAGATCTTCCTGGAACACGTCCCGCAGACCCGCATCCTGACCACCATCGTCAGCGGGGTCATCAACCAGGCTGTCATGCGCAGCCCCTTCATCAGGTTCCGCAAGAAACGCAACGACCGCCAGCGCCTGGCATTCCTCTACCAGTTCCTGCGCCAGACGGTCAGCGGCAGGGAGTACTTCGGGCTGACCCCGCGCGTCACATTCGGGGAGGTGGTGGAGGGCAGCACGAACGCGCACGTCCTCGCCGAGGTGGGTGCCGCCGCCCATAGGACGCTGGAAAAGCACATGGCATGGCAGTCCCACATGCTGACTTCGCAGAACTGACCGGGTGCCAATAATCGGGTAGAATGGTGGGGCTTAAGTCCGGCTGGAGGAAGTTTCTTGTCGATTCCTGATCACACGCGTCAGCCTTAATATCACCCGCCCGCGCCATCCTGTCCTTGTTTTCGGGGTGATTCTTTTCGTTCTTGCCTGTATCGTTGCCGAGCTGGTGGCGCGCACGCCCTTCGTCCAGGACCGCGTCCCCTACCAAGCCTACGGCACCAACCACACCCAATTGGAACTGCAACTCAATATCCTGAACAAATTCGTCCGGGAGAATGGCGCGCCCAATTGCTTCATCTTCGGCAGTTCCCAGGCTTTCCGCGAGATCGACCCGGATGTTTTTGCGCGCGTTTTCAACCGCAGGAGCGGGAAATCGCTTACCTGCTACAACTTCGGCGTGACGGGCTCGCAGATCTGGTCCACCTCCATCCTGGGAGAGATCCTGATCAAGAAATACCAGCCGGACTGGTCATCCTCGGCACGAGCTTCCTGGATTACACCGAAGGGCGGGAATACCAGATCGACGAGCGCTTCAAGCAAAACGACTGGCTGGAATACCAGACCGGGAAATTAAACCCCGGCGGCTGGCTGACCGAAAATTCCTACGCCTGGCGGACCATCACCATCCTGAGCTACTCCGCCCCGTTCGGGATGCGCTACAACGAAGTGCTGCGCGAAGCCCACAAATGGAACGGCGAGATCGCCAAAAGCGGCTTCGCCCTCTCCACCAAGGCGATCGATCCCGATCAGCCTGTTGAGGAGGGATTCGTAAAGAACCTCCAACTGGAATTCGGGAACTTCGGAATTTCAGAGCGCAACCTTGCCGCGCTGGAGGAGATCATCGCCTTCAGCCAGGCGCAGGGCGCGCGGGTCCTGATCGTGGAGATGGCATATCACCCCGCCCTGCTTGAACTGAAGAATCCAAGGGGCAACCCGCGCGCCGACCGCGAACAGACGCTGGCATTCATCGAAAAGGTCAACGCCCGGCTGGCGGAGATCGCCACCAACCAGAAGGTCTATCTCCTGAAATTCGACCCGACCCTGTCCCTGCCGGAGACAGGCTGGTATCGACCTGTATCACCTGAACCGGAATGGTGCAAAGGCCTTCAGCCTCTGGCTGGGAAGACGGCCGCACGCATCTTCGACCTGCCCAGTCTGCCACTGCCATCCGAGGGGGGAACTGAGATGGCGATACTGACCCTTAAATTCCTGGCGTTCGTCCTCATCACCCTGGCGGGGTATTACAGCATATCCGCGTTGCGACTGCCGCGTACCTGGCAGAACCTGTTCCTGCTGGTCGCTTCCTATTACTACTACGGCACCTGGTTCCGCTGGTATCCGTTCCTGCTCCTGGGATTGACCGTCATCAATTATGCGCTGGGGCACTGGCTGCATAAAAGCGCAACGGGTAAACGCGCCATTCTCTGGCTTGGCATCCTCCTCAATGTGGGCGTCATGCTCTGGTTCCTGATCGGCGGAAAATACCTGCAGACAACGTTGGAGATCACTGCCGAGAACGCGCTGGACATCATGCCGCTGCTCATCCTGCCGGTCGGCATGTCCTATTACGTCCTGAACAGCATCTCCTATCTCATCGACATCAACCTGCGCATCGCCAAACCCATCGACCAAGTTCCTGGATTTCGCCCTCTACCTGGCATGGTTCCCCAAGCTCATCTCCGGACCGCTCGACGCGCCCGGAAATTCCTGCCGAAACTGGCGGAAAAGCAGGTGGTGAATAACGAGGTCATCGGGAACAGCCTGACCCTCATCCTGGTCGGTCTCTTCCGCACCGCCATCCTGGGCGGCATGCTGACGCTCTTCATGCCGGCGGTTCCGATGAGCGCGCCGGAGGCGTACGGCAATCCCGTCCTGCTCTGGGCGTTGATCACCTACATGTTCTACCTCTACAACCAGTTCGCGGGCTACACCGACATCGTGCGCGGCGTCAGCGGTCTGTTCGGCATTCCAGCTCACCCGCAATTTCAACGGTCCATTCTTCTCGAAGGATGTATCCGATTTCTGGAACCGCTGGCACATCAGTCTTTCGCAGTGGCTGCGCGATTACATCTACATGCCGGCTCAGCCGCGCCTTCCTGCGCCGCAACCCCAGCCGCACCAACATCCCCAACCTGATCATTCCCCCGCTTGTCACCATGCTCATCAGCGGTCTCTGGCACGGAGCGGATACTGCACCACCTTGTCTGGGGCGGGTTGATGGGTCTCTTCATCATGTTCGAGAACGTGCGCACGCTCTACCGCCCCGCGGTCAAGGAAGCCGCTCTGCCTCTCTGGCGCAAGGTCATCTCCAAGCTCTGGCTGGTGGGCGTGATGTGCATCCGTCACCGTCCCCTTCCTGCTGGACCTCAAGCAGTCGCAGACCTACTACGTCCGCCTGGTCAAAGGCTGGGACTGGCAGATGTTCGACCTGCGCCCGCTTGCCATCATCGTGCTTTCCCTGCTGGTGGACTGGTTCCAGCATCGCAGCGGGGATGAACTGGTCTTCCGGAAATGGCACGCTGCCTGGCAGGTGATCTTCATCACGCTCATCCCGCTGGCGACCCTGGTCATCCACCAATTACAATCCGCGCCGCCTGTGTTCGTCTACCCTTAACAAGGAGGTCCACTCATGGATCGCAATGAAGTCCTGCAGAAAGTGCGGGCATTTACTTTGAAGGAACTGCTCAAGAACCCCGATTACGCCTTGAAGAATGAGGAGCCGCTGTTCTCCAGCGGAATGATCGATTCATTCGCCATGGCGCAGGTCGGCGTGTTCATCGAGACGGAATTCAACCTCTACATCCCTGACCCCGAACTGACCGTCGAAAACATGGACACGGTGGACCAGATCACCGACCAGATCCTCGCCGGTCTGGCGGCGCAGTAGGCATAGATAATGGAATTCCCTTCATCAATCCTGTGGAGATCCTGCAAAAGCGGGCGCAGGAAACACCTGACCGCCTCTCCCACATGCTGCTGGGCGCCACCGAGGAGGAAAACCAGAGCCTGACCTACAGCCAGCTGGATGCCGCGGTGCGCGAGATGGCAGCCTACCTGCAAAGCGTTGGCGAGCCGGGACAGCGCGCCCTGCTGGTGTATCCGACCAGCCTGGAGTTCATCATTGCCATGTACGCCTGCATGTATGCAGGCATCATCCCCATCCCCACCAACCCGCCGGGCATGAACCGCTCCGCCCAGAGGCTGGAGGCCATCGCGACCGACGCCCGCGCCAGCCTGGTGCTGACCACGCCCGAATACCAGGCGATCTTCCTGTCCGAGGCGGCGCAGTTCCCGGATTTCGCCAGGCTGACCTGGGTCACACGGGAGACCATGCAAGGCGGGGGCAGCCACAGCCTGCAGATGCCGGCCATCACGCCAGCCTCCACCGCCTTCATGCAGTACACCTCCGGCTCCACGAACATCCCCAAGGGCGTGATCATCAGTTACCGGAATTTCTCCCACAACATGCACGCCATGCACCAGACGCGCACGTTGGGAAATGATATTCGGACGATTCTGTCATCCTAACCTGGACGCCCCTCTACCATGACATGGGTCTGCTGATCGGCGTTTTCCTGACGCCCATGGACGGCACGCCGAGCATTTTGATGCCCACCATCCAGTTCATGAAAAATCCGCTCCAGCTGGCTGAGGAACATCCAAAAATTCAAAGCCACCGCCAGCGGGGGACCGAATTTTGCCTACGAGTTGTGCGTGAAAAAGATCCCGCTGGAGAAATGCGAGGGGCTGGATCTTTCCACCTGGAAAATCGCCTACAACAGCGCCGAGCCGGTGCGGGCTGAGACGCAGGCACGCTTCGCAGAAAAATTCGCGCGCATTCGGATTCAGCCCGCGCTCGCAGGCGCCGTGCTACGGCATGGCGGAGACCACCCTCGTCATTTCGTATTACATCAACGAGCCGGAAACGATCACCTTCCGCGCCAGGCGGACGGATTTCGAGCAGGGAAAACTCGTCCCAAGCGAATCGAACGACCCGAAGGAATACGTGGAGAACGTCAGCTCAGGCAAACCACTCGTGGATTACGAGATCGCGATCGTGAATCCCAAAAACCGAAAACGCGCCGCACCCGATGAGGTGGGTGAGATCTGGATCCGCGGAGACAGCGTGGGGGAAGGCTACTGGAATCGCCCCGAGGATACCAAGCACACCTTCGAAGCGCACATCGCGGAAACGCACGAAGGTCCCTTCCTCAGAACCGGCGACCTGGGATTCCTGCACGACGGTCACCTGTACATCACGGGGCGTCTCAAGGATCTGCTCATCGTCCATGGGCGCAATTACTACCCGCAGGACGTGGAGGCGACGGTCGAGAACACCCATCCTGCCCTGCGCTCGGGCGGTGGAGCCGCCTTTGCGATGGAGCAAGACGGCGAAGAGCGGCTGGTGGTAGTCCATGAGACCCAGCGGCGCGAGATGGAAGGCGTGGACTGGAACGAGGTCATCAAGCAGATCCGCACCAACATCGCCCGCGAGCACGGCATCCGTGCCCACGCGGTGGTCCTGATCCGCAGGGCAACCATCGCCAAGACCTCCAGCGGAAAGATCATGCGCTCGGAGATGCGCCGGCAGTACATGGAGAACGAACTCGAGGTGGTCGCCGAGTGGCGGGCACCTTCATGAATACAAAGACATCCGAAGTCTTGACAACTTCGGGATGTTTTGCTTAAAAAAGTGATGCAGGCGTCGGGTTCACCTGCATCCTTACTACTTTGGTCGGGGCGAAAGGATTTGAACCTTCGACCTCACGGACCCGAACCGTGCGCTCTACCGGGCTGAGCCACGCCCCGAAAGCAAGCCGCATTATACATGCCGCAACTGCTTTTGGCAACCCTACGGGTTGAGTGTCACCAGGATGCTATACAAGTACGCGAGCGCGTCAAAGCGCGAATCCGCCTGGCGGATCGACAGGCGCGCCGTGGTGGGCTTGGAAACCTTGTAGGGCAGGCTGGTGCTGAAGGTCACATAGGTATCCCCCGCCAGCAGGAGCTGCCGGGTCCAGACCATGCCCGCTTCGTCCTCCAGTTGCAGGATGACGGGCTGGTCGTTGATCGGCCAGAAGGCGCCCTCCACGGTCAGTGTGCCCCCGGAGGCGGAGGCTTTGGGCTGGGGGCTGTAGAAGACCGCGCGCTCGAAGGGCGGGTCGGGCGGGTTGACCTGGCTGAGACCCACGGGCAGCAGGGTCAGGTGCAGGGAGGTGAGCGCCTCGACACGCCCCAGCTTGTCGGTCATGCTGACCTCCAGGCGACCCAGCTGCGCGACGCGGATCTGGAAGGGGATCTCCACGGAGAGCTCCAAGCCCGGCGGCGGCACATCCACCACGCGGGTCAGGTCGCGGGCGAGCAGGCGTTCATCCTCGCTGTAGAGCGCCACCTGCACCAGGTTCGTCTCACCGGGCACGAGGAACAGGCGCGCCTGCAGCGAGGAGGCCACCAGGGAGGCGGGTCCGGGCGCGAGGATCCTGCAGGCGGGCATCCGGCGCGGGCGGGATGGGCGTGGGCGTAAACGTGACCGTCGGAGTGGGCGTGATCGTGGGCGTGGGCGTGACCGTCGCGGAGGGGGTCAGTGCGAAGGCGGTGGCGTTGAGCGCCGCGGCGGTCTGCATGATGGCGGTCGGGAGCACGTCGGGGGGAATCGGAGTCGGGTAGTCCCCGCCCGATGGAGCGCATCCGCTCAAGGTCAGGAGCGAGGCGAACAGGAGGAATGTACCGGGTAAATTTCATATCATTAATTATTTTAGAAACCAGGTTTCTTAAAGAAACCTGGTTTCGGAATCCGCTATAACCCGTAGACATCCTTGAACTTCGTCTCCAGGTAGCGCAGGTAGGGCGCGGGGGTCAGGCGCGACCCGGTCACCTTTTGCAGCAGGTCCTGCGGATCATACTTCCGCCCGTGGACGTGGATGTTGGCGCGCAACCATCCCAGCAGGGTTTCGAACCTGCCCTCGCGGATGTGCGTGGACAGGTCGGTGATCTCGGAGTTGATCTTCTCCCATAACTGGGCGGAGATCAGGTTGCCGATGGCGTAGGTGGAGAAGTAACCCAGACCGCCGAACGACCAGTGGATGTCCTGCAGGACTCCCTGGGCGTCATCCGGCGGGACGATGCCGAGGTATTCCTTCATCCTGGTGTTCCACAGGTCGGGCAGGTCCTTGAGCGCGACCGTGTTCTCGATCATGGCGATCTCGATCTCGAGCCGCAGCATGATGTGCATGTTGTAGGTGGCTTCGTCGGCTTCGACGCGAATCAGGGAGGGCTCGACCTTGTTGATGGCTTTGTAAAAGTCGCAGCAGTTTGACCTCACCGAGCTGGGCGGGGAAGGTCTTTTGCAGGCTGGGATAGAAATACTCCCAGAACATCAGCGAGCGCCCGACGATGTTCTCCCACATGCGCGACTGGGATTCGTGCATGCCGAGCGAGGCGCCGTCCGCCAGGGGAGTGCGCTCGTAGGCGGGGTTGGTGCCCCCGTCGTAGAGGGCGTGACCGGTCTCGTGCATGCTGCCGAACAGGGCGGGGTTGAGGAATTTCTCGTTGAAGCGGGTGGTGATGCGCACATCGTTGATGCTGAAGGAGGTGCAGAACGGGTGCGGGGCTTTGTCCTGGCGGTTGCGTTCCGGGTTGAACCCGAAGGCGGTGATGACCTTTTCGCCGAAGGCGCGCTGTTTCGCCTCGGAATATTTAAGGTGGAGGAAGGAGTCATCCACCTGCTTCTGTTCGGCGATGGCTTGCACCAGGCGCACCTGCTTCTTGCGCAGTTCGGTGAAGATCTCCTTCACCTCGGCGGTCTTCATGCCGGGCTCGTAGTCGTCGAGCAGGGTGTCGTAGGGATGGTCGGCTTTGGGGAAGAAATCGATGTAGCGGCGGGTCAGGTCCATCGACCTTCTCGAGGTGAGGCTGGAAGATGGAGTAATCCGATTTGGTGCGCGCCTCCACCCAGCCTTCATGCGCGGCAGCGGTGACCTGCGCCTGCTCCGCCACGAATTCCGCGGGGACGCGCGTGCTCTTGTCGTAGTTGCGGCGTGTGACCCGGATCAGGGCGTACTCGTCCGATTCCGGGTGATAGGTGTCCTTGAGTTCGTCGAGCAATTTACCCACTTTTTCATCGATGAACTTTTCATGGGCGATCTTGCCGAGCGTGCCGAGCTGCTGCCCGCGGGCTTCCGCCCCGGCGCGCGGCATGTAGGTCTGCTGGTCCCAGCCCAGGACACTGGCGGCTTTGTACAGGTCGGATACTTCGGCGAGGATGGATTTTAGTTCGGTCAGTTTATCTTGCATGGGAGGCTCCTGGGTGTGATGAGGGTGGGATGGAGGAATGGTGGTATGAGTGAAGAAAGATGAAAGAGGAGATTGCCACCCTGGAAGAACACAGGGCAGGCGGCGACACCTGCACTCGTACGAGCATGCATTGCGCTCGCAATGACACTATGCTACCTTCCAGCGGAGGGGTTTACCTTCGAGGGCATTGAGGACCTCGCTGGCGATGTCCGTGGCGGCGCGGGACTGGGCTTCGGCGGTCTGCGCGCCAATGTGCGGGGTGGCAATGAGGCGGGGGTGTTTGACCAGGTCGGTGGAAACAGGCGGCTCGGAGGCGAAAACGTCCAGGGCGGCGCCGGCGATCTTACCCGATTCGAGGGCGGCGAGCAGGGCAGGTTCGTCGATGATGCCGCCGCGGGCAGCACAGACGAGGCGGGCGCCATCCTTCATCTTCGCGAACTGCTCGGCGTCGAACATGCCGCGCGTTTCAGGGGTGAGCGGCAGGTGCAGGGAGAGGAAATCGGAACGGGCGAGCAGATCATCGCGGCTGACGGGTTCCGCTCCACGGTCACGCACCTGTTCGGGCGTGAGCAGGGGATCGCTGCCCAGCACCTGCATACCAAAGGCACGCGCTCGCTGAGCCACCTCGCTGCCAATGCGCCCCACGCCGAGGATGCCGAGAGTCTTGCCATGCAGTTCCGCGCCCTCGAGTTCCTTCTTGATCCAGCCTCCCTGCTTCATGGAGGCGTCGGCGCGGGGAATCTCGCGCACCAGGGCAAGCAGGAGACCGAAGGTCAATTCCGCCACGGCAAGCGTGGTGGAGACCGGCGCGTTGACCACGGTCACGCCGCGCTCCTTGGCGGCTTTGAGGTCGATGTTATCCACGCCCACGCCAGCGCGCCCGACCACCTTGAGCCTGGAGGCGACCGCCAGCAGGGGTCCGACCACCTTGGTGCGCCCGCGCACGATGAGCGCATCGTAGTCGGGGATGATCTTCGCGAGTTCGTCGGCGGAGATGCCGGTGCGGTCGTCCACGGTGCAGGAGGTAAAACGGCTTGCGCAGAAGCGTCGAGACCGTCGGTGATGAGGATACTGTATTTGGACATGGGGGGTATTTTATCCTATTTGCGGGAGAGAGTAGAGAACAGAGAGCAGAGAGCAGTAAATGGGGAATAGTGAATAGGGAATGGTGAATAGTGAACAGTCCAAGGTCGAAGGTCGAAAGTCCAAGGTCAAGGAATGGGACGCGGAAAACGCGGATGACACGGATGGACGCGGAGAGGATGAAAGAGAAAAGAGGAAATAAGAAAGGGGACGTCGGAGACTCGTGTCTCCGACATAGCCGACACCTGCACTGCACCGAACGCCCTGGGAAAAGCGCCAGGAACTTCGGCACTCCCTGCGGTCGCGGTGCGAGTGTGGCGGTATGAAGCCGCCTCGGCTGAAAAAACCTGCCGCGAGGAGTTGGAGGTTCAATTCGAGGTTCAATTATGTCCAGACAATCATTTTTGAGGGGAAAACGGCGATTTTTTTGTAAATATCGAGGAGTTTTGAGGCGAGCCAAGAAGGGGGATGAAAAATTCAATGATCGATTTGAACCTCTTTTCAATTCCACTTTCCCTTTAGGCAGTGCGCGTTTTTTATGCAAAATTGCACATTTTTGAGGGGTGGTTTGGGATGTTGTCTGGACAATTGTAAGCATGGTATTCAGTGGGCTGTGGATAAGGGCGGGACAAGTGGGACAGGTCGTAACGGGAGATTGATTATATGAAAGTGTTGCACGACCGGTCTTATACTTGGAGTTGAGAAAAACCCAGAAAAGAACGGAGGCGCAACATGGCTGATTATAAACTTGGATTCGATGTTCATAAGAGGTATTCGCAAATTGCCGTACTGAATGAAGCAGGACAAGTGACCCGACGCGAGCGACTGGTGCATAGCCCGGAAGTGGTGAGAGAGTATTTGAGTCAGTATCCAGCAGGCACACCAGTGGCGTTTGAAACGGTTGGGAACTGGTACTGGATTGCGGAAGCGATTGAGGGCAGCAGGCTGTGAACCATTGCTGACACATGCCGCCAAGGCGAAAGTGATGATGGGTAACGTGAACAAGACGGACAAACTGGATGCGGAAGGACTGGCAACCTTGCTCCATCTGGGAAAACTGCCAACCGTGTGGATCCCAGACACTTCACTGAGAGATGAACGCGAATTGCTGCGGTTACGTATGTATCTGAGCAAGATCCGCACCGGTCTGAAGAATTGGGTGCATGCCACCCTGGCGAAATATGCACTGGTGATCGACGACAGCGATATCTTTGTTGGGAAAGGATACGAACACCTCAAAAAGATAATACTCGAGCTGCCGACCCACACCTACACCTGCGTTGCCCAGGAATTGGAAGCATTGGACCAGGTGCAAAGACAAATCGATCTGCTGGAGAAACGCATCCAAGAATGTGTTCAAGACACACCCGCCACCATGCTTTTGAAAACGTTACCCGGCTTTGGCAAGATCTTCAGCGCATTGGTGACCAAGGAGATGGGACCCGCCAATCGCTTTCCGGATGCTGAACATTTTGCCAGTTATGCAGGCTGTGTCCCAAAGGTCTCCTCCAGCGGAGGTAAGACACACTATGGACACCTGCGCAGGGAAGCCAATGACTACCTGAAATGGGCTTTCATCGAAGCCGCCAATGTGATCGCTTCCAATCGCAACCGACCTGCCTGGCACAACAAACATGTTGTCCGTCTGTATGAGCGTACCCGCCAGCGCAAAGGTCATGCTGTGGCAGTGGGTGCCGTGGCAAGACATTTGGCTGAGGTCCTATTGGATGCTAAGAAAAAATGAACCCTATCGTGAACCCACATCCGATTTGCCAAGACAAGCGTGAGCGTGTACCGAAGCTGGTTCCATAGAGAACCGTAGATTGATTGCGACACGCTTGTTGGAGATACTCTTGTTGCTTGACAACGAATAGATGCTTCCGGCAAATCCGGCCTGGTCTGTTTCAACAAGTCGCTCTTAGGTTATTAAGGTGCGAACGTGCTTTTTATTTTTCCCTTGACAAGTGTGGCACTTTCATAGATGCTTCGGTTGAGTACACCCTCGCAATGACACCAAGCATTGGGGTGGAAGATGAGAAAAATGAGAAAGATGATAACGTGTTGATTTTTTAAAATAAATCCAAACGAATAATTCCCTTGTTATTCCAGGAATCTGAACGGGGGGATACCGGTAGATCGGTAAATTGGGGATTGGGGAATTGTTTTCAGAAGCAGGAAGCATGAAGACCCTCCTCGAGACCGACTGCGAGTGGGGCGGGTTGTGACAATCGCAAATTTAGTACAAATGTTCTAAATTGTCAAGGGGGAGTTACCGGATGGATCGAGTGGAGAAGTATTCATGCTGGCGCCTCATTTGGAACCATTCAGTGTGTGGCAACTCTGCTGTATTTATTCCAGCACAGGAGAAATATTGATGAACCAAAATGCCACGCTATTCAGGACTCCTAGTAGATGCAACCCGTTGGGTGGATCCTCCAATCTTTGTGAAATAAATCCTAATATTGTAATTTCCGCATAACGGTCTATATTGTTAATAACCTTATGGTTTACTGATAATTGAGGTTTACTTATTTATCGGTACTTCGTCCGAGGGAAATATCTGGTCATGGATTCACCCATAAGACACGTTGATGATCGGTTCATCATACCAGCCGGAACAGCCTGGGAGATACAACATTTCCGGTTACGAATGCTCCCATACATGGTACCAACATTGGCGGTTGGGCAGCAAGCTTATGAATATTGACAGCCAATCCAAAGACAGTGCCATCTTGAGCAATCAAAGAGTCCGATGAACCGTTATTCATTTTCAAAAAAAGACAGAACTTTCTGAACTTGCGCTCTCCATTTACAAAACGAACCGAGGAATCCATGCACAGAAACAGTCCTTTAACAATTTTGTTGAGCGTACTGCTGGTTCTCAGCCTGGCCTGCAGTTTTTTGACCGGGCCGGATCGAAACTGCTGACCGAAACCAGGTGCTTCCCACCCTGGTTGCACCCTCAACCCCAGGTGTATCCAGCCTTGTTAACCGAGCACCCGCGGCTGATCTGGCCGGGCAGATCAGCGATGACGCTTCCTTGATCCAGAGTTTTGAAGCCGTGCAGGAGGCATTAGCGCGCGGAGGCATTGCCACCATGGATGTAAATGGAGTTTACGTGGCAGCCTACCTGCCGCCTCCCCGATGCCGGATACCCATCCGGATATTCTGGTCCTGACCCTGGAAGCCCGCGACCGCGAAAACTCTTATCGAATGACAGTGGCTGAATTTGCGCAGGCGTTGAGCGATCTGGGCTGGCCCTTCCAACCTAACCTCTCGCCGGGGGAACAACTGATCGATTTTCTGGCAGCCTGGATCAACGCGGCCGGGCAGAGCCCTTCTGATTCGCAAAGTTTCACTCCCCTGTTCCTGGCAGAAATGGCACAACACCAAATTCCGGCTGTGGACCTATCCTCCGGCGAGGCTGACCCAACCCAGGCGCAGTTGAGCCTGTTGGAACTCCAGCTATTCTCCGCGGCTTCGATCGGATCATGATTTTCCCGCAATCTTCGATTCCGCCAGGCCCGGGCGGGAGGCACCTGGCTGGTTTGGGCGGGATGAAAACGTACAGTCCATTGGCGGAGGATGACCCTTGCAGCAAGTACAAAAAATTCTTTTACGGTCCCCTGACCAATATCGTCCTGCCAGGGGCTATCGGCACGCAATTAAGTAACTTTGGCATAACCTACGCTGTGGGTGAGGTCTTAGGCAAGGCAATGGAAGAATTAGGGATAAGCAAGGACGATTTTGGAAAAGTCATGGCATCGGTAAACGTCTTTGCCCGTATCTCGAAGCTGATCGAAATATACTCCTCCTTGAGTGTGGAAGTGAAGGTGGTCGGGGATAACCCGGTCCACAAACCCCTGGAAGACGAACCGGACCTGGAAGTCGAATTTGATGCCACGGTGGGAGTGAGTGAGGCGGATTGGGCGAAATACCAGCAAAAATACGGTGAATTTGGGATGGCAGCCGACCGCATCGCGGTGACTGCCTGTCCACACTGGGCATACCCACCCTGGCCAACGCAGGCGATATCGGCAAGGCGGTGGAGGGTTTTGCGGTCGAGTGGCGCATAACCTCCGGATCGCCTGAACATGGATATGATCAGGTCGTTGAAAAACAGGATCAAGGTTGTGCTTATCACCTGGGCAGGCTGCGCTGCTCTGTGACGTCGTCTTCGGATCACAGCGCCAGGACTACTTTCCGCATGCTTGTCATCCAAAGTAAGCCGCCGGAGACACAGGCACTTCACGAAAGTGGCACCCTGGCAAGTTCCGGTATTAAGGTTTGCGCGGCGGTGGACGCCAGCGAAGCGCCGAGCCTGACCACCTTCATCAACGGAGCCATGGGAGGCGTGGGCATCGCTGATCCGATCGCCGAACTCGCGGGTGGTATGCTCCTAAAGCTCGGAAAGCCCGAAGGCTGTACCAGGCTGGGAGTCACTTATCATGTTCAAAAGAGGCTGGAAGATAGATTATTACCCCCCGGTAGAAGGGGGAGGGGGTCATTATTATGGGAAGAGCTGCGATTCGCCCTACGGACCATGGGAGATCATTATGGAGGGAATAAAATTTGAGTGGGGAGGGGGTGGAGGATGGTTTGTTGTCCCTTATTCTGCGGATGGGAAGGCAGTAGGATCCTTTGAAAAACATTTTGTATTTTCGAATGGCGGAGTTGATAGTTTTGGCACAGCCAATGTGGTCATTACACCTAACGCTGGCGGCTACCAAATGGATATGATTGCTATAAAAGATACCCAGACAGGATGGGTCGCGGGTGCGGGCACAAACACCATAATCGTTTCTGGGTGGGAAGTAATTTTATATATTATTCCAGCGGACGCGGGCGAATGTGCTCAGCCATGAGCGGTCCAGCATAGCCGGGTCGGCGGCTTGAATTGCCAGCACCGCAAGAGTCTTGATCGGTCTGAGGACAAAGACGTTGGTGATTTTGGTACAGAAATAAAACGAACCGAGGGATCCATGCACAGAAACCGTCCTTTAACTGTTTTATTGAGCGTTCTGCTGGTTCTCAGCCTGGCCTGCAGTTTTTTTGGGCAGGTGTTCGGCAGCCAGGATCCTGTTCAGATACCCACTCAGGATTCTGGTCAGGATACGGGGAGGAGGGAAGTAAGCGCCGAACCTCCCACACTCCCAACTCCCCCGATTCCCGCCGCCGCTCCAGGGGACACTCCTGATGAGCAGGCGGTCAATTATGCCGATCAACTGGCATCCGGGGAGAACCGGCTGGCGGTATGGATGGGTGTGTATGATGCGCTGGGTATCCCGATCATCGGGCAGGATGGAGTGCCGCTTGGCAGCACGGGCGACGATCCGATCGGTCCGCGTTACTGGCAGATATGGTATGCCTCCGGGCTGGACCTGCCGGGACGGGGTATTCCACTGGCGGATGTGGGCAGGCTGTTTGTCAACGGGCTGCCGGAGTTGGACGGCACGGACATCGGAGCCATGCTGCTGAGTGATCTTCGTCAGGCAGCCCAGAGTGACAACTCACAGGTGCGCCTGCTGGGTTTGTTTGTGCGGGAGAGGACCTGCGCGGCCCCTCGCATGTGGATATTCTGGAGACTGCCGTTACACCAGATACAGCCATGATCGATATGCCCACCGTGCAGTTGATCAGCTGGGTCATGGTCCGTGAAGCCCTGTTCCAGGCTGCCGGTCAGGCTTCTGTACCAGGAGATTCCATCAGCATGGTGGCTTACCATCCCCAGGCTGTGTCTCAGCTGGGTCCAGATCGGTTGTTCGGACCTGCCCGGCGCAGGTAGTACGGCGGTTGCCTGGCACAATTGGATCCTCAATAAAATTGGCGGGGGCATCAGCCTTCCCGGGATGACGGAAGAGATGGCTTTGCCTTCATTTGTGGAATTGGTGATCGGCAAGATTGGCGGAGCAGCCGAAAGCACAGAAAGGATCCAAAAGATCGCCGGCAAGATGCTGGGAGGTCTTGAATGTCATCACCTCCGCCATCAGCCTGATCCTGCAGTTGCAGGCGATGGAGATCGGCGCAAGCATGGTACCCGAACCGCTTGAACGTACGCACTCAACGAGGGACGGCAAGGAAGCGACCCTTGGGCTGCGGCTGTATACCAATCCGAAGGGTCGTCCGGATGGGAATGAACTTGAGTCCTGCATGTCCAGCTACTTTCTGAATGCCCTGGGTGTTTCCTTTGCCTTTCCCACCGAGGGCGATATTCCTGGAGCAGAGATCGTGGTGAAGGGTGGGAAGGGAATTCCAGAACTGGTGTTGATCAATGAAGGCACCATGCGCTTCACCACCGATAAAGACGGCAGGGTATCCATTCATTTGATCGGAAAGGGACAGAAGAAAACGATTCCCGAGAGTGCCCCACCGGTGGATAAGGAGTTCTCGATCATCCTCAGTGCGCAGCCGGAAGAGGCCGGGCTTGGCTCGATGGCGAACATCTTTTTTGGAGGGTTGGGCGGGCTTGCCAACGCGCCTGCATTTCTCAGCAGCCTGATCGATGTGCTCAAGACCTTTCACTACGATATGGGCGAGATGGTCTTACGCGTGACAGACTGGTCGTACACGGGCTGGAAGCCTGTTGAACCCTACAATTCCGGAGTGATCTGCGATCTGGAGCAACCCTTTACCATAATATATCGCCCCCCCAGCACCGATGAGTTTTTTTATACACTTGATTTCACTCCATCCTCTCCAGAGGCTGGCATTTTTCTCATTCAAGATACTTAACACCGCTGTATCGAATACGCATCTTATTGGTGGAACCCTGGAACTTATACAGTCCAGGGGATAAATACGGATATGCTAACGATATCAATGGGTGGTGCTTCAGGTTGTGGGACAACGGAAGGCAAAATATTTTGTAGTCCCGTGGATAACTTCGGTATTCAATTTATTCCGCTTGATACGAACGAGTGCAACCAACCATGAGCGGTACAGCATAGCCGGGTCGACGGCTTGAATTGCCAGCACCGCAGGAGTTCTCCATATATCTGGAGACAAAGACGTAATTTGGTACAGAAATAAAACGAACCGAGGAATTGCCTATGGTTTCACACGAGAACCGCGAACAAAGATTATTTGTGTTCCTCCGTCTTGATAAACTACAGTAATCTTATATTCCGTATCACTTGGCGCATCTCGAAAAGGCTTAAAGTAAAGATCAGTTTCATTGTTGACAACAGGCTTTGCGTAAAGAAACCAATTTGAAACCGGGTCGCATGGAGTTGCCCAGAGTCCACCCCCGACATAATCCTCAATTCGATAACTGATCGGTTCACTTTCTGTTCGCAATCCTTCCAAGTGGATATGGACATTGTCATAGGCTGTAGCGGAGGAACATAGTTTGCCTGCGTAACCACCGCCATCCTGACCCATGAAAGTGGCTGTCAGAGTATCTGACTGTCCTGATGGCTGGTCACTGGCAGGTGTATCTACAGGGACAGACATGATACATGCCAAGGACATGAAGATCAAAAACAACAATGAGACTGTGAGCGAGCCAGGTAACCGACTGGATGCTATAGACATATCAATATCTCCCAACAACCGAAATTGGACATTCATCCCGGACACCCGGTCTTATCTTTGCTGACAGCCTGGATTATTAAACAGACCGCCTAACTCCATATCAGACCCACAGCGGGTCACTAATATAAAGACCATCCAGGGGGGATTTTACACCCGAACCAATTCACGTTGGTAAAAGAGGTCTTTAAACCCAAACATTATTTAATTTTTGCAAGGGCAAGAACAATTGAATACTCTCCTGGTGTAGACCGGGACGTGAGATCGATCGATGCACTTGATGTCAATTATGCGCCAGGTGAGTTTTTTGGCATCTGCGACTCACATCGATGACATAACCGCGCTGAACTGACTGAATGGCGGATTACAAATCCGCCGGAAGCGGAAAAAGTTCATGGTTTTCCCAGGGCGCCAAACGGAGACCTTCGGTCATGGCAGCGGCGGGGTTAGTCCGCGAAGACCCTCGCCGAGCGAGAACAAGATAGCATCTTGCTCTACAAATGCAGTGGAGAAAACCAGGTTTCTGAAGAAACCTGGTTTGTAAGATGAGGGTGCTTGAGACGTTGCTTTGCTTTGAGACGTTGCAATGCAACGTCTCTACTCGTATCTCAATGCTTCGACAGGCTCAAGGTTGGCGAGGTAGATACCGAAGAACAAGCCGAGTACAGCGAAGGAGGGCGACCCGCCAGGAATGCCCAATGCGGGCGAAGTCATCCATGAGGTGATGATGGCAACTCAATTCCATGCCAGGGTGGAGTGGGGCACAGTTCAAGCTTTTATGATTTATCACCGCCGAACCGGTAGCCATACCACGCTCATTAAAGATCTATTGCGGATTTTCGGGGTCCATTTCCACTTTCTGCCGCAAATGCCAGACATAACGGCGCACAAAACCGATCTCGTTGGCATATTGCGGTCCCCACACTTCGCGCACCAGGTCTTCGGCGGAGATGACCTCGCCGGGACGGCGCATAAGGGTCATCAGGAGTTTAAATTCGGTGGGGGTAAGCGAGATCAACTCTCCGTTACGTGTGACGCGGCGGGAGGCAAAATCCACTTTCAGTGCCCCCGCTCCCAATTGTTCCGGAGGGCGGCAACTCCCCCGCGCGTCCCATCAGCGCTTTGACGCGCGCGCCCAGTTGGGCAAACGAAAACGGCTTGGTGACGTAATCGTCTGCGCCGAGCGAGAAACCGCGCAACACATTCGGCTCTCGTCGCGGGCGGTGAGCAGGATGACGGGCGCACGGCTCATTTCGCGGATGCGTTTGAGCGTCTCCCAGCCATCCTTGATGGGCATGGTCACGTCCAACATCATCAGGTCGGGCTTCTGCTCGAAGAAAGTGCGCAACCCTTTTTGACCATCGCGGGCGGTATGCACAATATAACCTTGCTCCCGCAAGTATTCGGCAAGCAGATCGGAGAGACTGAGATCGTCGTCAATGAACAGGATGGAGGCCACGCTTCATTCCTCGCTGAAAGTTGCCACCGGTACGAGCAGGTAGAACTCCGCGCCGGGCGCTTTGTCGTCCTGCCAGATCGGGCTGTTGACATTGATCGATCCGCGCTGTGCCTGGATCAGTTTTCGGGCGAAATATAATCCCAATCCCCAGCCGGGCGGAGCGCTTTCGCCGTGGTGGGCGCGTCCACGCCCAAAACGTTCGAAGATGTGCTGCTGATATTCCGCGGGATGCCCGGGCCCATGATCCTTGACCGAGATGCGTACAAGTCCCCATCCTGTCAGGCGCACAAGATAATGATCGAAATCGGGCGGGGAATATTTTTCGGCGTTGCGCATCAGGTTGCGGATGATCTCTTCGAGATGAATTTCATCCGCCCAGACGGGGGGCAGGTTCTCAGTAAATTTCCATTCAAGGCGGCGGTTCCTTTTGGTGAGCACCACTTCAGCGGCGGCCTCCATCAATGGGCGGACAGCAACTGGCCCAAGGTTGAATCAGAGTTTCCGCCTCAAGGCGGAGATATCAAGAATTCGTTGCACGAATTGTCAGGCGGTTGCTTTCGCCCACCATTGTTTCGAGTGTGCGGCGCGCCTGAGCGGGCAGGATGTCGGCATGTTGCAGGGCAAGTTCCAATCCGCCATTGAGGGTGGTGAGCGGGCGCGCAGTTCGTGGCTGACCAGTGAGACGAACTCTGATTTCATTTCATCCAGGCTGTTGGAGTTCCGGTTTGCATGCGCCAGTTCGGCGTTCGTTCCTCCAATGCAGCGGTGCGTTTGCCACTTTTTGTTTCCAACTCACGGTTGAGGGTCTGAACTTCGCGACGCTTGTCTTTCCGCGTTTACTAGTTCGCGCATCCAGGCAATGATGAAGCCTACGATGACGGGGCCCATCAAACCAAAGATGATGGTTTCGCTCATAAAAGCCAGGTCAAAGTGAATTCACTTTCCAGGCCATGTTCCACAAATTCAAAGATGGCTGTCACCGCCAAAAAGAGCGGAACCGCCCATTGCAGGACATTCAAGTCAAGAAATCGGCTGTTTCAGCCACGAGCAGTTTGTTTTCATGATCAAATTATAGCCTCTTTGCCCGCTTTCTTCCAAACGAGGACAGCATTTGAGACATTCTGTGACATTCTTTGACCGGCCCTAATGTTATTTTAAGGGTGAAAGATCGCGAAAAATAGAAATCCATAGAAGGAGAATGTCCCATGAATAAAACACAAAATGGTTCCGTGTTTGACGCATTACTGCTTATTGCAGCTGCGATCCTGGCGGCATCCGGCGGACAGCTGACCGAAGCCGACCAGCTCCCCAGCGTACCGAAGCTCCTGTAACCGCGGCCCCGCACTGAACCGCCTGTTGCCCAATTGAGCGGCGACCCATTTCGTGGCGGTCTGCTCTACAATGACTGGATGAATGGGCTTGGCGTGGATGTCCCCGCTACAGACCAGCCTTTGTGGGCTACACAGACCACCAATACACGTACCGGCAAGGATACCTGGCGCTGTAAGGAATGCCATGGCTGGGATTATCTTGGAAAGGACGGCGCATACGGAAAAGGCTCCCCGCGACCGGTTTTGTTGGCGTTATTCAAGTATTTGACCAGGATCCCGGGGAAATTCTTGCGGCACTCAAAGGCTCCACCAATCCTAGACCATGACTTCTCCGGGGTTATGGATGATCAAGCCTTGACAGATATCGCCCTTTTCCTGAGTGACACAGCTTTTGA
>CAWGMC010000040.1:0-87832 GCA_963823545.1 uncultured Chloroflexia bacterium | reverse complement strand
TCTCCCTGGCTGCGGCAGTCGCGAACATCCGCGTGATGAAGGATGACCGGATCGTCGAGCACGCCGCGCAGATGGGTCCGGTGCTGAAGCGGAAACTGGCTGACCTGGGTGAGGCGCATCCCTCCGTGGGGGACGTACGCTCGATCGGTTTGTTCGGGATCATCGAACTGGTGAAGGATCGGAAGACGAAGGAGCCGATGGCGCCCTGGAACAGCTCCTCGCCTGAAATGGTCTCCCTGCGCAAGTACTGCCTGGAACACAACCTGTACGTGTATACGCACTGGCATACGGTGCTGATCATTCCACCGCTGATCATCAACGAGGCGGAACTGCAGGAAGGATTCTCCGTCCTGGATAAGGCACTTGAGATAACGGACAAGGCAGTTAAGTGAATTCCTTCTATTCGGTCTGGTTGCTGGTGTCTGGCTCGGTCGCCCTGTGGGTGGGGTGGGTGGCATGGCGCCGGCGTCCTGCCGCGGGAGCGCGTGAGTTGACCGCCCTTATGATGGCACTGGCGGTCTGGGCTATTGCCTATGCCTTCTACTGGCGGGTGGGGACACTGAAAGCCACCGAATTCTGGTTGAACGTGATGTTCTGCGGGGTGATCGCCACGCCGGTGACTGTTCTTCCTGCTGGTTCTTGAATTACATCGGTCTGCGTGATTGGTTGACCGTCAGAGCCTACGAGGTGATCCTGGCGATACCCATCATTTCGTTACTTCTGCTGTGGACGAATCCGCTGCATAAATTGTTCTTCGGAGGCGCCCGCGTCGATACACCGGGCTTGATCACCAGGGGCGGACCGTGGTTCTACATTTTCCTGGTCTATTCCTATATCCTGATGGGAATCGGATTTTTCCTGCTGCTTCGCTTCCACCAGCGCTCCTCACCCTACTATCAGCGGCAGGTGCGTATCATCCTGCTGGGAATCATCCTGCCCTGGTTCGTTAATGGTTTCATCGTGCTGGGTTGGGTGCCCATGGAAGGGCTGGATATCACGCCGATGCTTTTCACCGTGACGGGTCTGCTGGTGGCATACGGACTTTTCGGCTACCACATGATGGACCTGGTGCCGGTGGGTCGGGACGCCCTGGTGGAGCACCTGGATGATGCCATCGTGATGACGGATGAGCAGGACCGCATCGTGGATATCAACCCGAAGGCACTGGAGTTTGCCGCGCCTGGTAAGAACCAGGCGGTTGGCAGGCAGTTGCAGGAGGTGTTCCCGCACTGGGCGGATATCATCTCCAATGGCGCATTGCTGGAGAAACGCAGGGAGATCCGGCTGGATCATTCCGAGTATTCCTTCCTGGATATCATGGCTGTCTCGGTGAAGGACCGCCAGGGCAGGCTGCTCGGGAAACTGGCTTCGTGGCGCGACATCTCCGAACGCAAATCGATCGAGGATCAATTACGCATCTTCTACATGGCTGTGGAGCAGAACCCCTCCGCCATCCTGATCACCGATCCGCAGGGACGCATCGAATACATCAACCCGCGCCTGGTGGAATTGACCGGGTACACCCTGGACGAACTGATCGGCAAGACCCCAAAGGTATTCCAATCCGGGGAGACCGCCGACCAGTTGTATGCCGGGATGTGGAAAACGATCCAGGCGGGTCATGCCTGGAAGGGAGAACTGCTCAACCGTAACAAAATGGGGCAGTCGTACTGGGTGTCGGAATTGATCGCGCCGGTGCTGGACAGCAACGGGTCTGTGACCCATTTTGTCGCAATGCAGGAGGACATCACCGAGAGGAAACACGCTGAGGCGGAACTGAGAAAGACCAACACCCTCCTGCAGGTGCAGCTGGAGGCAAACCAAGCCTTGCAGGAAAAACTGCGCGAGGAGGCCATCCATGACGGCTTGACCCGGTTGTTCAACCGGCGCTACATGGAGGAAACCCTTGCCCGTGAGATCTCACGTGCCCAGCGGGAACCCCAGCCGATCAGCGTGGTGATGATGGACGTGGACCGCTTCAAATCGATCAACGACCGCTACGGTCACCAGGCGGGTGACCTGGTGCTCCAGAACCTGGGCAAGATGCTGATGGAGAATACCCGCATGAGCGACATTGCCTGCCGTTATGGCGGCGATGAAATGCTGGTGGTGATGCCGGGCGCGACCGAGGAAGCTGCCATCGCCCGCGCGGAGGAATGGCGGCTGAACTTTTCCCTGATGGAATTCTCCGCTGGCGACGGGACCATCCGCACCACCCTGTCGCTCGGGGTGGCGTGCTTCCCGGAACAGGCGCAGAATCCCTCCGACCTGTTGAATGCCTCCGACAAGGCTCTTTACTGGGCAAAGATCAACCGCAACCAGGTGCAGATGTACAATCCGGCGACCATGGGACGTTATCAGTACCGTTCGAGCGATTTTTGCTGAAAGATGGTAATAAGATGGGGGTATGGGTTGTCTTTAGAGTGGAAAAATTCACAAAACAATACAGGAAAACCAATGACAGGCAATGAAAACCATGTAAAGATGATGATACTCGGTTCGGGACCGGCGGGCTTCTCCGCGGCGCTCTACGCGGCGCGGGCGGAACTGGCGCCGGTGGTGCTGACCGGTATCCAGCTGGGCGGGCAGGCGGCGCTGACCTACACGATCGAGAACTATCCCGGCTTCCCGGAAGGCGTGGGCGGGGCGCAGCTGGGCGAACTGTTCCAGAAACAGGCCGAGCATTTCGGGACGCGCGTGGAATTCGACACGGCGAACAAGGTGGACCTCTCCGCGCGTCCGTTCAAGGTCCAGACCGACAGCGGGCGAGTACCTGGCGGATACGCTGGTCATCACGACCGGCGCCAGCCCGATCCACCTGAACATCCCGGGCGAGGACGAGCTGACCGGGCGCGGGGTCTCGTATTGCGCCACCTGCGATGGCTGGTTCTTCAAGGATAAGAAGGTCCTGGTGGTGGGTGGCGGGGACAGCGCCCTGGAAGAGGGATTGTTCCTGACACGCTACGCCTCCTCGGTGACGATCGTCCACCGCCGCGATGAACTCCGCGCCAGCACCGATCCTGCAGAAACGCGCGAAGGAAAATCCCAAGGTCAACTTCATCTGGAACACGGTCGTGACCGAGGATCACGGCACGCGAGAAGTGGAGGCGGTGCGGTTGAAGAACGTGATGACCGGCGAGGAGACCGACTTCGACGACGGACGGCGTCTTCATCTTCATCGGGCATACGCCCAACACGCAGATGTTCCAGGGCCAGCTTGAAGATGGACTCGCACGGGTACATCGAAGACGAACGTATTGATGGAGACCAGCGTGCCCGGGGTGTTCGCGGCGGGCGAAGCGGCTGACCCGCACTTCCGGCAGGTGGTCACCTCGGCGGGGATGGGCGCCGCGGCGGCCATCCAGGCGACCCGCTTCCTGGAAGCGGAATCAGGCAGTAATTCCGGAACAGATACAAGGAGACTTTCGTCACAGATTGCTGGCGGAAGTCTCCTTTTTTTGACAGCATCGGAGATGTACTCCTGTTCGGAGATCCATCCTGGTATAAAATACGCCATCAATATCAGACCAATTGGAGGTAAGCATGAAGAAAATCTCGATCATCGGCGCCGGCATGACCGGCTGCCACCACGGCCCACTGGCTGGCTGAACGTGAACTGGCCGACATCGTGCTGGTGGATGTGGTCGAGGGCATGCCGCAGGGCAAGGGGCTCGATCTGCTGGAAGCCATGCCGATCATCGGCAAGGACGTGGAGATCGTCGGCACGAACGATTACGCCGCCACCAAAGGCTCGGACATCATCATCATCACCGCCGGCGTGCCGCGCAAGCCGGGCATGAGCCGCGATGACCTGCTGACGACGAACGCGGACATCGTCGGCAAGGCCGCGACTGGAGACCCTGAAGCATTCGCCGGATGCCATCTACATCGTGCTGACCAACCCGCTGGATACCATGGCTTACCTGACGATGAAGAAGACCGGGCTGCCGCGCGAGCGCGTCGATCGGGCAGGCGGGCATCCTGGACTCGGCACGCATGCGCGCCTTCGTGGCGCTGGAGACCGGCGTCAGCGTGGAGAACATCCAGTGCTATGTGCTGGGCGGGCACGGCGATGAGATGGTCCCGCTGACGCGCCATTCGAACGTCGCGGGCATCCCGCTGCGCGAATACCTGCCCGCCGACAAACTGGAAGCCATCGTCAACCGCACGCGCAAGGGCGGCGGCGAGATCGTCAACCTGCTCAAGACCGGTTCCGCATATTATGCCCCGGCGGCGGCAGTCGCCCAGATGGCGGAGGCGATCCTGAAGGACAAGCAACTTGATCGTGCCGTGCGCGGCATACATGCAGGGCGAATACGGTTTGAAGGACATGTTCTTCGGCGTGCCCGTGATGCTGGGCGCAGGCGGCATGGAAAAGATCGTCGAATACAAGCTGGATGCCGATGAAAAGGCAATGTTCGACAAATCAGCTGCGGCGGTGAAGGAAACCCACGATGCATTAAAGAAACTGGTCAAATTCTAAACTTGTGACGGGCAGGGCGCATCAGAACTGGAGATCGCCATCCATGGATTGCCCCGCCGCACGCTCATATTTATGGAGGAACCCAATGATTCTGCACGATAAGATCGCAGCGCAACTGCCCGCCTGGCGCGAGCGCATCAAGGTCACTGGTCGAAGGAACACGGGGAGGTTGTCGTGGACCAGGTGACCGTGGGACAGGTCGTGGGCGGCATGCGCGACATCAAGTCCCTGCTGACCGATGTCTCCTACGTGGACCCGGCGGAGGGCATCCGCTTCCGCGGCATGTCCATCCCGGAGGTGCTGAAGGCCCTGCCCAAGGCGCGCGGCGCGAAGATGCCGCTGGTCGGCGGGCTGTATTACCTGCTGATGGTCGGCGAAGTGCCCACCAAGGAACAGGCGCTGGAAGTGGAAGCCGAATGGGCGAAGCGGGCTGAGGTTCCCGATTATGTCTACAAGATGATCAAGTGCCATGCCCAAGGACACCCACCCGATGATCCTGCTCACGCAGGCGGTGCTGGCGCTGGCAGCACAACTCCGCGCTTCACGAAGAAATATCACGAGGGCATGAAGAAGGATGTCTACTGGGAACCTGCCCTGGAAGACAGCCTGGACCTGACCGCCAAACTGCCGGTGATCGCCGCTTTCATCTACCGCTATGAAGTATTTCGGCGAGAAGGGCAGACCGAAGTACAACCCGAAGATGGATTACGGTGCGAACTTTGCCCGCATGATGGAGGTGCCGGATAAGAAAGGCTACGCGGACCTCGCCCGCCTGTACTTCATCCTGCACTCGCGACCACGAATCCGGCAATGTCTGCGCGCACACCGACCCACCTGGTCGGCTCCGCGCTGTCGGATATCTATTACGCCTTCTCCGCCGGCTTGAGCGGCCTGGCGGGACCCCTGCACGGGCTGGCAAACCAGGAGTGCCTGGCCTGGCTGATCGACGTGAAGAAGAAATTCGGCGGGGTTCCCACGCGCGATGAACTGTATAAGTTCGCCTGGGACACGCTCAACAGCGGCAAGGTCATCCCCGGTTACGGGCATGCCGTCCTGCGCGTCCCCGACCCGCGCTTCACGGCGCAGATGGATTTTGCCAAGAAGCATTTCCCGGAGGATGAGCTGGTCCGCCTGGCGGACCTGGTCTTCGATGTTGTCCCGGCAGGTGCTCAAGGAGCAGGGCAAGGCGAAGAACCCGGCCCCGAACGTGGATGCCATCAGCGGGACGCTGCAGTATTACTACGGCGTGCGCGAGTTCGATTTCTACACCGTGCTGTTCGGTGTTGGCCGCGCCCTGGGTGTGACGGCCAACTACGTCTGGGCACGCGCCCTGGGTCAGCCGATCGAGCGCCCGAAGTCGGTCACGACGAAGATGCTGGAAGATGCTGTGGCAAAGGCAAAGGCAGCGATCTAGTACTTGAACCAATGACCTCCCGAAAAGAATTCGGGAGGTTGTTTTTAAACGGATGATGAATTGGCAAGTAACCGCACGGTTCAAAGAGGAGATTGCAAGACTGATTCATGCCCGCACCACCTGCAATGGCAGGGTGGGGGATACCCCGGACGAGCCTCGGGAAATTCCGCCCGTTATCGGGCGCGAACCATATGTTCGTTGTGTTCTGTTTCGGCGATTTCGAATTTTACAAGTTTTACGATGCGAGCCCTGTCCCGTAAAAACCAGGGAACGATCTGTTTTGCATGGTCGTAATTGACCGCCTCGATGATCGCCCAGGCTGTGTGATCATGGTCCTTGCAACCCCATTCGAAATTGTGCAGGTAACCTGCCGCGTGCAGTTCATTAATGGCTCGCTCACAGTCCGCGGCGCTGTGTGGCGATTTGATCAAATACCTATCCATTGGAATCTCCTTTACCAATAAATTTGGATAAGTATAGTCCAATTATAGTCTGTGTCAACATCCTTTTCAGGGCTTGACCGCGCGGGTGGCGATGTAGGTGGGCATGTACTGCCCGATGATGAAATCCTTGTGATGGTCTTCGTACAGTCCGATGAGATGGAAACCGGCATCCACCTGTCCGCCGATCTGGTCAGCTAGTGAATGGCTGTGTTCGAGGGGCTCGTTCTTATCCATCAGCTTTCTGGCGATCTCCGGATGTTCGGAATCCGCATAGGGCAGTTTGTGGGTCACCTCCAGCACACCCAGGTCGGCTTTCTCCAGGTCGAAGATGTAGACGGCTGGATTCATGAAGCCTGCCAGCAGGCTGCCGCCGCGGCGCAGGACGCGGAACGCCTCCCTCCAGACTGGACGGATCTCGTGGATGAAGAGGTTCGAGACGGGGTGGAAAACAAGATCGAAGGTCTCATCCCCGAAGGCGGAAAGGTCGCGCATGTCGCCTTCCACGAGGGTGAGCTTGAGACCTTCGCGCTCAGCCACCTCCCGGTCGCGCTCCAGTTGGCGCGGGGAATTGTCGAGTACGGTCACATTCGCGCCTGCCGCGGCGAAGACGGGCGCCTGCTGTCCTCCGCCCGAGGCAAGGGCGAGCAGGTCGAGTCCGCGCATGGGCGGAAACCAATCCCGGGGGACGGGCAGATTCTCGGTAAGCAGCACGGACCACTCCCCGCGGCGCGCAGAGGCGATGACCTCGCGGCTGACCGGGACCGTCCAGGGATTGCCACTCTCGACCTCGTGGTCCCAGGCTTTCTTGTTGTAGGCTCGAATATCCATGATTCAAACACCTCGATGATGATTGGAACTTGTCTAATAGTTCCTGGCAATCTCAAAAAGTCCCCAAATATTATTGGGGACTTTTTACAGGTCAAGTCTAGTCACTGGCAGGCGCGCCGGATGGTGCCCGGGTCAATTCCATCGCCGGGTGAACACGGTGCAGCACGAGAAAGCACAGCGTGGAAAGAGTCCCGAGGATGCCGCAGGCGTACCACAACCAGTTCGAGTCGTAGTTGTCGAGCAGTTTTCCCGCCAGCAACGGACCCACCGCGAATGGGACACCCCAGGCGAGGTTGCCGAAGACGGAACCATACCGCCCGCGCATATGCTCCGGGGAGAAGTTGGCGACCAGCGCCTGACCGATGGGCGCGACGAGCATCTCGCCGATGGTGATGATGACCATGGCAAGGACGAACATCGCATAACTGCCGATAAAGCCATACATGCCGAAGCCAACGGCATACAGCATGGTCCCCGCCGCCATCACCAGCATGGGCGGGAACTTCTCGATGCGGCGGGTGATCCAGAACTGGAAGAGCACCACCATGGCGGCATTCACGCTCAGGATGTAGGCGTAATATTCCGGCTGGATGCCTTGAAAGTCGCGCAGGTACACGCCCAGGGTGACGTTCATGTTCATGTACACAAAGCCGGACAGCATGACCGCCACGATGAAGAACATGAAGGGGGCATCCCGGAAGACCCGCAGGTACCCGACGAATGTCTGACCGAAGGTCTCCGGCTTTTCGTGCGGTTTCAACTCGGGCTTGGTCTCGGGCACGTTCAGATACACGATCACAGCCGAGATGATGCTGATGACCGCGTCCAGGAGGAACAGGGCAAGGTAGGAACGCGCCACGATCAAACCGCCGATGATCGGTCCGAAGACGACCGCCAGGTTGAAGGTCACGCGCAGGATGCCGAAACCTTCGGCGCGCTTCTCCTCGGGCAGGATGTCCGCTATGATGGCTTGCTGGGCGGGACCGCCCACATCGGTGAAGAGACCCGAGATGGTGCCGATAATGAAGAAGCCCTCCAGTGTGTTCACCAAGCCCATGGCAGCAGTGCTGAGGGAGGTGGCAACCAGGCTGAAGATGATCATCTTGCGGCGACCGAAGCGGTCGGTCAGCGCGCCGCCTGCGAAGCTGCCGATGAAACTGGTGATCGAGAAGATCAGGAAGAGCACGCCCACCTCGCTCAAACCTACATCGAAGCGGTCGGTGAGATAGAGCGCGAAGAACGGGAACAGCATCGAGCCGCCCAGGCGGTCGATGAAGGTCGTCAGGATGATGATCTTGAAGGTGCGCGGGAAGGTGTTGGCGACCGCAACCCATCGATTGAAAAAGTTTCTCATTCTTCTCCAGGTTGATAAAAGGCGAAGGGTAAAGAGGGGAGGTCGAGAATTCCGGCTGGCAGGTGGATGGATGATAACAGGGAAATTAAAAACAATGACCGAAAAAACGCCCTCAAGGGAGGGCGTTTTATTCTACTACAAGATTGTTTTTCCCTGCCGGATGATTTTTACGGCTGGGGAGTGGAGGGCGCTGCGACCCCGATCCAGGTGAAGACCCGTTTTTCGCTCGCAGCACCCGCGGGCGACCAGATGGGATCACCCTGGTCATCGGTCCCGGTCTGCCGGACGGGCACCACCCACCAGCGCATGATATGGGCGACGCTGTCATTCGGGCGGAAGTCGGTTGTGACGATGAAACTGGTATCGGTGACGTACGCCACGATGCGGCGACCCTGGTCGGCGGTGACATCCTCGATGATGACCTGGTAAGCCTCGCCTTCGCGCAGGACACCCAGGGATGCCCACTGCAGGGTGACGATGTCGTGGGCGAGGGTGAATGCCGCGCCGTCGATCGGCAGGAGCAGGTTCGGGGCGGGGTAGGGAGGCGGAGGGGTCGGTGTGGCGGTCGGTTTGTTGGGATCGGGTGCGCGCTGGCACAAGGGAACCAGCAGGGTCTGCCCGAGCAGGACGTTATCCGTGGCAAGGCTGTTGAATTCACGGATGGAAGCCATCGAAACATTGTAGTTGGCGGCGATGCTGGACAGGGTATCGTTGGCTTGCACCGTGTAGCTGGCGGTCTGGCAGGCTGCCTTCGTGGCGGCATCCGGTTCCAAGGTGCTGGTGGGCGGGGGTGGAGGTGTGGGGGTTGGATATGGCACCTGGACCACCTGCCCGATGCGCAGGTTCGTGCAGGCGGAATCAAGGTTGTTCAAAATGATGATGGACTGCACCGAAACGCCGAAGGTGTAGGCGATGCCGCCGCAGGTATCCCCGGCGGATACGGTATATTGAATGGGCGGCAGGGGAGTAAAGGTTGGCGAGGGCGTTAGCGTATAAACTTCGGTGGCGGTGGGGGTGATGGTGGCGGTTTCGGTGGCGGTCGGGACCGCGGTCGGGTCCACCACGCGGTTGGCGGCGCGCAACGCGCCGAATACCACCGCCGCGCCGATCAGCAGGACAACCACCAGCGCGCCCAGGGCGGCGGGCAGGCTGAGGGTGATCTCGGGCATGCGCCCAGCCTGCAGGGCAGTCTTCTCGGCTTTCCTGACAGGTGCCGAGGCTTTGGCGGTCAGTTCGGCGCCGCAGACCAGGCAGCGGGTCGCGTTCTCGCTGAGGCGTGTACCGCAGGTCGGGCATATTCTTGTCTTCCGGGATTCGATTTCTGGACTCATCGGGCGGGAATTATACCATCGAAAAATTAGCGAGTTTTAAGGTGGGAATCACAGCAAACGGGCGGACCCGCGGGGTTACACGGAAGTAAAATCCTGTACTAATCATTGTCGGGTTGGGGAGGCGCGGGCTTGGTCTTGATCGTGGTCACGAGCACCTTGTCCACGCGGCGGGAATCCATGTCCATCACTTCGAACTGCAAGCCGTTCCATTCGAACTTATCGGTCGCCTGGGGTATCCGCCCCAGGGAGGACATAATAAATCCGCCAAGGGTCTCGTAGTCAGTCTCCTCGGGCAGGTCACGCAGGTTGAATATCTCCTTGAAATCATCCACCGAGAGCATGCCGTCCAGCAAGCCAGGAACCATCCTGTCGTTGGGTGGCTTCAGGCTCATCCGTACCGATGCCCTCCACGATCTCGGATAGGATGTCGTTGAGCGTGATCAGTCCCTGTACAGCGCCAAACTCATCGACCACAAGCATTAATTCAGCCTTGCCTCCCTTGAACATCTCCAGGGCTTGAGAAGCTTCTGCAGATTCCGGGATGTAAATAACCGGATGCAGGTTGTGTCTCAGGTTTATCTTTTCACCCGCCAGGTTGGTCAACAGCAAATCGCGGGCGCGTACCACACCAACGACATTTTCCAGCGTACCATCACGAACGGGGAAACGGGAGTAGGAACACTCCGCGATCTTTTTCCGGATCTCCTCCGGCGAATCATTCACTTCCAACCAGGCAATTTCCGTGCGGGGTGTCATTAACGAGTAGACGCGCTGGTCGCCGATGCTGAACACGCCCTGGATCATGTCCTGTTCTGATTCCTCGAAGACACCCGCTTGCGTGCCCTGATCAAGCAGCACCTGCAGTTCCTCCTCCGTCACCGGAGGTTCGGTGGAAGGGCGGACGCCCATCAGGCGCAGGATGCCCTCGGTGGAGAGGCTGAGCAAGCGTACGATTGGGGAGAACAACTTTGCAAAGAACAGCATGGGCGCTGCCACTGCGGCGGAGAGGCGCTCGGGGGAACGCATGGCAAGCCGCTTGGGGACCAGTTCTCCCAATACCAGGGACAGGTAGGTGATCGGCAGGATGCCGACCAGGATGCTGATGATCGCTGCTGTAAGGGTCAAGTGCGGGGTATTTTTCCAGCTCGCTGTTTATCCAGGCGCCCAGCGTTGCTGCGGTCAGGGCACCGATCAACAGGTCAATGGAGGTGATGCCGATCTGGATTACGGAAAGGAACTGGTTCGGATTCTCGATCAGTTTGAGCACCACACCGGCACGGGCATTGCCTTCATTGTTGGCGTGGTGCAGCCGGGCTTTGCGCACGGATAACAGGGCGGTCTCCGCCATTGCAAGAAACCCATTCAGCAGGAGTAGTACCGCGATGGTGATCAGACCGGTATTAAAGTTTACATCCAGATGAAATTCTGACATGTCTCTTCCGGCAGGGGAATACTCTGCCTCATCAGTTGATTGTAATGCCTTTTCCGCGCCCGACCCCACCGATCACCCAGACAGGTTGTTTCAGGACTTCCGCACGTTGAACGAATGCGGATAGTTTTTCCTGCGGCACTCCGAGGAGAAGACCACCGCTGGTCTGGGGGTCGTAGAGCAGCATTTCATCCGCTTCTTCCATTTTATTTGCAAGGTGAACGCGGGGGCTGTAGAACGCATGGTTGTCAAAAGCGCCGCCGGGGAAGGTGCCTGCCGCGGCATATTTATGTGCGCAACTCACGAATGGCAGTTTGTCGTACTCGATTTGGAGGGAGACGCCAGAGGCGTCCGCCATTTCCATGCCATGACCGAGCAGGCTGTAACCGGTGATGTCGGTGCCTGCCCCCAGGTTGAATTCGACCGCCAGTTCCGAGGCGATGCGGTTCAGGCGGGACATCCACAGGACGACCTCGCTCACATCCCCTGGTTCTGCTTTTTCCTGCTTCAGGGCGGTGGTCGTTACGCCGAAGCCGAGGGGTTTGGTCAGGACCAGGGCATCCCCCGGGCGCAAGCCGCCCTTGGATAGCATCTTCTTTGGGTCGACGAATCCGAGCACCACCAGCCCGTATTTCGGCTCCTTGTCCTTGATCGTATGCCCGCCCGCGATGACGATGCCTGCCTCGCGCGCCTTCTCCGCCGCCGCCGCGCAGGATCTCAGTGGTGATCTCCAGCGGCAGGTTATCCGGTATGGCGGCGATGTTGAGGGCGAGGAAGGGTTTGCCGCCCATGGCGTACACATCCGAGAGGCTGTTGGCTGCGGCGATGGCGCCATAATCGTAAGGGTCGTCCACCACGGGAGTGAAGAAGTCCGTTGTGACGACCAGCGCGCGCGCATCATCCAGCCGCCAGACGGCGGCGTCATCGGGACCATCCAGACCCACCAGCAGGTCAGGATGGTCTGCAGGTTTGAACAGTTCCTGCATCGGGCGCAGAACCTGCGCCAGGGCGTCAGCGCCCAGTTTGGACGCTCAACCCGCGCAGGCGGAAAGGCTGGTCAGGCGGATCTGGCGCCCGGATGGATGGTGCGAATTCAATCGTCTCCTTAAATAGACCCTGAAGGTTTCAAAAACCTTCAGGGTCTTATAAACCTACTGTGTGACCACGTCCGGCAGGGGGAACAGGAACGGGGAGTTGTTGGGCAGCAGCATGACCTGGATGCTGGGTGCAAGTTTGTTGATGTAAAGCCAGGTCAGGAGTTCGGGACGCCCGGCGAGCGAGGCGGCGATCAGTTCATTGGCTTTGGCTTCCGCCTCGGCTTCGATGATGCGTGCCTGGGCGGCGCCCTTGGCAGCGATGACGGCGGCATCCGCCTGACCCTGCGCCACCTGGCGGGCTTGTTCAGCCTCCTGCTTCCTCTGTTCCACCACGAACTTGGCTTGCAATGCCAGCTGTTCGGCGATCTGTTTCTGCTCGATGGACTGGGCGTATTCCTCGGTGAAGGTGATATCCCGCAGGACGAAGTCCACCAGGGTCAAGCCATTTTCCGACAGAACCCTTTCCAAGTCCGTAGTGATCTCGGTTGCCATGTCAAACCGCTTGGAGCTGAGGACCTCCTCCACACGGTACTGGGAGACTGCGTCACGGATGATGCCGCGCGCTTGAGGGAGAATTAGGTCCTCCTGGTAGCGATGCTGCCATTCCTTGTGGATGGTGGTCACCACGGATGGCTCGATCTGATAGATGACCGTCGAATCCACCCAAATTCGCTGTCCGTCGGAGGTGCGGGCTTCAACAGAAAGTTCACCAAAAGTTTCACCTTCCGATTCTGTGCGTGCCATGGTGAAAGTTTGGATGGAGATGGGGTAGCGCTCGACCCGTTCGACAAACGGAACGATCCAATGCAACCCGGCTGAAAGCGGTTCAGCCCGCATGCCGCCCTGCGATGACAGGATCGTAACGACCACACCGGTCTCGTATGGCTCGATGAAGACCAGCCCGGCGCCCAGGGTGGTCGCGATCACTGCGAAAACCACTGCAATGATGATGCCGGTCGTCAGCCCGCGAACCGGTTGTTTGCGGGCGGCGCGCATGCCCACCATGAAGATCAAACCGATCACAAGGATCCACGAAAGACTGGCTGCGGCTTTAAAGATCGATGCAATGTTCATAAAAACCTCCGATAAAAATTTGGCGATGCATTTATTATACCCGCAGCAGCTTGCCCACGGGTTATAACCATGTTAACATTCGACCATGCGCGAGGGAAGGATCGTCGAAAGATTCCTGGATGACCGCAGTGCGGCTGCCCGCGTGGAGTGCGATTCTGCTCTCACACCGCAGCCAGGTCAATACCTGCTGGCATACGACTCCCGGTCGGATGAGCCGCTGGCTGTGCCTGTCTTTTCCGCGGGGAGCGCGCAAGGTGGATTCCTGGCAGCGCCGCCCCTGCCATGGAGTTGGATCCCGGGGACGAGCCTGCAGTTGCGCGGTCCGTTCGGACACGGATTCAGCCTGCCTGTGACGGCGCGGCGGATCGCGCTTTCAGCATGGGATGCGGCGCCTGCCACACTGTTGGGATTGATTCCGCCTGCACAGGCACAAGGCGCGGCGATCTCCCTGGTCTGCAATGACCCGCCCGAGGACCTTCCGGCGGACATGGAAATTTATCCGCTCTCCGCGCTGGGCGAGGTCTGCCTATGGGCGGATTACCTGGCAGTGGCTGCACCGATCGATGCCATACGCGGGTGGCGGAAACGCTTCACCCATGAGGAGCAATTAAGATTGCCGCAGGCTGCCCAGGTACTGGTGATCGCCAGCATGCCTTGCGGCGGGCTGGCGAAGTGCGGGGTGTGCTCGATCGAAACCAGGCGGGGGATGGAATTGGCTTGCGAAGATGGACCGGTTTTCCAGTTGAACGATCTGATGTAATTGGAATCCATGCAATGGAGGGGCGGGGATTTCCCGTCCACCTGGACAACGCGGGATTAGTCCACCCTGTTTTTATTGATGGGAAAAATCGAGAAGAGCATCAATGATGCGCCGGGCGGCAGTGCCATCTCCATAAGGGTTGGAGGCATGTGCCATTTCTGCATGGGCAGACGGGTCATCGAGCAGGTGGTTTGCCTCTTGAAGGATCCGGTCCGTATCGGTGCCGACAAGTTTTAGTACTCCCGCGGCAACACCCTCCGGGCGCTCGGTCACCTGGCGCAGGACGAGGACGGGGACTCCGAATGCGGGTGCCTCTTCCTGGATTCCACCTGAATCGGTGAGCACCAGGCGGGCGCGCTTCATCAGGTGAACGAGGGGCAGGTAATCCAGCGGGGGCAGCAGGGTGATGTGCGGAACGCCCTCCAGCAGGCGATGGACAGTTCCCTGCACGTTGGGGTTGAGGTGGACGGGATAGACCAGCTCCACATCGCCGCGTGATGCCAGGCCTTTTAGCGCTTCACAGATATCCTCAAGCGGCTTGCCGAAATTTTCGCGCCGGTGGGCGGTCACCAGGATCAATGCGCGTTTGCCGATCTCCAGTCTTTGCAGCAGGTCGCGGATCATCTCCGGTTCGGGCTGTTTCGCCACCACCTGCAGGGCATCTATGACGGGATTGCCCGTGACCCTGATGATGGCATCCGGCACCCCTTCACGCAGCAGGTTTCTGGCGCGCCCATTCTGTCGGTGCGAAATGCAGGTCTGCCACCACGCCTGCCACGCGCCGGTTGATCTCCTCGGGGAAGGGCTGCCATTTGTCCCCGGTGCGCAGCCCGGCCTCGACGTGCCCAAAGCGGATGCGCCGGTAGTAGGCGAGCAGGGAGGTGACAGCCACCGTGGTGGTGTCGCCCTGGGCGAGGATCCAATCGGGCTGGAAATCAGCCAGGATGGGATCCAGGTGGGTGAAAATGGCAGCGCTTACCTGCGCCAGGGATTGGTCTTCGCGCATCAGGTCGAGGTCGTAATCCGGCTGGATGGCGAACAATTCCAGCACCTGGTCGAGCATCTGGCGGTGCTGGGCGGTGACGCAGACGCGCGAATTCAACCCCGGCGGTCTGTGCCAGCCGTTTGATCACGGGCGCCATTTTCACGGCTTCAGGGCGGGTGCCAAAAACTGAAAGAATTTTCACGGTGATTTCTCTGAACCCGGTTACTCCCAGGAGGAAGTATACATCCTCATGATATCTTCCAGCGTTTTGCCGCTGGGACGACCTGATATGCCGCTGCTGTCCGGCGGGAGGATGCGGGGAAGCTTGAACCAGTCACCGGGCTTGTCCTTCCAGACCGCGTTCTGCAGGATGGGATAAGTGTACCCGCCAAATGCAATATCGATGCCGATGGATTTGATCTCTGCCGCCCAGGAGGGAACGGCTTCCAGAGGCCAGGTGAGGATGAACACCTCACAGCCGTTGCCAATCTTTTCCTCGATGATTCTCTTGGAATTCCGCCAGCTCCGCCAGACCCGTCTCCTTGTCCAGCAGGGAGAAATCTCGATGCGTGATGGTGTGTGTGCCGATCGTGACGTAACCTGTGAGGTAGGCTGTGCGGAACGCATCCCAACAGCGCTCGTCGGGACAGTTGACCGTGGTACCGGGGTCCATGCGCCCATGGTAGAGCGTGAACAGACCGAACATCTGGTATTTGCGGAAGACTTCGATCATTCGCGGGACCTTTCACCTGGCTTGTGTTGTCTCCCAGGTCAAAGGTCAGGATGACCGAACGGGCGGGCAGTTCGATCTCACCCTTCAGCCAGGAACGCAATTCTTCACCCGTCACCGCGTGGACGTGATTGTCACGGAACCATGCCATCTGCTCCTCGAACCCCGCGGGAGCCAGTTCGATCACCCCGCCGCCGATGGTCATGCGGTAATCATCACCATGGTATTCCAGCGCGGGGATGGAGAGGGCAGGCACCCTGTTCCTCGAGATATGCCAGTCTCTCCGCCTCGTGGTGCGCCAGCACCTCCTCCCTGGTCCATGTGGCTGGATCCATGTTGGGTGTGGGAGAAGGTACGATGGTGGCGGTGAGGGTGGGTAGCAGCGTGGCAGTCGCGGTCGGCGGCAGGAAAGTCGCCGTCGGAGATGGGACCGGGGACGGGGTCGGCTGTGTGCAGGCAGTAAAGAGCAGGGCAACCAACAGGACTAGGAGGGGGAGTTTTTTCATCGATACCAGATAAAGTTTTGGAATGGTTCTTCGCGGGTCACTGCGAGCTTACTTGTTCACTCCCAGGCGATGGTAGTGAAAACCTGCCTTCGCCCAGTCCTGCCCAGCCCAGCCATTGACGGTATCCACGAGGACTCTCGCAGGTGTGAGGGAACTTAATTTTCCAGGGGTCAATGGCGCGGAAATCGGTATGGTTGACCAGCAGCAACACTGCCTCCGCATCTTTGAGCGCAGCCTCCAACGACAGGGCGCAATCGATGCCCGGCAAACCTTCAGGCTTGAAACGGCTCAAAGGCTTTGACCAGCGCGCCCTCCTTCTGCAGGAGATGAACGACCTCCGCGGCAGGGCTTTCACGCAGGTCATCCACGTCGGGTTTGTATGCCAGCCCGAGCGCGGCGATCCTTTTACCCTGGAGGCTGCCCAGGGCTTTGCGGACGAGGTCCACCACGAAATGAGGCTGACCATCGTTGACGTTGCGGGCGTTGTAGATGAGCGGGGTGATATCCGGGGCGGATTCGACCAGGAACCAGGGATCCACGCTGATGCAATGTCCGCCGACGCCCGGACCGGGCGAGAGGATCTTCACGCGCGGGTGCAGGCTGGCGATGGAGATCGCCTCCCAGACATCCACGCCGAAACGCTCGGCGAGGCGGGAGAACTCGTTGGCGAGCGCGATGTTCACGTCGCGGGTGGTATTCTCCATCAATTTGACCATCTCCGCCGTGGTGGCATCCGTGAGGATGATCTGCCCCTTGACGAAAGTGGCGTACAGGTCGCGACCGGCACTCGCGGACTCGGGGGTGACCCCGCCGATGACGCGCGCGTTCTCGATGAGTTCGCGCAGGATCTGACCCGGCAGGACGCGCTCGGGGGAATAGGCGAGGTGGAAATCCACGCCTGCCTTCAAACCGGTACGTTCGAGGATCGGGCGGACCAGGTCCACGGTGGTGCGCGGCGGGGAGGTGGATTCAAGCACCACCAGGCTCCCTTTCCGCAGGTGCGGGACGATCGACTCCGCGGCGGAGATCACGGCGCGCATATCCGCCTTCTTGAACTTCACATCGTTGAGTTCGCCGTATTCGCCCTCATGGAAGGGTGTCGGCACAGCGATGATGTAGGCGTCGGCGGTTTCCGGGGCGGTGGCAAAGGTCAGGCGCCCGGTCCTGAGCGCGGACTGGAATTGCTCGCGCAGACCGGGTTCGTGGATGTGGATGTCGCCTTTTTTGAGGGTTTCAATAACGTTCGGGAGGATATCCACACCAAGGACCTGCACGCCGTTCGCTGCAAATGTGCTGGCGGTGGGGAGACCGATGTAACCCATCCCGAGGACACAGATCTTTTGGAAATTCAAGGGAGACTCCTGGAGCCCATCCGCATACCTGGATGCTGATGAGAAAAATATCCTGCCCATTATAACCTTATCGCAAAAGTCCCGAGGAAGGCGGGGATGTGGGACATTTTGAACTTTTTCGCACAAGCAGAGGGTTATAATCGTCCTGTACCATCATCACTGCATCCATGCCTGTCGTTGTGAATAACGATGAAGTTAGTTAACGAACACCAACTCCCAAAAATCCGTCAATCGTCCACGCTGCCGCGTGCCTTCGGTTACCTGCGACCGCATTGGAAGCTGGTGACCGGCGTATATGCCACCATGCTGGTGATCGACCTGATAGCGATGGTCAATCCCCAGGTGATCCGGCGGGCGATCGATGAAGGCATTGGAGCGGGGGATATCTCCATCTTGTCCCTGGCGGTGGGCGGGCTGCTGGCGCTGGTCGTGGTAAAAAGCATCCTGACGTACTACCAGGGTCTGTGGACCGAGATCGCTTCGCAGAACGTCGCATACGACCTGCGCAACACCCTGCAGAGAAAGATCACCGAGCTGTCCTTTTCCTTCCATGACAAGGCGGAGGCGGGTGACCTGCTCTCGCGTGCCATCCAGGATGTGGAGAGGATCCGGTTTCTCACCGGGCGGGCGATCTTCCGCATCATTGAGAGCAGCTTCCTGATGTTGATCACCGCCGGGATGATGATCTGGATGAATCCGAAGCTTGGACTGCTGGCGATGTTATCCATGCCATTGCTGGTCATCCAGTCAATTCGCTTCGGGAGGGTCTACCGTCCTCTATCCCTGGAGATTCAGAAACAATTATCCGTTATCACCACGCGCGTGGAGCAGAACTTACGTGGTTTGCGTGTAGTCAAGACATTTGCCCAGGAAGATGCTGAGATCGAACGCTTCACCAGGGAGAACCAGAGATGGTACGACCTTTCGGCGCAATCCGCGAGGATCCAGACCAACAACATGCCGATGCTCAACCTGATCGCCAATATCAGCAGTGTGACCATCCTGCTCTACGGCGGGATGCTGGTGATCAACAACAGCCCTGACGTTGGGCGAATTGGTGGCTTTTACAACCTACGTGGCGCAGCTCATCAACCCGGTGCGCTACCTGGGCATGGTGCTGCCCGCGATCACCATTGCGGGCGCGTCCGCTGAGCGTGTGTTCGAGATTCTCGATACCGTCCCGATGGTGACCGAGGAACCGGATGCCCCGGACCTTGTAACGGAGCAGGGCGAGGTGGTGTTCGACAAGGTGTCCTTTACTTATGGGAGGCAGGCGGGAATTCTTAAGGATATCAGTTTTACAGCCAAACCGCAGCAGGTCGTGGCACTGCTCGGATCGACCGGCTCGGGCAAGACCAGCGTGGTCAACCTGATCCCGCGCTTTTACGACCCCACCGCGGGACGGATCACCATCGACGGGACGGACATCCGGACGGTGAGCCTGAACTCTCTGCGCAGCCAGATCGGCATGGTGCTGCAGGAGACGACCCTGTTTGCCTCCACGATCCGCGAGAACATCAGTTTTGGAAAGCCGGAGGCGACCCAGGACGAGATCGAGGCGGCGGCGAAGGACGCCCAGGCGCATGAGTTCATCATGGAGATGCCGGATGGCTATGACACGAAGGTCGGCGAGCGCGGCAGGACGCTTTCCGGCGGACAGAAGCAGCGCCTGGCGATCGCCCGCGCCCTGCTGACCGACCCGCGCATCCTGATCCTGGATGATGCCACCTCGAGCGTGGACAGCGAGACGGAGCATTTGATCCAGGTCGCGCTGGAGCGGGTCATGCGCGGTCGCACAACCTTCGTCATCGCCCACCGCCTGAGCACGGTCCAATCCGCGGACCTGATCCTGGTCATGGATAAAGGGCGGATCGCGGCACGCGGCAGGCACGAGGAATTGCTGCAATCCTCACCTCTGTATGCCAATATTTACAACCAGCAGCTTAGATCGGGCAGTACGAAACGAAAGACAATACAGGCATGAATGGATTCAAGGAGCAAGGACTGATAAATGGGCTTTAGCATCGGGGTATCCGGTTCAGGGATGGGACCGCGTGGGGCGATGGAGACCTTCGCAGAGGGGACTGGCAAGCGCGGCGAGATCTACAACCAGCATGTGATGACCCGCATGCTGGTCTACCTGCGTCCGTTCAGGAAAATGATGGCGCTTGCTTTTCTCGCCATGCTGGCGGCATCTGCTTTCACACTGCTGGCTCCCTATCTTCTGAAAGTGACGGTGGACACCTACATCTCCCGGGGCGATCAGGCGGGACTGGTGCGGATTTCCTTGTGGACAGCCGGGACCTTCATCGGTTTGTACATTGCCACCCGGACGGAACAATACCTGCTCTCGCTGGTTGCCCAGCGCATGCTCGCCAATATCCGCAGCGACCTGTTCATCCATCTGCAGAAACTGTCGCTGAGCTACCATGATACGCATATCGTTGGCGTGACCGTCTCGCGTGTGATCAACGATGTGGCGACCATCAATGACCTGCTCTCGCAGGGTATCATCACCCTGCTGGGCGACATGCTGATCCTGGTTGGCATCATCGTGGTCATGCTGACCATGAATGTGCGCCTCGCCTTGCTGACCTTCACCGTCCTGCCGATCATGGTGCTGATGACGGTCTGGTTCTCCAGGCGGGCGCGCGTGGCTTTCCGTGAAACCCGCACCAGCGTGGCAAAGGTGGTGGGCGGGCTGGCGGAGGACATCGCGGGGGTGCGGGTCATCCAGGCGTTCGGGCAGGAGGATACAGCCCAGGAGAATTTCAGCGCGGTCAATGAGGTTAACCGCAAAGCCAACATCAGCGCCATGTCCCTCTCATTCATTTTCCTGCCTGCCATCGAATTCCTGGGAATCCTGGCGACCGCCATTGTGCTTTGGTTTGGCGGGCGTGCGGTGGTGGGTGGAACGGTCACCCTGGGAGTGTTGGTGGCGTTCCTCTCCTACGTCACCCGCTTTTTCCAGCCTGTGCAGGAATTGAGCCGCATGTTCACCACCCTCCAGTCCGCCATGGCAGGCGGGGAGCAGGTGGTTAAATTGCTGGATACCGTCCCGGATGTGAACGACCTGCCGGGCGCCATTGAACTGACCGATATCAAGGGTGAAGTGAAGTTGGAGCATGTTTCATTCCGTTATCGCCCGGAACTGCCGGAAGTGCTGCACGATGTCTGCCTCGAGATTCAGCCAGGTCAAACTGTGGCGATCGTGGGACCGACTGGCGCGGGCAAGACCTCCATCGGCAACCTGGTCGCCCGCTTTTACGATGTGACTGAGGGCGCGGTGCTGATCGACGGCATCGATGTGCGCAGCATTAAACAGCATGATCTTCACAGGCAGATCGGGCTGGTGCCGCAGGACTCGTTCCTCTTTTCCGGCACCATCGCAGACAACATCCGCTTTGGGCGCCCGGATGCGTCCGATCAGGAAGTGGAGGAGGCTGCCAGGTCGGCGAATGCCCACGAATTCATCACCGCCAAACCGGAGGGGTACACGACCCGTGTCCAGGAGGGCGCTTCGAACCTTTCAGTGGGGCAGCGCCAGCTGGTGTGCATCGCCCGCGCCATCCTGGCGGACCCGCGCATCCTGATCATGGATGAAGCCACCTCGAATGTGGACAGCCTGACGGAGAGCCTGATCCAGGACGCACTGCGCAACCTGTTGAGCGTCCGCACCTCCGTGGTGATCGCGCACCGGTTAAGCACCATCCTGAACGCGGACCGGATCTGCGTGGTGGATAAGGGGCGCATCGTGGAAACAGGCAAGCACGAGGAGCTGCTGGCGCGCGGCGGAATATATAACTCGCTCTACAAGCGCCAGTTTGCCAGCCAGCAGGGAGACTAGTAGAGGTGATGTATAATGGAATTGCAAGGAGTTGCCATGAATATCCTACTCGATCCCAATGTTGCATATCTACTCTTGTTGGGGGGGACGTTTCTCGGGCTTCTGGCGCTCGTCACGCCGGGCACGGGGGCGATTGAGGTTGGTTCACTGTTCTGCCTCCTGCTGGCGGGATATTCGATCACCCAGCTGGATTTCAACCTGTGGGCGCTGATCCTGATCATCCTGAGCGTCGTACCCTTCATCTATGCCATCCGAAAACCGAAGCGGGGACTGTTCCTGGCGATTTCCATCCTGATCCTGGTGGTAAGTTCCGCTTACCTGTTCCGCAATCCGAATGGCGGACCGGCGGTCAGCCCGTTGATCGCGCTGGTGGCATCCGTCCTGTATTTTGGTTTCCTGTGGCTTGCCATCCGCAAATCCCTGCAAGCTTACTTTACACCGCCCACCCATGACCTGAACTCGCTGATCGGGCAGTTCGGGGAGACCAAGACGCGTGTGCACGATGAAGGCTCGGTGCAGGTGGCGGGGGAACTTTGGTCCGCACACAGCCGGAATCCCATTCCCCCCGGAAAGCAGGTGCGGGTCATCAGCCGGGAAGGCTTTACCCTGGAAGTTGAGCAGAATCCAGACAAGTAATTAAGCATCCATTTTTCAAACAAGGAGATTGCCATGGATAGTAGTTTTTTGACCGTTCTGTGTGGGGTCCTGGTCATCGGCATCGGTGGGTTCCTGTTCCTTACGAACGCCATCAAGATCGTGCCGGAGTACCAGCGACTGGTGGTATTCCGCCTCGGGCGCTGCATCGGAACCAAAGGACCGGGCCTGATCTTCCTGATCCCCGTGATCGACCGCGCCGTCAGGGCTGACCTGCGCGAGCAGGTGCGCGAGATTCCGCACCAGGTGTCCATTACCAAGGATAACGCCCCGATCTCGATCGACTTCCTGTGGTACTACAAGGTGCTTGACCCCGCTGAATCGGTGCTGCAGGTGGGCAACTTTGAACAGGCTGCACAAGGCATGGCAACCACCACCCTGCGCGCCGTCATCGGCGGCATCATGCTGGACGATGTGCTTTCGCAACGCGAGCACATCAACACCCTGCTGCGCACCCGCCTGGATGAAGTGACCGAGCGCTGGGGCGTGAAGGTGACCAACGTGGAGATCCGCGAGATCATCCCGCCGCGCGAGGTGCAGGACGCGATGAACCGCCAGATGACCGCCGAGCGCGTCCGCCGCGCCGTGGTGACCGAATCCGACCGGTACGCGCGAAGCCGCCATCAACGTGGCGGAAGGCGAGAAGCAGTCCGCCATCCTGCGGGCTGAAGGTGAGAAGCAGTCCGCCATCCTGAAAGCCGAGGGCGAGAAACTTGCCCAGGCTCTGCGCGCGGAAGGCTATCTCCGTGGCGCTGGAGAAGATCTTCGGCGCAGCCAAGACAGATCGACCAGAAGACCATGACCCTGCAGTACTTCGACACCCTGAAGTCGATGGGCGCCAGTCCATCCACCAAGTACATCTTCCCGATGGAGTTCACGAGCATGATCGAGAACTTCGTCAAGGGCAAGTAACCGCAAACCGGCAAGTAACGGTAAAATGGAGGCCTCCCTCACCGGGGAGGCTTCTTTAATCCTTATGGACATTCAACCCGCCTCCATCCTCGACCTGGGTCCACTTCAGCAGCTTGAACGCGCCTGCTTTGATGCCGACCGCTGGCCTCTGCTCGACCTGCTGGCTGTTCTGACCTTCCCGGATGTGATCCGCCTGAAGGCGCTCGTGGACAACAGGATGGTCGGGTTCGTGGCAGGCGACCAGCGCGAATCGAGAGGCTTTTCGTGGATCGCCACGATCGCGGTCCTGCCCGCCTATCAAAAACAAGGCATCGGACGTGCGCTCCTGACCGAGTGCGAGTCGCGGCTGACCACGCCGCGCGTGCGCTTGTGTGTGCGTACCGACAATGGGGGGGCGATCCGTCTGTATGAGCAGGTGGGTTATGAACGCATCGATGTCTGGCGGGGATATTACAAGGACAAGGCGGATGCGATCATCATGGAGAAAGCCCGGAATCATGGCGGCACCTCACAGCTCCATGTTGGTTAATCCGCTTTATAATCGCGGCATGCCTGAACGATTTCCCCCACCTGTCCAGGTGGCAACAGAATCCACACTCAAAGCACTGGTTGAAGACCTTGAACGCCAGCCGCGCATTGCCGTGGATACCGAGTCCAATTCCCTGCATGCCTACCGTGAACAGGTCTGCCTGGTTCAATTCTCGACACCACAAAACGGATTACCTGCTGGATCCGCTTGTGCTGGATGACCTCGATGCGCTGGCACCCATCTTTGCAGATCCGCACATCGAAAAGATCTTCCATGCCGCGGAGTATGACCTGATCTGCCTGCACCGGGATTTTGGATTCACATTCGCGAACATCTTCGATACCATGCAGGCGGAGCGCATCCTGGGCTATGAAAAAGTGGGGTTGGACGCCGCGCTTGTGAAATTCTTTGGTGTGACCGTGAACAAGAAATTCCAGAAGGCGGATTGGGGCGAGCGCCCTCTTTCCCGGGAATTGCTGGATTATGCCCGTTTCGACACACATTACCTGATTCCATTGCGCGACCTGCTCAAAGACGAACTCGAGGAAAAGGGGCGATGGAGGCTGGCACAGGAGGATTTCAAGCGTGCCTGCTGGCTCAATGGGGATATTACCGAACCTGTTGAACCGTGGGAACGGTTTGCCGCCCGCCGCGACTTGAACCTGAGGCAGTTGACCATCCTGCGCGAATTATCAGATGTGCGCGAGGCGGTTGCCTCCAGGCTGGACCGCCCGCCTTTCAAAGTGCTGGGGGACGACCAGTTGATCGCCATTGCGCGCGCGGTCCCCGGGACGAAAAAGGAACTGGCGGATACCGGGTTGAGTGAGAAGCAGGTGGGTCGCTGGGGAACTGAGATCCTGGCTGCAGTGGAACGGGGGGTGGATGCTCCACTGGTCAGGCGCAGGCAGACACAGCGAATGGATGACAAGGTGCTGCGCCGGCTGGACGCGCTCAAAGCCTGGCGCAAGAAGGTGGCGGAACAGGCGGGCGTCGAATCGGACATCATCCTGCCGCGCCCATATCTCTTTTCGCTGGCGGAACGCGGCGGTGGCGACCTGGCTGCCATCCTGGAAAGTTCACCATCGCGGCTGGAACAATATGGCGAACAAATTTTAAAAGTGATCGGAGGCTGACATGAGAATTAATTTTTACGGCGCGGCGCAGACCGTGACCGGTTCCCAGTATTTGATCGAGGTCAACGGTGCACGCCTGCTTTTGGAATGCGGTTTATACCAGGGCAGGCGGGCGGATGCCTATGTGCGCAACCGGCAATTCCCCTTCAATCCCCGCGAAGTGGATGCGGTCATCCTCTCCCACGCGCACATTGACCACAGTGGTAACCTGCCCAACCTGGTCAAACAGGGCTTTAATGGTTTTATTTACCTGACGACAGCTTCGTCCGACCTGACCAACATCATGCTCCTGGATGCAGGGCATATCCAGGAATTGGATGCGGAGTACATCAACAAGAAGCGGCTGGCGAAGGGCGAGGAACCGGTCGAACCGCTCTACACCCAGCGGGATGCCGCCGAGGTGATGGGATATTTTCGACCCAAGGCGTATGATGAGGAATTCGAGCCGGTGCCGGGAGTCAGGGCACGCTTCGTTGAGGCGGGGCACATCCTCGGTTCAGCCGCGGTCTCGCTCGAATTGAAGGAGAACGGACGCAAGGTGCGCTTGTGGTTTTCGGGTGACATCGGCAGGCGCGAACTGCCGCTCTTGAGGGATCCGATCCTGCCCGATGAGGTGGATTACCTCGTGATGGAATCCACCTACGGCGACAAGCCTCACCGCGGACCGCACCTGGCGTACAAGGAATTCCGCGAGGTTGTGATGCGGACAGGTGAGCGCGGCGGCAAGGTGATCATCCCTGCCTTTGCAGTGGGCAGGACGCAGGAACTGGTCTACTGGCTGAACATCATGATGCATGATGACGGGGTGCCGATGATGCCGGTCTACGTGGACAGCCCGCTGGCGGTGAATGCCTCGGATGTGTTCAAGCGCAACACCAAATCCTTCGACGATGAGGCGGTAAAGTTCGTGCTGGAGAACCGCCATCCCGCCCTGGATTTCAAGATGCTTACCTATATCCGTTCGGTGGATGAATTGAAAGCCCTGAACGGACGCAAGGACCCGATGGTGATCATCTCCGCCTCCGGGATGGCGGAGTTGGGGCGCATCCTGCATCACTTGAAGAACAATATCGAGAATCCCCTGACGACGGTCTGCATCGTCTCGTGGCAGGCGCCCGAGACTCTGGGGCGCCGCCTGGCGGAGCATCAGAAGAACGTGAAGATCTTCGGCGAGCCCTACGATGTACGAGCCGAGGTTGTCACGATCGGCGGATTATCAAGCCACGCGGGGCAGGATTTCCTGATGGAATATGCGCTGGCGGCGAACGGGAAACTGCGCAAGGTGTTCCTGGTGCATGGAGAGGAAAAACCTGCAATGATGCTCCAGAATAAATTGAAGGATATTGGCGTCCGGCAGGTGATGTATCCGGAATTTAAGACCAGCGCGGAGCTGTAAACCGATCGCCCGGATGTTTTCGGTTATAATGTCCGCCGCGTAGGACACCCCGGAGAGGTGCCAGAGTGGTTGAATGGGACGGTCTCGAAAACCGTTGTGGGCCTCGTGTCCACCGAGGGTTCGAATCCCTCCCTCTCCGCCAGATTATGATTACAATGTTCCACCAAGCGCCCCCATTGAGGGGATGTTATTCAAATCCCTCCTATCTCCGCCTGAAAGCCTGATCTTTTGTGATGAGGCTTTTTATTTTTCCAACAAGGTTTCTGATCTGTTTTCCCACCGCAGCAGGATGATGCCGGCAAAGACCAGGATACTCCCCATCCATTGGACCGGGGTGAGCAGTTCCTTAAGCAGGAAGTATGCCCAGATGGCTGTCAGGGCGGGTTCCAGGGTGGCGATCAGGTTGGCGACGGTGGGCGCCAGGTAACGAAGACTCAGCGTGTATAACCCAAAGCCTCCCAGGGTCGGGATGATCGCGAGCAGGATGAGAAATCCCCAACCCGATATGGAATTCCCAAGCCAGGGCAGATCCGATAGCAGGGGCTTTCCGGTCACCCCATCCAGACCGAGATTGAAGAAGAGCAGGATAACGGTGGCAATTGAAAAGCTGTAGAGCAGGGCGGTCCACGAGTTGATGGATCGATCGGATGCGTGCTTTCCCGCGATGTTGTAGCAGGCAAAGAAGAAGCCTGTCAGCAGACCGAAGATGATGCCGAGCGAATTGAGTTTCCAACTGGAGGGAGCATAGGCTCCTGAGACGAGAAAAATTCCGACCAGGCTCAAGATGATGGAGAGTATCTTGATCCGGTCAAATCTCTCCTTGAAAATAAGTTTGCTCAGGATGGCGGTCATGGCGGGGGAGGAAAAAGCCAGGACGGTGGCGACTGCTGCCCCGTTATATTGAACCGAAAAGGTCCAGAGGGAGTTGAAGACTGCCAGCGAGAATCCGTACAGCGCCATAAATCCCCACTGGGAGCGGTCCAGGCGGAAGCGGGCGTGGCTGAACAGCAGGAGGGCGAGGACCATCCCGATCGAGACGAACAGGTCCCGCCAGAAGGCAAGCACCAGCGAAGGGAGCGCGTAGGTCCGGCTCAAATAGCTGATGAGGATGCCCGTGAACGACCAGAGGACCGTGCCGGACAGCGCGATAAGGTAGCCCCGCGAAAAGGTTGATGATTTCATCTCTTCCCAAAAAAATGGATTTCCCCGGTGCTCAGTCGTCATGTCACCGGGAGATGAGCATTATAACCAAGTTGTTGCGCTTTGGCGTTCCGGTGGATGGTTCATTGTTGTTGGTGCTAAAATAAAAGAAACCACTCCCGAAAACCAGCTCAACATGCGAAACCGTTCCCTGTCTTTTCTTCGGTGACTCTCAACTGCGCCGGGAAGGCAAAGTAACAGGTATTCCCGGTCATTGTACCGGTGGTCATGATCCGTATATTAATTGCAAGTTCAAATCAAAAAGGAGAACCCCAAATGTCTGAGCAAAACCCCAAACCCGTCCCCGTCATCGATCCCAACAAAGCCGCGCTGAACAAACGCCTTGAGACCGCCTTTTGGGGTCTGTTCCTCATCATGCTCGGCGGTCAGTGGCTGTTGCGCGATAGCCGCCTCCCGAATGGATTGTGGGACGTAGGTGTCGGGCTCATCCTTTTGGGCTTGAATGCAGCCCGCTACTTCAACGGTCTGCGCATGAGTGGCTTTACCACCTTCCTGGGCATCCTGTCCCTTGTGGGTGGTTTCGCCCAGATGGTCTTCAAATTCGACCTGAATGGTGCGCTCCTGCTCATCATCCTGGGTGCCTACCTGATTCTGAAACCCTGGTTCGACGAGCGGAAGATCTTCGGCAAGGCAGAAGAGAGCTGAAATTATTCCCCTAAAAAAATAAGCCCGGTCACCAACGGCCGGGCTTTTTGGATTCATCCGTTTGTTTGCAGGTCGTCCATGATCCTGGTGGCAGCCAGTCGACCTGAGATCATGGCTGTTGGCAGTCCCGTGCCGGGATGCGTGCTGGCACCCACGAAGTAGAGATTCGTATAACGCGCGTGTCGGTTGTGCGGACGCAAGTACGCCAATTGGGTCAGGGTATGCGACAGTCCGTGCGTGGAACCTTTCGCCAGGTTGTAATACTTGTTCCAGGAAAGTGGTGTATACGAGGTTTCGAACTTAATATGCGATTCGAGGTCTGTAATGCCGAGTTTCGCAAGGCGGCGGAAGACATGTGTGCGCGCATCATCCCGAATTTTTTCCCAGTCCTGTCCGCCATTCCCGTTCATGTGACCGACCGGGACGATGGCGATCAGGGTGTCCTGCCCGGGCGGGGACATGGATGGGTCGAGCCGCGCCGGAGAGTGAACATATAGGCTGGGGTTGGCGGGCAGGTCAAGGTTCTGGATGCTCTCGAAGTTTTCACGATAATCGTCCGCCAGGAAGAGCGTATGCGGCTCCAGCGAATTGTAGGGCTTGTCGGTTCCCCAGAAGAAGCTGATGACGGAACAGGAATATTGCTTGCCAGCCAGTTCTTTGATCATTCCGTCCGGGGGCAGGAGCTGCTGATAAACGTAAGGCAGGTCGGCGTTGGCGAGCAGGATATCCGCCTCCAGCCGCTGACCGTCCTCGAGGATGATGCCGCGTGCGCGTGCCGCGTTCACTTCGATCCGTTCCACTTCTGCATCGAAGATGAATTCCACGCCAGCTTCCTGCGCAAGTGCCACCAGGGCTTCCACCATGCTGTACATGCCGCCGCGTGGATACCAGACGCCGTGGGCTAGTTCGGTATAAGGCATCAGGGAGAATGTGGCAGGTGCCTTGAAGGGACTCAGCCCCATGTACACATCCTGGAAGGAGAAGGCGGCTTTCAGGCGCGGATTCTCGAAATACGCCGCCATGTGTTGATAGTGGTTTGCTAATGGCTTGAGTTGGAATAAAAGCGGCAGGTGGGCGAGCGAGAAGAACTCGGATGCCTTGCGGAAATCGCGGTTGACAAGTTTGCTGATTCCAAGCTCGTAATGGCGATGACCTTCGGTCATATATCGCAGTAAACCCTGGAAACTTCCCGGCTCGAATCGTTCCAGCTGCTCCTGCATGGATTTCATATCCGAGGTCAGCGCCAGCCGGCTGCCATCATCGAAGACCAGGTGATAGGTCGGGTCCACCCGCATCAATTCCAGCATGCTGCGCAGGCAGGCACCCATGGCGCGGAATTCCGCCTCGTACAGCAGCGGCATGACCAGCAAGGTGGGACCGGTGTCAAATACATGACCTTCGCGGCTCAGCCTGTCACAGCGACCGCCCGCGTGGGAGTTCTTCTCCACGATGGTGACATCCAGGCCGCGCCGGGCGAGATGGATCGCCGCGACGATCCCGCCCACTCCCGCTCCGATCACAAGCACAGATCCACGCTTCATGATTTTCCTTCCGGATGCACCTGCGCCGGGACAGACGATCGGGAAATGCCCGCATGACCTGAGCCGAGCATGGCTGAAAGTGCGTTTACGCCCATTCGCAACCCGGTCACCAGGCTCTTCCGTTCATCGTATGCGGGGCGCAGGTGATACTCCTCCCGTTCGATCGTATCCAGCAGCCATTCAAAACGCGCCCGGTAGGCGAAGCCCGCCAGCCGGCAGCGTAAACTGCCGACCCGGTTCAAATATTCCCCGCCTGCCCGGAAATATTTTCTTGCCAGCCGTACCCTGCTTTTCACCCAGGAGCGATATGCATCGCTGGACACATCCCAGGGAGTAATTTTATTTTCTTCGAGAACTTCGATTGGGATGTTGAAGTAACCCGCCTGGATATCATCAAAAGTGTCCCTAAGCATGTGTGCGATATGTGCGGCGGAAACCGCCAGGAACCGCGTTGGACCGCGCGGGGATGGGCAGTCGTGCCCGATGAAATAATGCATGGCTTCCGTGACGGCGGTGGCAAGCAGGCGTGTATATTCATCCAATTCAAACTGGGAGATCAACCGCCCGCGGCGTTCCGTGTCGAAAGCCATGACCGCCATCAGGTTATTGAGATAGGAATGCAAACCGCTATTCTTATCCGGTTCTTTTTGGAGCAGACCTGTGAGCATCTGCTCCTGCGGGGTCAGGTCTCTTAAAGGATCCATGCTGTTGGAATTGGACAATATGGACTGCTGTCGTTGAATAAAGGCGGTCCGTTCGGATGCTGTTGTTGATCCTCCATCGAGCCAGTCATCCACCCAACGGAAGTACGCATAGGACTGGTATGCATCCGGGACCCGTCCGCGGTCCACGAGCAAACGGATCGTGTAAAAAGTCTGGAGACTGGCTGATTTCGTGATCGAGGCAGCCAGTGCGGGGATTGGTTGAAGATCGTCGGTTTTCATCATGGATACATACGCAGAAGAGGCTTCTCCGTTTCTCAGTTTTTCTTCAATGGATGATGAAGGAATACGTCTTAAACCGGTGATGTCCTTGTCCGAACAACCCGATGAAAAGGCGTAATGCAAAACTGCATCATGATACCAGAAACTCGGAATTTAAATGCCAGGCAAGACTGGGGGGTAATGGAAAGGATGATGTGTTTGTTCGATCCCTTCCATCCTGCCCTCCAATTTTTAGTGGTAAGATTCCACATGATGAAATTCAAAATAACACTCGCACAGATCACCACCAGGCTTGGGGATGTCCCCGCGAACCTTGAAAAGCACCTTGAACTCATCCAGCAGGCAAAGTCAAGGGACACTGACCTGCTGGTCTTCCCTGAGCTCTCACTGACGGGTTATGTGCTGCAGGACCTTGTCCCGAGCGTGGCGCAGCATCCCACCGCAGAAGACCCCATCTTCAAGCACCTGGTCAAGGCAAGCGAGGATCTTGACCTGGTGGTGGGTTTTGTGGATGAAGACCCGCGCCACCGGTTTTACATCGCCTCCGCCTATCTTTCTGGTGGGCGGGTGATACATGTCCATCACAAGGTCTACCTTCCCACCTATGGTCTCTTCGATGAGGGCAGGTTCTTCGCCTGGGGCAACTCGATCAGCGCCTTCGATACCCGCTTCGGACGCATCGGTCTGCTCATCTGCGAGGACTTCTGGCATGTCTCCCCGCCCTACCTGCTCTGGTTGGACGGTGCCGACATCCTGGTCTTTTCCTCCGCCTCACCCGGGCGCGGTTTGAACGACCATGAGAAACTCAAGTCAGCCAGGTGGGTGGAGCGCGTCAACAAATCCTATGCCAGCCAGTTCACCTCCTTCGTGGTGCACTGCAACCGTGTGGGCTACGAGGATGGCTTGAATTTCTGGGGCGGTTCGACGGTCTTTGACCCACGCGGGGAGCTGGTGACGCAGGCTCCCTACCAGGTCGAAGTCCCTGACCACCTGCACGGTCGACACCGGCATGCTGAAACGGACGCGCACGCGCCTGCCCCTCTTGCGGGATGAACGCACGGCTCTCACCCAGCGCGAACTTTCACGCATCATTGCCACACGGGCAGGCGGATGGAAGGGTCACAATGATTGAGCTTGCCATCAACCCAACCCTGGCACGGCAGATCCTGACCGGTTTCGTCCGCTCGGAGATCACCCGCGCTGGATTCTCGCGGGCTGTCATCGGGTTATCAGGCGGGCTGGATTCCGCGCTTTCCTGCGCCCTGGCGGCAGAGGCACTCGGGGCGGAGAACGTGCTCGCAGTGCGGATGCCTCACAAAACCTCCAATCCCGATTCGCTGGAACATGCCCAATTGCTGATCGATCAGCTTGGGGTGAAGAGCGAGACGATCGAGATCACTGAAATGGTGGACCCGCTGATCCAGCGCGATCCCGACATGTCGAAAACGCGCAAGGGCAACATCATGGCGCGCGAGCGGATGATCGTGTTATATGACCAATCCGAGGTCTTCAAGGGGTTGGTGGTCGGCACAAGCAACAAGACCGAGATTCTGCTGGGGTATTCCACGCTCTGGGGCGACATGGCGGCGGCCATCAATCCCATCGGCGACCTGTATAAGACCCAGGTACGGCAGCTCTCGCGTGCCATGAACATCCCCGCTCCGATCCTGGAGAAGCCGCCCTCCGCAGACCTGTGGGCGGGACAGACCGACGAGGGCGAGTTGGGTTTTACATATGAGCAGGTGGACAAATTGCTCTACTTGCTCGTGGACCAGCGCTACTCGCCTGAGGAATGCGTGGAGGACGGGTTTGACCGGGCTTTCGTGGACAAGGTCATCGCCCGCATCCGCCGCTTCCAGTTCAAGCGCATGATGCCGATCATTGCCAAGATCAGCAACCGCACCGTTGGATATGATTTCCTTTATCTCAGGGATTGGGGCACTTAGTTGCACCCGGAACATGACGCCTGCCCTACAATCCCCATACAATGCGGATAGACCTTGCTTTTAGTGGTTGACTTTGATGTTGAAGTTGGCTATACTGCAATCAAGGTAATTCCTGCCATGCGAGTATTTACTTTTTTTCCGGACCCTGCATCTTGAAAGGCACGCGGCTGACCGTGTGCCTTTTTGTTATCTCAAAAATTAAAAGGAGATAAAGTATGGACTATGGAATGATTGGAAAACTGGACAAAGCCAAACGCTATGCAGAGGAACGTAAACGATTTCTCTTCAACAGATTTGATGTAACTTTCCGCGGCGACAACAACGATCACAACGTGAACTATGAAAACGGCACATTCCGGTGCGACTGCGAATTCTTTATCACCCATAAACGCTGCAGCCACACCATGGCGCTTGAGATTCTGCTTAAGGATACGATCCTGGTGCCCCAACAGGCATAGATATAAAAATTGAATAACAAATCCACTGCCCTTTGCGGATGCAAGGGGCAGTGGTGTTAATCCGGTTGAGATGAAAAACTCCGCGCCCAAGCGCGGAGTTTTTTTACGAATGACCGGTTACGGAACGTAGTAGTTCAGCTCGAGGCTCGGTCGCAGACTGGCGGTTGTAACATTCCCACTATAAAACTTCATGTAATCAGCAATCGTATCATTATCGTCGTCCAGCTTGAAATAGAGACGGAATTGGGTGGAGCCGGCTTTATTGATATATGCCCTTGCAACGGCGCTCAGGGTTGCCTTGTACCAGCCGCCGCCAGCATTGGTGAAATAGGCTGCCTGGTACCTGCCGGGGGTCGCCTGGAAGTCGCCGATGGTCAGGACGACCGTGCCGAAGGATGGTTTGCGCATGTCAACATACATGGTTCCAAAGGATGTGAATGGATTGGTGCCAACAATTCCCTGGAGTTTTATCCGGATCACCGCCTTGTAGATGATCGCCGTGGGGGGAATCGAATAAGGGGCTGTATTGAAGTGCAGGATGGAGCGGTATTGCTTTTTCTGCGCGTTATCACCAACAATAAAAACGGTGGATACCGAATTCAGCGTGCCGCCCACATTGGTGAACTGGCCGGATTCCAGCACCCACCCGTCAACATTACCAACCGATCTCGGATAGACAGGCGGATACCAAAATCCACCCTTGCCGCCTTTTTGATCATAGGCGAGGGGAGCCTCGTTTGCCGCGACCGCGACAAACAACACGACAATTAGCAGGATGATCTCAATTCGTGCGGATTTCATTTCATTCTCCTTTTGATAAAAAAAGCACGATCCTCTCGATGGTATCCAAAGTCATTATAGCCGCCCCGGGAAAAAAGTCAACTGGTAATATTGCAGAGATATCGAACAGGCACCCTGGCGGGATGGAGCTCTCCTTACTCCGGACATCCCGTGAACTGGTAAACAGCGGTTTTCCCGGTTGAAAAAACCTTCGTTGTCCGTTCCCCGGAAGAGAGGCTGGAGTCCGGGAAGCTGTATTCCTCTCCGCCTGCATAGATGAAAATGTCCCTGGCGCCGGAAGCGCATATTTCCCGCGTTGCTTCCGTGGAGTTCCAATTGATGTCATGGCGGATCTTGTTTGTGTTCCTGCCAAGCAGGGGTTGTATCCAGATCCCTGCATCCAGTACCGGATATGCGGCGGTTTTCATCAGCAGTTGAAATCAAGACCAGGGAGTTCACGTGGGGTATTCTCCCGCATCCAATCAAACGCGAGTCGATCATCCTCCTCGTAGAAGAGGCAGCACTGGTCGGGGAGCAGGGCATCCCCCTTTAGAAAGACGAGCGAAGCAAAAAGGATGAGCGACAACGCCGCGAATCGCCGCGCGCCAACGCCGGATGTAATTTTTTTCATCAGTCCGGCAAAGCCTGCTCCGCCCAGGATGGAGAAGGGGATGAAAAGCATGATCTCCAGGAACTGCCGGTCGATCAATTCCGGACCATTCTCAAAGACAAGAGGCGGCACCAGGGCGATGAACCATGCGCCAAGCGTGTACAGGAATATTCCCAGGGATAATCTTGGAAAAGCCTGGAAGGCAAAAGGCAGGAGGATGATCCAAACCAGCAGGGAGGGGATGCTGCTGTAAAAATCCATGATAGGCTGGTAGATCGGCAGCATGGATACAATGTACAGCAGTGAAAATCTCAACGATTGGAAGAATTCCAACTCATTCGTGTCGATGAGTTTATTGGATAGAAGAATTGCTCCCACGGCAAGAAAGACACATACGACAATTCTGGTGTGCAGGAGGGTGATGCCCACCAGAAGAAACAGGCTGACTGCGAGTATTTTCCTGTTTTTAAGGTTTTCAACAGGCGAGAATCCCAAAAAAGCCAGGAACGCGGGCAGGACAGCCAGCGCTGAAAGTGCAGGGAACTTGCCCCAGTTCACGGCAAATGCAGGCATGCTCCACGCAACGGCGGACAACAAACCGGCAAAGAGGGCGCCGTCAAGGTTGCCTGTCAGGTGCCATGCGAGAATCACGATCGAGATGGGCAGGATGACCAGGAACAACTGCCCCATCAGCGAAATTGCGTCCGCAGGGGAGATACCGGTGATCGCTGCAAGCCAGGCAGCCAGGCTGTGAAACCCGAAATGGTAATATTGCTGGAATATATTATCAAGCGACAGGTTCATGGCATGCCCGGAGGCAGGATTTAAGATATCGGATACGATCTGGTAATGAATGGGGGAATCCGAATAGGAAGGCAGGAGGATATGCTTCAGGTACGCGAGCCTCGCCACCAGCATCAGGAGCAGGAACATTACTGCAACCAGTAAACGGGGAGAAAAGGCTTTTTTATCAAGACCCTGCCGGAATTCCAGGATGATCATGAATACCGAAAAAAGCAGCACGAGGAATGAACCGGGTCGCAGCAGGAAGGGAAGAAAATGCGCCAGCCAGGCAAGCAGGTAGGAGAGCACGCAAAGCCCGATGCTGCCCAGGCTGAATTTGGCGAGGATCTTGATCAGGGGGTCGATGCTGACGGTCTTACTTTGCCGGAGAATGAAGGTCCCCAAGCCATAAATGGTGATAAAGAATACAACAATCCCTGCCAGGTATTCATTCAGGATGAGCCAACCATCGAGCATGATGTTCAGCATGTTCAGCCTTTTCCTTCCAATAACGAAGTTCCGGTATCTGCAGGTATTGCAAATCCATTATATCCTGCACGACTTCTGCTCAGGGCACAGGGAGATTTTTATTCGGAGAATTTCGGGTACAATTCCGCCCATGAAAAATATTTCCCGCAGGGACTTTATAAAATTGGGCGGGCTGGCGCTGGGAACGCTGGCTTTTTCGCCTTATCTGTCCAATTCTTATGGGTTTGACGACAGTTCGATTGTGCGCGTATCCACCGGTTCGGTTAGCGTGTATCGTGAGCCAAGCGATCAAAGTACAGTGGTCAGCACCTGGTATCGTGATGAACTGGTTCATGTCTATGATGAGGTCAGGGGACTGAATGGGGAACCGAAATACAATCCCATCTGGTACCGCGTCTGGGGGGGATACATGCACCGCGCCCATCTGCAGAAGGTGAAGATTCTGTACAACAAGCCGATGGAATCCCTGGCGGAGGGGACGCGCCAGTTGGTGGAAGTGACCGTACCCTACACCCAGGCATTCCAGCGCACGCTGCGCGATGGATGGCAGCCCAACCTGCGCCTGTATTACGAGTCGGTGCACTGGATCGACAAGATCGAGACAGGACCGGATGGGACGCCCTGGTACCGTGTCTTTGATGCCTCAGGCACATACTACGTCTCCTCCATGCATGTGCGACCGATTCCCCATGAAGACCTGAGTCCCATCTCACCGGAAGTGCCGTTGACCAAGAAACGGATCGAGGTCAACCTGAGCACTCAAACAGTGACCGCGCTGGAGTATGACAAGGCGGTTTTTCAGGCTAGAACCTCTTCCGGGGTCGCCTCCGCGCGTAAAGCAGGACAGATCTCCACCGTGACGCCTGTCGGTGAATTCAATATATTCGAAAAGAAACCGGCGGTCCATATGGGTAACGGTAACCTGGTGGCGGACACGGACGATTACGAACTGCCGGGTGTTTCGTGGGTGTTGTATTTCACCGAGCACGGTCATGCATTCCATGGGACTTACTGGCATGATAATTTTGGGACGCCCATGAGCCACGGCTGTCTCAACATGCGTTCTGCCGAGGCGCGCTGGTTGTTCCGCTGGGCGCTGCCTGCCCATACGGCAGCGGACCTGGCGACCAAGTATTACTTCCGCGATTTCGGCACCGCCGTCCGCATTTTTTATTAGAGCATGCCTGAACTCAACTGGCTTGGAAAAAGCCTGCCTGACCCGAACCCTGCTTCGTTCAACACGGAGGCGATCGTTTTTCCACAGGGGAACGGTTACCCTTCTGCCCGACCACACAACCGGTTACTGCTGGGGGATAACCTGTCCATGATGGCAGGTTTGCTGGGGGAATTCGAAGGTCGTGTTAACCTCGTCTACGCCGATCCGCCATTTTTTACAAACCGCAAATATCATACCCGCATCGGTCGAGGCGAGGACTCGCGGAAACCTGAGGGATGGCAGTTGGCTGAAGGCTACCCCGATGCGTGGGATGGGCTTGATTCCTATCTGCAATTCCTGTACGAGCGCCTGGCGATGATGGTCCGCCTGCTGGCACCGAACGGGACGCTTTACCTGCACCTTGACTGGCATGCAGATGCTTATGCACGCTTGCTGCTTGATGAATTGCTTGGTCCCGGCGCGCTGCTCAATGAGGTCATCTGGACCTACCATGGTCCATCTCCCATCCGGAGCGCCTTCAACCGCAAGCACGATACGATCCTGGTCTATGTCAAGGGACCGGGTTACACCTTCAATGTTGATGCGGTGCGCGAGCCTTACAACCCTTCCACGGTGAAAACTTTTGCTTCCTCGCCCAAGGCAGGTTTTGGAAAGGTCCCGAACCTGGCGCGCGGGAAGGTGCCCGAAGACTGGTGGTACTTCCCGGTCGTCGCCCGCCTGCACAACGAGCGGACGGGCTACCCGACCCAAAAACCCGAAGCCCTGTTGGAGCGGATCATCCTGGCATCCTCCAACCCGGGCGACCTGGTGATGGATCCCTTCTGTGGTTCGGGTACGACCGCGCTTGTGGCGGCACGCACAGGCAGGCGCTTCCTTATGATGGATGAGAGCTTCCGCGCGGTGCACACCACCCGTAAACGCTTGATCATCGCTGGGAAGCCGTTCACGCTGGAACAGGAACTGAAGCCTGTCTCCCGCTCCAAAACGAACGCGATCCGGCGTGGTTCAGCGCGAACATTCCGGTTGAAATTAGCGGCTGGGGCTGTTTTCCTGGGTAATCCGGAAGACATCGATTATTGGGAAGTGGACCCGGATTGGGATGGGACGACTTTAAGAGCGCGAACCAGGCTGTCCGACCGGTGCGGCGTGGGGATATTCCCCGTGAGTTAAAAATAAAAACCGGACGCAGGGTCTGCATCCGGCTGGTGAATATCAAGGGTCAACAATTCCAGGTTGAAATAAGTTAAACGTCCAGGCGGTAACCCACGCCGCGGATGGTTTTGAGGAAGCGGGGGTTTTCCGGATCGATCTCGATGGCGCGCCGCAGCCATGAGATGTGCACGTCGAGTGTACGGGTATCGCCCGTATAGTTGGTATCCCAGACACGTTTGAAAAGCGCTTCGCGTTCGACCACTTCACCGTGATGGTCAAGCAGGATGCGCAGAAGTGCGATCAGGCGCGGGGTGATCTTGGAACTCTTGCTCAGGCACTTCACGCGGCGGTGTTCCACATCCAGGCGGATGGGACCGACGTGAATGACGTTCTTGCCGTCACCGGGCATCAGGGTCTTGATGCGGTTCACCAGTTTTTGCGCGGTGAAGGGCAGGGGCAGGATGGCATCCGCCACATCCTTCTCCACATCCATGTCTTCGGCAAGGATCAGGATGATGGGCAGCTTGGAATCTTTTTCGCGCAGGGACTGGCAGATGCGCACCCCGCTGCTTCGGAGCGAGGCTGCATTGACCACCGCCAGATGGGGTGCGATCTTTTCGAGGCGTTTGGCAGCCTCGCCGCCGCTTTGGACCAGCACAACTTCAAAGCCCTTCTTCTGCAATTCAGGTGCAAAGGAAGGGACTTCAGTGTGTCGTCCTTCAATTAACAGGATCCGGGCATCTTTCATGATTTACTGGATAATAGCAAAATGATTGAAATTTCCGCCAAATGGTACAGGCTTTTCTACCATCGTGTTTTCATTATACACCAAATCTTAACAAAACGTTTTTAGCCTTTAGTACTGGTGTTAATATAACACCAACCCCGTGCAGATGCCGCGGGGTCGGTGTTCAGCGATTCTGTGCCGCGGTCTACGTGCCTTCCTCCCAGGAGTTCAGGTACTTGACCTGTTCCTCGGTGAGGGTGTCGATCTGGATACCCATGGCGCTTAGCTTGATTCGTGCGATCTCGGCATCGATCTCTGCGGGGACCGAGTAGACGCGCTTCTCAAGTGTCTTCGCGTTCTTCACCATGTATTCCGCAGCCAGTGCCTGGTTGGCAAAGGACATGTCCATCACGGAGGCGGGATGTCCCTCAGCGGCGGCAAGGTTGATCAGACGACCCTCCCCGAGGATGTTGATCTTGCGCCCGTCCTTTGTTTCGTACTGGTCCACGAACGGGCGGACGAGTTTCGGCTCACCCTTCGACATCTTCTGGAGCGAGGGGATGTTGATCTCGACATTGAAATGACCGCTGTTGGCAACGATGGCACCATCTTTCATGACTGCGAAGTGGTGCTCATCAATGACGTTGATGTCGCCGGTCACGGTGCAGAGGATATCGCCAATTTTTGCAGCCTTTTCCATCGGCATGACCTCGAAACCATCCATCACGGCTTCCAATGCCTTGAGGGGATCCACCTCGGTAATGATGACGAGGGCACCCATGCCGCGGGCGCGTGAGGCAAGGCCGCGTCCGCACCAGCCATAACCGGCGACCACGAAGCGCTTGCCTGCCAGCAGGACATTGGTGGCGCGGATGATGCCGTCCACGGTGGATTGACCGGTGCCGTAGCGGTTGTCGAAGAAGTGCTTGGTCATGGCGTCGTTGACCGCGATCACGGGGAACTCAAGCATCTTATCTGCAGCCATGGCGCGCAGGCGGATGACCCCCGTGGTGGTCTCCTCGGTGCCGCCGATGATATTGGGCAGCAGTTCGCGGCGATCCTTGTGGATGGTGGAAACCAGGTCTGCGCCATCGTCCATGGTCATGTGGGGTTTATGGTCAAGAGCGGCGGTGATGTGCTTGTAATAGGTAACGTTGTCCTCACCCTTGATGGCAAAGGTGGGGATCTCGTACATGTTCACCAGCGCGGCTGCCACATCATCCTGCGTGGAGAGCGGGTTGGATGCAGTCAGGACCAGGTCCGCGCCGCCTTCCTGCAAGGTGCGCGCCAGGTTACCGGTCTCGGCAGTGACATGCAGACAGGCGGACATGCGCATGCCCTTGAGGGGTTTTTCCTTCTTGAAGCGTTCGCGGATCTGGCGCAGAACGGGCATTTCCCGTTCTGCCCATTCGATGCGGCGCCTGCCGCCTTCAGCCTGGGTATTGTCCTTGATATCGTAATTGTTCATGAGTACTCCTTGATATAGAGAAAGGATTTTTTTCGGATTGGGCATCCCGGTGCTTGAGACTAATTACCGGTAAGTATATCGAGTTTTCCGCCATCATCGAAATGCTGGCGGAACCGTTGCACGAACTCCTGGCGGGTATAAGTGTGCGCCTGCGGACCGCGCTGCTCAAGACTGTACACCGCAGCCAGCGACCCGATCTCGCCGCAGAGTTTCCAGTCAAAGCCGAGGCTGTAGCCGGTCAAAAAACCGCCGCGGAAGGCATCCCCCACACCTGTCGGGTCGACCACTTCACGCTCGGGGACGGTCGGGATGAAGATGTCTTCGTTGCCGGTATGGAGGTTGGCGCCCTCCCTGCCGCGCGTCACCACCAGGACCTTGACGTGCCGCAGCATCTGCTGCAGATCCCAGCCTGTCTTCTTTGAGATCAGCCCGAATTCGTAGTCATTGCAGAAAAGGAAGTATGCGCCTTCCATGTCGCGTGCCAGTTCTGCGCCTTCCAGGCGGAGTACCTGCTGGCTGGGGTCATACAGGTATTTTATTCCCAGTTCACGGCTTTCGGCGGCGAATTTCATCATCGCATCCGGAGCATTCGGGGAAACCACCGCCAGGTCCGGCTTGGAGGAGAGGTCCTTCAGCGATTGGGTGGCAGCCTGTCCCATTGCGCCCGGGTAGAAGGTGGCGATCTGGGCGGAAGCCTGGTCTGTCGTGGCGAAGAACGAGGCGGTAAACAGACCCGGGATGACCTTCATCAGCGTGGTGTCCACACCTTTTTCTTCCAGCCAGGCGCGATACTCGCTGAAATCCTCGCCCACGGTTGCCATCACGCGCGGATGAGCACCCAGCAGCGCCATGGTGTAGGCGATGTTGGGCGCTACGCCGCCGCGCTGCTTGGTCATGGAATCGACCAGGAACGAAAGGCTGATCGAAGACAGCCGTTCGGGTAATATTTGTTCCTTGAACAAGCCGGGAAAGGTCATCAAGTAGTCATAGGCTACTGAACCGGTCAGAAGGATGTCCATCAGTGAATTCTCCTTGGCACATCAAAAGGCGCTCTCCGGTGAGAGCGCCGTAGCAAACGGCGCAGAGTTTATCACGGAGAGGAGCGAAAGTAAAGGATATTCTGGTGACTTGACACGACCTTCCTTTACCATTATAAGCACGGAATGAAATCCACCCGTTTGTTGTTCACGCTTGGTATGATTGCAGGATTAATTGCCTGTTCAACCGCACCCGAGGGGGCAGTGAATCTCTTCGGTCCGACGGTCACGCCGTCCGTGAGCCCCACACCCACGCCGACTCCCACAGTTACCCCCTCACCAACACCCATCCCCGCTGTCCGTATCGCAGACGGGGACCACGCCCTGTTCAATGGTGACTATGATGCAGCCCGTAATGAGTATCGCCTGGCATTCGAGCAGTCCATGGGTGCTGAAACGAGAGCCGAGGCATTGTGGGGCATGGGGCGGACGGAGTACGAAGCGGGCAGCTTGAACACAGCTGTTGATCTTTTTAACCAGTTGATTCGGGAACACCCGGATACGAAGCGCGCCGGGCAGGCACATTACCTGCTAGGGCTGGCATATTCCCAACAGGACCGTTTTACCGATGCAGCGACTGAGTTCGGCGAATATTTATCCGCACGGTCCGGCACGTTGGACGCCTAGCGCCCTCGAGCTTCAGGGGGATGCGTATTTCAGTTCACAAAACTATGTCGAGGCGTTGAATGCCTATAACGCCAGTACGGTGATGCCGCGCCTGGACACAGGGACCGAATTGCAGATCAAGATCGGGCAGACGCGGGCTGCCATCGGTGATTATGCCGGCGCGCTCGCGCAGTATGATGCCATAGCCCAGACCGGCAATGATTTCATCAAGGCGCAAATGGATTACCTGTCCGGGTCTGCCCACCAGTGGCTTGGGCAGACCGTCGAAGCGCAGGCGCGCTTCCTGCACGCGGTGGAGAATTACCCGGTTTCCTATTATTCCTATCTCAGCCTGGTGGAACTGGTGGACGCGGGTGCGGTGGTCGATGACCTGGACCGCGGGCTGGTGGATTATTTCGCGGCACAATATGATGTGGCACTCGTGGCGCTGGATCGCTTCATTAGCGCAGGCTTGGATGGCGATGGAACCGGGCGGTATTACCGGGCGATGACCCTGGTCAAACTGCAGAGGTACGAAGAGGCGGTTAATGATTTTTCGTACTTCATTGCCAATTACCCTGCGCATCCCAAATGGTCGATCGCATGGTATGGGGATCTGAACTATCCGATCTCAACCCCCGGGCTGGCATTCACCCAGTATTACTATCTTGACCGGAATGCGGAGGCTGCCCAGACACTGCGGAATTTCGCGGCGATCGTCCCCTCCGATCCGCTGGCGATTCAATACATGCTCACCGCCGCGCGCATCCTCGAACGCGGGAACCTGCTTGAAGATGCGGGCATATTATGGGAAGCCGTCGCAGACCAGTATCCCGGGGACAGCCAGGCGGGTGAGGCGATCTTCCTGGCAGGCATCACCTTTTACCGCCTGGGTGATTTCATCCGTGCCGGCACGGATTTCCAGCGCAGCCTGCTGCTCGCCGTGGATAATGACTCAAAAGGGCGAGCCTACCTCTGGATCGGGAAAACCCAGGAAAAACTTGGGGAGATGACCAAAGCCCGGGATGCGTGGACCCAGGCGCAAAGCCTGGATCAGACCGGTTATTACAGTGTGCGGGCTCGCGACCTGCTGCTGGGGTATGCTCCTTTTGAATCCGCAGCGATCGTGAATCTGGATGTGGACCTTGAAAAGGAACGTCAGGATGCCGCCTCCTGGGTGCGCCTGACCTTTAACCTGCCGGTGGAGACGGACCTGAATGGTCCGGGAGCGCTTGCCACAGACCCACGGTTCATCCGCGGTACCGAACTGTGGGAACTGGGTTTGTACGACGAGGCGCGCCTTGAGTTCGAGGACCTGCGTGGAACGATCAGCACGAACCCCGCGGATTCGTTCCGCCTTGCCAATTACCTGGTCGACATTGGTTTGTACCGTTCGGGCATCATGGCGGCGCGGCAGGTGCTTACCCTGGCTGGTTTGGACGAACATACTGCTTCCATGCAGGTGGCGGATTACTTCAATCACCTGCGCTATGGCACGTATTATCGCGACCTGGTCGAACCCGCGGCTCAGTTGAACGGGTTCGACCCGCTCTTCCTGTTCAGCGTGATGCGCCAGGAGAGCCTGTTCGAGGGCTTTGTGCGCTCCACGGCAGGTGCGCGTGGCTTGATGCAGATTTTGCCGGAGACTGGAGCCGAGGTCGCAGGACGTGTGGGCTGGCCTCTGTCCTTCACCCCGGACATGCTCTATCGCCCGATGATCAGCGTGAAGCTGGGTTCGTATTACATGGCTGATAACCTGATCTATCTGAACGGGGATATCTATGCAGCCCTGGCGGCTTACAATGCCGGACCGGGAAATGCGCTGGTGTGGCAGGGATTGGCAGGTAACGACCCCGACCTGTTCCTTGAAATTGTCCGCCCTCCGGAAACCCGCAATTACATTCGCGGTATTTATGAGATCTTCAACATATATCGGACGCTATACAGCCCTCTGTAATTTCTTTGACGGGAAGAAAAACAACGGCTGCGCGTAGCAGCCGTTTCTATTCATCCCAGATGTCCAACGATTCGATCATTCACTTCGTCGGCGTTCATGCCGATCACGGAGATCAATTTATCACGTCCGGTGGCACCTGCCACGATGTCAATGTGGGTTTTGGGGGCGCCCAGGACATCCGCCAGGAACTTGATCAGCTCCTCGTTGGCTTTGCCCTCATGGGCGGGCGCGGTGAGGTGGATCTTGATCGTCCCGTCGCTTTGAATCTCCACGATCTCATTGCGGCTGGCGCGCGGGGTCACGCGCACGGCAATGGCAGATCCTTTTTTTCCATCATGAAGATGATATTTTCGCATGCCTACCTCAGCGTGGACAGGAGATTTACCAGAGCGGACTGCACCGCGAAGATTAACAACATCAGGATGATCGGGCTGATATCGAACATGCCGATCAAGGGTACAACCTTGCGGATGGGATTCAGCATGGGCGCAACGATGCGGTCGATGGTCTGCCGCACGCGGTTGTACGGGTCCACGAAATAGGACAAGGCGATGTGCAGGATGATCAACAGGACAAGCAGGGATCCAAGGAAATTGATCAGTCGAATCAGGATGTCAATGAACAATACAGCCTCCCATTATTCAGATGGTTTGGATGGTCGCAGCCCGACTATGGCAGTCCCAACCCGGACGAGGGTCGCACCCTCCTCGACCGCCGCCTCGAAATCCACGCTGGTCCCCATGGACAGTTCGGACCAGTCCGCGGCGGGGAATTTTTGCGCCAGGTGGTCACGCAGGCGGCGAAGTTTTTGAAAGTACGGTCGTGTCCGTTCCGGATTTTCAAAAAGCGGCGGCATCGTCATCAAGCCGCGCACTTGTAGATTTCCGATTTTAACACCATATCAATATCAGGGGAGAGGGCAGACCAATGTGCTTCGTCAGAGGCAGCCCAGCCAAATTTGCTCTCCTCTTCGCCCACGTTGAACTCCAGGAGAACAGGCAGGCTCTGTCCCGCCTGCGCAGCAAAACGGTCAAGACGGGTTGCCAGTCTCAGGCTGTCCAGGGAGTGCATGAGGGCGAAATTCCCGGGGATCAGGTTTGCCTTGCGCCCCTGCACATGCCCGATCATGTGCCATTCCACGTCCGTCCCGGGGATGGCTTTCACCTTTTCGATCGCTTCCTCGGGGTAGTTCTCACCGAGGATTTGGATTCCAGCCTCCAATGCAGCGCGGATGGTTTCCAGTGGTTGTGACTTGGTGACGACCACCAGCCGTGCCGAGCCCGGGGGGCGTCCGGCTTTTTGTTCAGCTGCCCTGATGCGATCGAGTATTTCAAGGTGGCGCTGGCGGATGGTTTCAGAGAGGGATGACATGTGTTGATTCTAGCAGAAATCCCCGTATGGGGAGGTGGGAGGAGAATTACAAACCGATCAGTGCGCCAAAACGCCCCGTCCTGCCCTTCTCCGCCCTGTGCGAGAACCAGTCTTCGAGGTGACATGCCGTACAGATGGACGCGATCTCCACTTCTGGTACCCCGGCATCCATCAATTGGATGCGGTTAGCCTGCCATAGGTCAAGATGAAACCGGTCGCCGCGCGGCTCGAGCAGGGATTCCGCCCGTTGACCGAAGACAGCCCGCACCTGTTCTGCCACGTCCGTTCCGACTTCGTAATGGTCGGGACCGATGGCGGGACCGATGGCTGCGCGGACCTCCCGCGGGTCCGTCCCGTACCGCTCCTGCATGGCTTTGAGTGTGGCTTTTCCCACCCCGCGCACAGTGCCAAGCCAGCCTGCATGCGCCAAGGCGACAACCCCTTTTCGGGGATCGTGGAAAAGGAGTGGGACACAGTCCGCATACCGCATGAAGAGAGTGACCTTTGGATTGTCGGTCATGATGATGTCGGCACGCGGCGGCTTGAGAGTGAGGTCGCGCGGCTCTTCCGCATGCACGACCTCCGTGCCATGCACCAGCCAGACGTCATGGATTGAAGCAGGGTCCCGTCCGAGGGCGTTGAAGGAACGGATGCGATTCTCGCGTACGTGGGTGATGTCATCCCCCACGCTGCCGCCGACGTTGAGCGAATCCCACGGAGCCGGGCTGACGCCTCCCTGGCGTGTGAAGACCGCGTGGGATAGACCCGCGAGGTTGTCGAAGGTGAAGTATCGTATCCCGTCTTTGTGTTGGAAAGGCATGGCAGCGTGGATGTTTCGCCTGGCAGGCTTTGCAGCCCGCCGGGGAATTATTTTACGACCGCAAATTTTTTGATGAAGAACTGGCGTGTCTCAGCCATTGACTCTTCGATGTAAGGATATGCAAACCATGCCGTGGTGAAACCGAAGAGTGTACCGGTGAGCACGCGCAGGAAAGGCGTGGATTCGCGATAGGCAAGGACCTGGGACAGCCAGGAAAATTCGAACTGGCTGAAGATCTGCGAGAATCCGTCCAACCCGATCGGACCAAGACCGATAAGGATCCAGAGGCTCCAATGCAGTGGCGGGATGCGCCTGCCGGTGAGACCGAAGACCAGTCCAAAGAGGAGAAGTCCGAAGTAGATGGCGACATCCCGTTCGCACAACGCAACCTTGTAGCCTGTTTCTTCATTGCCGATAAACTGGCGGGCTTTAATTCTATCCAGGCTCTGGGGGTTGCTTAGAGTTGCCAGCCCTGAAATATCCTCGAAAGTCTTTATATCCTGGAGTCCCGCCTCCTTCAGGGGGTAGTATGGCTGATCACCAAAAATGAAGAAGGAACGGAAGCCGAACTGGTGGCAGAGCGGACTGTAGATGGTATAGAGAACGCGGGCGGGCAGTTCGGCGCCAGCTTTCATCAGGGTGGGAGCCAGGAAGGGCAGACCAACATACACTGCCAGGAAGAGGTTCAGCAGGAGCAGGTAGTGTTTCGAAAGCCAGTTTGTGATCCGGTCGGATGTGGTGATCTGCATGCCGCGGCGAACACGCGCCTCATACGCGGAACCGCCCACCTTATCCAATTGCCCGCGGCGGTCGGAGGCTGCGCCCAGCGTCATCCGGATCTGTTCCTTCGTGATGGGCGCAGACAGGGTGTATGGTCCGATCTCGATGACCGGGATGGACGCCAGGTATTTTTTCAGGAGCCCGGGATCAGACTCGATGTCCACTTCCACTAAACGATGGGGCAGTTCCTGTTCCAGTTCAGCCAGTTCTGCCTTGGCTTTCTCACACAGGCCACAGCCTTGGCGGGTATAGAGGGTTACGGTCAACATTTACAGTCCAAAATCCACCCAGAGACCATAGCGGGCGATCAATTCAAAGGTGCCAAGGATAAGCATCAGACCGACAATGATCAGGATGACACCCATGGCGATTTCCACGTAGCGCATGACCTTGCTGTGCCCGCGCAGGATCTTCGAGACCCAGCCAATTCCGAGCGCAGCGATAAGGAACGGGATCGCCAGACCTGCGGAGTAGAAGGTGAGCAGCCTGGCGCCAAGAGCCAGGTCGCCGCCGTTCAGGGCAAGGGTCAGGATGGCGCCGAGCACAGGTCCAACGCAGGGCGACCAACCGGCTGAGAAGAAGACGCCCATCAGCACGGAGGATAAATATCCCCACTTGCGATCGGGCAGCGAGTGAACGCGCACGTCATATTCGAGGAAGGGGATGCGGAAGACGCCGATCATGTGCAAGCCGAAGATGATGACCACGATGCCGCCGATCTTTGCCAGCCAATAACGCAGGTCATAGAGGAAATGACCCGCAGCCGCCACCGCCAGCCCGAGAAAGATGAATACGATGCTAAAGCCGAGTACAAAAGCCAGTCCGTGGGTAAAGGTGACCCAACGGCTGCCGGCATTTGCCTCGCCGCCGGCAGCTCGTCCGCCAAGGTATCCGATATATGCAGGGACCAGGGAAAATACGCAGGGGGATAGGAACGAAGCCAGACCGGCAAGAAAAGCAAGCCCAACGGTGACGTTTGTAAAATCCATACAATTCCTTTAGTTGGTAAGAATATCCTGAAATCATCATGTGTATAACCTGTAAATGGTTGTGACCTTGGTGCCCACTTCCGGCCAGGTTAACTGCACTTCGGATTGTTTTAAAGAAACATGCGGTGTTGTCCAGCGGAAGACCCACTTGGCATCCTGGGGAAGCAGGTTGATGCATCCGTGTGAGCGCGGAGTGCCAAAGGCATTATGCCAGAACGCGCCGTGGATGGCAACTCCGCCCGTGGCGATGAAGGTTGTCCAGGGGACGGCAGGCGTATCATAACCGGCCGCGTCTGCTTGTGCATTGGCGCCCATCGCGATGGACGGCATCTTCCGCCAGGCATACATGTCGCCCACCGGTGTCTCGTATTTATCCTCCCCGATCTGTGATTTGAGCAATCCCGTGGAAACGCGGCAGAAGAAGACCTCGGTATTGCCCTCGAAACAGGAAAGGGTCTGGGTATTTACATTCACCGTGATCCTCTTCTGGGCTGGATCCACGTTGGGATTGATTGGCGCGATCTCCTCCTCGGTCACCATGCGCAGGGCGGCACCCTCAACCCAGAACATATCTCCGTAACCATAACCGTGTCCGAAGTCCTCGTTGAAGCGGTAATAAATGACGCCGTTCTCGTTTTTCACCTGGTCGATCCAGATCACCTGTCCATAGTATACGCGCGGATTGACCCCGCGTTGCGCCTGCATGGTTTGTGCCCATGGGGCACGAACCGGGGGATTCGCAATGATCAGATCCACGTAAGGAACGGTCACTTCAGCCCAAAAACCGGGCTCGCCTGCCGGTACTGCCTCCACTGGAGTGTTGGGCAGGTTCCGCACCGGCTGAACGTTTGGGGAGAAAATAAAGCCCTGCGGTGTCTCCACCCAGCGCTGGTTGAACGTGTTGGGATTGCGGACCGTGGCAACCGTCTCGCTGTTCCATTCCACGATCTGATCCTCATACATCCTGCCCACGACGGATGCGTTGATGTTGGGTTGTGCCATTACATCCGTGGCGAACAGGATGCGCCCCAGGCGCTCAGCCGCGGGGAATTGCGGCAGGCGCAGTTCTTCCAGGGGACGGAGAGCAAGCGTTCCCAGTCCGAGACCAGCCAGTTTGAAAAATTCACGTCGGGATAATTTTTTACTCATCAGGTAACCAAAATTCCGGGTTTGAAAACAATTGGGCAAGCATACCCGTAAAGGGAGCGAGCGTCAACAGTTTAACCCCGAGACCGATAATGACTTACCATCCGGGTTTTCATGTTGTGAAATAAGTTTCAAGCCCTCGTACGCATTTCGAGGCGACCCGGTGTCCGACCTCGGCTTCGCAATAGGTAATTCGTGCGCCTGCCTGTTCGAGTAGTGACATCGAAGCGACAGCACGGTCAAGCGGCACCATTTTGTCCTGTCTCCCGTGCGAGACGAAGATCTGCTTGCCGAGCAGGGGCTTTTGGGCGATGATCTCATCCATCCCCGAGGGCATGAAGCCTGCAAGAATACCTGCCTTGCGGATCCGGTGGGGATATAGACAGGTCAACACATTGGACAGGGCTGCACCCTGGCTGAAACCCATTACATCGAACTGGCTTGCATCGATGTGTTCCCGGGCGGAAAAGTCATCCACGAGCCGGACCAGTGCGTCCGCGGATTCCCGCAGGTCGTCCAGACCCGGACGGGCAAAGGAATCCGGACGTGCCTGGCGCCAGGACCAGCCTCCCTGGGGCACGGAGTAAGGTGCGCGTGGCGCCAGCAGCAGGTAATCCTCCGGAAAATTTCGAACGAACACCCACATGGAGTTTTCATCCCCCGTCCAGCCGTGAATCATCAACAGCAGGCGCGCGGGAGTTTGCGCGGGGCGGTGCACGCGCAGGGTCCAGTCATTGAAAACCTCGAGTGTCGTATTATTTTCGACCAGCATGTTTGATGATCCACTCTGCGGCAAGGAAGACCAGTGTGATGAGGACGACAGGCGCAAGTCCTGCCACCAGGCAGGTGATGCCAAGACTGGCAGCTTCTGTCCCGTAGAACCACCAGATCAATCCACCGCCGACAATAAATAGGAGCAGAATTCCGCCAATGATAAGTCGGCGGTCTGTCTGTTTGGAATATTCACGTAAATCACGCTTCATGTAAGCTCCCTAATGTAGACCAAATCACGAGCAAAATACTTACGTCCGCGGACATGTGGAACAGAGTCGATGCAAGCATGGAATTTTCAGCGCGCATCACCTGTCTCCACATCCAGCCTGAAGAGGCAAGGATGATGAACACCACTGCCAGCCAGAAGATGGGATATGAAGGGCGCCAGGATGATAAGATGGAAACCGGCAAATACCGCATCTGTGAAGATCGGCTGCGAATCCGCGCTGCCCAGCCAGTTGCGCCAGTGGATCTCCTCCAGCCAGGGATTGATCAACGCACTGTAAAGAATAAAGGGAAGCCATGAATTTGCATTCAATCCCCATTCCACGAGTGATACCTTGAGCGCAGGGGATGCCTGGATCATCGGCCAGAGCAGGTAAACCGCCACTCCCGCCAGGCATCCTGTCAGGCTGAAGAGTATGACCTTCCAGGGCGAAGCACCGGGACGGAATTTTAAAAGCGGAGGCCATGCACCTGCCAGCGTAACCAGCAATATGATGCCGAGGTGATAACCGATCACTGCAGACCAGGCATTTTTGATGACGAATAATCCCAGCCAGATGACAACGTATGGCATTACCAATCCTGCCATTCGCAGGATCTGGCTGGCTGGATGTCGGTTTGGAGGAGGAGTTCATTGTGGGGCTGTTTTCTTCCAATGGAACGCATCAGCCGCGCAGGCCAGGCGGTGACGCGGCGCAGTTCGGGCAGCACGTCATCCACAGCCTGCTCTCCGAGTCGCGCAACCTCGTGGACATCCACCTTGTCCAGCAATTGGATGTGTGTCACAGCGGGGCGGATGATGATCTCGGGATCATCTTTTTCCAGCCTCAGTTCGCTCATCTGGCGGTTCCCGATATCAATGCTCTTCATGAAGACGTCAAGCGCCTGGGCGGGTCGCAGGCGTGTGATGCGGCGGGTAATGACACCTGGAATGTAACGCAGGTTTACCTCCAGGGTACGGGTGGGTTCACCCACCGGTGTGGTCAGAACCACCGCAACCACGGGCAGATCCGGGGCAAGCAGCCTTGCAACGGAAACGGGCACGGGGTCAGGGTCCCGCCATCCACCAATTCCCAATCCAGGATGCGGCGCGGCGGGAAAATTCCCGGCAGGGCAATTGTTGCCAGCAGGGCATCACGCACCGAACCTTCCGTCAGGATCACCTCGCGGGCGGATTTCAAATCCACAGCCGTCAACCCGCATGGCAGGTGCAGGTCGTCGAAGGTCATCTCTCCGAAGATTTCATCAAAAAGTTTGTTTGCGCCTGCCAGCCCAAGCAGGGACGGACCTTCGCCGACAGCATGTCCGTATAAACGTGTCTGGTCCACGCTGGAAAAAAGATCTTCGATCTGGTCGGGGGTCTTGCCAAGGGCGTATACCGCTGCGACGATGCCGCCAAAGCTGGTGCCAGCCACTGCCCGGATGTTAAATCCTTCATTTTCAAGGCGGCGGATGACGCCGATGTGCGAATTGCCTTTTGCTCCGCCCCCGCCGAGTGCCAGTGATATATCCATTTTTCTCCAATCCGGAAGTGAAGGCAAATTACCTTACAATCCGGACGCGATAATATTATATGGAATTTTACCTGCTTTTCAACGATATCATCCTGCATCTGAACCAATGATGATTTATGAAAGCCTCGCTTGACTAAGTATTCGTTGTCTGGTAAACTCTGCGGGCTTCGATGCGGGGTAGAGCAGTGGCAGCTCGTCGGGCTCATAACCCGGAGGTCGCAGGTTCGAGTCCTGCCCCCGCTACCTTGAAAAAAAGACGCCGATCGGCGTCTTTTTTGATTCAAATCGAAATGCCGCCCAGGTACCGCCTACCTTTTGGAGATGGATGGGTTGGATTGGTCTATGACCGATGTTTTTCGGAACGTATCGATTAGATGGCGGACCAATCCGTAGGCGGTGATAACCCAGGCAGTCAGGGCGATAAAGATAAAGAACCTGGGGATGAGAAAGAGGAAATCCAGTTTCATGGCTTTTGCCAGTCGGAATGTGGCAACAGTATACATGCCCATCGGGAAGACCAAACCCCAGTAGACCGGATGATAGGTCAACGGATAGCGTTTGTAAAAGTGGCGCCATGCGCCCACGATGAACAGGAATGGGATCCACCATGTGCCCGCTGCCCAGAAGAAGAGCGTGAAACCCTTGATAAATGGAATCAGGTCATTGAGGAACGGCGCACTCCCTTTGAGCAGGATATTCGCGCCCGCCAGGGTGGTGATGGCAACCGCGCCCGTGTTGATCCAATAGGATGGATTCATATCCTCTGCTTCGATCTTGAAGAACATGAAGCGGTATACGATCAGCGAAATGATCAGGATGTAGAACATGCAACCAAGCAGGTAAAAGCCCACCATCGCAAAGGTGAACATCTCCTCCCAACCTTTGAAAAGCGGAACGAGCAACATTCCCAGCACGGGAATGGATTGCGTGGAGACGATAAACAGCAACCATGCGCCGTTGATGCCTTCCTCCAATGAAGGTTTTTCCTCCTTCACCGTCAAGGCTGTGAAGATGGCGTAGGTCAATAGCAGCCAGAGCGCCAACCCCAAGATCCAGAGAACGAACGCGATCATCTGGTTGGATGCAAGGATGGCGAACTGACTTCCCAGCACGTTGGTCCCGGCGACGATGGTCAGGAATCCTGGACCAATGCGGTGGTTGGACAAGATCGCGATAGCATGCCTGCAGGGTGGCGGATGATGCGGGCAAGGGTGAGAAGCAAAAGGACAACGTAGAAAAATTGATTGAGGTAGAACAATGGGAAGGCGAGAAAGTCCATTGCCATTAGATGGCAGGCGATGGAGACGATTCCTGTCGCCATGACGAGGGCAAAGTAGGCGGGGAACAGGTTGCGGACCCCGTTCTGGATCATGCTGGTTGCTTTGTTCCACATGGAATCCCCCTAGACGGCTTTCCGCCGTGTCCAGATCACCAGTTGGAAACGCCGCCAGAGGTACGCGATCGGGAAACTCACCATGTGCACCAACCGGCCAAATGGGAAGATCGCGATCAGCAGTGTGGCGTTCAGGAAGTGCAATTTGGGAATCAAGGGCAAGGAAGCGACGTATTGCGGCGCAGGCTGGAAGGTGGCCAGTGAAACCACCCAGGGTGTGACCGTGTGGATGAACCATGTTGCTCCCCAGCGATAAATAAAAGCAATCCACAATCCAAGCACAACCTGGAAAATCAACAAGACCAAAATAACCCAATCTACCGGGGTGGTGACCACGCGGATCTTGGATTTGGAAACACGCCGATAGAACAATGCACCCGCGCCAACCAATGCCATGATCCCAAAGACCTTGCCCGCCAATTCAGCCATGTAAAGCATTTCGGGTGTGCTGTGCATGGCAGCCATCACTTTGGGGATGGCAAAGCCCGTCAGGTGAATGATCAGGGTCGGGATGATGCCATAGTGCCAGAGCGTTGAGCCCCAGAACTGGATGTCGTTTTCCAGGAACTGCGAGGAGAGACTGGTGAAAGAAAACTGGTTGGTGATATAGCGGTAGATCGTGCCCCCGACCGCCAGGGCAACCGCCAGATAGGGAAAAACAACAAAGAGCAGGATCATCAAGCATGTTCAACTCCTTTTCAGGGATGTGAAACAAGAAGGAAACGAAGCGCCGCCAGGAGCCTGGCGTAGGGATTTTCAGATTGCCTGTCGAAAGCCTGGAGCATTTTCTCCAAGGCTGGTGCGAGCCCTTCATCCAACAACGTCTGGCAGAATTCATCCTGTCGGTTGTTCCCATCCAGGCCGAGGAAACGCAGGATCACGGACAGGTGGTCCGGCAGTTCCTGCCCCGCGGAATAGCCGAGGGCATGATAGGCTTCGTTAAGTTGTGCCATGAATGCACCGCGCTTGTAACTCTCGCCGAACAATTGATAGCCGACGTAGGGATAACAGACAGGCTGCATATCAAAGGTGGTGGTGTACAGTTCCTGCATTTGTTCCAGTGTGCGCTTTTTCAGGTCGAAGGAAAACCTTTCAAGCGCGGCTTTGGATTCTGGATGCGAGTCGCTGCAATTGGTGCAAGGCAGTCTTCCAGCCTGCTGACGGATAGCCGGGGTGGGATACGCAAGCAGGTCGGCAAACAGTTGCGTACAGCAGGCAGTTGGATTCTGTTTGCATGGCTTACAAGCCTCGGTGGGGACTCTGGCGTCTGCCGAATCCTGTCTCGGCTTTGCGCTGTTGCGGATCGTGGACTTCCTCGATGTCGCCTTCGCGGCCGTCGGAGGGATGACGAAGCGTTCCTGGTAGGTGGGCAGGGATGTCAGTTGGTAGATGGCTTCGGCTTCCTCGGCGGTCATCCCCGCCTTGGCGAGGGCGGCGGTTGCCTGCTCGCTGGTCACATCGCCGACGGTTTCGGCACGCTTGTACAAGCGGACGGCGATCATCTTCTGGTAGGCTTTGATCACCAATTCGTCGTTGCCAGCCGAAAGCATGCGCGACATGTAACGGACAGGCACGCGGGCATTTTCCAGCGAGCTGAATAGGTCGTTTTCCACGCGCTGGGTGCCGTTTTCCTGAGTGGCCGAAAGCACAGGCAGGAGCGGCGGGACATAGAACAGCATGGGCAGGGTGCGATATTCAGGATGCAGGGGCAAAGCCAGTTCCCATTCTTTGACGTAGCGATAGACCGGCGAATGTTGCGCGGCGGTGATCACGCCGTCGGGGATGCCGCTCTCTCTCGCCGCAGCGACCACTTTCGGGTCGAAGGGATCGAGGATCATCTCGCGTTGGCGCTGAACCAGTTGGTCATCCGGCACTTTGACCGCATCCTCGATCTGGTCGGCGTCGTAGAGCAGAACGCCCAGATAGCGGATGCGTCCCACACAGGAATGGAAGCAGGCGGGTGCCTGCCCTGTTTCCAGACGCGGGTAGCAGAGAATACATTTTTCGGATTTTCCAGTTGACCAGTTGTAGTAGGTCTTCTTGTACGGGCAGGCTGAAACACACATGCGCCAGCCTCGGCATTTATCCTGGTTGATCAGGACGATGCCATCTTCGGCGCGTTTGTAGATGGCGCCCGAAGGACAAGCCGCCACGCAACCCGCATTCAGGCAGTGATTGCAGATGCGCGGCATGTAGAAGTAGAACAGCTGCTCGATGGAAAAGAGCCGCCGCTTTTCTTCATCGCTCATGTTCTCCAGCAGGGGATCATTGGCAGCGTAAATATTGGAACCGCCCAGGTCATCATCCCAGTTGGGACCCGCCTCGATCTCCATCGGATTGCCGTCTATGCGGGAGATGGGACGCGCGGTCGGTTGATCGTCTCCAAGTGGGGAGTTGAACAGATCACCGTACTTGTAGGTCCATGGCTCATAGTAATCATCCATGGTGGGCAGGGCTGGATTGGAGAACAGGTTGCCCAAGGTCTGCACGCGGTTTTGGAGTTTGAGTTGAAGGCTTGTCCTTCCTTGAGTTCCCAGCCACCTTGATATTTTTCCTGGTCTTCCCACTGGGTGGGGAAACCGACGCCTGGTTTTGTTTCCACGTTGTTCCACCACATGTACTCCGCGCCCTGGCGGTCGGTCCAGATGTTCTTGCAGGCAACGCTGCACGTGTGACAGCCAATGCACTTGTCGAGGTGGAATACCATTGAAACTTGCGAACGGATTTTCATAGGTTCATTTCCTTGGAGATCGTTGTCACTTAGAACTGCTGGCTTACCCGGGTAATTTCCGCACCAGCACGAAGGTGTCGCGGTTGACACCCGTCGGACCCCAGTAGTTGAAGCCGTAGGTGAACTGACCATAGCCGCCCACCATCAACGATGGCTTGAGGTGAATGCGTGTGGGACTGTTGTGTCCGCCCGCGCGTTTATTGCCTCGCATGGGCGACTTGGGAACGCTTACGGTTCGTTCCGGCGCGTGATAGAGGATGCATAGACCCGGATGGGATGCGCGCGCTGACGATGGCGCGGGTGACGGTCACGCCGTGGTCGTTGTATGCTTCGACCCAATCGTTATCCACGATACCCAGTGTTTCGGCATCCTGCTCGCTCAACCAGATCGGTTCCATGCCGCGTGATAGGGTGAGCATGCGGTCATTGTCAAAATAGTTCGAGTGGATATGCCACTTGGCATGCGGTGTCAGGTAGTTCAATTGCAGTGTCCTTCCTTCCCTGCGGCTCTTGTCCAGGTCGCCGAATGCCAGGGGATCAGGGCGCGGTTTGTAGGTGGGTAAATGCTCACCATACGCCAGGTAGCCTTCATGATCGAGGTAGAAATGCTGGCGACCGGTCAAAGTGCGCCAGGGGACAAGACGTTCCACGTTCAGGCAATACGCCGAGTAAGCCCGCCCATCAGTGACAAGACCCGTCCAGATGGGACTGTTGAGCAGGCGGCGTGGCTGCTGGATCAGGTCGTTGAAGGTCACGCGCGAGGCGCGTGTCGGTTCAGCCAGGTCGGTCAATTTCAAGCCCATCCGTTCTTCTTCGCTCTTGAAGGCGCGATATGCCACTTCGCCGTTGGTTTCGGGAGCCAAATGCAGGATGATGTTGGCGGCGTCCCGGGCGACCTCCAGTGAGGGGTAACGCTGACCATTCCACGAGACGGTTGGACGGCTGTCCAGTAATTGTTGGTAAAGGTCATCCACATCCCAGTGAATGCCGTGTATGGCAAGCCCTTCCTTCTGCACCTTCTGTCCAAATGAGATGAAACGTTTGCCGAGGTTGACATAATCGTGCTCGGTGATGACGAAATTGGGCATGGTCACGCCGGGGATGGGTTCACACTCGCCACGCGACCAGTCGCGGATATGAGCCTGCGCCATCTCGGCAGGCGTGTCGTGTTGAAGCGGCATGGCGACCAGATCGCGCACGGGTTCGGGCAGATGCGTCTTCGCCAGTTCGCTGACCTTGTCCGCCAGGCTTCGGAAAATATCCCAATCGGATTTCGACTCCCATGAAGGCGGAACTGCCGCTGTTAGCGGATGGATGAACGAGTGCATGTCGGTGGTATTCAGGTCATCCTTTTCGTACCAACTGGCAGTCGGAAGGACGATATCCGAATACAGCGCCGAAGTATCCATGCGAAAGTTGATGTCCACCACCAGATCCAATTTGCCTTCGGGAGCGTTCTCCCGGTAATCCACCTCATGGAAATGGCTCTTGTCCACTTCTTCCGAGATCACCTGGTGGTGCGTGCCAAGATAATGCCTGAAGAAATACTCCTGTCCCTTTGCGCTGGCGTTGAGCGCGTTGCCGCGCCAGATGAACCACAAGCGCGGCCAGTTTTCAGGCGCATCGGGATCCTGCACCGCGAACTTGAGTTTGCCCGATCTGAGTTGATCCACCACCCACTGCTTGATCTCCCCGTCGGACTTCGCCCCTGCCTGTTCTGCCTGCCTGACGATTTCCAGCGGACTGATATTAAACTGCGGATAGGACGGCAGCCAACCCATGCGCACCGCGCGGATCTGCGCATCGATGGTGTGCTCCTGAGTCATGTCACGGTTGTGTTCGCTCTCAGGACGGCTGACAGGTTGAGGTTCTGTGTAGGTACGTTCGTAGCGCCACTGATCGCTGTTGACATAATGGAAGGATGGCGAGTTCATTTGGCGCGGCGGTTTCTGCCAATCCAAAGCGAATGCCAGTGCAGCCCACGGCGCGGCAGGAGCCAGTTTTTCCTGACCGACATAATGGTTCAATCCGCCACCGTTGCGACCCACGCACCCAGTCAACATCAACGTGCCAATGCAGGCGCGATAGATCAAATTGTTGTGATACCAGTGATTGACGCCTGCGCCGATGATGACCATGCACTTGCCATCGGTCTTGACCGCAGTCGTTGCCCATTCACGCGGCAAATTGGATCACCGTCTGGCGGTCAATGCCTGTGTATCGTTCCTGCCAGGCAGGTGTATACGAAAGATTTTCGTCATCGTAGTTGGAGGGGTAATCACCTTCCAGTCCGCGTCCCACGCCGTATTGCGCCATCAACAGGTCATATATCGTGGCGACAACAACTTTCCCTTCGGTGGTTTCGATGGTACGCACGGGAATATTGCGCTGGAAGGATTTTCTTTCGGCGAACTCCGCAAACGAGACAGGGTACTGCTCCTCGGTCGCCCCCAGGAACGTTAGTTGCGGGCGGATCTCGTTTCCATCCAGGCCGTCTTTCGGCTCGAGGTTCCATTGACCTTTTGCTCTTCTGCCAGCGAAATCCCAGGCTCCCCTGCGGCATGCGCGGCTGGTCGCTGATCTCATCCCAAACCAAAAATTTCCACTCGCCGTTTTCCACGTTGCTGGTGCGTTTCACCTGCGCCGCGCGGAGCATTCGCCCCGGCACATACTTCCCGTCCACCTCATTGAGTTCCACCAGGAAGGGCGCATCCGAGTATCGACGCAGATAATCCAAAAAGAAAGGTGTCGGGGTTTGATGGTGGAATTCCTGCAGGATGACGTGGGTCACTGCCATCCAGAAGGCTCCATCCTGACCCGCATGAATTGGTATCCACCAGTCAGCATACTTGGCTACCTGACTAAAGTCCGGAGCAAAAACGACCAGTTTTGTCCCATTGTGACGTGCTTCGGCGGCGAAATGGACATCCGGTGTGCGCGTCATGCTCATGTTCGAGCCGACGGAGGCAATGAATTTGGCGTTGTACCAGTCAGCGCTTTCCGCTACATCCGTTTGTTCTCCCCAGACTTCGGGACTCGCAGGTGGAAGGTCGCTGTACCAGTCATAAAAACTCATGCTGACGCCACCCAACATCTGCAGGAAGCGACTCCCAGCTGCGTAACTGAGCATCGACATGGCAGGGATGGGCGAGAAACCTATGATGCGGTCGGGACCGTACTTTTTAATGGTATGGATGGTTGAAGCCGCGATGATTTCCAGAACTTCGTCCCATTTTGTCCGTCGGAAACCACCCTTGCCGCGCGCCTCTTGAAAGGACTTGCGGGCAGCTGGGTCTTCGATCACACTTGCCCAGGCCTCAACCGGGTCATTGTGTTTGGCTTTGGCGCTGCGCCAGAGGTCCATCAGAACGCCGCGGATGTATGGATACTTGACCCGCACCGGGCTATACTGGTACCACGAGAAGGAAATCCCACGTTGACAGCCGCGCGGCTCGTATGGAGGCAGTCCCGGTTCCAGGCTGGGATAATCCAGCGCCTGCAATTCCCACGTGACGATGCCGTCCTTAACATAGATCATCCACGAGCAGCTGCCGGTGCAGTTAACCCCGTGCGTGCTCCGCACCACGCGGTCATGCTGCCAGCGATTCCGATAAAACTCCTCCCATTGGCGGGCTTGCGGGTTTGCTATCTCTTGGATCCAACTCACAGGTTCCTCCTTGTTCTCAGCGAAACCTGGCGGGGTTTCGCATCACGAGTTTGTCAGTTTTGGGAAAACCGTCTGTTATTTTTGCGCTTTATTGACCAGTGCCTTGCGGACTCCACGCAGGCGTCCTCGATAAATAAATCCGAGCAGTGCAACGACCACTACGAATCCAACCAGGCTGATGCCAAGTACCCAAACTTCCATGTTGGTTTCCGGCTGTCCAGCCGATGCATCCAGGAAGGCGATCAAATCAGCCTGTTCGCTCTCGCTCAGGGGGTAGTCCAGGAAGATGGGTTGCATGATTGGCGAAATAGTTGCCCCGCTGTTCGCTAAAATTGAAACGATCTCATCCTGGCTCCTGCGGGTTGAGACATTTGTCAGATCCGGTCCCATCGCCCCGCCTCCGAGAAGCCCGTTCTGACCAACGCTATGACATCCCATGCATGGAGGTCCATCATTTTGGAAGTGGACCTTACCCATGAATAGATTTCGCCCATTTTCAATATTTCCAGCCGCGATCGCTTGAGCTGATGCAGGACGGGCAGGTTCCTTTTCAGGCACTGTTATGCACGCCGGGAGAAAAAAAGTGAAAATCATTATGAATAGAAGAGATATTCGCCGATTGAATTTACCACTTCTTTTTTTCATGGATTTCGTAAGCTCCTGGTGCTGACGATTGAGTTGTTCTGATTCTAATCCCGGATTGTTCTTTGGTGGATCGATCTGTGGTCAGATCATACTGGAGACAGGCAATATGAATTTTGGGCGCTTATGTAAAAAATGTTACAACTTCCGGGTTCAAACTTATGCATGGATTATTTGATGATACATTTGTATTCGCCTAAAAAATATGACTTTTATCACATATGGCATCGTCCGTAATATCTCCCTTCTTATGATCAATTTCGTTGGTTAGCGTGCCTGCCAGGGAAAAAAAGACGCCGATCGGCGTCTTTTTTGATTTGGAACATATTCAGTTTTACAGTGCTGTTTAACTTACCGACCCTTACATCCATTATTGCTCCAACACCTGACCGTTCGCCGTTGATCACGGTATTTTCATCAGGAAGGCGTCATCGAACCATGCCTGTCCAGCGATCTTCTGAAAGACGATGCGAAATACGATGTGGCTGTAATTCGCTGGAGCGGATGCGGATCCCCTCGCCAGCCGGAAGCCATGCGTACCCGGCGTCAATTTCAACACCGAGGTGCCAAGTACCGTGTTCCAGCTGTTGTAGAAGGTCAGCTCAACCTGGTAGAGTCCTGCGGTAGCGGGGATGTGCAAGGCGCGGCTGGAGATGCCGAAGGAATACTTATCCCCTGCCAGCCCGGAGAGTTTGACCATTTGGAAGATGGCTTGATATGTGTTGCGCTTATCCCCGGATAGGCTTGCGGAACAGGACGCACTCTGGAAAATGAGGCAATCCAACGCTGAGTTGAAAGGCGCAGGCAGACCGATCACGATCCAGGGATGGGGGAAGCCGGTCACATCGCTGAATTCAGGTATGAGCAGCAGATTCCTGGCAGGTCGGACGGTGACGGTGAAATTACCGCTTGCGATATTGCCTGCCGTGTCGGAAGCCGAGCAGTTCACGATGGTGGTGCCTGGTGCGAAGGCTGAGCCCGATGCCGGGGTGCAGACTACAACCGGGTTGAGGGGATTCACCAGGTCTGTGGCAGTTGCAGTAAATTTGACGATCGCGCCTGGCGGAATATTCTGGAAGACTTTTATATCTGCAGGCAGGGTAAGAGTGGGTGCGGTAGTATCCTCCACGGTGATGGTGAAGGTGTTGCTGCCGGTATTACCTGCGTCATCGGTGGCTTGACAGGTGACAACGGTGATACCCAGCGGGAAGGTGGAACCCGAACCAGGATCGCAGGTCACAGCTGGATTTGCCGGGGAGAGTTCATCTGTGGCAGAGACCTCTCCGCTGAAATCAACAACTGTGCCGGTGGGTCCGGTTGCCTCCACGATTTTGTCCGGTGGAACGGTCACGATCGGGTCGGTGATATCTGCTTCAAATGCACCGATGTCGCACGCCAGTCCTTGCGGACGGGGGATGCCGCGCTGATCCAAACCGCCCGAGCCATAATCCGGCGCCTGCCGGCAGGCTGCCTGGCAGACTGCATCATTGCCTGTGTCTATGGCGGAAGAGCCTTCCAGGATCGGGATGGTGGGCGTCCATCCGCCATAATTCCCGAGACTGGTCAGTAGCGGATCGCCTGTGAGGATGTTCGTGCCATCCGGGTAGCCGTTTTGAATTACGCTGTCACTAATCAGGGTTTCGCTGGTGCCGGTGTCTTCCATCTGTGACCCCGCGGGTGCCGTATTTCCCCAGAAGATCGTATTGCGGATATCCGGGTTGCTGTCTAAGTTATACATCCCGCCGCCAAAGGCTGCCGCCTCGTTAAAGCTGAATGTGGCATTCGTGATGGTGGGGCTGCTGCTTCCGTTCGCCATCCCGCCACCATTTTGAGATGCTACGTTGCCGTTGAATGTGACGTTTACAAGCGTCGGGAAACTCTGAAGATCGTTATACATCCCGCCGCCATCCTGGGATGCCTCGTTTCCGTTGAAAGTGACATTTGAGAATGTTGACACGGACTGGTAGTTGTACACTCCGCCACCATTTTTAGATGCCCGGTTGTTATAGAAAATCACATTGGAGACGCTTGGGTTGCTTCTGCTATTGAGCATTCCTCCGCCTACGTCGTTGGGGGAGGTTCCATTGGCGTTTCCCTTCGTTATGGTAAAACCATCCAGCGTAACGCCTGTGGCACCTTTGACGACGTGGTACGAGTTGTTTTCACCGGTTGTATCGATATCCCCGCTCAAGATCGTGGGATTCGCAGCCGGGTTTCTCGAGATGCGCTCATCCTCGCTGCCGGCAAAACCTCCATACAAATCCAAGCCATACCGGAGTTTGAAAGTGGCGGACCGGTCGGATCCCCCGGTTGGTTTATATTCCCCTCCCTTTACCCAGACCTGGTTGCTGCCGTATGAAGTGCTCAAGGCTGTTTGCAGGGTGCAGGCGTTTCCCCAACTCCTGCAATTTCCGCTGCCGCTTGCGGCGGGTTTGACATGGTAAACGCCGGTGTAGTCAAGGATTGCCCAGGTAGCCAGCCAAGCTTCGGCAATGTGATCAGCCGCGTCAAAATCCCCGCCTGGTTCGAGAATTTGAAAAATACCATGGGTTATCGGCAGCCGCACAACGGAGTAATAGTCATAGGTCACGAGGGTGGACTCGGCAGCGATTTGGGCAGTGGATGCAGTCTGGTAAGTTGACCATCCTTCAGTAAGATCATTCACATCGGCAAGTTCATACCATGTCACTCCATTGGCGAATAACTCTGCATACGCCGCCATGATGGGATCCACCGGAAGATACCAGTCAACTAATAAATATTCATAGGCGCAGCCTGTGCCTCCGGGAATAACCACACACCAGGGTTCGCGATATATGTTGAAAACATCGACGCCGAATTCCACATCCTGGTGCCCGGGCACACCCCAAATTTGAATTTCATTTATTTGAACCCACGGCAGCAGGTAGTCATGAAAGAAGGGATCCCCTACATTGTGGGCAATGATTCCAAACAGGAAGGCGATCGATTTGCTTTCCTGCTCATCATAAGGCGGGTGGTAATTCTGCCTAACATAGTCAAGATATGCAGTTATGAATTCCGACCAATGTGCATACTCGGCTAAATTATTGAATTTGTCAGAATCCTTACCGGGAAGGAGCCCGTAAGCCATGCCCCAGTCTGGAAATACTGATCCAGCCATGACGGAACCCTGGTAGGTTTGCAGCAGGGTTTTCAAATCTGAAGGGGACACCAAATCAAGTGCCAGCCTGACCAATTCGGTATGGCTAAATGGACCCCATGCTTGCGCAGGCGATGTTCCGATAGCGCTGAAGATAAGTGCCAGCAGGCTGGAAAATACAACAAGCATTCTCCTAAACTGGGGTTTCATGGGATTCTCCTTTTCCTGGCTTGAACGTGTGTGAAAAGAAAGGATACGGTTAAGACAGACGATACAAGGCTGCAGATCGGATTTGTGATACCGGTAAGAATGATAGCCACCTGTAGGAATCCCCAACAACGCGATGCTCTTATTTTACCCGTTTTAATTCATCTGGTAAAATCCAGGGAGAGGAGTTGAGGATGAATAGCTTGTCAGTGGGAGACGCCGCACTGGATTTTACGCTTCCAGATCACCAAGGCGGGATTATAAAATTGTCCGACCTCAGTAGCACTTCGATCTTGCTGCTGGTTTTTAACATGGGCTTAATATGACGCACTGTATCAATCATTTGGCACAGTTGCGCCATGACCACTCAAAATTCAAGGTATTGAACACCGAAGTCCTGGTGATCGTTCCCAATGGACCGAAAACGATCGGCAGGCATGTCACCGCTAATTCAACGCCTTATCCGATCCTGAGTGACCCTCGTTCAAGGGTTGCAGAACAGTATGACATTGGATTTATCAAGGCATTATCGTATGCTGTATTTACCCCAAGTGTGTTCCTTGTAGATACCGCGGGGAGGATCTGCTATGCACATTATTCGAGCTTCATACGTGGAGGAACCTGAGAACCGGACCCCACTCTCTGTCCTGGCAGGTTTGAATTGAGCTGAACCGTGTAAATAAAAAGGCACCGAACGGCGCCTTTTTTTGATTTTACTTGTTATATCCTAAGATGGTTTGGTTCCCAACTCAACGCCCATCAATTGTTCCAGTGCCTTGACCAATCCATGGTTGCCGTCACCACCCAATCCCTGGGCTTGCAGGGTGCGGTAGAGCTGGAAGACCATGCTGGTCGCCATGAGAGGGACGCCCATTTTATCCGCTGCCTCGAGAACAAGGCGCAGATCCTTCTGCTGCAGGTCGATCGTGAATCCGGGACGGAAATCGCGGACGATCATCTGGGGTCCGCGGTTGGCGAGCATCCATGACCCGGCTGCACCTCCTTTTACCGCGTCGATGGTTTTTGCAAGGTCGAGACCCCCAGCCTGCGCAAAAAGCAGCGCCTCGCTGGCTGCCAGTTGATTGACCACCACCAGGATCTGGTTCACCAGTTTTGCCATTTGACCGGCGCCCTGCTCACCAACATGCGTGATGTTCTTTCCGTATGCTTGTAATATGGGCATGGCGCGTTGAACATCCGCAGCCTGACCGCCGATCATGATCGAGAGCGTGCCTTTCGCCGCGCCCTCGCTGCCGCCGCTGACGGGCGCATCCAGGTAGGCTGCCCCCTGGGCATTCAATTTCCCTGCCATTTCCACTGTTTTCTGCGGACTGATGGTGCTGTGGTCGATGACCAATGCGCCGGGCTTTATCCCCTTGCTGACGCCATCGCTGCCGAACAACACCTGTTCCACATCAGGGGTATCGCTTACGCAGATCAGGATCACATCACAACGTGCCGCAAGATCCGCAGGGGAGGAGGCGGTCTTTGCCCCCGCTGTTGCAAACTCATCCATTCGCAGGGCGGTGCGGTTCCAGACCGTGACATCCACTCCAGCTTTGAGCAGGTTGTGGGTCATGCCGCGTCCCATGATGCCAAGTCCGATGAAGCCGATGCGTTCCATGTGTTCTCCTTGGATTGATGTGCGCCGATTATAATCTGCGTACTCATTAGTTCTGGATTTCCAGATCCCCGGCAGGCAGGCAACGTGAAATTCACTCTATCCCTCGGTCAGATGGATGTTCGATTCGGCGATCCCGGCGCAAACCTGGCGACGGTCACGCGCATGGTGGAGGAGGCAAAAAGGTGCAGCTCGGACCTGGTCCTTTTTCCTGAACTGTGGTCCACTGGTTATGACCTCTCCAACGCCTCCCGTTATGCATCAGAACTGGATTCCGGTGTCTTCGCTGAAATTTCCTTGCTTGCCCGCCGTGTGGGTATCCACATCCTTGGCTCAACATTGTCCCTGCGAGGGACGAAACACTGCAACACCCTGACGGTCTTTGCTCCCGATGGTTCCCTGCTGGCGGATTATTCCAAGATCCATTTATTCCGACTGATGGATGAGCACAAATACCTGTGCGCAGGGGATAAGATCAGGACGGTTGACCTGCCTTTTGGACGGTCAGGTCTGGCGATCTGTTACGATCTGCGCTTCCCGGAACTGTTCCGTGCCCATGCGCTGGCAGGTGCAGTGATGAGCTTCCTGCCTGCGGAATGGCCAAAGCCGCGCCTGTCGCACTGGCAGACCCTGGTTCGTGCTCGTGCCATCGAGAACCAGATGTTCATCCTGGCTTGCAACCGTGTCGGTTCGGACGCTGACAATGTCTTCCCCGGACATTCAATGGCAGTGGATCCATGGGGCGAGATACTCGCTGAAGGTGGTGATGGGGAGGAATTGATCACACTGTCCATTGATCTCTCCAAAGTTCAGGAGGCACGGAGAACGATTCCGGCATTGCAGGACCGCCGTCCTGATGTCTATATCGAGCCATCTCAAGAGCAATCTCCTCAAGAAAGATGGGAAAAGCGAATTTTCAACAAGTGATGTGACCGGATAATAAAAAGAGCAGGCTATGCCTGCTCTTGATTCATTAAAAAAGTTTATTGATCAACTCGTAGAATCCCTACCACGCCACATTTGGGCACGTGTTGACTCCTGCTGATTTTCCCACATGTTTGTACATCGTCACGTTTGTAAACGGCTCCCCCAGGATGCCATCGTGGATCGCCCATGACCGCAGGCGGATGCTGTCCTTTGCCGCAGGCTGGCGGAACGGGCTTGAGTTGTCGAGCCGCGCAAGCAGATCACCGCCCTCGGAGAACCCTGTCTGGATGCGCTCCATGAAACGGCGTCCTTCCTGGTAGGAAAAGCCATACCGTTCAAAGATGATGGCATTGTGATAATACAACGGTTCCACGAAATAGATATTGTGCCCAAGGGACCTGATGAACCGCTCAAAGGTTGATGTTGCTTCGGGTAACATCCGCAGACCGTGGCGGACCTGTCCGGGGGCGAGCTTGGCGGCGAGTGCAGCCTGCTCAGCTTCAAGGTTGCGGCAGAGTGTCCCGAATTTGGTTTCCCTGCCATCCGGCATGCAGTCCACGTTGTAGCGTGGTGAGTCGGGATCGTTCAAGATATATAGCAGGACGTGGATCTGCCCGTTGAGCGTATCGGTCAGGTGACCATAGAGGACGGGGTCGGGGAAGTGTTCCTCGTGAAAGAGATACATCTCCACGTCACTGGTGCCGGGAGCGTATTTAAATCTGATAAAGTTTCGGATGCGTTTGGAATCTGCGGCAGGCAGGTGAAAGCGCTCCAGCAGGGCGCGCGGGATGACGCGCATGTAGATCCTGCGTTTTTCATCCTCAGGGAGGTTGTTGATGCTTCCGATGGTAAATGTTTTCATGGTTGTCATTGGATCTTTACTGCTAACGTGCTCTTGATTCTCGTTCTGAATCGCGTTCCGCGTCCCGCTGTGCGATTACCTGGCGCTTGTCGCGCATTTTCTTGCCGCGCGCCAGGGCGATCTCGATCTTGGCGCGCCCTTGCTTCAGGTAAACGCGGGTTGGAACGATGGTCATGCCCTTTTGCCGGACTGAATTGAATAACTGGCGGATCTCCTTCTTGTTCAACAGCAGGCGGCGCGCGCGTAAGGGATCATGGTTATTGCGGCTTGCCTGTTCATAAGGAGCAATATGTGCCCCGCGGAGCCAGGCTTGCCCTGCTTCAACCTCGATATAGGATTCCACCAGGCTCATCTGTCCCGCGCGGATGGACTTGATCTCCGAGCCTTGCAGGGACATTCCGGCTTCGAATTTCTCCAGTAAAAAATACTCAAAACCAGCCTTGCGGTTGGTGGCAACAACTTTAATTTCTTCATCCACGCTTGGAATTGTAACATGAAGGCAACTATAATCAGTTCATGTTCGGACTCAAACGTTTCTTCCAACTTGACCCTTCAGTGGTCTTTCTTAACCATGGTTCCTTCGGCGCGACGCCTGGACCGGTATTTCGCGCCTATCAGCGCTGGCAGCGTGAGCTGGAACACCAGCCCGTGGAGTTCCTTGGGCGCCGTATAACGGAGCTGATGGAGGGCTCTCGTTCTGCCCTGGGTTCCTTCCTTGGGACACACGCCGACAACCTCGTCTATACCCAGAATGTGACCATTTCCATCAACATCGTTGCGCGATCGCTTGGATTGGGCAGGGGCGATGAGGTTCTCTCCACCGACCATGAATATGGTGCAATGGACCGCACCTGGAGATTCCTGTCAAATGAGCGCGGCTATAAATACATCAACCAGCCTGTTTCGCTGAGATCACGTGAAGATTTTCTTGATTCTTTCTGGAGTGCCGTCACACCCCGCACCCGTGTGATCTTCCTCAGCCACATCACCAGCCCGACGGCTGTCATCTTTCCGGTTGAAGCCGTCATTCAACGGGCGCGTGCCGGGGGTATCCTGACGGTCATTGACGGTGCCCATGCCCCCGGTCAGCTCCCTCTGAATCTTGACGCCCTCGGCGCGGATTTCTACGGCGGCAACCTGCATAAATGGCTGTGCGCGCCCAAAGGTGCGGGCTTTCTGTATGCCCGCCCTGATGTCCAACACCTGCTTAAGCCCCTGGTAGTCTCATGGGGATACGAGGCGGAAGTCCCCGGTCCATCGAAATTCGTGGATCACCACGAGTGGTGGGGTACGCGCGACCCGGCTGCGTTCCTGTCTGTGCCGGATGCGATCGAATTCCAGCAGAAACATGATTGGGACAGGGTGCGTGCCGCCTGTCACACATTGGTACGGGAGGCTGAAGAGCGGATGCTCAACTTGACGGGGTTGCCCTCTATCTACCCCGATGACACCTGGTTCTGCCAGTTTGCTGCCGCCCCATTACCGCCAACGACGGATGTGCAGGAACTGAAGACCTGGTTATATGACAGGCATCGCATTGAGGTTCCCATCATTGACTGGCATGGGAAGAAATATGTGCGAATATCTGTGCAAGGGTACAACACCCGCCGCGATGTGGATGCCCTCCTGGATGCAATTGAGGAATATCCGGGAAAATAGGATTTATCCCTCTTCCACAATTGCCCCGTCTCTGATAAAATAAACCCCGCTCGCCGAACGCTTCGATTTTCCATAAGGAAACCCTCGGCCTCCCCGTCGGGGGTTTTTGTATGCTGCACAGAAGCAGCCAAGAAGAATAACCATGATCACTGAACGAACAGAACTCCGAAACATTGCAATCATAGCCCATGTGGACCACGGCAAGACCACCCTGGTGGATGGTCTCCTGCGCCAGAGTCATACCTTCCGCGATAACCAGCAGGTGATGGAACGCGTCATGGATTCCAACGACCTTGAACGCGAACGCGGCATCACCATTCTTGCCAAGAACACCGCCATCACGCTGCCTGACCCCCAGACGGGCAGGAATGTCAAGATTAACATCGTCGACACTCCCGGTCACGCCGATTTTGGAGGCGAGGTCGAGCGTGTCATGAACATGGTGGACGGTGTATTGTTGCTTGTGGATGCGGCCGAAGGTCCCATGCCCCAAACCCGATTTGTCCTCAAGAAAGCCCTGCAAATGGGGCACAAGGCGGTCGTTGTCATAAACAAGGTGGACCGGCGGGATGCCGAACCCGCCCGCGTTTTGAACGACACCTTCGATCTTTTCATCGAATTGGGTGCCACCGAGCAGCAAGCTGATTTTCCCGTCATTTACGCCATTGCAACCACGCAACGTGCCGGCTTGACGCCCGAGCTCGGTCCCGATTTGAACCCGCTATTTGATGTGATTTTGCGCCATATCCCGGCTCCGAAGGTGGACCCCGAAGCCCCACTTCAGCTCCTGGTCACATCCCTGGGTTATGACGACTACCGCGGGGTGACAGCGGTCGGTCGGGTCTCTGCAGGTACGATCAAGGCAGGGCAGAAACTCGCGCGCATCACCGCCGACGGCAAGGTTCTTCCGGAGACCGCCCGCTACCTGTACACCTTCCAGGGATTGAAACAGGTGGAAGTGGATGAGGTCACCGCGGGTGACATCGTCTCTCTTGCCGGGTTGGAAGGCATTGCCATCGGCGAGACGCTGGCGGACCCGCTTAACCCGGTCGCCCTGCCGACCATCAGGGTGGAGGAACCCACGGTCCGCATGACCTTTGGTGTCAATACCTCCCCCTTCACAGGCCGCGAGGGCAAGTGGAGCACCTCCCGGAAATTAAGGGAGCGCCTGTTTGATGAACTCCGCACCAATGTGGCTTTGCGTGTCGAGGAGACGGAGACAGCCGATAGTTTCCTCGTCAGCGGGCGCGGTGAACTGCATCTCGGTATCCTCGTAGAAACCATGCGCAGGGAGGGATATGAATTCCAGGTCTCGCGCCCGGAGGTCATTTATCACAAGGCGGATGATGGCGCGCTGCTTGAACCCTATGAGGAAGTTCACGTTGAGACCAGCACGGATACCGTTGGTGTGGTCGTGGAGATGCTTGGCAGCCGGCGCGGCAGGATGATGGAGATGCATGATACCGGTCAGGGAACGACGCGCATGGTCTTCATTGCTCCGACGCGAGGACTGCTCGGATTCCGTTACCAGTTCCTGACCTCAACGCGTGGCAACGGCGTGATGCACACCATCTTCCATGGCTATGATGAACTGGCTGGACCGATGAACACCCGTTCCACCGGTTCGATCGTCTCCATGGAAGCAGGTACAACCACCGCCTACGCGTTGGAGAACGCCGAACAGCGCGGCACCCTCTTCATCGGTCCGGGCGTGGACGTTTATGAAGGCATGGTTGTAGGTGAGAACGCCCGCGGCGCGGACCTTCCCATCAATGTCTGCCGGAAGAAACACCTCACCAATACCCGTTCATCGCGCGGTGACATGGAGATTCGCCTGACACCTCCCCGTTCGATGTCTTTGGATGAGGCGGTGGAATACCTGGCGGACGATGAACTGCTCGAAGTCACCCCCCAGAGTTACCGCATTCGCAAGCGCATCCTGAATACCGATGAGCGCGGCAAGTTGACCAAGAAGGCAAAAGAATTACTGGAAGAATGATCCTCTTCCCGGATGATGCTAAAACGCGGCTGTCTTTTGGACAACCGCGTTTTTATTTTGGCAAATCAGAGCATTATTTATGCCGGTTTAGATAATCCCGGACAACGCGTACATATTTATCATTCTCTTCCACGAAGGTCATGTGCGCGCTTTCTTCGAAAACCATGAACTCGGAATCTGGCAATCCCCTTGCCAGTGCTTCCGCGCCCTCCACCACGCAGGTGCGGTCATGTCTGCCTGCCAGCACCAATACGGGATGGTTCACTTCCTGAAGACGGTCCTCCACCTCGATGCCGCCATATTCAGCGTTGGCAAATTGGCGAAGGACATCGGGTGAATTGACAGCTCCGATGGTGCGTTGTTCGAACTCCGGGATGCGCGGGTCAAGGGGATCCCGAAATTGCATGGGGAGTTGATCGTGCAGGAGAATGTTCACTTCGAGCCGCGTCTGCGCCGTCTTTTCACGCTCCCACGAGCTTCTCACCTGTTCCCGCAACTCCAGTGGCTCGAACTTGTCCAGGTTTTCCCATACCTTGGCAAGGTACCTGGCGGATGCCAGACCACTGGATACGATGGTTTGCGCAGCTGCGGAGGGGAAATCAACCGCGTTTTGCAGGGCAACGAAGGCACCATAGGAGTGACCGAGAACTGCATATCTTCCCAGCCCAAGCGCATCTGCCAGGGATTTAACGTCCGCAGCCATCTGGTTTAAGCTCCAGGTCGAGGCGGGGCATTTGTCCGAGAGCCCCTGGGCGCGTTGGTCGACGAGGATCAGCCGGAATTGGTCGGTCAGCCCGTCCAGGTAATCACCAAAGGCGTGATGGTCAAGACCCGGTCCGCCATGCAGGAGAATGACCGGATACCCGCTGCCGCGTTCAACGATATGCAGGCGGGTGTCTCCAATGTCGATGAAACGTGATATCGATGAAACCATCTCGTATCCTACTGGCACGAGAAGGATATGGTTCCGCCCATCGCCTCACCAGCCGCGTTGTATGCCGCGATGCGGTAGCTGTAAACAAAGGTCGCGCTCCCGGCGAAGGAATCCACGTAGAACGTCGAATTGGCTGGTAGATCAATGACCAGGTTGCCATCGCGATAGACCCGGAACCCGGTCTCGTTATTGGAGCGGTCATTCCATTTCAGGTTTACAGTAATGTCGCTGTTGACACCGTTATAGACGCATTCGTATTGATAAGCCAGACCGGTGGGTGGCTGAAGTGTACCCGCCGCGGATGTGGGGGCGGCAGGTGTGGTCACTGTCAGCTGGTTGACATTTCCATAAGCGTTTGACATTTCAGCCGGAACCCAGCAGGGTGTGGATTTCCCTATCTCGGTAACCACCCAGTACTTGTTATCAGCAGTACGGGCGATCATCTGGTAGGTCGTGCCCGGCACCAGCACGATCACGATCACATAGGAAAGTCCCGGTCCCTCCCGGCAGTTCGTATTGGAATCAACGGTCAGGACAGTGGCGGAAGGTGTGCCCGTCAGGGCTGTCGGTGTAAACTCCGGTTGGAGGGTTGCAGTTCCGCCTGCTGGCGTCTCACCACTGACGGTGGCTGTGGCTTGTGGTGTTTCCCCGCCCTTGGTAGGTGAGGCGGCCGAATCAGGCTTTCGCCTCGCTCACTGCGGTCAATGTCTGGGAAACGACTGTGGCTGCCTGCTGCTCGACCGTCAGCCCGGATTCCTGGGCGCCGGGGAAATTGCAGGAAGCTAGTACGAACATAAGCAGGCTGAGAATGGTGGTTATTTTTTTCATCTCATCTTCCTTGTTCTGTTTCTGGTTCTCTATGAAAGTAACCTTTAGTGGATTTCGATCGATTGGATCAGTGCATCAAAACCCACGAGGGCAGGCTGGAAACTTTCGGGCGTCGCGTTATTGAGGAGATTCACAACATCTGTGTAGTAGGTATTCAGCGCACTCTCGTTATCATAGCCCGGGAAGGGAATTCCGCCGGGTGGAGGCGTGGTTTCGGGTTTCTCATCGCCTGCCAGGAGCGGGTGCGAGACCGGCAGGATGGCAATGATGTAGTATTTCCCGTCGCTGGTCAGCCCTTGGAATTGATAGAACAGGTCAATATTATTGGCGGTGGCAAAATACTGTCCATATTCGGTCAGGAAACGCACCCCCGCTCCATTCTTGAAGTTGACAACCTTTATCCCTGCCGCAAATAACTGTCCGGCATTGAAGTATGCGATCGCAGGCAGGTTCCCGGCGATCGGGGCGGAAGACCCGTTCAAAATGGCTTGCAGGGATGCAATGCTTCTGGCTGCTCCTTCATTGGCTGCCGCGTACTCCGGCGCGGGATAAACGAGGATTTGCGGGGAATGGAAGGTGTTGTATAGCGCATAACCGTCCAATTCGAATTTTACGTGTTCCGGGGCAAGTCCCCAGCCCGGATCTTCGCCGGTAACTGCCGGGATCGTACCCGCCAATGCGCTGCCCGCCACTTCCGGAGGCAGGATAAAGCTGATATTACCAAAGGAGATTTGGTTCCCGGCAGGCTGGGTAGGCGGCAAAGATTCCGTGGGCGGTACCCCGGTTGGCGGAGGCGCGGCTGCGGTGAGTGCCTGGAAGGTCTCTGCGACCATCGTCTCCGCATTGGGTCCCACCTGGGTGACGGTGCCTGAGAAACTGCATGCCAGTATTAGCATGCCTGTCAGAAGAACGAATAAAATCTTTTTCATTAGTGCTATGCCTCCAATTGGTTATTATCGAGTCGCATCATCTCCATTATTGCGGACGTTCCCGTGGCATCGTAAGGTTTTTGTTCTCCGGATAACCTATTGGTGATTAACCTGCCTTGCTCAAATGGATTTTACGACAAAGGATGTCTGATTGCAAACAGGAATAACCGCCCGGTAATTAGTGTTTAGGGTGAGCAGCGAAGAATTCCCAGATCAGATCTGTAGCGGATAGAGATTCGTTTGTGCCGGAAGAACCTGATCTCTCGCTTCCCGGCCAGACATGTCCACCACCGAATATGGTGTACAGTTCAACGGATGCATTCGCCTCGCATCCCTCCCAAACGTCATCACGGGCATCACCGGTCAGGTCGGAAATTGGTTTTGGATTGCATCCATTAAACGCAACCCAGAAATTCACAGTATCCGGTACGGATGCAAAATAAGTGCCTGCAAAAGCCTGGGTGCCAATTCCGCCCTCGTACGGAACATGCTGGTCGTCCGTGCCATGGAAGTGGATGACCGCCACAGGTTCGGATGGCTGGCATGGCGAAAAGTTCTGCGTCCCTGCCACCGACCCTACCGCCGCGAAGATGTCCGCAGCCTCGCATGCCAGTCGGTAAGCCATGATGCCGCCGTTGGACATGCCTGTGGCGTAGACACGTTTCAGATCGATCGAAGCAATGTCCTGCATCTCAGCCAGTATGGCACGCGCAAACCCCACATCATCCGCGTTTTCCAGCATGGCATTGCCGCAGCAGGTACCGCCATTCCAGGTCAGTACTTCTTCCGGACCTGTTCCATTCGGATATACGACGATAAACCCCTCTTCCTCGGCGAGTCGGTTGAAATCCGTCAGGCGGACAGCACCGCGTGCCTTCCCGCCTCCGCCGTGAAAGACCATTACCAGTGCGGCAGGTTCTGTCGTGTTCAGAGTCGCGGGAACATAAAGGATGAAACTCCGGAGACTCCGTTCACCTTGATGGTACGGGTGGTTTCACTCTGGAGACGGGTTGGAGGCTGGTGGGGAAGTTGATATATTCGAGCAGGCAAGCATCGCCAGTATGAGCATCAGCATGGCGGGGTGAACTTTTATTATTCTCATAATGACCTGGGAAGACACAGGAGTAGTTTAGCATATATTGATATACTTATTTCATGCCTGATAATAAAACCGTCTATTCCAACTATGCCGATGAATATGAAGCCCTGATCACCCGCGAGGATTACCAGGGGAACATCCTGCGGTCGCTCGAAAGCATCGTCCCCGACCTCGAGAACCGCGTCGTTCTGGACCTCGGCGCGGGTACGGGCAGGTTGGCGCGTATGCTCATCTCGCGCGTCAAATTCATCCATGCCTTTGATGAATCAGATGAAATGCTGCGCGTTTGCCGGGACCGCCTGACTGAGACGGGTCTGCTCAACTGGAAGGCGGATGTCGCCGATCACCGTCACCTGCCTGTGGATGACCAATCCGCCGACCTGGTTGTCTCCGGTTGGAGCGTTAGTTACCTCGCAGTCTGGAATGAGCAAAGTACACATCGCCCGCTGATGGTTGGCGCGAAAGGCTGTCCGGGTGGATGAGTGAAATGAAGCGGGTTCTGAAGCCGGGAAGTCCGATCGTTCTCTTTGAGACCCTGGGAACCGGTCACGAATCTCCGGTCCGTGTGCCGCATTTGCAAAATTTCTATGCCTGGCTGGATGAGAATGCATTCCAGGAGACATTCATCCGCACTGATTATCAGTTTACATCGCTGGATGAAGCCGAACGCCTGTCACGCTTTTTCTTTGGAGATGAAATGGGGGATCAAGTGCAGAAAGAACAGATGGGTCATCCTGCCCGAATGCACGGGAGTGTGGTGGCGGACGGTCTAACCAGACCGTCCATGCATCACACCTGTTTCTTAAACCCATTCTTCGCAGCCATCACTAAACCAACCACGATCAGCAGCATGCTTGCCCCGGCGAACATCCACTTGATCATGGTAAAGATGGTTGTCAACCAGGCAACAGCAGTGACCTGCGAGGGGAATGCTGACAGAATGGAGACAATGCCAAGATTTTCCAGCAGATCGAAAAACCATGTGCCAATGGGCAGGATGTTCAACCTCTGCATTTTGCTCCCGGTACTAAACCCTCGCTGGAAAAGCCATGAGATTAGCAGACCAAATGCAAGTGTGTAGATAATGGGATAGATAATATCCACAGTCAATTCCATGCTGCGGTAGAATGCCCGACCATACTCGCCGTAGGATTCCGCTAACGAATGGAGTTTTTGGGGCGTGGAAAAGAATTGTAGATCCATGGGCTGTCGCTACTCCGCTTCCATCCTTTAGCATACTGCTGACCAACGGCATGATGAATCCCATGAAAAATATATCCAGTAATAACAACGTGATCACCAGCCAGCCTTTTGCCCACGCGTGGAACCTGTCAGAGATTTTTTGTAACATGAATCCTCCAGTAAAAGATCTGAATAGAAAACCTGCCCGGCAGAATTTGTTGTATTCATGATGGCTATGTATGAAATTCCCGGGTACTGACATGCTGCACGGGTATAATTTTCTTCATGCTCAATTATAAGATCGAAGGAGATGGTCCACCGTTGCTTTTGTGTCATGGTTTTGGCATCTCCTTCAATATCTGGAAGGAACTAAGACCGTTATTAGGGAAACACTTCAAGTTAATTAGTGTTGAATTGCCGGGGATTGGACGTTCCCCGCGCCCGCCTTCAAGTCAAGCTTATCTTGACTTTGCGGTAAAGGAGTTGGAGTCGCTTCGTGAGTCCCTGGATATCCCGCTTTGGAGTGTGCTTGGATATTCATCTGGGTTCCCGCGTAGCTGAGGCGTATCTTCAAGCGCATGGAGATCGTGTGGAACGGGGGATTTTCCTCTGCCCCGCGTACGTGGCTAATAGTAGGGCAAGTGGTTTGCGTATAGCCATAAAGATGGATGCACTTATCCCATCGCTGGGTGACTGGGTGCTTACAGGCAGTCGAATCCGTTTTTTGATTTGCCTCTTGGGCTTTAATCTCCGTCGCCATCCCGCAGTGGATGCCTGGTACATGGAAATATCGTCCCAACCTGTGGAGATACTCAAGGAGACACTGCGCTCCCTTCCGGATGGAGGGGCGTGCCCGTTCTCGGTTCCAGGTCAAATCCCCGTTCTGTTCATCTGGGGCAGCGAAGACTGGATCACTGCAAATCCCCGCCTCCCCTCCAGTCGTGATGTGTTTATCCACGCCAGCCACAGCGCTCCGCAGACCAGCGCACCCGCTGTGGTGGAAAGCATCCTCTCCTTTATGTTGAGAGCAGTGATTCTATTCATAAACAGCGTACTCTGCTTCTTCAAGGTATCCTCCACCCGCTGTGTATGATGACCAAGCATCTCCATCCCCGCCATTTCTTCCAGGGAAAAATATCCAAAGTCGCTAGTTTCGTCACTGATACCCGGAACTCCGCCTGTGATCTCCACTTCAAAATGCACGGCAACGATCTGCACCTTGGTCCCATCTGCGTAGATGACCAGCTGGTTCGGGTCGCTATATACACCCACCAGCCGTTTCACGCGGACCTGTAAACCGGTCTCCTCAAGTACCTCGCGGATGCATGCCTCGGAAGGGGATTTACCCGGTTCCATGCCTCCGCTGGGCAGGCACCATTGTCCGTTATCGAGCCGGCGGGTGAGCAGGACCTTTCCCTCATAGTTGATGATCGCTGCCGAGCAACCCAGGCGGATCTTCCCCTCACGACCGAGCCGCTCGCCGTAAAGGAGTTGGGTCATTCCTCCTGCCCTTTTTTCTCACGTAAATTCTGGGCACGCCTGCTGAGATTTTCAAAGTATTCCGTCTCGGTGATCTCTCGGACAAGGTTATCCTTGCTCGCCAGGTCAATTTCAATGAACAACTGGACCTTGGTTTTCAGGTCTTTTACTTCATCCTTCAAATTCTGTTCGCGGCTGCGCATCTGCTCGGTCATCCGGGTAAAAACGCGTGCCAAACCGCCCAGTTCATCCTTCCTTTTTTCCACCTTGTCCAGGTTCACCGAGGAGAATTCCCCAGCCTCAACCTGTTTGGATGCCCCGATCAGGGATGCCACCGGGCTGCTGATGAAGGAGGATAACCATAAGGCAGCCAGCAAGGCTAGTCCTGTGACCGCCGCCAGCGCCGCGTAGGTCTGGATGCGTGTCTGCACGACTATGGCTTGCGCTTTCTGTTCGGTTGCACGTATCGGTGCATAGAACTCGTCAATATACGTTGTAGCCGCGATGCGGAATTGTGTGCCTCCCACAGGCACACACTCCATGTATTTCTCCCGCAGTGAATTATCAGGCTCTTTCCAGAGATAGTATGAACCAACGACCGTTCCATCCAGGCTGGCATCGAATATTGCCCAGAATTCCGGCAGGGTCGCCGCGAAGGCGTGCATATCCTGCCCCTCCAGTTTGGGATTGGAATGGAAGTGCGTGACGCCGTTGGAGTTGTAAAGTGCGGTATAGCCTGTGATACCAACCGGCTGAACGGCAATACCTGCCAATTCCTTGTCATCCGTCATCAATTCCAGGTCTGACAATAACTCCGGGTGTGCTTCAAAATACAATTGAACCTGCATAGCCACATCCAGCGCTTTCTGCCGGATGGAGGTTTCCCCCAGTACTTTCATGTGTGCCGAACTTTCTGCGATGGTCAGCTGGCTGACGCGTTCGATGGCTTGCAGGTCGTAAAAACCCATGACAGCCAGCGGCAGGACGGTCAGTATGAAGAAAGCTAGAAAGAGTTCGCGTTCGAATTTTCATTTTGGGACTCCTTTCATCGGACTGCTAATCTTAATACGGAATATGGAATGTGTGCATGGTTTTCAATGACAATTGGAATGCAATTTCCGGGACAGGATGATTCGCCGGTGATGTAATTATTAATGCGAATACACCCCGCAGGGTGTGCGGGGCGTATTCGTTGATCGTATTTAGTCGGCTAATGGAGCTGATGTTAGGGGCTCCAAATCCCGCCGGTTCACCGTCCAGGCTTATTCTTTGATGAATGTCCCATCCCGTAATTCAACCAGAGTCTGCTGGATCTCTTCCATTGTGTTCATGACGAACGGTCCGTATGGGACGATTGGTTCCTTGAACGGGGCGCCTGCAATCAGCATGAAGCGCACGCCTGTCCCGGAGTTCACCTCGATTTGCGTCCCATCCCCAAAAACTGCCATTTGGACAGCCTCGACCTGTGTCCCCGAGAAATTGCCGGAGCCTTCGAAAACATAGGCGATAACGGTGTGCCCTGCCGGGGTTGGCAGGCTAAAACGGGCGCCGGGATCCAGCTTCACATCCATGTAAAGTGGCGAGGCCGCGATTTCGGTCACCGGGCCGCGTACCCCGTTGAATTCTCCTGCCACCACGCGCACGGTTGCACCATCCCGGACCGTGGCGGGAATGCTTGTCGCCTTCACTTCCTGGTAGCGTGGTTCTCCCATCTTTTGAGCAGCAGGCAGGTTCACCCAGAGTTGAAAACCGTAAATGGTGTCCGCTGGACCGCGCCGCGGCATTTCCTCGTGCAGGATGCCGCGCCCACTGGTCATCCATTGCACGTCACCGGGACCGATCATGCCGGAATTTCCAAGGCTGTCGCGGTGGTTGACAGACCCCTCCAACATGTAGGTGACCGTCTCGATACCCCTGTGCGGGTGCATCGGGAAGCCGCGGATGGGACCTTCGAGCGGGTCATTGAATGCGAAATGGTCAAAGAGGAGGAAAGGGTCATATTCATTCGATCTGCGCGGGGCGATGGAACGTCGCAGTAAAACCCCGGCACCTTCGATTACAAGTTGTGGTTCGATGATTTGGGTAACAGTTCGATTGGTCATGCAGATAAGATGGGATGAAGCAATACGATATTACTTCGAAGGGGAGTGAAATTATGGTAAAAATCTTCAGTCGGGCTCTGGTCAGCCCGGACCTGAAAATAATTGCGAGTCGATCCGTGCCAGGATGGTGGGGATGCAGCTACTGAAGTCGGCGGATTTGTGTGTGACATCCATGTGAAGAATTCGTTTTGGCGGAATGGATATCAGCCATTCGTTGACGAAGGAGGCGAGCATGGATGCGTCCGAAGCGGATGCAATATTGATGCGGTCGCGCTTTTCCAGGCGGGATCGAATGACCTCCTCGCTGGCTGTCAGGTGGATGATCAGTTCCGGCGGTGGTAGGTTCGCGCGGATAAAGGTATGGAACCGACCAAGAAGTTCAAACTCGTCATCTGAGAGCCAGCCGCGGGCGTGAAAGAGGCGGGTGAATCCATGAAAGTCCAGGTCCAGACCGCCATCCACCAGTGCAGGACGCGGGTCCGCGCGGAATAGCCGTTCCTGTTCCGCGCGATAAAGGAGGAAGTCAAATTGATTGGCGAGAGCCAGGTGGGTATCGGTTTTGAAGGACGCCTGGAAGGGGCGTTCGGCGTGACTTTCCAGACCAACGGCAAATTGATCCCCTGCGTTAAGCGTGCGCACGAGGCTGGTTTTGCCTATACCACTGACACCAATGATGGAAATGAGGTGTGTCATTTAAGGTAATTGTAAGTTGAAATTCAGGATTTTTGTATCTATAATTATTTTGGAAAACCGCCCGAAAGAATGCGGCCTAAAATCCGGAAAGACCAAAATCAAAAACGGTCTTCGTCTGGTTCCTTCGAGGAACCTGGGCAGGTACAAGGTCCGCATCGACGGGCGGAAGGCAACTGAATATTTCGGTTGTCGCCCCGTGGCTCTCAGCCACGGGGCTTATTTATTCTGCCTGCCCGGCAGTTATTTTTGTGACAAGGCATCCTTCAGGGGAATGTCATTAATAAAGACAGATACCGAACTGACAGTCGAGAACTGCATGGCGATCTCGGTCAGTTGCGCTTCCACGCGTGGAATATCACATACGCCTCCCAGCATCAATGTCCCGGTCAGGTGGATGACCGCCTCTCCATTTGTGATAACGACGTTTCCCACCTGGAGGTTTGACTGGTAGAGGGCATTGTACAAGCCCGACTCCCCGTAATATTGATCCTTGATCGATAGCAGGGAATTAAGGGCGGCTCTCAGGACTCCTGTCGTGGGCTTGATGATCACCTCGACCGGGATGAGACTGTCACCGCAACCGATCAACTTGCCGGAGGTTCCGTTGTCGTCCACCGCTATGAGATAGATCAGTACAGTCTGCTGTTCCGGGTTCGAAGGAGGTGTCTCGGTGGGCGGGACGACTGTAGGGGAAGGTGGAATGGGAGTATTAGTTGAGGTGGGGAGTGGGATGGGCGTGAAGGTCGGTGGATTGGGAGTGTCCGATGGAATGATCAGCGTTGCCGTGGGAGGAACAGGTGTCGGCAATGCAGTTGCAGGTACACACGCGCTCAACAGAATTGCGGGCAGGACGATGATCATGAACAGGCTTGGGAGGGATGTTTTTCTGAACATTTCGGGATGCTCCTTCATGGGAAAAATGAGGTGATAAGTGCCGCTACCCATATCTTAAACGAAAAAGATGGCGATTTGTTCGCTTTTTCCCGTACCACTAGGGATATCCATCTGGTGCCATGCCAAATTACCCCTCAGCCGTTAATAACAGCGTGGTGTTGCTGAAGGAGTTAAGGACAAGTCTGGATGGTATGCATCCAGATCGCGGTTCTTTAGGATGCCTGTCAAACCCAGGGAAGTCGCCTGCTGGCAGAATTGGTCGAAGTCAATGCCTGTATCAGTGTATTCCACGGCAAAGACCGGCTTGCCGGCTGTAATGAAGGGTGATAGGTCCGCACACCAGCCCTGGTCGAAGCAATCCTCGGTCAAGCCCCAATCAAAGTAGGCAAGCAGGTTGGATAACTGCTCTGAATCGTTCTTCAGACCGATCGACAGACCGCGGGCATGTGCTTCGTTCGCCAGCCAGATGTTGAAGTTCAGTTGATCTTGTGCGCTCAACGGAAAGCCGGTCGGATTCAGGTAACCATTGATATTGTCCGGATCCACCCCGTCGAAGCCCTTCGACTTGCACTGGTCGAGGCGGGCGCGCAGGATGGGTGCCAGCAGGTCGATGCGGCGGATATCCACCCAGCGTTCGCCAGGCCATCCCGCATAATCATTGCCCAGCACGATAGCCGGGTACTGGCTGGCGTCCGGTCGCCAATCCTCCCAGGCGCCGGCATTGATGTAGCACATCACTTTGCGTCCCCGCGTGTGGAGCGCAGCCACTTGCGCAATTGTGGTATCGAACATGTCCAGGTTGTAGATGTCCGCCCGGTAGGTCAGGTTCAAAGTGCCTGAGTATTGGATCTGGATTGTGTCGCCGACCGAGGGTTTCCAGCTCGTCAGTGGCGTCTTTGCCTGCCCGGAATTGGAATTGATCATCAGGCTGGAAACATCCACAGCCTCAAAATCGTTGCCGGTTAGCACGTCCAGCGTATGGAGCAGATCGTTGTTCCAGCGCTCATCGGGCGCGCCGCTCAGGTACCAGTCCGAGCCGTTATCCGCCACGATGATTCCGTAGGTCTTCATGGCCTGCAGGATGACGCGCATCTTCGGATCAAACCCCGCAATGTTGAATGAGGCTTTCAAGCGGAAACGCGCACCCATCGGCGGGACATCGGTCACGATTCCCGGGGTCCCGCTCGTGAGATGACGGGCTGGCCAGATGTAGCTGTTGGTATTGGATATCGTGAAGCGCAGGGCATGGTTAATGATTCCGCCTGCCACCTCATCATAACGGACAAGTCCGGGCAGGATCGGCAAGCCTGCCGCGTCAGCGGATGTCCAACCGGCAGGGCGCAAGGCATGCGATTTCAGATCCCAGATGGCACCGGAGCCTCCGTACCATTGCCCTCCGCTGACGGATGCGTCATAGATCTCGTACAGTTTGCAGTTTTCCTTGTCCAGTACGATCAGGTGATGGTCGGAGCCGTATTCGATCACCGGGCTGGCTAGGAATTGGATAAGGACCAGCGTCTGATTCAGTCGGGTAGTAGAAATCAACGTGTATATTTGGTGACTGTTGAACCTGTCACCTGGTTATACGGGATGCCAATGGGTCCGCCTTCCCAGATCCCTGAACCAAAGTCCATGTGAAAATTGGTTGTGCGCCCGATGCTGTCGATCCAGGCGGAGGAACGAGCGTGGACGGGCAGGTTGTCCACGCGGGCATTCCAGATGTTATCCGCGGGATAAAGCGGACAGCCGGACAGCTTTGGACCGCCGCCGGGGACCGGATTGGGTATGGATGCAAATGGGACAATGGTTGTGTATGCCGGTCCGCCGGGCACAGTTCCCCCGAATTTGCACTCGCCATCGCTGGTTCCGGTTGTGGACGAATCGAGTATCGTCCCGGCGCACCTGCCCGCGGGACCTTCGTCAAAGTGATACAGCGCGGCAGTGTATGGATCCGCGCTGAATGGGGCGGAGGGTTTGGTGAAATTGGTGGAATATCGGATGCTTTTTGAGATGCGCACTTCATCCAGGTAACCACTGAAGGACGGGAACCCGGAACCCGCATCATGTTTTTCCGCGCCAAGAACAAGGTAAGGATCTGAGTTGGGATACGAAGTGGTTCGATCGTTGTGATAACTGATATTCCCTGTTGGACCGGTCCCCGAACGATCCAGCCGCCCGTCCACGAAGATCTTCATCATGCCTGTGGCACTGCTGCGCGTGACGGCAATGTGATGCCATTTGCCGTTCGCCACGTTGGTCGCGCCGCAGATTGTGTTCTTTGCAGTCCCGCGTGCCACCCCAAAGGCGATTCTTCCATTGGCAAGCGAGATGCCGTAATCCCCGTAATCCCCATCGCCGAATATATCCCGGTCGATGATGGTATTTCCATTGATCCAATGGTCACTGCCAGGTGTGCATGCGCTGCTTGTATTCTCACTGAGTGCGGCTTTGAGCCAAAATTCGATGGTGAAGTTGCCGCCCACATCCGCCGGCACAACCGGCGCGTCGATCTTGATCTTGACACGGTCAATATCCCCTGTCCCGTGACCGCGGAAGCGCAGTGAATACCCTGAGGATTGAGCCTCCACGGACATGGTTCCGGTGCAGCCAGCCCAAAGAGAGAGCACCAGGATGGATGCCAGGAAAAGATATATCCGTTTCATACGCCTCGCCTTTCTATTTGTTGAAACCAACCAATGGCGGAGATGCTTCACAATGGACTGGGATTGGAGGATTCATGAGGCTGGTTTGATCATCCAGTGTAATTAATATCATAATTACCAGATCCTTGAAATGCGACAGGACAAAAGTTCTCTCCGGCATTATCCGGGCGATCCCTTGCTTCTGACTGGAAATCAAGACCCTGCAGGATGCAGGTCTTGATAAATTTCCAAATATTGATCTGCTAATGTCCCGCTGCGATCAATTCGTCCGGGTTTCGCAGCCACTCGCGCAGGTGCTCAGCATGTTCCTCCTCGTGCTCCACGAAGATCTCCACGAGATAGGCAACGGTGCCGGTTTCACCCCAGGGAAATGTGAGTGCCTGGTGGAATTTTTCCTCCGGCAGATCACTGAGTGCTTGAATGATCAGTTCGTGAGTGCGATCCCATTCCCGGCGTGTGTGGTCGTAATCCAGTGTCTCGCGGGTCGAAACGGTCTGGGCGTTATAGGCATTCACCCCGCGTGCCGCCGGGATGAGGAACGGCGTTCCTTCCAGGTGCGCGTGCAGGGATTCGATTACCGCATCATCCCATCCCGACATGTGGGCAAGAAACTCCTTCAGGGTCCACCCTTTGTAGATTTCCTTGTTTTGATGCGGTTCTGCCTGTGCCACCAGGGCTTTTAGGGCTTCACGCCGGTTTTCCCAACGTGCGATCAGGAATTGCTTTTCACGAGATGCCATTATCGCTTCTCCTCTTTAATCCCGGTCACCGGGAGTGTCTCAGTCATCCCTCCCAGGGTGCATCATAGCGGACCCGCCGGAGATCCACGCTCCAGCCGCTTTTGTCCGCTCGAAGCAATGGCGTATTCAGCCCATGGCAGCAACCTTGGATTCGCCCCGCCGGGGATGTACGCTTCCACGAAGGCACTGCCTACACTGCCAGGATTGATGATGACTTGTTCACCATGTTGGCGGTACATCTGGATGTGCGTGTGTCCGCCTGCCAGGATCTCTGCTGATTGACCTGAAAGGATTTCCGTCAATGTTTTTTCCGGAGTTGTTGATAAGACCATTTCTATGTTGGAGCGGGGGGATGCATGGAAGCATAGCAGGGTCAGCCTGCCATGAAGTTTCACCTCATAGGTCGGGCGGAAGGATCGCAGGAAATCGAATTGCGATTCGGAAAGGCATCCGAGCGTCCGATCCAACGTGGGTAGCAGGGAGTCGGCGATCTGGAATTCCGCAGCCCGCGCTGGTTCCAAAAGTGTGGCGTCATGATTCCCCAGGATGCAGACGCAGTTCAATGCCTGCAGGGTCTCCAGCGTCTCTTTTGGATATGGTCCGATTGTGGCTGCATCACCCAGGAAGATGATCTGATCGGCTCCCTGTGCGGCTATGTCATTGAGAACGGCTTTCAGAGCGTGCAGATTGGCGTGGATGTCGGAAATGAGGGCGATGCGCATAATGAACCTTTTTGGTAGATTGTACACGATTGCGGTCGTTTGAGCCCCAATCTTCAGCCTTACTATTTCGCAATGTTTGGATCCAGGATCGTTATTTCACCTGGATTCAATTCCACCTCGAGCCTGTCCCCATACTTAATTCCAGGAATTTCGTGGGTGATGACTTCGACCAGGGATGGATTCTGAAAGTGGGTTTTCTTGGTCTCAGGATGGGGATAATAGACCCAGCCTTCGTAAGACTTTTCCTTGTATCTGACTCTGCACCGGGAAAAGGAGAATGTCTCAGGGGGATGCAGGTCGGTCCATTCGACCAGGTCAAATCTGAACTCGGGGTTGGTCATTTCAAATTCCATCGGTGCAATTGAGATGTTCAAGGTGCCGTTGTAATAAGGATTCAGGTCGAGACCGAGATTCTTGAAATAAGGTTTCTGTTTCTCCAGGGAACTATATGGATAATCTTTCGACGGACGCGAAGCTACCCGGTGTCCTTGTACGAGGATCCCTTCGAGACAGACCCACGAATGATGCACATGAGTATTTCTTCTCCTTGGATTCCTTCATCTCTTCATTTGCTTTGTGAGAAAGAGTCGATCAGCCTCTGTTTGATTGCCTCGCTGTCAGGATACAGACAGACATTGATGACTGGTTTGGAATCGTCCCCGGTCATGGTCTGACCGGATGTGGTTCCGTCACTCGTGATGACTTCGAGGTGGATCGGCTGAAAACCGCAGAGACCAGGTTGGACCATGATGACGGATGTCATTACATCCCAGATTGCCATGCTTTGATTATTTGCCAATAACATGTCATAAAAATCCGCTGCCAGGTCGGCGATCTGCCCTCCATTTCGCCATTGACGAGTATCCTGTCTGTTGACCGCGACCTGGTTGGTGGCGTCCAGGGGGACCAGGAAGATGCGCAATCCGGATTCAAACACCTCCCTGGCGGCTTGTGGATCCGAGTAGATGTTCCACTCGGCAACTGTATTTTTATCCTCAGGATAAAAATCGTGGACATTACCAGGTACGTTTACTGCTCCGCCCATGATGTAAACTGCGGCGATATTGTTTCTGATGTCCTGGTCCAGGCGCAATGCCTTGGCAAGGTTGGTGCACGGACCACTGATGAAGATGGTGACCGGCTCAGGGGATTGGTTGATGACCGAAACCATCAATTCCGCGGCATCCTGGACCGGGTAATTCTTATTCCGGTTGGGGATGGGAATACCCCAAAAACCATCCGATGCCTCCCGGATCCATTCCGGGAATTCGTTATGACCCGCGAGTGGGGCATCCTGACCCGCGCCGAGGGGGATATCATGGATTCCGAATTCATCCAGGATGCGCCCGATGTGTTGAATATACGTCGCGGGATGAGCCTCCCCGTAGGATATGCTCACAGCTTTCAATTCCACAGCCGGTTCGCTCAGCAGGTATAGCAAGGCGGTTGTGCCGTCCGGGCTGCCATCATCATCGTAGATTGCCCAGAGCTTTTTGATATGGGTCAATTCTGTCTCCGGGTAAAGCACCCCCAGGGTTTCACCATAATCACCTCTGCTGATGTATTTCAGCCTGCCATCAGGAAGGAGCTGTAAAAAATCTCTGCCCTCACCGCAGGTTCCCTGTTTCCTGCCCGCCTTAAATTCGTAAACCCCTTCGATTTCATTCAACAATGTAAATGACCCGGAACATGGGATGGTTTTGAGGTCAAAGGAGCCGCATTCCATACCTGTCCTGCAATCAGGTCCCATCGAGATACTGACTTCCATCTCGAATGTACCGTTGCGTGCATATCCAGACCAGTTCCCTGCCAGCGGAAAGGTTTGTGGAGAAGGTACTACCACCGTGTGTGGGATGGTTGAAGTCACGACCGGTTCACCAGGTGTGGGTGGTGCATTAAACAAGCCACAGCCCAGCACTATCACCAGGATGGCGGTGGACATAAGGATCCAGATATGTTTTGATCCGGGCTGTAACATGGGTCTCCTCCATGCGATGAGCATCTTCATACACCGTCCAGGGCAGGATGATTTTAACACCTTTGATTTTATCATAAACCCATCCTGCTTAACCAGTGGATGTTGGCATCGAATGATGGTTTCCATTGGTATAATTCGCCAGTGCATTATCATTTTTTCGGAGCATGAATGAGCAAAAAACTAACAGGCAACCAGATCCGCCAGGACTTTATTGACTTCTTCGTCGAGCACGGACATACCGCCGTGCCGTCCATGTCGCTTGTCCCAGGCGGGGATGCTACTCTGCTGTTCACCAACTCGGGCATGGTGCAATTCAAGGATGTATTCGTCGGCACCGATAAGCGTCCCTACAAACGCGCCGTCGACTCGCAGAAGTGTATGCGCGTGGCGGGCAAGCACAACGACCTCGAAGATGTGGGCCGCGACGATACGCATCACACCTTCTTTGAAATGCTCGGCAACTGGTCGTTTGGCGATTACTACAAAAAGGAAGCCATTGCCTGGTCATGGCAATTGCTGACCGAAGTGTGGGGTTTGCCCAAGGATAAACTCTACGCCACCTGTTTCAAAGATGACAAAGGCAATGTCCCGCAGGACGATGAAGCCGCCGACATTTGGAAGGCACAGCCTGGCTTCGACCCTTCGCATGTTCTGTTCTTTGGGCGCAAGGAAAACTTCTGGCAGATGGCAGAGTTCGGTCCCTGCGGTCCGTGCTCCGAGATCCACATTGACCTCGGCGAAGAGCGCGACAACCTGCGCGGCACAGACCACGTCTGCGGCGTGAACGGCGAATGCACGCGCTTCCTCGAACTCTGGAACAACGTTTTCATTCAATACAATCTCTTCGAAGATGGTCGCCTCGAACCGCTGCCCGCCAAGCATGTGGACACGGGCATGGGCTTCGAGCGCATCGTCTCCGTTTTGCAAGGCGTCGACTCCAACTACAAGACCGACCTCTTCACTGGCTCGCTCGACGTTCTGCGCTCGCTCACGGGTCACACCGAAAAGGAAATGCTCGCCGACTTCACGCCCTATCGCGTCATCTGCGACCACGTCCGCTCCGCCGCCTTCCTCATCGCCGATGGCGTTGTCCCTGGCAACGCGGGGCGCAACTATGTCACCCGCATGATCATCCGCCGCGGCGCGCGCTTCGGCACCAAGATCGGACTTCAATGAACCGTTCCTCGCCAAAGTTGCCGAAGCCGTCATCGAGGAATACGGCGATTTTTATCCCGAACTGGAAAAGAACAAGGCGACGATTCTGGATAACCTGACTCGGGAAGAAGTCCGCTTCGCGCGTACGGTGGAAGCTGGTACTGCCCATTTGGAGAATCTACTCTCTG
>CAWGMC010000039.1:0-20648 GCA_963823545.1 uncultured Chloroflexia bacterium | reverse complement strand
AAAAACCACCATATTCCGCGATCACCGCTTCGGCCACCTTGGCAAGGAACGGTTCGTGCAGCCCGATCTTGGTGCCGAAGCGAGCCGCGCGGCGGATGATCATGCGCGTGATGTAATTGCGTCCCGCGTTGCCGGGGACGACGCCATCCGCGATCAGGAACGCCGCAGAACGGACGTGGTCGCAGATGACGCGGTAGGGCGTGAAATCCGCATACATTTGCTTCGCGGGTTGCGCCCGTCAGCGAAGCGAGCACATCCAGCGTGCCGGTGAAGAGATCGGTCTTGTAGTTCGAGTCGACGCCCTGCAGCACAGAGACGATGCGCTCGAAGCCCATGCCGGTGTCCACGTGTTTGGCGGGCAGCGGCTCGAGGCGGCCATCATCGAAGAGGTTGTATTGGATGAAAACGTTGTTCCACAGCTCGAGGTAGCGCGTGCATTCGCCGTTCACACCGCAGACATGATCGGTGCCGCGCAGGTTGTCGTGCTCCTCGCCCAGGTCGATATGGATCTCGGAGCACGGACCGCAGGGACCGGTCTCCGCCATCTGCCAGAAGTTTTCCTTGCGCCCAAAGAACAGCACATGCGACGGGTCGAAGCCGGGCTGTTCCTTCCAGATATCGGCGGCTTCATCATCGCGCGGGATGTTGCCCTTGTCGTCTTCGAAACAGGTGGCGTAGAGCTTGTCCTTGGGCAGGCCCCACACGTCGGTGAGCAACTGCCAGGACCAGGCAATGGCTTCCTTTTTGTAGTAATCGCCGAACGACCAGTTGCCGAGCATTTCGAAGAAGGTGTGATGCGTATCGTCGCGGCCCACATCGTCGAGGTCGTTGTGCTTGCCGGCCACGCGCATGCACTTCTGCGAGTTGACGGCGCGCGTATACGGGCGCTTGTCGGTGCCGAGGAACACATCCTTGAACTGCACCATGCCCGAGTTGGTGAAGAGCAGCGTGGCATCCCCACCCGGCACAAGCGACATGGACGGCACAACCGTGTGCCCATGCTCGACGAAGAAATCTATGAAGGTTTGGCGGATCTCATTGCCGGTCAGTTTTTTGGTCATTCGTACTCCGAAAAAAATTATTGCATCTATTAATTATACCAATGGAAACCCTCGTTCGAGACCAACATCCACGGGTTAAGCACGATGGGTTTATATACAAATTATCAAAGCTGTTAAAATCATCCTGCCATGGATAAAGTATGAAGATGCTGATCGGATGGAGGAGACCCATGATACAACCCGGATCAAAACATATCTGTATCCTTTTTTCCGCCGCCATCCTGGCAATAGTGCTTGGCTGCGGCTTGTTTAATCCCTCCACACCTGACGAACAGGTCGCGACTCCAACCGTCCCGCATACGGTGGTATTACCCTCTCCTCAAACCTTTCCACTGACAGGGAGCTGGTCTGGGTATGCGCGCAACGGAACCTTCGAGATGGAAGTTAGTATCTCGATTGGGATCCGAATGCAAGACAGGTATGGAATGCGGCTCCTTCGACCTGAAAACCATCCCATGTTCCGGGTCATTTACATTATTAGATGAAATCGAAGGAGTATACGAATTCAAAGCGGGCAGGAAACAGGGAACCTGCGGTGAGGGCAGAGATTTTTTACAGCTCCTTCCTGATGGCAGGCTGAAGTACATCAGCAGAGGCGATTATGGTGAAACCCTGGGAGTGCTCTACCCGGAAACGAACCCGGAAAACATTAAAAAGCTCTGGGCAATATACGATGATGATGGCAGCCCGGACGGCACGACCGCCCTGCTATACCTGCTGAGCGAACCGGCTGTGGAATTGAAAGCTGTGAGCATTTCCTACGGGGAAGCCCATCCTGCGCATGTATATTCAACATATCGGGCGTATCCTGGATAAATTCGGAATCCATGATATTCCCCTTGGCGCGGGTCAGGATGCCCCACTGGCGGGTCATAACGAATTCCCGGAATGGATCCGGAAGGCCTCGGATGGTTTTTGGGGTATTCCCGTCCCCAACCAGAACAAGAAATACCCGATCCAGGATGCCGCGGAACTGATGGTTTCGGTCATCCGCCAATCCCCTGAGCCGGTCACCATCTTCATCAGCGGTCCCTGCACCAACCTTGCCCAGGCACTGCGCCTGGACCAGGATATCAGAAACAATATCGCCGCAGTCTACATCATGGGCGGCGCGGTAAACGTACCTGGAAATGTCCACGATTTTTATCCTGAGGATAAAAATACAGTTGCCGAGTGGAACATCTACTCGGATCCACAAGCCGCCAGGGAGGTGTTTGAATCCGGATTGCGCATCTTCCTGGTACCCCTGGACGCCACCAACCAGGTCACGGTCAACAGTCAGGATACGCGCCAATGGCGAAATGGAGGGCAGATCGCTGACCTGGCAGCGGATTTTTATGACATGTTATTGGCAAATAACCAAAGCATGGCAATCTGGGATGTGATGACGTCCACCATCATGGTCCAGCCCGGTCTTTGCGGTTTTCAGCCGATTCACCTCGAAGTCGTCACGAGTGACGGTACCACATCCGGTCAGACCATTACCGGGGATGATTTAAAACCAGTCATCGATGTCTGTCTGTATCCTGACGGCAATGCAATTAAACAGAGGCTGATCGACACTTTCTCACAAATCAAATGAAGCGATTAAGGAATCCAAACCGCCTGAAAAACTCCACGAATCCATGGGGTAAAATCACTCAATGCATCATTCGTGGATTTGTCTCAAAGGGATTCTCGTACGGGGACACCAGGTAGCCTCGCGCCCATCGAAAGATTATCCGTATAGTTCCCTGGAGAAGCAGAAACCTTTTTTCAAGAATCTCGGTCTTGACCTGCATCCCTATTTCAACGGCACGCTGAACATCTCAGTTGCGCCGATGGAATTTGAAATGACCAACCCTGAGTTCAGATTTGACTTGATTGAATGGACCGACCTGCATCCCCCTGAGACGTTCTCCTTTTCCCGGTGCAGGGTCAGATATGAGGAAAAGTCATACGAAGGCTGGGTCTATTATCCCCATCCCGAGACAAAGAAAACCCACTTTCAAAATCCATCCCTAATCGAAGTCATCACCTACGAAATCCCGGGAATCAAATATGGTGACACGCTTGAGGTGGAATTGAATCCTGACGAGATCACGATCCTAGCTCAAAACATTGCGGAATAGTAAGGCTGAAGAATGGGGCTCAAACGACCGCAATCGTGTACAATTTACAAAAAAGGTCCATTATGCGCATCGCCCTCATTTCCGACATCCACGCCAATCTGCACGCTCTAAAAGCCGTTCTTAAAGACATCGCCACACAGGGAGTGGATCAGACCATCTTTTTGGGTGATGCAGCCACCATCGGTCCGTATCCAAAGGAGACGCTGGAGACCCTGCAGGCATTGAACTGCATCTGCATCATGGGGAATCATGATGCCACGCTTTTGGAACCCGAGCGGGCTGCGGAATTTCAGATCGCCGACTCCCTGCTTCCCACGTTGGATCGGACGCTCGGATGCCTCTCCGAATCGCATTTCGATTTCCTGCGGTCCTTCCGCCCGACCTATGAGATGAAACTTCAAGGCCGGTTGACCTTGCTGTGCTTCCATGCGTCCCCCCGCTCCAACATTGAAATGGTCTTATCAACAACCCCTGTAAAAACACTGACGGGAATCCTTTCAGGTCAATCAGCAGAGATCCTGGCAGGCGGACACACGCACATCCAGATGTACCGCCAACATGGTGAACAAGTCATCATCAATCCTGGCAGTGTAGGCAGCGCCTTCGTGGAAGCGTACATCCCCGGCGGGGCGAACCCAAGGTTGCTGCCATGGGCTGAATACGCCATAATTCGAGCGGAAAATAGCGGCTGGAGCGTGGATCTCCGGCGGGTCCGCTATGATGCGCCCTGGGAGGGATGACTGAGACACTCCAAGTGACCGGGCTAGTAGAGGAGCAGCGAAAATGGCATCTCGTGAAAAGCAATTCCTGATCGCACGCTGGGAAAACCGGCGTGAAGCCCTAAAGAGCCTGGTGGCACAGGCAGAACCGCATCGAAACAAGGAAATCTACAAGGGGTGGACCCTGAAGGAGTTTCTTGCTCACATGTCGGGATGGGACGATGCGGTGATCGAATCCCTGCACGCGCACCTGGAAGGTTTGCCATTCCTCATCCCGGCGGCACGCGGGGTCAACGCCTATAATGCCCAGACCGTTTCAACTCGCGAGACGCTGGATTACGATCACACACGCCGGGAATGGGATCGCACTCATGAACTGATCATTCAAGCGCTCCGTGATCTGCCGGATGAAAAATACCACCAGGCTCTTACATTTCCGTGGGGCGAAACTGGAACCGTCGCATATCTCGTCGAGATCTTCGTGGAGCATGAGGAGGAACATGCTGAGCACCTGCGAAAATGGCTGCAAAACCCGGATGAATTGATCGCAGAAGCACACTAGTACTTGCATCCCCAGTCCATTGTGAAGCATATTCACCTTTGGTTGATCTCCACATAGTGAAAGGCGAGACGTATGAAAAGGATATTCCTTACCTGGAATCCATCCTGGTGCTCTCTCTTTGGGCTGGCTGCACCAGTACTATACCCGTGGAGGCACAATCCTCAGGGTATTCACTGCGCTTTCGCGGTCATGGGACGGGGATATTGACCGTTAAGTAAGATCGACGCGCCGGCTGTACCTAGTACTCTACCAGCATATGACTAAACCAATTGTGCCAGGACAGATGACTTCTGGGTTTTGCCTGGATTCACTAAGATCCGCATTTGGAGGCATAGTCTCCAGACCTTCCTACAAGGATCGCATCAGCATAATTTCGCCGAATCACCGGCTGAGGGGGTACTTTTGTCTGGTATGAGGTGGACGTCCCTGCGATAACGGGAATAAACGAACAAATTCCCGACTTTTTCGTTTAAGATCTGGGTAGCGGCACTTATCACCTCATTTTTCCCATGAAGGAGCATCCCGAAATGTTCAGAAAAACATCCCTCCCAAGCCTGTTCTTGATCATCGTCCTGCCCGCAATTCTGTTGAGCGTGTGTGTCCCTGCCACCGCATTGCCGACACCTGTTCCTCCCACGGCAACGCTGATCATTCCATCGGACACTCCCATTCCGCCGACCTTCACGCCCATCCCCCTGCCCACCTCGACTGAGACCCCCATTCCACCTTCCCCTACAGTCATCCCGCCCACCGAGACACCTCCTTCGAACCCGGAACAGCAGACTGTACTGATCTATCTCATAGCGGTGGACGACAACGGAACCTCCGGCAAGTTGATCGGCTGCGGTGACAGCCTCATCCCGGTCCAGGTGATCATCAAGCCCACGACCGGAGTGCTGAGAGCCGCCCTGAATTCCCTGCTTTCGATCAAGGATCAATATTACGGAGAGTCGGGCTTGTATAATGCCCTCTACCAGTCAAATCTCCAGGTGGGGAACGTCGTTATCACAAATGGAGAGGCGGTCATCCACCTGACCGGGACATTGATGCTGGGAGGCGTATGTGATATTCCACGCGTGGAAGCGCAACTGACCGAGATCGCCCTGCAGTTCTCGACCGTCAGTTCCGTCTCTGTCTTTATTAATGACATTCCACTGAAGGATGCCTTGTCACAAAAATAACTGCAGGGCAGGCCGGATAAATAAGCCCCGTGGCTGAGAGCCACGGGGCGACAACCGAAATATTCAGTTGCCTCTCCGCCCGTCGATGCGGACCTTGTGTCTGCTCTGGTTCCTCAAAGGAACCAGACGAAGACCGTTTTTGATTTTGGTCTTTCCGGAACTAAGGCCGCATTCTTTCGAGCGGTTTTCCAAAATAATTATAGATACAAAAATCCCGAATTTCAACTTACAATTACCTTAAATGACACAGCTCATTTCCATCATTGGTGTCAGCGGTATAGGCAAGACCGGCCTCGTCCGCGCGCTTAACACAGGGAATCAATTTGCCGTTGGTCTTGAAAGCCATGCCGAACGCCCATTCCAGGCATCCTTTAAAACTGATACCCGCCTGGCTCTCGCCAATCAATTTGACTTCCTCCTTTATCGCGCGGAACAGGAACGGCTCTTCCGCCGCGGACCGCGTCCCGCACTGGTGGACGGCGGTCTGGACCTGGACTTTCACGGATTTACCTGCCTCTTTCACGCCCGCGGCTGGCTCTCAGATGCCGAGTTTGAACTTCTTGGGCGTTTTTATACCTTTATCCGCGAGAACCTACCGCTGCCGGAACTGATCATCCACCTGACAGCCAGCGAGGATGTCATTCGATCCCGCCTGGAGAAGCGCGACCGCATCAATATTGCATCCGCATCAGACGCATCCCTGCTCGCCGCCTTCCTCAACGAATGGCTGATATCCATTCCCCCAAAACAAATTCTTCACATTGATGTCACAAACAAATCCGGCGACTTCACTGGCTGCATCCCCACCATCCTGGCAAGGATCAACTCGCAATTATTCTCAGATCAAAGCTGATCAGATCCAGGCTAAAGACATTTACTACAAATTCACTCTCCTGTGAAGTAATATCATATTGCTTCATCCCATCTTATCTGCATGACCAATCGAACTGTTTCCCAAATCATCGAACCACAGCTTGTAATCGAAGGCGCCGGGGTTTTACTGCGTCGCTCCATCTCCCCGCGCAGATCGAATGAATTTGATCCTTTCCTGCTCTTTGACCATTTTGCCTTCAATGACCCGCTCGAAGGTCCCATCCGCGGCTTCCCGATGCACCCGCACCGGGGCATTGAGACCGTCACCTACATGTTCGAGGGTTCCACCAACCACCGTGACAGCCTTGGCAATTCCGGCCTGATCGGTCCCGGCGATGTGCAATGGATGACCAGCGGGCGCGGCATCCTGCACGAGGAAATGCCGCGCCGCGGTCCCAGCGGACACCATTTATGGCTTTCAGCTCTGGGTCAACCTGCCGGCTGCTCAAAAGATGGGCGAGCCGCGCTACCAGGAAGTGACGCGCGGCAGCATTCCCACCACTGTCAGGGATGGCGCGACCGTCCGCGTGGTCGCAGGAGAATTCAACGGTGTAAGCGGTCCGGTGACCGAAATCGCCGCCTCGCCGCTTTATATGGATGTGAAACTGGCTCCCGGCGCCCGTTTTAGCCTGCCAACCCCGGCGGGCACACTGTCATCGCCTATGTTTTCGAAGGCGACGGCATTTTCTCGGGGACACAGTCGAGGCCGTGAAATGGTAGTTTTGGGGATGGGACGCAAATCAAGGTGAACTCCGGGACAGGCGTGCGCTTCATGCTGATGGCAGGCGCGCCGTTCAAGGAACCGATCGTCCCTTACGGTCCATTCGTGATGAACACCATGGAAGAGATCCAGCAGACTCTGGCTGAATTACGGGATGGGACATTTATCAAACAATAAGCCTGGAAAGTGAACCAGCGGGCTTTGATGCCCCTAACATCTGCCTTGTTTGCCGCCTAAATACGATCAACGAACACGCCCCGCACGCCCTGCGGGGCGTGTTTACATTAATATTACCTCATCGGCAAATCGTTCTTTCCCGGAATTTGCATCCAAATTGTCATTGAAAAGCATGCACACATTCCACATTCCGTATTAAGATTAGCAGTACGATGAAAGGAGTCCCAAAATGAAAATTCGAACGCGAACTCTTTCTAGCTTTCTTGATACTGACCGTCCTGCCGCTGGCTGTAATAGGTTTTTACGACCTGCAAGCCATCGAACGCGTCAGCCAGCTGACCATCGCAGAAAGTTCGGCACATATGAAAGTACTGGGGGAAACCTCCATCCGGCAGAAAGCGCTGGATGTGGCTATGCAGGTTCAATTGTATTTTGAAGCACACCCGGAGTTATTGTCAGACCTGGAATTAATGACGGCTGATGAGGAACTGGCAGGTATTGCCGTTCAACCTGTTGGGATCACCGGCTATACTGCACTTTACGACTCCAACGGCGTCACGCACTTCCATTCCAACCCCAAACTGGAGGGGCAGGATATGCACGCCTTCGCGGCGACCCTGCCGGAATTCTGGGCGATATTCGATGCCAGCCTGGATGGAACGGTCGTTGGTTCATACTATCTCTGGAAAGAACCGGATAATTCGTTGCGGGAGAAATACATGGAGTGTGTGCCTGTGGGAGGCACGCAATTCCGCATTGCGGCCACCACATATATTGACGAATTCTATGCACCGATACGTGCAACCGAACAGAAAGCGCAAGCCATAGTAATGCAGACGCGCATCCAAACCTACGCGGCGCTGGCAGCGGTTGCAGGGCTAGCCCTGCTGGTTGCCTTATGGTTATCATCCTTCATTAGCAGCCCGGTGGCATCCCTGATCGGGGCATCCAAACTGGTCGAGGCGGGGGATTTCTCTTCGGTGAACCTGGACAAGGTGGAAAAAAGGAGGGATGAACTGGGCGGTTTGGCACGCGTTTTTACCCAAATGACCAAGCAGATGCGCAACCGCGAACAGAATTTGAAGGATGAAGTAAAAGACCTGAAAACCAAGGTCCAGTTGTTCATCGAAATAGACCTGGCGAACAAGGATAACCTTGTCCGCGAGATCACCGAGACGGAATACTTTGAAAATCTCAGCAGGCGTGTCCAGAATTTACGTGAGAAAAAAGGGCAGGATGAATGACCCAACTCCACTATGGCGAGCGGCTCGGTCGTGAGGGGAAGATCCGCCTGGGTTGCTCGGCTGCAATCTTCAATGGCGAGGGAAAAATCCTGCTCACCCGCCGACTTGATAATGGACAATGGTGTCTGCCCAGCGGAGGCATGGAACCGGGAAAATCTCCTTCCGAGGCATGCGTCCGCGAGGTACTTGAAGAGACCGGTTTACAGGTCTGTGTGAAACGGCTGGTGGGTGTGTACAGTGATCCGAACCAGCTGGTCATCTACGCGGATGGCACCAAGGTGCAGATCGTCGCCCTGCATTTTGAAGTGGAGATCACAGGCGGAGTTCCAGGTATTAGCGATGAAACCAGCGACTTTGGTTTTTTTTCTTTGGAAGAAATGGCGGAATTGGAGATGCTTGGTCATCATAAACAGCGGGTGGAGGATACCTTGAAGAAGCAGGAGCATGCTGTTTATGAATAAAATCACGCTATAAAATAAAGGAAAGGATGCTTTCCACGACTGCGGGCGCGCTGGTCTGCGGGGCGCTGTGGCTGGCGTGGATAAACACATCACAGGTGGAGGGGAGGCGGGGATTTGCAGTGATCCAATCTTCGCTGCCCCAAATATACAGAACTGGGATTTGACCCGGAACCGAGAATGGGCGCGCCCCTCCATCCGGCAGGGAGCGCAGTGTCTCCTTTAGTGTCTCCACAGGCCGGGACGATATTTCCACGTACCAGGCATCCACTGCAGGATCGCGACGGAGATTAAAGCCCAACAGGCGAATCAAAAAACGGATGCGAGTGCCTGTGAGCACCCAGTCACCCAAGGATGGGAAACGCTTATCAATATTATTGGCTATACGCAAACCGCTTGCCCTGCTTTTGGCTACATACGCGGGACATAGGAAAATCACCCGTTCCACACGATTTCCATGCGTTTGAAGATATGCCTCGACTACGCGGGAACCCGATGAATATCCAAGAACGCTCCAGAGCGGGATATCCAGGGACTCACGTAGCGACTCCAACTCCTTTACTGCAAAATCAAGATAAGCCTGCCTTGGAGGCGGGAGCGGAGAAAGTCCAATCCCCGGCAATTCAACACTAACCAACTTGAAGTGTTTCCCTAATAACGGGCTTAGTTCCTTCCAGATATTGAAGGAAATGCCAAATCCATGACACAAAAGCAGCGGCGGACCATCTCCTTCGATCTTATAATTGAGCATGAAGAAAATTATACCCGGGCAGCATGGCAACACCTGGGAACTCCTGCTTGTCTTTATGAATACATCACGTCATACCGGGCAGGTTTTCTGTTCAGATCTTTTACTGGAGGATCCATGTTACAAAAAATCTCCGACAGGTTCCACGCGCGGGCAAAAGGCTGGCTGGTGATCACGTTGATATTTCTGGATATCTTCTTCATGGGATTCATCATGCCATTGGTCAGCAATATGCTCAACAAAGGGCACGGAGTGCAACAGTCCATGGACCTGCAATTCTTTTCCACACCCGAAAAGCTGTACTCGTTGGCGGAATCCTACGGCGAGTATGGCCGGGCATTCTACCGCAGCATGGAATTGACTGTGGATATCATTTACCCCATCATCTACACACTTGCACTTGGTCTGCTAATATCATGGCTTTTCCAGCGAGGGTTTGGTACCAGGAGCAAAATGCAGAGGTTGAACATCCTTCCCATTGGCGCATGGTTTTTTGACCTGCTGGAAAATTTCGGTATTGTCTGCCTGCTTTCAGCATTCCCTATTCAGATCACAGCTGTCGCCTGGCTGACCACAATCCTGACCATGATCAAGTGGATATTTGCAGGCGCAAGTGTGCTGCTCATCCTACCAGGTTTGATCATGGCAGCGAGGAACGGATTAAGAACAGACGTGATGCCGGCAGGTGGTCTCGTGGATGTCAAGTAAAAAAGGAGGGACCAGTCAGACCGTCCGCGACCACACTCCCGTGCATTCGGGCAGGATGACCCACCTGTTCTTTATTGACCTGATCCCCCATTTCATCTCCAAAGAAAAACCGCGCCAGGCGTTCAGCTTCCTCCAGCGATCCGAACTGATAATCAGTGCGGATGAATGTCTCCTGGAATGCATTCTCATCCAGCCAGGTATAAAAATTCTGCATGTGCGGCATGCGTAAAGGAGATTCGCGACCGGTACCCAGGGTCTCAAAGAGGACAATCGGACATCCCGGTTTCAGGACCCGCTTCATTTCACTCATCCACCCGGACAACCTATCGCGCCAGCCATCAGCGGGCGAGGTGGTACTTTTTCTCATTCCAGACTGCAAGGTAACTAACGCTCCAACCGGCGACGACCAGGTCGGCGGAGCGATCATCCACAGGCAGGTGACGGTGATCGGCGACATCCACCTTCCAGTTCAGCAGACCCGATCCAGCCAGATGGTCCCGGCAAACGCGCAGCATTTCATCTGATTCGTCGAAGGCGTGGATGAACTGGACGCGGAGATGAGCATACACGCCAACCTGCCCGTGCCCGCGCCGAGGTCCAAAACGACACGGTTCTCAAGGTCGGGGACGATGCTTTCGAGCGATCGCAGGATGTTCCCCTTGTAATCCTCGCGGGCGATCAAAGCTTCGTATTCATCAGCATAATGGGAGTAAACGGTTTTGTTATCAGGCATAAGATAAGTATATCAATTTATGCTAAACTTCTCCCTGATGTTCCACCAGGTCAGCGTGAGAGTAAAAAATACACACTCCGCCATGATAATGCTTGTGCTGGCAATACTTGCCTGCTCGAAAATATCAACTCCCCCACCAGGCTCCAGCCCACCTCCAGGTGAAGCTACACGTACCATCAAGGTGAACGGGGTTTCGCGGAGTTTCATCCTTTATGTTCCCGCGACCCTGGACGTGACAGAACCTGCCGCGCTGGTAATGGTCTTTCACGGCGGAGGCGGGAAGGCACGCGGTGCTGTCCGCCTGACGGATTTCAACCGGATCGCCGAGGAAGAGGGTTTTATCGTTGTATATCCAAATGGAACAGGCCCAGAGGAGAGTGCTGACCTGGAATGGCGGTACCTGCTGCGGCAACGCCATGCTGGAAAACGCGGATGATGTGGGGTTTGCACGTGCCATACTGGCTGAAATGCAGGACATCGTGTCGATCGATCTGAAACGTGTCTTCGCCACAGGCATGTCCAATGGCGGCATCATGGCTTACCGATTGGCATGCGAGGCCGCGGATATCTTTGCGGCGGTCGGCTCGGTTGCGGGGACGCAGAACTTCTCACCTTGCAAGCCATCCGAACCTGTGGCGGTCATTCATTTCCATGGCACGGACGACCAGCATGTTCCATACGAGGGCGGAATTGGCACACAACTTTTGCGGGCACCAATTTTACTTCCGTGCCGGATACTATAAATTTCTGGATTGCGTTTAATGGATGCAATCCAGAACCCAATACCGACCCAACTGGCGATGCCCAAAATGATGTTTGGGAGGGATGCGAGGCTGATGCATCCGTTGAACTGTACACCATATTCGGTGGCGGACATATCTGGCCGGGAGGCGAGAGATCAGGTTCCTCCGGCGCTAACGAATCCCTATCCGCAACAGATCTGATCTGGGAATTCTTCGCTAATCACCCTAAACACTGATATCCGGATGGATATTCCTGTTTGCAATCAGACATCCTTTGTCGTAAAATCCATTTGAGCAAGATATATTATATCTCCAATGGGTAAACAGACAACACAATGATCCCATCACAAAATGGATAACCAGATATTGTCGCTATAATTGTATGAGATCCAAACAACTGATGAGATTGCCCGGGTGGAATGCCGCCCTCGCAATGACAGGTAGAAACGAGAACAAAAACCATCGATGCGACGTCGGATAATGGAAGTGTTTCGATATACGAATTGGAGGCAGGCACTGATGAAAAAGATCTTCTTCGTTCTACTGACAGGCATGCTAATACTGGCTTGCAGTTTCTCAGGCACCGTCACCCAGGTGGGACCCAATGCGGAGACGATGGTCGCAGAGACCTTCCAGGCACTGACCGCAGCCGCGCCTCCGCCAACCGGGATACCACCCACGGAATCCATGCCGCCCACCCAGCCCACCGGGAACCAGATCTCCTTTGGCAATTTCAGCTTCATCCTGCCGCCGGAAGTGGCGAGCAGCGCACTGGCGGGGACAATTCCGGCAGTCACAGGTGATGATCCGGGCTGGGGACTTGCCCCGGAACATGTGAAATTCGAATTGGACGGTTATGCGCTATACAACACCTTTCATTCCCCGCATATCCTCATTTATCCCGCGCAGGAATACGCGCAGCCAATGAAGGTGCAGCCAGAAGCATTGCATCCCTGCAAGCCATCTTGAATGGGTCTTCCGCCCCGATCGCTGCGAATCTTCCTTCAATCGCATCCTTCAACGCTGGACAGATGTTTGCGGCAGAGATAAAGGTTGTCAACTTCAAGAATGGAGCGGGGGTGCGCTTCCTGACCGAATACGGACAGTATTTTGCCACCGCCAATAATATTGACCTGTTCTATCAGTTCCAGGGGCTGACCAGTGACGGGAAATACTACATCATTGCCATCCTGCCGGTATCGCACCCGCTCCTGGCAGGTGATGAGAAGCCTGAAACCGCACCTCCACCCGGTGGGATTCCCTTCCCGGGCTATGATAACGAGAGCGCGCTAAGTACGTACTACACAGATGTTGTCAATCTACTGAATAATGCGACGCCCGAAAGTTTCCAGCCTGCCATCGTGGGTTTTGATGCACTGATCCAATCGATCGAAATCCACTAACCGGCGCAACCAGAGCGAGCCAGGAACAGAACAAGGAAGATGAGATGAAAAAAACAATTGCTATTCTCAGCCTGCTTGTGATCGTACTTGCCTCCTGTAATTTTCCCGGCACCCAGGGATCCGGGCTGACGGTCGAGCAGCAGGCAGCCACAGTCGTTGCCCAGACCCTGACCGCAGTGAGCGAGGCGAAGCCTGATCCGACAGCCTCACCCACCAAGGGCGGGGAGAAAACACCGCAAACCACTCCCACCGTCAGTGGTGAGACACCGGCTGGTGAAACTGCAACCCTGCAACCGGAATTAACGCCGACCGCGCTGACAGGCACATCCTCCGCCACCATCCTGACCGTTGATTCCAACACGAACTGCCGCGAGGGACCGGGACTCTCTTATGTGATCGTGATCGTACTGGTGCCAGGCACAACCTACCAGATGATCGCACGGACTGCGGATAACAAGTACTGGGTGATCACCGAGATAGGTAAATCCACACCCTGCTGGGTCCCGGCTGATATGTCGAATGCTTATGGAAATGTCAACCAGTTGTCAGTGACCACACCTGCCGCCCCCACCTCCGCGGCAGGCACCCTTCAGCCTCCCACCGGGTTGGCTTATCAATACGAATGCGTTTATAACGGTGTAAACAGCGATATCACTGTGAACCTGAAATGGAATGACCGTTCCAATAATGAGACTGGATTCCGGGTTTATCGCGACGGCATCCTGGTGATCGATCTACCAGCCAATTCGACCTTCCATGTGGATTCCTTTGCCGGGAGCGCGACCTTTGTTTACAGCTACCGCGTCGCGGCATACAACGCGGCTGGCGAGGCGATGGGCGGCACCATATCCTTCTCGTGCCAGTAGAATACGAGATGGTTTCATCAACATCACAATTCATCGATATTGGAGATACCCGCCTGCATATTGTTGAGCGAGGCAGCGGGTATCCGGTCATTCTCCTGCATGGCGGACCGGGTCTTGACCATCACGCCTTTGGTGATTATCTGGATGCGCTGACCGACCAGTTCCGGCTGATCCTCGTCGACCAACGCGCCCAGGGGCTCTCGGACAAATGCCCCGCCTCGACCTGGAGCCTGAACCAGATGGCTGCGGACGTTAAATCCCTGGCAGATTCACTCGGGCTGGGCAGATATGCGGTTCTCGGTCACTCCTATGGTGCCTTCGTTGCCCTGCAAAACGCGGTTGATTTCCCCTCCGCAGCTGCGCAGACCATCGTATCCAGTGGTCTGGCCTCCGCCCGATACCTTGCCAGGGTATGGGAGAACCTGGACAAGTTCGAACCACTGGAGTTACGGGAACAGGTGAGAAGCTCGTGGGAGCGCGAAAAGACGGCGCAGACGCGCCTTGAAGTGAACATCCTGCTGCATGATCAACTCCCCATGCAATTTTGGGATCCCCTTGACCCGCGCATCCCGGAATTCGAGCAACGCACCATCGGAGCTGTCAATTCACCCGATGTCCTTCGCCATTTTGCCAACGCTGAATATGGCGGCATCGAGGTGGAACACCGTCTCCAGGAAGTGAATCATCCTGTTCTGGTGCTGGCAGGCAGACATGACCGCACCTGCGTAGTGGAGGGCGCGGAAGCACTGGCACAGGGATTGCCAAATTCCGAGTTCATGGTTTTTGATGATAGCGCGCACATGACCTTCGTGGAAGAGAATGATAAATATGTACGCGTTGTCCGGGATCATCTAAACCGGTATAAATAATGATCTGATTTGCTATAATCAAAACGCGGTTGTCCAAAAGACAGCCGCGTTTTTGCATCATCCGGGAAGAGTATCATTCTTCCAGTAATTCTTTTGCCTTTTTGGTCAACTTGCCGCGCTCATCGGTATTCAGGATGCGCTTGCGGATGCGGTAACTCTGCGGGCGTGACCTCGAGCAGTTCGTCGTCCGCCAGGTATTCAACCGCCTCATCCAGACGACATCGAACGGGGAGGCGTCAGGCGGATCTCCATGTCGCCGCGGGAGGAACGGATATTGGTCAGATGTTTCTTCTTGCAGACATTGATCGGCATGTCCGCGCCGCGGGCATTCTCGCCGACGACCATGCCTTCATAAACCGTCCACACCCGGACCGATGAAGAGCGTGCCGCGCTCTTCGGCATTTTTCAATGCGTAGGCGGTGGTTGCGCCCGCTTCCATGGCGACGATCGAACCGGTGGAACGGGTGGCCATCGGTCCAGCCATTTCATCGTAGCCGTGGAAGATGGTGTGCATCACGCCGTTGCCGCGCGTGGAGGTCAGGAACTGGTAACGGAAGCCGAGCAGGCCGCGCGTCGGGGCGATGATAGACCATGCGCGTCGTACCCTGCCCGGTATCGTGCATCTCCATCATTTTGCCGCGCCGGCTGCCGAGCATTTCCACGACCACGCCAACGGTTTCCGTGCTGGTCTCCATGTGGACTTCCTCGTACGGTTCCAGCAGCGCGCCGTCGTCCGCCTTGTGATAAATGACCTCCGGACGCGAGACCTGGAACTCGTAGCCTTCGCGGCGCATGGTCTCGATCAGGATGCCGAGATGCAGTTCGCCGCGCCCGCTGACCAGGAAATTATCGGCGGACTCCGTCTCCTCCACGCGCAGGGCCACATTGGTGCGCAGTTCATCAAACAGGCGCTCCCGCAGCTTGCGGGAGGTGCTCCACTTGCCCTCCCGACCTGCAAACGGCGAGGTATTGACGCCGAACGTCATGCGGACGGTGGGTTCCTCCACCTTGATGGTCGGCAGTGCGACCGGGTTGAGCGGGTCGGCCAGCGTCTCGCCGATGGCAATCCCTTCCAGACCCGGCAAGCGAGACGATATCACCCGCGGCAACTTCCTCCACTTCGACCTTTTTCAAGCCCTGGAAGGTGTACAGGTAGCGGGCCGTCTCCGGCAGGATCCTGCCGTCCACGGTCATGCGCGCCAGTTTCTGCCCGGCCTTGATCGTGCCTGCGAAGACCCGACCGACCGCGGTCACGCCGCGGTAGTCGTCATAGCCCAGGGATGGTGACCAGCATTTGCAGCGGGGCTTCCGGATCCACTTTCGGAGCGGGGATGTGGCGCAGGATCACATCAAAGAGCGGGCTCAGATCGGGACCCAGTTCGGGCGTCAAGCCGGCACGTTGCGTGGTTGCACTGGCATAGATGACGGGAAAATCGGCCTGCTGCTCGGTGGCGCCCAGTTCGATGAACAGGTCAAAGGTGTCGTTCAAAACGCGGGCAGGCTCGGCATCCCGGCGGTCCACCTTGTTGATGACCACGACGGCCTTGTGCCCCATCTGCAGCGCCTTCTTGAGCACAAAGCGGGTTTGCGGCATGGGACCTTCGGCAGCATCCACCAGCAGAAGCACGCCATCCACCATGTTCATGACGCGCTCGACCTCGCCGCCAAAATCGGCGTGGCCGGGCGTGTCGACGATGTTGATCTTGACAGTCTTGCCCGTCTGCGGGATCAGGCAGCGTGATGGCGGTATTCTTGGCAAGAATGGTGATGCCGCGCTCGCGTTCGAGGTCGTTGGAATCCATGACGCGTTCCGTCACCTGCTGGTTCTCGCGGAAGGTGTGACTCTGGCGCAGGAGACCATCCACGAGGGTGGTCTTGCCGTGGTCGACGTGGGCGATGATGGCAATATTTCGGAGGTCAGTTCGTTCTATGATCATGGTTATTCTTCTTACCTGCTTCTCTGCAGCATACAAAAACCCCCGACGGGGAGGCCGAGGGTTTCCATTTGGAAAATCGAAGTGTTCGGCGAGCGGAGGTAATTTTATCAGAGAGGAGGCAATTGTGGAAGAGGGATAATTCCTATTTTCTCGAATATTCATCCATTGCATCCACGAGGGCATCAACATCGCGATGGGTGTTGTACCCTTGTACAGATATTCGCACAAATTTATTCCCATGCCAGTCAATGATGGGTACCTCAATGCGACGCCTGTCATATAACCAGGTTTTCAATTTCTGCACATCCGTCGTTGGTGGTAATGGGACGGCAGCCAACTGGCAAAACCAAGTGTCATCGGGGTAGACAGAGGGCAAACCCGACAAGTTGAGCATCCGCACTTCTGCCTCCCGTACCAAAGGTGACAGGCGGCACGCACCCTGTCCCAATCATGTTTCTCCTGGAATTCGATCGCATCCGGCACAGACAGGAACGCGGCTGGATCGTGGGTTCCCCACCACTCGTGGTGATCCACGAATTTCGATGGACCTGGAACTTCCGCCTCATATCCCCATGAGACTACCAGGGGTTTCAGCAGGTGCTGGACTTCGGGACGGGCGTACAGGAAACCTGCCCCCTTTGGTGCGCACAGCCATTTATGCAGGTTGCCACCGTAGAAATCCGAGCCGAGGCTGTCAAGATTCAGAGGGAGCTGACCAGGGGCATGGGCGCCGTCTATAACCGTCAGGATCCCTGCGGAACGCGCACGCTGGATGATCTTTTCAATGGGAAAGATGACCGCCGTCGGGCTGGTGATGTGGCTGAGAAAAACGACTCGTGTGTGAGGTGTTACCGCCTTCCAGAAGGATTCGAGAAAATCCTCACGGGAGTTCAATGAGACGTGTTGGTTAATATAGTCAAAGCCGCGCTCCCTGGATAGGAATCTCCAAGTGCGGTCCATCGCCCCGTACTCATGGTCGGTGGATAGAACCACATCGCCCTTGCCCAGCTCAAGGGAATGCGCCACGATGTTGATGGAAATGGTCACATTCCGGGTATATACGAGGTTGTCGGGATGTGCCCCAAGGAAGGAACCCAGGGCGGCGCGGGATCCCGCCATTAGATCCGTGATACGGCGTCCAAGGAACTCCACAGGCTGGCGCTCCAGCTCTTGCTGCCAGCGCTGATAGGCGCGAAATACCGGCTTTGGCGTTGCGCCAAAGGATCCATGGTTGAGAAAGACCACTGAAGGGTCAAGTTGGAAGAAACGTTTGAGCCTGAACATGAATTGATTATAGTTTCCTTCATGTTACAATTCCAATCGTGGATGATGAAATTAAAGTTGTTGCCACCAACCGCAAGGCTGGTTTTGAGTATTTTTTACTGGAGAAATTCGAAGCCGGACTGTCCCTGCAAGGCTCGGAGATCAAATCCATCCGCGCGGGTCAGATGAGCCTGGTGGAATCCTATATTGAGGTTGAGGCAGGGCAAGCCTGGCTCCGCGGTGCACATATTGCTCCCTATGAACAGGCAAGCCGCTTTAACCATGATCCCCTGCGCGCACGCCGCCTGCTGTTGAACAAGAAGGAAATCCGCCTGTTATTCAATTCAGTCCGGCAAAAGGGCATGACCATCGTTCCAACCCGCGTTTACCTGAAGCAGGGGCGCGCCAAGATCGAGATCGCCCTGGCGTGCGGCAAGAAAATGCGCGACAAGCGCCAGGTGATCGCACAGCGGGACGCGGAACGCGATTCTGAACGGGAATCAAGAGCACGTTAACTAAAAGATCAATGACAGCCATGAAAACATCCACCATTGGCAGCATCAACAATCTCCCGGAGGATGAAAAACGCAGGATCTACATGCGCGTTATCCCACGTGCCCTGCTGGAGCGCTTTCACCTGCCTGCCGCAGATTCCAGGCGCATCCGGAACTTTATCCGATTTAAATCCGCTCCGGCACCAGTGACGTGGAGATTTATCTCTTTCACGAAGAACATTTCCCCGACCCGATCCTGTATGGTCACCTGACCGATACGCTCAACGGGCAGATCCACGTCCTGCTATATATCTTGAACGATCCCGACTCACCACGCTACAACGTGGACTGCATGCAGGATGGCAGTGAAACCAAATTCGGGACACTCTGCCGCAACCTTGAAGCTGAGCAGTCTGCACTCGCCGCCAAGCTCGCCCCCGGACAGGTCCGCCACGGTCTGCGGATGTTGCCGGAAGCAACATCAACCTTTGAACGGTTCATCAGGTCCCTGGGGCACAATATCTATTTCGTGGAACCGTTGTATTATCACAATGCCATCATCTTTGAACGGTATGGCTTTTCCTACCAGGAAGGACGCCGTTTCATGGAGCGCATCCAGACAGGGTTCTCCGAGGGTGGTGATCTGCTTCCGCGGCTCGACAAGTCAACCCCGTTCCCCACCCCGCGGCGAAGGACAGCATCCGCCTGCGGTCATGGGCGATCCACGATGGCATCCTGGGAGAGCCGTTTACAAACGTGACGATGTACAAACATGTGGGAAAATCAGCGGGAGTAAACACTTGCCCGAATGTGGCGTGGTAGAGATTGTTCAGAGTCGATCAATAAACTTTTTTAACGATTAAGCAGGCATAGCCTGCTCTTTTTGTTATCCGGTCATAATACATGTCGATAATTCGACTATCCTATCTTTCTTGAGGAGATTACTTTTGAGGTAACTCGATATAAACATCCGGACGGCGGTCCTGCAATACAGGAATCGTCCTCCTTGCCTCTTGAACTTTGGAGAGATCAATGGATAATGTGATCAATTCCTCCCCATCGCCGCCTTCGGCGAGGATCTCACCCCATGGACCCACTGCCATTGAATATCCGGGGAAGACATTGTCAGCGTCCGAACCGACACGGTTGCACGCCAGGACGAACATCTGGTTCTCGATCGCACGTGCGCGAACCAGGGTCTGCCAGTGCGGCGGGCGCGGCTTTGGCCATTCCACAGGCAGGAAGCTCATCACTGCACCCGCCACCGCATGGGCACGGAACGTTTCCGGGAAGCGCAAATCGTAACAGATCGCCAGCCCTGACCTTCCAAAAGGCAGGTCGACCGTCCTGGTTTTTCTCCTGCGCACAGGTATTTGTGCTCATCCATCAGTCGGAATAAATAGATCTTGGAATAATCTGCCAGCAGGGAACCGTCGGGAGCAAAGACCGTCAGGGTATTGCAGTGTTTCGTCCCGCGCAGGGACAATGTTGAGCCAAGGATGTGGATACCCACACGACGGGCAAGCGAGGAAATTTCAGCGAAGACACCGGAATCCAGTTCGGAGGCGTAGCGGGAGGGCGTTGGAGAGGTCATAACCGGTCGACCGGAGTTCAGGAAAAAGGACTAATTCCGCCCTGCATCCTTTTGCCCTATTCTGTCATCCGCGTGACCGTCGCCAGGTTCGCACCGGGATCGCCAAACTGAACGTCCATCTGACCGAGGGATAGAGTGAATTTCATGTTTTCCTGCCTGCCCGGGATAAGGTAATCCGGACTG
>CAWGMC010000038.1:0-22755 GCA_963823545.1 uncultured Chloroflexia bacterium | reverse complement strand
GCCAAAATCCATTGCGCGGGACTTGTGGATCACTGGCTGGGACATGTTCTGGACGCGGCGCGTGAAGCCGGGTATGTGACCATCGTAACGGCTGACCATGGCAACCTTGAGGTGATGTCCACCCCCGATGGCTCGCCGCATGTGGCGCATACAACCAACCCTGTCGCATTCATTGTGATTGATCCAAACAGTTCATCAGCTGTATGCCTGCGCGATGGCAAACTGGCCGATCTGGCTCCCACTATACTTTCCGCCCTTGGTCTTGATCAGCCTTCCATGGATGGTGCAACGCTCGCTCCCGGGTATCACTGGGGCGGCAGCCGGCGCGTGCTGCTGATCATTCTCGATGGCTGGGGTATCGGCAAAGAGGACGCCACCAATCCGATCGCCCTTGCCCAGACCCCCATCTGGGATGAGCTGCTCAAGTACCAACCTGCCGCCATTTGCAAGCCGCCGGGGAAGCGGTTGGCTTGAAGGCCGGGAAAGCCGGCAACTCGGAAGCCGGTCACATCAACATCGGTGCCGGGCGGGTCATTTTGCAGGATGATGTCCGCCTCGACGCGGCAATGAAGGATGGCTCATTCTATACCAATGAAGTATTTCTGGAGACGATCCGGTGTCAAGCAGCGGGGCACCAGCCTGCACTTGCTGGGCCTGCTCACCGAAAAAAGTTCGCATGGTTCGATCGATTATCCGCTGGCAATCTTGAAGTTGGCCAGGGAACAGGGGCTTGGACAAGGTGTACATCCATGTCATTTTTGATGGACGCAGCACCGAGCCAGGCAGCGCCCCAGCACTGCTGGAAAAACTTGAAGCCCAGGTCAATGAGATCGGGATCGGCCAGGTTGTCACCGGCATCGGGCGGGGCATCGCCCTCGACCGGGATGGGAACTATGGCAAGATCAAGCGCGCCTTCGACGCCTTCGTGTATGGCGCGGAAATCCGTGTAATATGAAAGTGTAGAGATGGAGCATGGACTTCATCTTCTTGCAAGAACTGATCTCCCCGGAAAAGACCAGGATCGTCATGCTCGTCATGGATGGCCTGGGCGGATTGCCCCTCGAACCGGGTGGAAAAACCGAGCTGGAAACTGCCCGCACCCCCAACCTTGATCGCCTGGCAGCGCTGTCGAGCCTTGGCCTTTCCATAGCCGGTTGGACCGGGGATCACTGTGGAAAGCGGGCCAGGGCATCTGGCCCTGTTCGGCTATGACCCGCTCAAGTACAGGATTGGGCGCGGTGTGTTGGAAGCTGTCGGCATTGGTTTTGATCTGGAACCCAACGATATTGCCGTGCGCGGCAATTACTGCAGGTGGATGCACCGGATGTGGTGACCGACCGGCGCGCAGGGCGCATCCCAACCGATATCAGCGAGGAACTGTCCAAGCTTACTGACGACCCGCATCGAAGATGTCGATTTCTTCGTCGAGACTGTCAAGGAACATCGTCTGGCGATCGTCCTGCGCGGTCCGGGATTGAGTGCCAGATGTCACCGGCTCCGACCCTTTGAAGAACGGTTATCCCCCGCTGCCCATCCGCGCTCTTTCCCCGGAAGCAGAGAAAACTGCACGGGTGGTAAACCTAGTTTGTTGACCGATCACGCCAGGTGATGGAAGCCTATAAACCAAAACCACCTGCCAATATGCTGCTCATGCGCGGTATCGACCAATATCCGCATTTCCCGGCTTTTCCGGAGTTATTTGGCTTGCGAGCCGCGGCCATTGCGATCTATCCCACCTATCGCGGGATCGCAAAACTGGTCGGCATGCAAGTGCTGCCTGTTGATGGGAAAGCACTGGCAGGACGAATTCACAACCCTCGAAAAAAACTGGAATGATTTCGATTTCTTCTACCTGCATATCAAAGATACGGATCTGGCTGGCGAGGACGGGGATTTTTCCCGCAAAGTGAACATCATCGAAGAAGTGGACAACTTGATGCCGCGTCTGATGGCGCTCAATCCGGACGTGGTCATCGTCAGCGGGGATCATTCGACCCCGGCAGTGCTTAAGGGGCATTCCTGGCATCCGGTGCCAACCATTGATCTACAGCAAATATGTCCGCGCCGACGGCATCGCTGAGTTCGGTGAACGCGCCTGCAGGCGCGGCAGCCTGGGGATCCTGCCTGCAAAACACATCATGCCGATCGCCCTTGCCAATGCCGGGCGCATTATGAAATGGAGTGGTTGATGTCTTCAACCCTGATTTTGTCTGATCCGCGCTTTTTCTCGGAAACCCTGTTTGAAAAAATGAAATCGGTTTTCCCCGGCATCCAGGAACTTGGAACTCTATGAATTTCGCTATGGGCTGGCCGATCTACTCCCTGAAAATGGCTGGGACTCTGTCCAGCTGGATAGCCGGGAACAGATCGAAACCCGCATCAACAGCCGCGCCTTCTACGATAGCATCCAGATCAAACCCAGGGTGGATGACCGCATCGTCCTGGATGCGCAGATCATCCGTCTGTCACAGATGTTGTTCGTGGGCCTGGTCACGGGCGAGTATCCTCCGGATTGGGTGAATGCTCACTTCTACTTTCGATATCCGCAGTTTTTTCTTCCTGCACCGCACAGTCATATTTCACCGACAAGGTCCTGGCGCATTTTGGCGGGCAAGCCCTACCGGCATTTCGAGCAGAAACAGAAACAGTTGGAGCTCTGCCAGGATGTTGGCTACAAGGCCTTCCGGGAAGCCAATGCAGAAGTGGACCAGCTCTTCATCCAGAGTGTGATGAAGCTCATCGCGAAGCGCGGGACCCCGATCCTGCTCGCCATCGCCGGGGCAACCGCCGCCGGGAAGACGGAGATCGTCGAACGCCTGGGCGCGGCCTTCCTGAACGAGCAGGTCAGAAAACCACCTCCATCGAATTGGATAACTTCTTTACCGATCGGGATCACCGGGAGGCCGGGGCATCGACTCTGCAGGGCAAAGAAGCCCTGCACTTCGATCTTGTTCAAGCAGGCACTGGAAGACATCACCCATGGGAAAACGATCAGCACCCCGCGCTACAATTTCATTGATGGCAGTTCCAGTCACGACCTGGATGGCAGGTTGAAACCCGGCCGGCTCCCGGTCGAGGTCGAACCCGCCGACATCATCTTCATCGAAGGCAATTTTCCCTTCCTGATCGAGGAGATCCTCCATCTGATCGGCATCAAGGTCGTTTACCTGACCGATGACCCCGTTCGCATGAAGCGGAAATGGAAACGCGATATGGACTATCGCAAGAAATATGATCTGTCCTATTTCCGCAACCGGTATTTCAAAGATCAATTCATCATGGCCGCAGTTCGCTTACCTGCCTCAAATGGAAGTCTGCGATATGTGTGTGGATACCACCGGCGCAGCTCTCTGGACAACGCCAGAAATTGCGAAAATTCTCAATCAAGGCTGAAAGGATATCTTATGATAGGGACGAGCAGACTGCGTTCCCCGCTGGCATTTTCCGAGATCCTGTTTGAACGGATGATCCCGATAAATGCTGCGATCAAGAAACTGGCGTTGTATGAATTCCGCTACGCCCTTGAGAACCTGTATCCTGAGGCTGGCTGGGATTCGATTGAACTGGATAAGGAAGAAGAAATTGAAAGAGCGATAAGTCAACGGGATTTTTATGAAGCCATCCAGGCCAAACCCCGTGAGAAAGACCGCATCGTCCTGGATGAAAGTATCGTGCGCTTGACCCGCATGCTTTTTGCGGGTCTGGTACGGGGAGATTACAACCAGGCATGGGTGAACAAGCTGTTCTATTTTGATGTGCGCGGGTTCTACTTTCTGCCCCGCACAATCTATTTCACAGAAGCCGGCGCTGGCTCATTTGGGCGGAAAACCATTCCGCTGTTTCGAGCCGCGGCAAAAGCAATTTGAAAATTTTCAGGATATCGGTTATCTGGATTTTCAGGAAGCCAATGCGGAGATCGACCAGGCATTGATCGAGATCATCCAGAAGCTGATCGAAGTCCGGGGAACTCCCATTCTCATCACTCTGGCCGGGCCTACCGCGGCAGGCAAGACCGAGATCACCGAACGCCTGCTCGATACTTTTGAAAAGATGGGCAAGAAAACCACCACCATCGAGATGGATAATTTCCTGCTCGATCGGGATTTCCGGGACAACAAGGCCATGGGGAAGGAAACGACCCACTTCAAGCTTTTCAAACACAGCCTGCTGGAGATCCTGCAGGGAAGGAAGATCACCATCCCACGCTACGACTTTCTCAACGCCACCTCCAGCCATGACCTGGAAGGCAACCTGAGACAGGGTTGTTTCCCGCTCGAGATCGAGCCGGCTGATATCATTTTCCTTGAGGGCAATTTTCCCTTCCAAATGGAGGAAATTGCTGGATTGATCGGTCTAAAAGTTGTGTACCTGACGGACGACCCCATCCGGTTGAAACGCAAATGGAAACGCGATATTGATTACCGCAAGAGTTATGATCCTGCCCACTTTCGAAACAGGTTCTTCAAGACCCAGTTCCTGCGCGCTGAGGACTGTTACCGGCCGCAGATTGAAAAGTGCGATCTGGTAGTTGACACCACTGGGGCGGCACTTTGGGCAACACCTGAGCTGGTTAATATTCTTGGCCTGGATTGAGAAGAGAATGGATGTGCCAAACCTGATCGTTCGTAACATTGATGCAATCCTTTTTGATATGAACGGTACGCTGCGGATGCGGGAACCGCACGCCCCGACACAATTTAAGGCAACCCAGCGGATCCTTGAATTACTGGGGAAAAAGAATGTTCCGGAATCATATTGGGAGGAATTGACACAGCGCAGGAAAAAATACAACCAGTGGGCTCAGGAGCATCTCACCCAATTAACTGAAGGTGAAATATGGACACGCTGGATCCTGCCCGAGTATCCGCCTGAACAAATCATGCCAGTTGCAGCCGAGTTAACTCTCGCGTGGAGTGAACGCAAAGGATGTACGGTTCCCAAAACCGGGTGCAGAGGAAATACTTGTTGAATTGAAACGGCGCGGATATCGCCTGGGCGTGATTAGCAACACCATGTCTACGCTGGACATTCCGCGCGACCTGGATGCCTTTGGCTGGAAAAACCATTTTGAAGTCATGATACTGTCCTCGGTGTTCAAGTATCGTAAACCTGCCCCTGAACCATTCCTGGAAGCCGCACGTCTTTTGAAAGTTGTTCCGGCGCGTTGTGCCTATCTCGGGAATCGAATATCAAAAGATATCGTTGGCTGTAAACGAGCCGGGTTTGGGCTTGGGATCATTCTTGAACCAGTTGGCGGACCGCGTGCAGATGAACAGGATCAAGTTGTATCCCCCGAAGCAATTATCCATTCGTTGAATGAACTGCTTGAAATCTTCCCGATGCGGGAACCAACCTGATGGTGATGCCCCCGGCTTTTAAATCCAGGCCATTCCTGCTCTATTGGATTGGACACCTGGTTTCTATTGCAGGTTCACAGATGCAACTGTGGGCTCTGTACTGGCATCTCCGCACATTATCGGATCAACCCATGGTCATCAGCGGGATTGGCCTGGCGCGATTCCTGCCCGTGATTCTACTTTCCCTGGTTGCTGGAGTAGCCGCTGATCGGTTTGATCGTCGAAAAATGGCGATTCTCACCCAGATCGCATTGGGAGTTGTTGCCCTGATCCTTGGCTTGACCACCTCGTGGGGCATGGTTTCATTGTGGATGATTTTCAGTCTGGTAATTGTTCAGGCGGTGGCAGTGGCGTTTGATGGTCCCGCCAGACAGGCTCTTATTCCATCCCTGGTACCACGCGAAAACCTTGCAAATGCCTACAGTCTGAACTCCATTGCATCCAAAGTGGGCGGTATCCTGGGACCGGCAATATCCGGGGTGGTGATCGCCTATCTGGGATTGCAATGGGCTTATTGGATCAATGCCATTTCCTATCTGGCCGTCATCGCGGCGCTGATCGCGATGGGAGAGGTTCGAACTGCGAATTGAAAAGAAAAAATTCGAACTGCATGGAACGCTCAGTGATATCCGGGAGGGGATCGCATTCATCAAAAACTCTCCCGTCATCTTTTCAGTCATGATCCTGGATTTTTTTGGCACTTTCTTCTCATCGGCAAATACCCTGTTGCCTTTTGTAGCGATGGATATATCTACATGTCGGTCCGATCCAGTATGGCTGGTTATCTGCTTCACAAGCCATTGGCACCTTAATCATTGGATTGTATCTTTCACAAAAAACGACACTCCATCGTCAGGGTCTATTGATCATTATTTCTGTGGCAATGTTTGGCCTGGCGACAATACTATTCGGTGTTTCCACCTCGTTCTGGTTGACCATGCTGGCACTCATCATGATTGGCGCTTTTGATGGCTTAAGTTCCATCATTCGCAACACGATCAGGCAATTGCTGACGCCGGACGCGATGCGCGGTCGCATGATGAGCATAACCCAGATATTCTTCAAGGGTGGGCCTCAGCTCGGCGAAGTGGAATCTGGTCTGGTGGCGCAGATTCTGGGGGTGCCGTTTGCGATCATCTCTGGCGGAGTTGGTTGTATTGTAGCAGTCTGGATTGTTGTGAAGAAATTTCCTCAACTTTGGAAATACGATGGAGATGAAGCAATAAAAGATCTTCCTATCGCTGAATGACCTGCTTTGGGATGACAAAAGGTATGTTTCTATGAAAGAACACTTGCAATCTTTTCGATATTGTTGTATTATATCCAAATGAAAGTAAAATTTCAAATAATTAGATTATGAAAGTTCATTTTTCTCGGTTGGTTCAAGGACTAAGAAAGAGGTAAAACGATGAACCAGGAAATCCAGAGTCCTGCCGGGTTTGGTCAATTGATCAGTGAGAGTTTTTCCAGGCTTACAAAAAGCGAGAGGCTCATTGCCAACTACCTGAACCAGAATCAAGATGAAGCGGCTTTCCTATCCGCGGGTGAAATAGCAGAACGACTGCAATTAAGCGAAGCAACCATGGTTCGATTTGCACGCACCCTTGGTTTTGAAAGTTACCCTGCCATGCGGGCAGCTCTACAGGAGAATTTTCGCCACCGCATGACCCATGCAGCCCGGTTGCGCAGTCGCCTGGATGATCTGCGCTCAGACGGTGATATTTTTGAACGGGTTGTAGCTTCCGAGATCGATTACCTGACGGAAGCTCTTCAAACCCTTGATCGGAAGGCATTTAACGCGGCTGTTGAGTTACTTCGGACTCACCAGCGCGTTTTTGTTTTTGGGCTGGGTCCTTCCATTTCACTGGTGGATTTGCTTGCGATCCGTTTAACTCGTTCCGCAAGGCATGTGATCCCGCTGAATACAACCGGACAGGAGATGCTCGAACCGTTGTTGCTCATGAATGGCAGCGATCTGCTCATTGCCATCGGATTTTTTAATGTAACTCCCAGCCTTGAAATGGTTCTGCATTATGCCAACCAACACAAGACGCCGGTCATCCTGGTAACTGACACACTTGGGTCAGCGGTGGGCGATAAGGCTGAGATCGTGCTTGCAGCCCGCCGAGGACCGGTATCTGCTTTCCATTCCCTGACCGTCCCGATGACGATACTCAATGCTTTGCTCCTGGCTCTGAGCCTGGTGGATCAGGAAAAAGTGATGACCAACCTCGATAAACTGGATCAATTACGCGAGCGCATAAAAAATTCCAACAGAGCATAAATTCATTTTGAGGAGATCCTTATGGCCAACTTTGCAAGTCCCGCAACAACCTCCTCCCAACGGATGATAGCCAGATCCAGGAGGTTCTTCCACTGGTTGACCAAACCGCACGTTGTACTCGCGTTGATCATGCTAGCGGTGATGTTCTACATGGTCATCATCCCCCTGTACAAGCTGGTTGAGACCACGGTAACCTGGCAGAGTTCAGATCTCGGCCGCGTCCCGGATGCTGTGGTAGGTGAATTCACCCTATTTCACTGGATCAGGATGCTGACCGGGATATTCGGTACGATATATACCTACACACCCCTGCAGCATTCGATAACCGTCGCCATTGGCACAGTTGTGCTTTCGCTATTGATCGGCGGATCGCTGGCTTGGCTGGTGGTCCGTACCGATATGCCGGGCAGGAAACTTGTCAATCAACTGGCGGTTTTACCCTACATTATGCCATCCTGGACGTTAGCCCAAGCCTGGCTTGTTTTGTTCAAGAACAGGACAACAGGTGGAGCACCGGGAATGTTTGAATACCTTGTCGGAATAAGTCCTCCCGACTGGTTATCTTATGGACCGGTGCCCATCATCATCTGCTGTGCGCTGCACTATTACACCTTTTTCTTCCTGTTTGTTTCAGCAGCGCTAATGTCGATCGATTCCAACCTCGAGGAAGCAGGGGAACTGATGGGCGCCGATCGCTGGCGCATCCTGCGCAAGATCACCCTGCCGCTGGTTCTGCCAGCCCTTCTTTCTGGTTTCATTATGACCTTTTCCAAGGTGATGGGCACCTTTGGTGGGCCAAATATCCTGGGTTCGCCAATCAAGTATTATGTCGTTTCCACCATGATCCGGGGTAGTCTGGCGGCTGGAGACAAGGCAGACGCATTTGTGCTGGCGATCGTCCTGATCCTGTTTGCCATGATCACGATTTCGTTTAACCAGAGGTTGGTGGGCACACGCAGGAGTTATGAGACGATCGGCGGTCGCGGCTTTGTCGCAAACCAAAGCAAGTTGAGAAATATGAAGAAGATCATCCTGACGGCAGTGATCATCTTTCAGCTATTGGTTCTCTTCGTACCCCTGGGCTTGTTGACTTACGACACATTCCTGCTGCGGACGGGAGATTACAGCTTTGATAATCTTACCCTGCAGAACTGGGTCGGTGAGCCCAACCCGCTATATAACGACGGCGAACCGGGAGTCCTGCTGAACCCGAGGATCTACCAAACTGCCTGGAATTCCATCAAGCTGGCACTTTACACAGCCTTTTTCACCGCCCTGCTAGGCGTTCTGCTTGGTTATGCCATTGTCAAAGGTCGAGGCACCCGGCTTTCCAGGTTGGTGGACCAGCTTGCATATATCCCGTATGTGATTCCTGGTATAGCTTTTGGTGCTGTTTATATTGCCATGTTCGCAAGGAAGATGGGACCGCTTCCTTCCTTATACGGTACCTTTGCCCTACTGGTGATCGTCTCAGTGGCAAAACATCTACCCTACTCTTCCCGTTCGGGGGTCTCAGCCATGATGCAAGTGGGGCATGAACTGGAGGAGGCTGCCGAGGTGGCCGGAGCCAACGTCTGGCAGCGTTTCAAGAGCGTGATCTTTCCGCTGACCACCAGTGGTTTCGTTTCCGGTTTCCTGCTGACATTCATCACCACCATGCGCGAGCTGTCCCTGATCATCCTGTTGGTCACACCACAAACCCAGTTACTGGCCAGTCAGACCATGAAGTATGTTGAGGCCGGTCGGGATCAAATGGGCAATATCGTCATCCTGATATTGGTTCTGATTACCGTGACAGGGAACGCGCTCATCGGTCGCTTCTCGGGCGGCAGTCTTAAAAAAGGTCTTGGGATGTAAAGAGAGGACATCATGGAAACAACTATCAGAATAAACAACTTAACGAAAAAATTTGGTGAAGTGCTCGCGCTGAAAAATGTCAGTCTGGTGATCGAACCGGGAACCTTTGTAACCCTGCTGGGTCCTTCCGGGTGCGGCAAGACCACTTTGCTGCGCTGCGTGGCTGGCTTGGAAGACCCGGACGGCGGCGAAATCTATATTGGCGATAACTTGATCTTTTCATACGATCAAGGCATTTCACTGCCCTCCAGCAAGCGCGAGCTGGGCTTGGTCTTCCAGAATTACGCCTTGTGGCCGCATATGAAGGTGGATAAGAACATCACCTTTGCCCTGGAGATCCAGAAGATGCCCAAGGATGAGATGGATAAGAGGGTAAAAGAATCTCTTAAGGAAGTCCAGATGGAAGGCTACGAAGATCGCTATCCACGCGAGATGAGCGGCGGTCAGCAGCAGCGCATTGCCCTGGCGCGCATGCTTGCTTATCGCCCAAAGGTCTTCCTGATGGATGAACCACTCTCCAACCTGGATGCCCGCCTGCGCATGGATATGCGCGCCGAACTCAAGCGCCTGCACCACGTGTCCGGCGCAACCACCATTTATGTAACCCACGACCAGGTGGAAGCATTGACCATGTCCACCAGGATCGCCATCATGAAGGAAGGTGTCGTGCAGCAGTTCGATACCCCCGATAAGATCTACCATTACCCGACCAATCTCTTCGTGGCAGATTTCATCGGCAACCCGAAGGTGAACCTGCTGGATGGTGAGGTAAGGGGTAAGAACACGGTCGATCTTGGTACGTTCAAGATCACGATGGATACTTTCAGGACCAGTGGTAAGGTGGTAATCGGGATCCGACCGGAAGATATTGTCATATCGAATCGACCTGAACCTGGAGCAGTGGAGTTCAACGCTTATTCGGTTCTCCCTTCCGGTGCAAACTCAACCATCGTCGCCCGTCGGGATGACATTGAGTTGACCATCAGGGTCATGGGAATCAGCAAGATCAAGATGGATGAAAAGATCTGGCTGACATTTGACCCGGCCACACTCAACCTGTACGACAAAGAAAATGGCAATCTAATAACATCCTAAAACCAGTCGGTGCTGATTGCTTTGTTTCGTCTCAGTGAACCGCCACTTGATTATTTGATTATGAAAGGAGGCTCGAAAAATAAGAAGCTCAGGTAAAGAACATCGCGTTTAATCCAATTCGTTTCTAATCATCTAAGGAGAGAGAAATGAAAACGTTCGCAAAGTTAATTACCCTGCTTGTGTTGCTCACCATGGTTGCGGGATGTGGTGGCACACCGGCGACGACAGAAGCCACAGAACCCCCCGTGACGGGACCACAACTCACCGCAAACGAGCAGTGGGCTAAGGATAATGGCGTAGGTCCCTACCAACCTGCTACCGATGACTGGGCGGCGATCGAAGCGGCGGCCAAGCTGGAAGGGAAAATAACGATCTATGCCAACTCAGGTGGAATTGAGGACCTGGCTGATGTATGGAAAGCCAAATATCCGGATATAGAATGGGATGGCGCTGACACCGATGGCATCGACACCAAAATGCAGGCGGAACAGGAAAGCGGGAATATCGTTGGGGATGTCTGGTTCAATAGCGATGGTCATATCCTGTTTGGGAAATTCGTTCCCAACCAATGGCTATGGTGGTTCGTCCCAAGGGATGTGGTCATGCCGGAATTGACTGAAGAACGTCCATTCGCAGTAGCCCGCCACTCGACCGATGTGATCGGGTACAACAACAAGTTCTACCCGGATGGCTGCCCGGCCACCAACATCTGGCAGATCACTGAAGAAAAATATCGGGGCAAATTCTTCATGGAAGATCCGATGTCTGATGTCAGCACGATGGCAAAGATAGCCACCTTTGTTCAAAATAGCGACGAGATGGCTCAAGCCTATCTGGATCTATACGGAAAAGAGTGGACCACCGATGAACTGGCTGCGACAGATGCGTCCGGCCAGGTGGTGGAGAATGCCGGTTATCTGTGGCTAAAGAAATTAGCCTACAATGATGTTGTTGTTCTCGATGACGGCGATATGGTGGACGCGGCTTTTGCCGGGCTTGAATTACCCGCAGGCGAAGAACCCGGGTTTGGCTGGACCGGTTACTCGACCGTCGAAGCCACCGAGGAAGGCGAATTGAACATGATGCCTTGTTTCAACATGGAACCGGTCATGGGCATCTTCAAGACCAGTTTCCTGGCGATCGCCAACAACGCCCCTCACCCGAATGCAGCCAAACTGTTCATCCGCTTCATTCTCACGGAAGAAGGTTTCGCTCCCTGGAACGATTATGGCACTTACCCTGCGGCTGAAGGACTTCCGGTTTTCGAAGGCAACCTGCCTCTTGATGAACTGCTGCCTCAGGTCTGGGAGATGGATCCCATCTTTGACTGGAATAACGTCAGCAAAGTGCGTGATTTCTGGGCGGCCAGCGTGCTTGTCGCTAAGTAGTCACAACAAAAAACAGGTATAGCAGGATCTTCATGTACTTCTTCCTGGGACACGGATGCAGTTTATCCGTGTCCCAGGAAATCCTGAAATTATTAGTTGTTGGAAAAATATCTGAATATTGAATTCTTGCATGCCCGGAGGTGGAGAACGCTCCTGGCAGGATGGATTAGTGTTCCGATTTTGAGGAGTAACCTGTATGACTATCCAGGCTGTCTTTTTTGACATGGGTGGCACGATCGAAACCTATGCATGGACTCCTGAATTACGCATCAAAGCAACACCAGGCATCCAAAAGCGCCTTGCGGATGCCGGGATTCATTTCGATTTAAATGACAAACAATTATATGAGATTATTTCCACCGGGCTTGATGCTTATCACAGGATGAGTTTACAAACCATGGAGGAATTACCTCCCCAGCGGGTTTGGACGGAATACATCCTGGCAAATTACCGTGTTGACCCCAGGCAACTAGGCGGATTGGCGGAAGAGTTGATGCTGTACATCGAGACTAATTATTATGAGCGCGCCATGCGCCCTGAAGTACCGGCTGTTTTGGACTCCATACAAAAAATGGGATACAAAATTGGTTTGATCAGTAATGTAAACAGCCGCGGGCAGGTTCCCACGAATTTAAAGGCATACGGAATTTTTCATTATTTTGATCCGATCGTTTTATCCAGCGAATATGGACGGCGCAAGCCAGACCCGGCAATTTTTCACCACGCAGCCAGGTTGGCGAATGTTCCTACCAGTAAATGTCTGTACATTGGTGACCGCATCGTGCGCGATATTGAGGGCGCGAAGCGGGCTGGTTTTGGCAAAGCCATCCAGATCAAACACGATTTCGAGCATGGTGAAAACGACGATGGCGCCATACCCGATGCAGTGATCGGGGATATGACCGAACTGCTCGATATTCTGCGCGCTGACCGCGATCAAAAAGCATCTCCAACCAGATCTGGCGAGACACGCGCGCTGATATTTGACGCCGGGGATATCCTGTATCATCGTCCCGAACGTGGTGCGAAATTTACTGCTTTTCTCAATAGATCTGGGATTGGATCCCACCCAAAACTATTCCCAGGAAAAAAAGGCGATCGAATACAAAGCCTATCGTGGCGAGATAAGTCATGATGAGTATCGCGAGGCGATTGTAGGTCTGTATGGCATCAGCGAACCGGAGCAGGTGGCGCGCGGTAAACAAGCCCTGGTTGATGACGATGCCAACGTTGCATTCTTTGATGGAGTTCCGGAAACATTGCACGCTTTAAAAGAACAGGGCTACCTGCTGGCTATCATTACTGATACAGCCAATTCGATTTCCGCCAAATTGAGCTGGTTCGAGCGCGGTGGTTTTGGTCAGGTTTGGGATGCAATCATTTCATCGATGGATATGGGTGTCCGCAAACCCGATCAAAAACTTTATCATGCTGCATTATCTCAATTGGGGCTGACCGCCGATCAGGCTGTTTTTATAGGTCATCGCGCCTCTGAGCTGGCGGGTGCCCAGGCAGTGGGAATTAAGACCATTGCTTTCAACTATGACAAGGATGCCAGTGCGGATTTTTACATTGAGAACTTTGCCGATCTGTTGAAAGTGCCGGTACTGAACTGATATGAATCATCAGATTGAAGCGGTGTTGTTTGATATGGGCGGGACCCTGCGAACTACCAACATGCGCAAAGCGGGAGTTCGATAAGGAAAAAATCCATGAGATGATTTTGCTCCTTGGCATGGATATTGATGAAGCGGAATTTATCAGATTGCTTCAGGAACATGCCAAGGCTTATCGGGATTGGGCCAAGAAAACCCTGCTCGAGCTGAATGAAGTTGAGTTATGGACACGCTGGATGCTGCCGGATTGGCCTTCTGACCTTGTAAGTCAGCATGCGCTTCAATTGAATCAGCTTTGGCGGGACGCCACTGTAAAACATGTTATCTTTCCCGAAACAAAGGAAATTATTAGCACCCTCTTCCGGCGTGGCTATCGGCTGGGATTGGTAAGCAACACCACCAGTAGTGATGAGATCCCGCGCATCCTCAAGGAACTGGGCATTGCCGGCTGCTTTGAAACGGTCGTGCTTTCATGCATTGTCGGGATCCGCAAACCTGACCCGTCCATCCTGTTAACGGCAACCGGGCGGATGGGTGTTTCCCCGGATCGCTGCGCTTATATTGGCGATCAGCCTCGCCGGGATGTGGCCGCGGCACGAAAGGCGGGTTTTTCAAAAGCGATTATTCTACGTGACCAGCACTACGCCAAATCGGAACAGGAGCAGGACTCCAGTCTTATGCCAGACCACGAGATTCAAAACTTAAATGATCTGCTGGAAATTTTTCCGCCTCGTTCCGCCCCTCAACCTGTCCGCTGTTTATGACGCGTCGCTCTCCACCATGTGGGCGATCAATAACTTCCCTAACCTTGGCCGATTTCTTTGAAGCTGCCCGCCGCATGGGATTTGCGCGCATCGAGCTGAACCACAAAGTCACCACACCCATGCTTGAAGGAATTGATCTGAAGCCCACCACTTCAGCAGTGTTCATGAACCCTGCCCCGCGGACATCAGTGAGGATGAACTCAAAAAACGGACTGGCTGATTTCCTCCACTGATGAGACCAAGCGTATCAAAGGGGTCGATGCGATTAAACGCAGCATTGACATGGCCGCGCGTATCGGCGCCCCGGCGATTGTCATTCATGCCGGGCACACCACCCCTGATCACAACAAACTGGAGAAAAAACTGCGGGAATTGCTGGATGCCGGTCAGCGCGATACGGATGAGTACCGCTCCATCCAGGCGCGCATGCTCGATGTTCGTGCCGAATCACGTACCAGCTAGTTTTGCTGCAGTCCGAAAGAGCATCCAGGAACTGCTGGCTTACGCGGCGCCGTTCCGCATCTGTCTTGGGCTGGAGAACCGCTATCATTATCTGGAGCATCCCAGCCCTGATGAACTGGACATTCTCCTTGACCTGGCCGCACCTGAACAACTGGGATTCATCTACGATATTGGTCATGCTGAAACCCTGTCCCGGCTGGGGTTTTACCCAATGAGTGAATGGTTGGAACGCTTTGCCACGCGCATCATCGGCACTCACCTTCACGATGTTATCAACACGAATGACCACTATGCCGCTGGTCTGGGTGATGCCAATTTTGACCTGGTTGCCGCCCATCTGCCCCATCATGCTTTCCGCACCTGTGAATTCCAGAACTTCAACAGCCTTGAGCAAGTTAAGACTGGGCTGGAATTCCTGGTGAAACACAATTGCATCAAAAAACTCTAATTTTGGAAGGAATCACCACATGCGTGCTCTATTTGCAAAACGCCAGAATATTTTCATCAAATTGATCCATGACCAAGCGCTCTTGACGCTGGAGGGCTTGGATGCGCTTGAAGTTTCTTTGACACCCATGATCCGGAAGCTCCGAACCTGCTCACCGCCAAGGAAAAAGAAGCCGATGAAGCTCGCCGTATCCTGATCGATGAATTGAACCGCACCTTTGTCACGCCCTTTGATCGGGAGGATATCTTTGCGCTTTCACGCGCCATTGATGATGTGATTGACTATGCCTACAGCACCGTCAGCGAGATGGAAATTTTCGAGGTGCAGAGCCGACCCCGTTCATGCAGCGCATCGCCTCCCTGCTGCGGGATGCCGCCTATGAACTGCTCCAGGCAGTGGATCGGCTGGAGAAGCATCCCGGTGTTGCCAGCGATCATGCCCAGCGTGCCAAGGCGCTTGAGAACCGGGTGGAGGATGTTTATCGGGAGGCGCTGGCCGATCTGTTCAAAGACGCGGAGATATTGAACATGTGGTCAGGATGTTGAAATGCCGTGAGGTGTACCGTCACCTGAGCAACGCCGCCGACCGCGGCGATGAAGCCGCCAATGTCATCGCTGACATCGTCGTCAAGATAGCCTGAAAGGGCGAATATGACTCCGCTCATCATTGCTGTGATTGTCCTGGCGCTCGTGTTTGATTTCCTGAACGGCATTCACGATTCGAGCAATGTTGTCGCCACGATGATCTCATCACGGGCTATCAAGCCGCGTATTGCATTGGGCATGACCGCCATGGCAAACTTTATCGGTCCATTTGTCTTTGGGGTGGCTGTGGCAAATACCATCGGTCATGAAATTGTCGTCGCCGAAACCATCAGCACCCAGGTGCTGGTCGCAGCGCTGGCCAGTGCCATTTTCTGGAACCTGCTTACCTGGTATCTTGGTTTTCCCAGCAGTTCCTCGCACGCCCTTATTGGTGGTTTCATCGGGTGCCGTGGTTATGGCGGCTGGATGGAGCGCCATCCAGTTGCCTGGTCTTGAGAAAATCCTGATCGCGCTGTTCACATCCCCCATTATCGGTTACTTGATTGGATTTATCGTCTTGCGGATAATCATGCTGCTGAGTTGGAACGCCTCACCCCGTATCAATAGTCTATTCAAACGCAGCCAGATCCTGACTGCCTTGGCGCTGGCTCTCAGCCACGGAACCAATGACGCCCAGAAAACGATGGGTATTATCACTCTGGCACTTGTGACTGGTGGTTACCTGGATGTATTTGCTGTTCCGTTCTGGGTCATCTTACTCTGCGCCGGTATGATCGCCCTGGGCACGGCTGTTGGTGGCTGGAAGTTGATCAAAACCCTGGGGGGTAAATTCTACAAAATCCGTCCGGTGGATGGTTTTGCCTCCCAACTGGCTGGAGCGGTAGTTATCCTCGGGGCTTCCATTCTTGGCGGTCCGGTCAGCACCACCCAGGTGGTCAGTTCCGCCATCATGGGCGTGGGTGCGGCCGAAAGAGTCAACAAGGTCCGCTGGGGTGTCGCCGGAGAAATCGCCACGGCATGGTTCCTGACCATCCCTGCCACCGCCCTCGTCGCGGCCGGGATGTATTGGATCATCATCCAATTCATTCCATAAACTCTGAAGTCTGACGTTCCAAATGCATAGTCTGAAAAGGATATATATGAAAATCTACGACGTCCTTTATATTGGCAACTACACCAAAGACACGATCGTCTCTCCCGCTGGCACGAAATATGTGGATGGCGGCGCGGTCAATTATGCGGCACACGCGGCGGAACGACTCGGCGGGAAAGTTGCCGTGGTGACTCATCTGTCCAGAGAGGATGACCGCGTGGTTCAGAAATTCACTGATGCAGGTATTGATTGTTATGCTACCTATACTCCATCATCCACTCTGATGAAACTGGAATATCCCACTACCAACCCCGATATCCGCACCCTGTCGGTTGCTGCCACCGGCGGTACCATTACTGCGGATGAAGTCAACTCCTTGAATGCCAAGGCTGCCGTTATTGGCTCCAGCCTGCGGGGTGAAGTCGGCTTGGATGTGATCCGGGCGCTCAAGACCAAGGGCATGCTCGTCGCAGCCGACATGCAAGGCTTTGTGCGCGTCCTGCGTGGTACGGAACTTAGATATGAATCTGGCCTGAAATGACCACCACTCTTTGCTAATATTGATGTGGTTAAAAGCGATGCGGTCGAAGCTGAGTTCCTGACCGGTGAAACTGATATCTACAAAGCTGCAAAATTCTACGCGGATATGGGACCCAAAGAAATCGTCCTGACCCACAAGGATGGGTTACTTATCCATGCGGATGGAAAAAACTATGAGATGGATTTCTTCCCCGCTCGTCTCGATGGACGCAGCGGGCGAGGCGACACCTGTATCGGTGTCTACATGTTCAAGCGTCTCTCCCTGCCACCGCGGAAGCTGGAATTTGGGCTGCTGCTGTCACCAGCCTAAAGATGGAAAACCTTGGTGTGTTTGCGCGGCCTTTAAGTGAAGTCGAGGCCTTCATCCGCGAAAAATACAATCATGGATAAGGTTGCCGAGAAAAAATCCAAGATCAAACTGCAGCAGGATGAACTCATTGCCCAATACCCGGCGCTCTGGGATAACATCATCACTGAATGGAGATCTCCGGGTCCTGATCGAGCCTGGCTTATGTACTCCGTCAATTACCTGTTCCGTACCGGTGATGTCTGCTGGGCGCTTGACCCGCTCACGTTAAATTGGAGATTGAGGAATTCAGCGCCAAGAGTGGATATATCAGCCATTGCGGGAAAAAGTCTTGAACTTTTTTGCCAGCCTAAACATTGCCTCCGAGCAGTGTCAAAGAACCGAAACTGAACAGAAAGTACTCCAATCATCCATCCTTTCCGTACATGTGGGATCGCAAATGTGATCACGCCCACTCGCGTTTGCTTGGTCTTCGGCTTGATGCCGTTGGCATAGCCGTTTTTTTCTGGCGTATGTTGGTAATGCGCTGTGTTCAAGCGTTCCGTTCGTTCGGCTTACATCGCTGTACTCAGAGTCACCTGGATTAGTTCTGGTAAAACATCCAAACCTTTTCCTTGCACTTTCTCTAAAAGCTCTGCGGGTAGGAAAAATCTTCTTGGTAGGTCATTAGTCTCTCCTTATTGGCTTGGGGAATGCTAGGCTAAGGTTTGATCTACTATTTGGGGAATTTATAGAAATAATCTTGCACAACTGTAAACAGATGAAAAAAACGGGTGGATTTAGAGAGCCCTCCTTAAAAATTCATCCGTACATCCCTTATCATTAACCTCAGCAGGACTTAAGTAGTCGGTCGAAATAGATTTTACAAAATACACTTTTAGCGTCATTCTTGCCTCCGAGGACTGCGACTTGAATAGATGATTATTTCTAAGTACTTACGGCCGACACTTAACCGCACTTAAGTCTATTCGTTATATAATCTTCATCCATGAAACCTCGAATCTCCACCATCATCAAAAACGATAAAACCATCTATCTGCTAGAGGTCCTCGCTCTGGCTGTGACTTACCATCTTGCTGCAAGAGTGGGGCTTGAAGATGGCATATGTGCAGAGCAACACCTCGCCGGTCTGGCCGCCGACCGGCATCGCACTGGCGGCATTGCTGATCTTCGGATATCGGGTCTGGCCTGGAATAAGCCTGGGCATCCTGCTCGGTTCCATCCTGACCGGGGCGGACCTGGGGCTTGCGCTGGGAATGACCATCGGCAACACACTGGAGGCGCTGGCAGGTGCGTATCTATTGAAGCGCTTTGTCAACTTCCATAACAGCATGGATCGGATCCGGGACGTGGTGGGGTTTGGATTCGTTTCTGTTTTCAGCACGACCATCAGCGCCACCATTGGGACAATCACCCTGATGCTGTTAGGCATGGGCGAGTGGTCTGCCTTTGGAGCCATCTGGTCCACCTGGTGGATCGGCGACCTGCTCGGGGCGCTGGTCGTTGCGCCCGCCCTGCTGGTCTGGTTCGCGCCGCCCTCCCTGCGCTTGCAGGGACGACAGTACCTGGAGGGATTGGTTCTTCTTATCCTGCTGGTGCTGGTCACCTGGTATGTCTTCGGCAGCAGGTCGCCAGGCGGGATCCTGCACCAGGCTCTGATCTACCTGGCATTCCCCTTCATCATCTGGGCAGCTCTCCGGCTTGGTCAACAGGGCGCGACCATCACCATGTTCCTGATCTCAGGTATTGCCATCTGGGGTACGGTGCAGGGATTGGGTCCTTTCGCCCTGGAATCAAAGAACGACAGCCTGGTCCTGCTCCAGACATTCACGGCGGTCGTTTCGTTGACCGCCCTGATCCTTGCCGCGGCGACCATCGAGCGCCGCAAAGCCACGGAGGCTTACCAGCAAAGAGCCGAGGACCTCGCCACGTTGAACGATTCATCCCGGAAATTCCTGGATAACTTCGAGATCGCCGGCATCCACCAGACCATCTGCCGCCTGGCAGTGACCAGGCTTGGATTGGATGCCGCCTGGATCGAGGTGCCCCGCAATGAAAGCGGGGAGACGCACCTGTCCGCCGTTCACGGCATGCCCATGCAGGCTGTGGCGTCCCAAAAGAAGATCTGGGATCCGGAAACGCAGCCCGGAACAGGGAGCGCCTGCCTGGTAAGAACGATCGCGGACCTCCCCGCCTCGCAGGCTCAGGCTGCACACCACCAAGCCTTTGCGGCTTTCCCCCTGGTATTCAGCAGCCAGCCGATCGGCGCGCTGAAGATGCTCAGCCGGAGCAGTGATTTCTTTTCAGAAGACCGGCAGATGCTCATCCAGTCCTACGCCAACCTTGCCGCGGTCGCCATTCAAAATACTCTGCTTTTTGATGAAGTGCGCTTGACCAACCGTCAATTGCACGCGCTGTCCCAACGCCTGATGAAGGTCCAGGAGGAGGAACGCCTGCAGCTCTCGCGCGAACTACACGATGAATCCGGGCAGCTGCTGGCAGCCCTGACGGTTCAACTCGGCTTGCTGGAACGTGACGCGCACGAACCCGCCGCCATCCATGAGCGCACCGTGGAATTGAAACAGACCGCCAACATGATCCAGGAAAACCTGCACCGCCTGGCGGTCAACCTTCGTCCTGCCAGCCTCGACCACCTCGGATTGGTGACCACCCTTCAACAGTTCATCCGGGAATTCAGCCGCCAGTACAACCTCCCGGTGGAATTTGAGGCGGTCGGCGTACAGGACAAACGCCTGCCGATCGACGTCGAAACCGCGCTCTTCCGCATTGTCCAGGAAGCCCTGACCAACGTGGTGCTCCACGCCCGGGCTTCGCGCGTGGATGTGCTGATCAGTCGCACGGACACCCGGGTCAGTGCCATCGTGGAGGATGACGGCATCGGTTTTATCCCCGCCTTCAGCATGACCGAGGACCAGTTGGGTTTGTTCGGGATGCGGGAACGCATCCAGATGCTGGGCGGCACCCTGACCATCGAGAGCTCCCCCGGAAAAGGCACGACCGTGAAAGCCGAGGCACCCTGCCATGATTAAAGTCCTGATCGCGGATGACCATGCCATTGTCCGCACCGGCTTGCGCGCCCTGATCCATTCCGAGCCTGCCATGGAACTGGTCGGTGAGGCAACCGGCGGTTACGAGGCGCTCGAACTGGTGAAGAAGACCCGCCCGGATGTGCTGGTCCTGGACCTGAGCATGCCCGACCTGGACGGCATCGCCGTCACGCGCCAGGTCAAACCACAATCCCCCGACCTGCATATTTTGATCCTCACCCTCCACGAGGATGAAGCCCTGCTCAAGGCTGCGCTCAAAGCGGGCGCCTCCGGGTACATCCTGAAACGCGCCGCCGAGACCGAGCTGATCTCCGCCATTCACACCATCCTGCGCGGCGACCTGTATGTCGATCCCTCCATGGTCCGCAGGCTGTTGACCGATGAAACGCCCCCCTCCGCCGCCTCACCCCATTCGGCGGAAACGCTGACGCCGCGCGAGATCGATGTGCTAAAACTTATCGTGCAGGGTTACACCAACCGCCAGATCGGCGAGGAATTGAGCATCAGCGTCCGCACCGCCGAGAGTCACCGCGCGAACCTGTCGGATAAACTCGGCTTGCACAGCCGGGTGGAACTGGTACGCTATGCCCGCGAGCATGGGTTGATCGAATAACGATTTAGAAATTCCCTTTCACCGACCCCGTATTTTCTACGGGGTCGTTTTACGTATTAGTTACGATGACCCGGCGGGATAAAAATCGCAAGTTTCTACGCTTACCAAACTTGGGCTGAAATCCATATCATGGAATGGAGAGAAATGGCGCTCTGCGGTTTCTCTGCTCTGTTGTCATATTCCTGCCTGACCCGGAAGGACGTTCATGCCCAATCCACAAAACCAGCCGCCCATGATCGCCTTGCGTGGCATTACCAAGGCTTTTCCCTTTGTGCTTGCCAACGATCATATCGATCTCGATATTTTCAATGCGGAGATCCATGCCCTGCTGGGAGAGAACGGCGCGGGAAAAGCACGCTGATGAAGATCCTGTTCGGTTTCTATCGCGCAGATGCAGGGGAGATTCAATGGAATGGAAAACCGATCACCATCCGCTCGCCGCGCGACGCACGCGCCGCCCGCATCGGGATGGTCTTCCAGGACCTCAACCTGATCCCCGCCTTCACCGTGGCTGAGAACATCGCCTTGTTCCTGCCAAACCTGAAGGCAGTCTTGGATCCCCGGGAGATCGACCAGCGCATCAACGAAATATCGAAACAATATGGTCTCAAGGTCGATCCCCGGGCGCTGGTCTCCCAATTATCCATCGGCGAACAGCAGAAGGTCGAGATCCTGAAATTATTACTCTCCGATGCGCGCCTGCTCATCCTGGACGAACCCACGCGCGTCCTGGCTCCGCATGAGGTGGAGGCCCTGTTCGGTATCCTGGATAACCTGCGCAAGGCTGGTTATGCCATCCTCCTGATCACGCACAAACTAAAGGAAGTGTTGGAGTGCGCGGACCGGATCACCGTCCTGCGCGGGGGGCGTGTGGCAGGCTCGCTTTTGCGCGCGGATGCCACCGAGGAAAAACTGGTGGGGCTCATGTTCGAGAAGGAACTGTCGCATTTACAGGTCGGCTCCAAGCCTGTCATTCGAGGCTTCCAGCACCCCCATTCTTGAATTACGAGCTGTGGAAACCCATGCCGGGGGCGCCGGCACCAGCCTGAAAGACATCCAACTGCAGATCCACCCGGGTGAAATCGTTGGCGTGGCTGGCGTGTCCGGCAACGGGCAGAAGGAACTGTGCGATGTGGTGCTGGGAATGGAGACCTGCATCCGGGGTAAAAAATTCCTGTACGGCAGGGATCTCACCAATCAGCCCGTTCGAAGCATGCGCAGGAACGGCGTCAGTTTCATCCCGGAGAATCCACTGGTGATGGCATCGGTGCCGTTCATGACCGTGCTGGAGAACATGGCACTCACCCAGACCTGGCGC
>CAWGMC010000037.1:0-10844 GCA_963823545.1 uncultured Chloroflexia bacterium | reverse complement strand
TGTCCAAAATTCTGATTGTTGGGGTCGATGACGAAGATGCCGACCCACGTGGGGGTTCCTGCCCAGGCAGAGCCACGCGCCCCAATCGTAGCGCACGTTTTTGGTTCCTGCCCCAACAAAGGCGATCGTTTGGGTTGCTCCGCCTCCGGGTGTGTCAGCCCGCTTCCATTTGAAGTAAACAGTCCCTGCCCCGTTAGACGGTGATGTGGGCAATAACGCGTGCGGGCAGTTGGTGTGTCCGGCATCGCTCCAAGTTGATAAGGTGTAGGTAATGCTGGTCACTGTAAAAGTACCGCCTCCCGCCGCTGGTAACCTTGATGTCCACGTAGAAGGACTTGATCTGGTAGCCGTTGATCACCGGCAGCAGGTATCCGCTGGTGCTGCGGATGCGCCAGTAACCGCGGTAATTGCCTGCCGAGGCTGGTGCGGTCAGGTTGATGGAAATGTCAACTGGTCCCGCCCGGAGGGGTGTTGTCCAATGGCGGTCGCAGCCGCCCCGCCCATGGAATCGCCGCTGTCGAATACCAGCGAGTAACCAGCCCAGGTGCAGGTGCCGATGTTCTTGAGCCGCCATGTCTTGGTGAAGGCTTGTCCCGGGGTCATGAGCGTGCCGTCCGGCACGGTGACATCGGTGATGAATTGAGCCCTGTCGCATTCCTGGGTGGAGGTGGGGTGAGTGGTCGGTGAGGATGGCGGGGCGATGGTCGCGGGGATGGTGGTGTTGGTGGGAATGGCGGTGTTGGGAAGCGGGGCAACGTTTGTGGCAGTGGGAGCGTTCATGGTCAGTGCGGACTGGGTGAGGTCGAGCGGCAACTGTCTGAGCAGCGGCGGTGAAAGCCACATTGGGTTCCCGGGATTGTCTGTGGCCTGGCTTTGTGGCAGGTTACAGGCCAGCGTGGCCAGTAGTAATGCCGTCAGTGCCACAACGAAACGATTGATTATCCTATCTCATTCTCCTCATAAGTTTTGATGGTATTTTACCTGAATAAATCCAATTAGGCCTCACGCTTATTTCCTATCAGGCGAATGAAAAGACGGGAAACAAGGCGAACCGCTTCCCGTCCAGTGCTAGGCTGAGGGGGATGTTATTGCTTTTCGTACGGTACGCCGTCCGCCGCGGGCGGGATGGCGCGGCCGACCACGCCGGCCAGCACGATCATGGTCACGATGTACGGCGCCATCAGCAGGAATCGGAGGGGATGGGCACGCGCAGGATCTGCAGCTTGACCTGCAGCGAATCGGCAAAGCCGAACAGCAGCGATGCGAGGAATGCGCCGATCGGATTCCACTTGCCGAAGATCATGGCCGCCAGGCCGATGAAGCCTTTGCCGGCGGTCATCATTTCGTCGAAGCGGCCTACCGAGCCGATCGTGAAGTATGCGCCGCCCACGCCGGCGATCATGCCGCCGATGATCACGTTGACGTAGCGCATCAAGAAACGTTGACGCCCAGGGTGTCGGCCGCCTTGGGATGCTCACCCACCGCACGGGTGCGCAAGCCCCAGGGCGTGTAGAAGAGCAGGATGTGCATGACGATCACGAGCAGGATCATCAAGTACACGATGATGTTGTTCTCGAAGAGGATCGGTCCCAGGATCGGGATCTTGGAGAGCAGAGGGATGGAGATGATCGGGAAGGTGCCCGAGTTGTTCAACAGATCGCCGTTCGGACTCCAGATACTGAGGAGATGAAGCTGGTCACGCCGGCGGCAAAGATGTTGATGGCCACACCGCTGACGATCTGATCGACCTTGAAACGATGTGAGCAGGGCATGCAAGGCGGCGAGCAGCATGCCGGTCAGGATCGCACGAGCAGGCCGATCTACAGGTTGCCGGTCAGCGTGGCGGACACCACGGCCGTCTGCGCCGCCATCAGCATCATGCCTTCGATGCCGATGTTGATGACGCCGGTGCGCTCGCTGATCACACCGCACAGGGCCGCCAGCGCGATCGGCGTGGCGCGCACCAGAGAGCTGTTCAACATGCCGACCAGGTTGAAGGACTTGCCCGTGGCAGCCCAGATGAGGAAGGCCGCCACGAAGCAAGGCAATGATGCCGAGCACGCACCGCGTGAGTGAATGCCGCGGCCAGCTGGAAGGCGCCCAGGAAGACGACCAGGAGGACAGGATGTACAGGCTGATCTGTACGGCACGATGAGGTCGGGGATGTCGATGGCTGCGACCCGACAGGTTCAGGCCGAACTTGGTGGTCTGCCCGGGCTCAACCGGAAGAGGAGGAAGATGAACAGGCCGATCACCAGCAGGACGATGCCGGTGGTGATGCGAGACCGGGTGGTGTGTGCTTTGGGAGATGGTTTCAACAGCCATGTTGCACCTATTTGCCCCAGCCGCGCGTCAGCACGGTCTCGTTCGGATGGCTTCACCGGGATGCGGTAGATCCAGCGGATGATGGCCGGCGCGGCGACGAAGATGATCACCAGGCCCTGAATGATCGAGATGATGTCGATCGGGATGCCGGCCATCGACTGCATGCGGGTGGCGCCGCTGCGCAGGAAACCGAACAGCAGGGCGGCCAGCACCACGCCAAAAGGATGGCTCTTACCAAGCAGGGCGATCGCGATGGCGTCGAAGCCGTAGCCGGCCGAGAAACCCTGTCCCACCCAGTGGTCGACGCCGAGCACCTGGCTGCGCCGCCAGACCTGCCAGCCCGCCGCTCAGCGATCATGACCAGCACGAAATTGCGGACAGCTCATGCCGGCGTATCTGGCCGCGTCCGGGTTGGCGCCCACCGCGCGGATCTCGAAGCCGATCGTGGTCTTGAAGAGCAGCCAGTAGACGAGGAGGCAACGACCAGGCGAGGACGAAGCCCCAGTTGAAGCGCAGCGGATCGGCGAAGAAGCGGGGCAGCTCGGCAGCTTCTATGACGGGCGTGACCGGGCGGAAGCCGGGCCTTCATTGGCCCGTTCAGCAGCCAGTCGCTCAGCCGGAACGCGATCCAGTTCATCATGATCGTGTTCACGACCTCGTGCGCGCCGAACCTCGCCTTGAGGTAACCCGGGATCGCGCCCCAGAGTGCGCCGGCGACCGCACCGCCCAGGATCGCAAGCGGCAGGTGGATGTACCAGGCAGGCCGATGAGGCTGTAGCCGACGAAGGCCGAGCCAAGCGCGCCCATGAGGAACTGTCCCTCGGCGCCGATATTGAAGAGTCCGCAGCGGAAACCGAGAGCCACCGAGAGCCCGGCGAAAATATATGGGGTGGCGGTCACCAGGCTTTCGGTGATTGGATAGATGGCCTTCAAGGGGCGGCGTCATCACCGGTGGATGAGAAAAACCCGGAACCCGCATGATCGCGCGGGCTGCCAAGCGAGCCGGAGAACAGGGCACCGTACGCGGTAGCAATCGAGCGCCAGGCCGCCTCGAAGGCCGCCCGGGCGGCGGAGAAAAAGTTGAATGCCGCGGTGACGTCGGGGTCAGTGACAGTAATGACGACGGCGCCGATCATCAACCGGTGAACACAGCCAGGATGGGTATCAGGATGTTTGGAAGCAGATCCGCCCAGCCTCTTTGCCAGGTTGGGGCGGGCTTTTGTTTCTTCAGGTTCCTTGTTGGCGCACGTTATCTGCCCCTAGAAGACGCGCTCCACTTCTTCACCACCGGATCGGGCGCCGCTTTGGCGGCTTCGGCGGGCTTTACACCAGCCATCAGCAACCCAAGGTATTCCTTGCTGGCTTGCGCGGCCGGCACAATGTCAACGATTTTCCCCTTTACATCACCGCGATCCGGTCCGAGAGTGCCATGATCTCATCCAATTCCGAGGAGACCAGCAGCACGCCTGTGCCTTCGTCGCGCTTTTCGATGATCCGGCTGTGGATGTATTCGATCGAGCCCACGTCCAGCCCGCGCGTCGGCTGCGATGCGATCAGCAGTTTGATCGGACGCGAGAACTCGCGCGCCACGATCACTTTCTGCTGGTTGCCGCCCGAAAGGCTGGAGGCTGGGACGAAAATACTCGGCGTCCGGACGTCAAACTGCTCGATCAAGTTTCGGCGTTCTGACGATCACTTTTCCTGAGATTGATCCCCTTGCAAACGGCGGCAGGTAATAGGTGCACAAGCATCAGGTTGTCGTGCATCGGGAAGGACAGGATCAGTCCGTGCTTCTGGCGGTCTTCCGGGATGTGCGCCACGCCCCGTTCCAGGATATTGCGCGGGGTGTTGCGTTTCAGCGTTCGCCCAAGCATGCTGATTTCACCCTGGACATGGGCAGCAGCCCGGTCAGCGCATACACCAGTTCGGTCTGCCCGTTGCCCTGCACGCCGGCAATGCCCAGCACCTCACCCGCCGACATCGAACGACACACCGTGCACCATCATATGGCCGCGCTCATCCTCAACGTACAGGTCCTTCACCTCCAGCGCGCTCGGCGGGTTTGGCTTCTTCTTGGGGACGACCAGGTTCACTTCCCGTCCGACCATCATGGATGCCAGTTTCTCGGTGCTGACTTCACCCGGCGTCACCGTTCCGACCGTCCGCCCGTTCCGCAGCACGGTGATGCGGTCCGCCATCGCCATGACCTCTTTTAACTTATGGGTGATGAAGATCATGGACTTGCCCTTTTCCATCAGCGCACGCAGGATCTTGAACAACCCATCCACTTCCTGCGGGGTCAGCACCGCGGTCGGTTCATCCAGGATCAGGATGTCTGCCTGCGGTAAAGGACCTTGATGATTTCAACGCGCTGCTGGATGCCGACCGGCAGGTCCTTGATGTAGGCGTCCGGATCCACTTCCAGGCCGTAAAGTTCCGAGATCTCGCGGATCGTGCCGCCACCTTGGCTCGGTCCAGGAAAACGCCGTTGCGTTTTTCCTCCACCCCCAGCATGACGTTTTCGGTCACCGTCATGACCGGTATCAACATGAAGTGCTGGTGGACCATGCCGATGCCGAGCGCAATGGCATCGTTGGGGCTGTGTATATCTGCCTTTTTACCGCGGACAATGATTTCACCCTCGTCCGGCTTGTACAGACCGTAGAGGATGTTCATCAGGGTGGTCTTGCCGGCGCCGTTTTCCCCCAGCAAAGCATGGATCTCCCCCTGCTCCAGATCCAGGTTGATGTGATCGTTGGCAAGTACACCCGGGAAGGACTTTGTAATATCCCGCAATTCCAAAACTGGAGTCATCGATGTACTCCTCAAAATCTAATGCAAATTTCTGCCGTTGTACATCTGCGGCATGAAACTGAAGTAAACAAGGAAGAGATAAAAAGAGGCCAGGGAATTTCCCCTGGCCTCTTATAGCCAAACAGATTACTGGGCGATCACGCCGTCCACGGTCAGGGAGCCGTCGATCAGGGCTGCCTTGATGGCCGCGAGTTCGGCCTTCAGTGTCTGGGGACCAACACTGTCAAATTCATGGAAGGGGGCGATATCAACGCCGCCGTCCGAGATCGTGTAGGTCACGGTCCCGCCGGTGAACGTGCCTTCGACGACATCCTTGATGGTGTTGTAGACAGCCACATCGATCAGCTTCAGGACGGAGGTCAGGACAACTTCCTTGTACTCGGGAGCGGTCTCAACCCAGTCGGCATCCACGCCGATGACCTTGCATGCACCGGTCTCTTTGCAGACCGCTGCGGAACCCAGGCCAACCGGTCCGGCAACGGGCAGGATGATGTCGGCGCCCTCCTGCATGAAGGACTCAGCCAGGGCGCGGCCGTCATCGAGGGATTCAAAGCCGTTGACAAAAACGCCTTCGCCGGTGGCGGTGTCCCAGCCAAGCACCTTCACAGTCGGTGCCCTTCTGGGCATTGTAGTACTTGACGCCAGCTTCAAAGCCCTTCATGAAGATGGTGACGGTCGGGATCGGCAGACCACCGAAGGTGGCAACGTTGCCGGTCGTGGTCATGCCGGCAGCCAGGTAACCAGCCAGGAAAGCAGCCTGGTCGGTCTGGAACGTCAGGCCGCGGACGTTCGCCAGGTCCTGATCGGTACCGCAATCATTGCCCACGTTCGCGCCGGGCCAGCAGTCCGGGAACGAGTAGTCCACGATGGCGAACTTCTGTTCGGGGTTGGCCATGGCGAACTTGGCCGTGTCCACGCCCAGCAGGAAGCCGACGGTGATGATCAGGTCGGTGCCCTCGTCGAGGAACTGCTGGACGTTCTTGGCGTAGTCGGATTGCTGCTGGGACTCCAGGTACTTGGCCTCAATACCCATATCAGCGACAGCGTCCTCGGCGCCTTTCCAGGCGCTGGCGTTGAAGGACTTGTCATCGATACCACCCAGGTCGGTTACCTGGCCAACCTTGAATACAACGGCGGGCGGGTGGGATACGGGAGTATCGGTCACGACGGGGGCTTCGGTCACGACGGGTTCGGTCGCAACCGGGGTCTTGGTTCCGCAGGCGGTCAGTGCCATTGACAGCACGACCAGGACGGATAGAACAACAAACAGTTTCTTCATTCTTACTTCTCCTCTCAAGATGTGAGAAAATGGATTTTTTGGGGATGTTGACTTAAATTGAAGACAATTGGTCTCGAGGCGCTTCACCTCCTTAAAAGTGAATGGGCATCGTTCCCCACTGGGAAGTATACAGCCTCTCCACCTATTGTGCAAGGATGAACTAGTTATGGCTCCGTCGGGACTCCGGTTTGAATGGAACCATTCGCCAGTCCGAGGCGGATCTGCTCGAGCCTTTCGTGGACCGTGGTTGGGACCAGCCTCTCGAGTTCGTGATATGGACAAAGTACATACTCTCCCCGGGTCTCTCCGGCTGGAAATTGACCCTCGACCGCCAGGCGGATCAATGCATACACCCCCGCCCGATTCCTGCCGGCACTGCTCAACGCCTGTTCCGCGTTCTCCATTTGGTAGTACATGTCTTCGTCCGCGCCGATGACCAGGGCGCCGTGGGAAGCCGCGGCTTCCAGTGCGCCGAGGGCGGTCTCGCCGCCTGCCGCGAACAGGACATCCACGCCATTCTTGAGCATGGACAACGCCTGTTCCTGACCCCAGGCGGGATCCTTGAATAATTCGCTGGTTGCGCTCTCGCTTTTATAAAGTACATCAGCCCGCATGGTTGGCTCGGCATACCGGACACCCACCCGGAAGCCCTCGCAGTAACGCCACATCGCTGGCAGGGATTCCACTTCACACAGCGCGGCCACCTTGCCGGTTTTTGATGTCAACGCCGCCAGCGCGCCCGCCAGGAATCCCCCCTGGTCCTCGGGAAAGGTCAGTATCGCCAGGTTGGTCAGCGGCTCGCTCACCGGTTGGTTCACGCCGATGAAGAAGGCGCTCCGTCCATTCCTGTGCCGCGAGACGGGTCTCCTCCTCCATCGAGTATCCCACCGTGACGATCAGGTCATAATCGTTGATCAGAAAATTCCGGATGTTCTTGGCGCGGTCGCGCGTATCCACGGTCTCGATGACATCCGCCCGGTCGATCATCCTTCGCCAGCGCCTGCTGCACACCCTCCCACGCGGACTGGTTGAGACCATGGTCATCCACCTTCCCGAAATCTGTGACCACCCCCACGCAAAACACCTGCAGTCGTGCACAATCCGTTATGTACAGCTTGCATGCAGACAGGAGCATGCTGGTTACAAGCAGGAATACCACCGGCTTGAGGCGCATGGAATGTTCTACTCGGCTGTCCAATCGACCTGGGACTTAACGGCAGGCGTGTTTGTCAGGCGAAAGATGGCTTTGCCATCCTTGCTGATAATGTAAATGTCCATTTGTCCGTCACGGTCCGAGATGAAAACGATTTGCGTTCCGTCAGGAGACCAGGCAGGCTGGAGGTTGGAGTTTAGTAATTCAACCACGGTCTGATTTTGCCCGTTGGGGAAACTGCGTATTGCGATCCCGGTGCGTCCATCATAAAGAACTGTTTCATGTACAAAGGACAGCCCATTGGGCGACCAGGCTGGATATGAACTGAAGGTTGCCTTGTATCTTGTGATTTGTAAGACCACCAGGTTCTTTGCAGAGACGGTAAACAGGTCCGAACTGCTTTTCCGGTTCGATTGGAAAAGGATCAGATCGTCCTTGGGGGACCAGTCCGGGTAGCGATCATCGAATGGCGCATCCGTCAGGCGTTCCATGGATAAAGTCTTCACATCCAGGATGTACAAATTGTAATTTCCGCTGCGATTGGACGTGAAGACGATTTTCTCCCCATCCGGAGACCAGGATGGATCCAGGTCGTCACCGGGATCGTATGTCATTCTTTTCATGTCCGAGCCATCCCGGTCCATGATGAAAATTTCGGGGTCGCCTTCGGCGTTGAGACGAAGGCGATCTGCCTGCCATTGGGTGACCATTTGGGCGAGTGATCATCAGCAGGATCGTTCGTTATCCGGTCGGGGTCCTTTCCATCGGAATTGATGGAGTATATTTCCCGGTTTCCGTCCTGGTCTGAAACATATATGATTTTGCCTGGATGCGGTTCCAGGGGTAATAATTCACCTGATTTGTCGGGACCTTGACTGCTGCCGGGAACCCAGACCTTGAAGTTTTCCACCTCAAACCTGGAAGGATTGCCGGTCTGCAATGACAGGCTTGTTCCCTGCGTGTCTCCCCCCGGGCTTCCCGGACGCCCGCTCGGAGAGAGCAGGATCCCGATCCGCCCTGAAAGCAGGGTGTCCTCATTCGCTTCACCCACCTGCTGGTTGTTGATGTAAAAAATGAAGTGTGATTTGACTGCCTTGACTGTGATCGATTGGGTTCCCCTGGTTTGATTACTCCCCTTCTTTGACCTTCCAGGACAGGAGTGAATTTATCCAGGTAATGAGTTCCAAAAACAAATTCCCCATGTTGGTTCACCTCGAACAGGTAATAGTTCTCGCCGAAGCCCGCATGATCAATCCATAGGAATCATAATCAGAACCCTGGGTAAGTTCCACCTCCATGACGGCTGCGAAATCGGCAATGTTCCTGGCTCCCGCCCATGCCCAGAAGTTCCATCCGTTTTTGGCTTGAAACTCCCAGATGTATTTCCCATCCGTGATTTTCCGGTCCAGTTCGACATTGTCGTTTTTGTACTCGCTGACGTCCCACCGGTTGGAGTTGTCTGAAAAGTCCTCGTTGATCAATTCCTCCCACGCGGGGTCTGAGGATAATTCCTTCACCGTGTCCACCGTGGGCAGCGGGGTTGTAAGCAGGGGCAGCGGGCTGCCTCCCTTGCGTGCAAGGAGGATTCAAGACCGCATAAAAGAGCGCTGCTCGTCAATACACACAGCAAAAATACCGCGAGGATCACCAGGGGAATGGTCCAGGATCTTCCCTCGGCTTTTTTTTCGATGCTTTGATTATTAGGTTCCATGAGATCATCCTGCAGGTAGAAAAACATCCAGGAAGCCGGCAGGCTTTGTTGCCCGGCTTCCTGGAGTAAATGCATTGTCGATTTAAGCTGGTACTGCCTCTCCTCGTTTCACGCCCAGCATCAGGATCAGCGCAACGATCATGAAGATGGGCGCCAGCAGCATGATGACGTTGTAATTTCCGCCCGTGAGCTGCACCGCCCAGCCGTTGACGTTCGGTCCGACGATCGCGGACAGGGTGGAGAAGAGATAATACAGCCCGGTGAACGTGCCGATGCGCGCCGCGTTTGTCAGGTCCACGATCATGGGCAGCGAGTTGATGTTGATGCAAGCCCAGCCGATGCCGCCCAGCATGAGCAGCACGCCAGCCAGGGTCAGCATGCGCGGACCGCCTTCCTCCAGGGGAATGCCCACCAATGGCAGGGGCGCGATGCTGGTCATCAGCGCGGAGGCGGGGGTGATGTAAAGCAGGAAGAGGATCACGGTCATTGTGATCAGCCCGATGATGATGGTGATGCGCCGTCCGATGCGTGCCGCCACCATTCCCATTGGGATCGCGAACAGCACGAAGAACAGCGGCACGACCGAAAGCATGGTGGCGCCGTCACCTGCCGGGATGCCGAGGTGACTCCGGGCGTACAGGGTGAAGAATGTGTCCACCGCCGAGTAGCCGATGAACCAGAAGAAGATGGCGGAGAGGATGCGCAGCCCGCTTTTGTCCGGGTCGTTGACCACTTCCTTCAGGCTTTCGAGCATGCCGGGCTGCTTTTCCTTCTCTTCGTATTCCTTCGGCTCTTCGATGAAGAAGAACACGACCAGCGCTGCCACCGATGACTAGCGCTGGATCCAAGCCAGAAGGGGAAGGTGGGACTCATCTTGTATAGCATCCCGCCGGTCTGCAGGGCGATGATGGTGCCGATGCCGCCCATGAAGTTGATCACGCCGTTCGCCTGGGATCGGAATTGCGAGGGGGTGATGTCAGGCATCAATGCCACCACGGGCGTGCGCCACATTGCCGCGCTCAGCAGGGTGGTGCTGGTGCATGCCAGGAACAGCGGCAGGGCTGAAGCCAGCGGGATGAACCCGAACGCCAGGGCGGTGATCGGCGCGCCGATCAGGATGAACGGGATGCGTCGTCCCCACTTGGTGCGTATGCGGTCCGACCACGCACCCACGGGCGGCTGGATGAACAGCGCCGCGATGTTGTCAAGCGTCATGAAGAAAGCGATCCACACCGGGGAGAGGTCGAACTTCTCAGCCAGGAAGATCGGGACAAAAGCGTTGTATACGCCCCAGATCACGCTCACCCCGAAAAATCCAAAGCCCAGCAGGAAGGTCTTGCCGTAGTTGAGTTGTGCGGTCATGTTATTTTGTCCTCCAGGATGGGTTGATGGTGACAAAAAATCTTTTACGATTTATGACTTTCCAGGAACTTTTTTTCTTTTTCGGATAATTCCAGCTTTTCCAGCAGGTCGGGGGCGGCGTTCCATTGTCCGCAGCAGGGATTGTTCGCGCCGCCATTGCGCGATCTTTCGCATGGTCTCCGGAGATCAAAACCTCAGGC
>CAWGMC010000036.1:0-9505 GCA_963823545.1 uncultured Chloroflexia bacterium | reverse complement strand
TCACTGGCGCAATGATCAGTACGTCGTCGATCGCTCCGTTCCCGCCGGTCAGGGTGTCCTTGAATTGCAGGCGGAACCGGAGCGCGGGGTGCCCACTCTACCCTGGATGGTCGTGATGAGATTGGCTCCGCTGAACGGGCTGTCACGCTGGCGGCGTTGCACCAGTTTGCAAATCCCCCGGTCGCGCCGGGCGGAACAAAGTCGGTTGAGTCCACGCTGCCGTAGTTGTCAAGATAGGCGCGCAGGCTGCCCAGCCCTGCAAATGGGTTGTTGCGCACCTGTCCTCCGCCGATCAGGGTCAGGGATGCGGACTGGATCGTGGCTCCAGCCGGCACGCCCGTCATGTCAAAGCTCAGGAAGGCTTCCACGCCCGGTTGCCCATGCTGTCTCCAGCCGCGACCGTCAGGTTGTTGATCGCGCCGCCGCTCAGCACCAGCCCGCTCTCGCCGGGCAGGTAATCCAGCGTCAATGAAACAGATGCGGCGGAAACCTTGATGTCCACGTAAAAGGACTTGATCTGGTAGCCGTTGATCACCGGCAGCAGGTATCCGCTGGTGCTGCGGATGCGCCAGTAACCGCGGTAATTGCCTGCCGAGGCTGGCGCGGTCATGTTGATGGATATGTCAACTGTCCCGCCCGGAGGGCTGTTTCCAATGGCGGTCGCAGCCGCGCCGCCCATGGAATCGCCGCTGTCGAATATCACCGAATAACCAGCCCAGGTGCAGGTGCCGATGTTCTTGATCCGCCAGGTCTTGGTGAAGGCTTGTCCCGGGGTCATGAGCGTGCCGTCCGGCACGGTGACATCGGTGATGAATTGAGCCTTGTCGCATTCCTGGGTGGAGGTGGGTTGAGTGGTCGGTGAGGATGGCGGGGGAATGGTCGCGGGGATGGTGGTGTTGGTGGGAATGGCGGTGTTGGGAAGCGGGGCAACGTTTGTGGCGGTGGGAGCCCCCGGGGTCTGCGCGGACTGGGTGAGCTGCGCAGCAACGGTCTGTGCCACGGATGTCAGGGCGGTGTTCGGATCCAGGGTGGCTGGAGGCGCGGCTTGTGGCAGGTTGCACGCCAGGGCGGTTAACAACAGGGCTGTCACTGCCAGTGTGAAGCGATTGATTCTCCTCATCTCTCACTCTCCTTTTTGTAATGCTGTTATTTTACCTGAATGTGTCCAATTTGGACTTGTCATCGGAATAAAAAGACGGGAAGCCTTTGGAAAGCTTCCCGTCCTGGTGGATATGATAAGTATTGTTATTGCTTTTCGTACGGGACACCATCCGCAGCAGGCAGGACGGCGCGCCCTACCACGCCGGTCAACACCAGCATGGTCACGAGGTACGGAGCCATTGCCAGGATCGAGGAGGGGATGGGCACGGACAGGATCTGCATCTTGATCTGCAAGAATCTGCAAAGCCAAAGATGAGCGATGCCAGGAACGCGCCGATCGGATTCCAGTTGCCGAAGATCATGGCTGCCAGTCCGATGAAGCCTTTGCCTGCGGTCATCACTTCATCGAAGCGCCCGACCGAACCCAGGGTGAAGTAGGCACCTCCAAGTCCGGCGATCATTCCACCGATGATGACGTTCACGTAGCGCATGAAGAATACGTTGATGCCCAGGGTGTCGGCAGCCTTGGGATGTTCACCCACGGCACGTGTCCGCAAGCCCCAGGGGGTGTAGTAGAGGACAATGTGCATGACGATCACGATCAGGATCGTCAGGTAAACGACCAGGTTGTTCTCGAAGAAGATGGTACCCAGGATGGGGATCTTGGAGAGCAGAGGGATGGGGATGATCGGGAAGGTGCCGGAGTTGTTGAGAAGTTCGCCCTGGGACTGCAAATACTTGGATGAGATAAAAGATGTGGCACCGGTGGCAAAGATGTTGATGGCCACACCACTCACGATTTGATCCACTTTATAACGGATGCTGAGCAGGGCGTGGAAGGCGGCGACCAACCCGCCCGTCAGGATGCCGACCACCAGCCCTACATACAGGCTGCTGCTCACTGTGGCTGACACGACCGATGTCAGCGCTGCGATCAACATGATCCCTTCAATGGCAATGTTGGTCACCCCGGCGCGCTCGGAAATGACGCCGCACAGGGCAGCCAGCGCGATGGGCGTGGCGCGCACCAGGGAACTGCTCACCATGCCGATCAGGCTCAAGGATTTGCCCTTGGTTGCCCAGATCAGGAATGCCGCCACAAATGCAAAGGCAACGATGCCAAGCAGAGCCCGCGCGATTGTATGCCGCGTGCCATTTGAAACGCACCCAGGAAGACGACCAGGAGTGACAGGACGTACAGGCTGATCTGTACCGGCACAATGATGTCGGGAATCTTGAGCGCGGCAGAACTGATCAGGTTCATGCCGAACTTGGCGGTCTGCCCGGGTTCTGTGCCGGGTGTGAAGAGCAGGAACATCAACATGCCGATCACGAGCAGGACAATGCCTGTGGTGATTCGAGCCCGGGTGGTTGTGCTATGGGAGATGGTTTGAACAGCCATGTTGCACCTATTTGCCCCAGCCGCGCATCAGCACGGTCTCATCCGAGGCGTCTTCACCGGGATGCGGAACAGCCAGCGGATGATGGCGGGCGCGGCCACAAAGATGATGACCAGACCCTGGATGATGGAAATGATGTCGATCGGAATGCCAGCCATGGACTGCATGCGGGTGGCACCGCTGCGCAGGATGCCGAACACGATGGCGGACAGTACCACGCCCACAGGATGGCTTTTACCCAGCAGAGCAAGCGCGATGGCGTCGAAACCATAACCGGCTGAAAAGCCCTGTCCCACCCAGTGGTCCACACCCAGCACCTGTGCTGCGCCTGCCATTCCAGCCAGCCCGCCGCTCAGGATCATGACCAGTACGAAATTGCGGACAATGCTCATGCCTGCATATTTGGAACCGTCGGGGTTGGCTCCCACCGAGCGGATCTCGAAGCCAAGCGTGGTCTTGAACAGGAACCAGTAGACCAGGTAGGCAACGACCAGCGCCAGCACGAAGCCCCAGTTGAAGCGCAGGGGTTCGGGGAAAAAGCGTGGCAATTCCGCAGCCTTTTGGATGGTGGGCGTGACCGGGCGGAAACCGGATGCCATCATCGGTCCGGTTAGCAGCCAGTCGCTCAGGCGGAACGCGATCCAGTTCATCATGATCGTGTTCACCACCTCATGTGCGCCGAATTTTGCCTTTAAGGTAACCCGGGATCGCGCCCCAGATCGCTCCTGCCAGCGCACCGCCCAGGATCGCCAGCGGCAGGTGGATGTACCACGGCAGACCTGTGATGCTGTATCCAATATAAGCCGAGCCAAGCGCTCCCATGAAGAACTGTCCCTCCGCGCCAATGTTGAACAATCCGCAGCGGAAACCGATTGCCACCGCCAGCCCGGCAAAAATATACGGGGTGGCAGTTACCAGGCTTTCGGTGAATGGGTAGATGGCTTTCAGGAACGCCGCGTTATCACCGGTGGATAGATAAACACGGAAGCCTGCAAAGATCTCACGCGGGCTTGCCAAGCGAGCCGTAGAACAGCGCACCGTAGGCGGTTGCCACTGCGGTCCAGATCGCTTTGAACGCCCCGCCCGGGTCGGCGGAGAAATTTTTGAATGCCGCCGCCACCTCTGCATCAGTGACAGCAATGACGATGCCGCCTATCACCAGCCCGGTGAATATAGCCAGGATGGGCACCAGCAGTGATTGAAAAGCAGATCCGCCCAGCATCTTCGCCAGGTTGGGGCGGGCTTTTGTTTTTTCAGGTTCTTTGTTGGCTGACACGTTATCTGCCTCCTAAAAGACGCGTTCCACTTCTTCACCGCTGGATGCGGGTGCCGCTTTGGCGGCTTCATCGGGGTGTATGCCAGCCATCAGCAGACCAAGGTATTCCTTGCTGGCTTGCGCGGCCGGGACAATGTCCATGATCTGGCCCCGGTACATCACCGCGATCCGGTCGGAAAGCGCCAGGATCTCATCCAATTCGGAGGAGACCAGCAGCACGCCTGTGCCTTCGTCGCGTTTTTCGATGATCCGGCTGTGGATGTATTCGATCGAACCGACATCCAAACCGCGGGTCGGCTGCGATGCGATCAGCAGTTTGATCGGGCGGGAGAACTCGCGTGCCACGATCACCTTCTGCTGGTTGCCGCCTGAAAGGCTGGAGGCCGGGACGTATAATGCTCGGCGTACGCACATCAAATTGCTTGACCAATGTTTCAGCGTTGCTCGATGATGGTCTTTTCCTGCAGATTGATGCCGCGTGCGAAGGGAGGCTGGTAATAGGTGCATAAGATCAGGTTATCGTGGATCGGGAAGGACAGGACCAGTCCGTGTCGCTGGCGGTCTTCCGGAATGTGCGCCACGCCGCGTTCGAGAATGTGGCGCGGGGTGGTGTGTTTCAGCGGTTCGCCAAGTATGCTGATTTCACCCTGTACGATGGGCAGCAGTCCGGTCAGTGCATAGACCAGTTGAGTCTGCCCATTGCCCTGCACGCCTGCGATGCCCAGCACCTCCCCCATCCGTACATCGAACGAAACACCGTGCACCGTCATATGGCCGCGCTCATCCTCGACATACAGATCCTTGACCTCCAGTGCAGGCTCGGTGGGTTTGGCTTTCTTCTTGGGGACGACCAGGTTGACCTCGCGTCCCACCATCATGGATGCCAGTTTTTCGGGGCTGACCTCACCCGGTGTCACCGTGCCAACCGTCCGCCCGTTCCGCAGAACAGTGATGCGGTTTGCCAGCGCCATGACTTCTTTTAACTTATGGGTGATGAAGATCATGGACTTGCCTTTTTCCACCAGGGAACGCAGGATCTTGAACAACCCATCCACTTCCTGCGGGGTGAGCACCGCGGTCGGTTCATCCAGGATCAGGATGTCTGCCTGGCGGTAAAGGACCTTGATGATCTCAACGCGTTGCTGGATGCCCACCGGCAGGTCCTTGATGTAGGCGTCCGGATCCACTTCCAGTCCGTATAGTTCCGAGATCTCACGGATGCGTGCCGCCACCTTGGCACGATCCAGGAAAACGCCGTTGCGTCTTTCCTCCACCCCCAGCATCACGTTTTCGGTCACGGTCATGACCGGGATCAACATGAAGTGCTGGTGCACCATGCCGATGCCGAGCGCAATGGCATCATTGGGGGTGTGTATATCTGCTTTTTTATCGCGTACAATGATTTCACCTGAGTCAGGCTTGTACAGACCGTAAAGAATGTTCATCAGGGTGGTCTTGCCTGCGCCGTTTTCCCCCAATAAAGCGATGGATTTCGCCTTCCTTCAAATCAATATTGATGTGATCGTTGGCAAGCACGCCTGGGAAGGTCTTTGTTATATCCCGCAATTCCAAAACTGGAGTCATGGATGTACTCCTCGAAATCTAACTGCAAATTTCTGCCGCCAGTCCATCACGGCATGAAACTAATAACAAGGATCTGAGATAAAAAAGAGGCCAGGGAAAATCCCCTGGCCTCTTATGCCAAACAGATTACTGGGCGAGCACGCCGTCCACGGTCAGGGAGCCGTCGATCAAGGCTGCCTTGATGGCCGCGAGTTCAGTCCTTCAGTTCTGCGGGAACAATGCTGTCAAATTCATGGAAGGGGGCGATATCAACGCCACCATCGGCGATCGTGTAGGTCACGGTGCCGCCGGTGAACTTGCCGTCCACCATATCCTTGATGGTGTTGTAAACAGCCACATCGATCAGCTTCAGAACGGAGGTCAGGACAACTTCCTTGTACTCGGGAGCGGTCTCAACCCAGTCGGCATCCACGCCGATGACCTTGCATGCACCGGTCTCTTTGCAGACCGCTGCGGAACCGAGGCCAACCTGTCCGGCGACGGGCAGGATGATGTCGGCGCCTTCCTGCATGAAGGACTCAGCCAGGGCGCGGCCGTCATCGGTGGATTTAAAGCCGTTGGCGAAAGTGCCTTCGCCGGTGGCGTTGTTCCAGCCCAGGACCTCCACATCGGTGCCCTTCTGGGCATTGTAGTACTTGACGCCAGCTTCAAAACCCTTCATGAAGATGGTCACGGTCGGGATCGGCAGACCACCGTAGGTGGCAACTTTGCCGGTCGTGGTCATGCCTGCAGCCAGGTAGCCAGCCAGGAAAGCAGCCTGGTCGGTCTGGAACATCAGGCCGCGCACGTTCGCCAGGTCCTGATCGGTACCGCAGTCAACGCCCACGTTCGCGCCGGGCCAGCAGTCCGGGATACGCGTAGTCCACGATCGCGAACTTCTGTTCGGGGTTGGCAATGGCGAACTTGGCGGTGTCCACGCCCAGCAGGAAGCCGACGGTGATGATCAGGTCGGTGCCCTCGTCCAGGTATTGCTGGACGTTCTTGGCGTAGTCAGACTGCTGCTGGGACTCGAGGTACTTGGCCTCAATGCCGATATCAGCGACAGCGTCCTCGGCGCCCTTCCAGGCGCTGGCGTTGAAGGACTTGTCATCGATACCACCCAGGTCGGTCACCTGGCCAACCTTGAATACAACGGCGGGCTCGGTGGGGACCACGGGGGCTTCGGTCACAACGGGGGCCACGGTCACGACGGGTTCGGTCGCACCGGGGTCTTGGTTCCGCAGGCGGTCAGTGCCATTGACAGCACGACCAGGACGGATAGAACAACAAACAGTTTCTTCATTCTTACTTCTCCTCTCAAATGTGAGAAAATGGATTTTTTGGGGATGTTGACTTAAATTGAAAACAATTGGTCTCGAGGCGCTTCACCTCCTTTAAAAGTGAATGGGCATCGTTCCCCACCGGGAAGTATACAGCCTCTCCATCTATTGTGCAAGGATGAACTAATTATGGCTCCGCCGGGACTCCGGTTTGAATGGAACCATTCACCAGTCCGAGGCGGATCTGCTCGAGCCTTTCGCGGACCGTGGTTGGGACCAGCCTCTCGAGTTCGTGATACGGATAAAGCACATACTCTCCCCGGGTCTCTCCGGCTGGAAATTGACCCTGGACTGCCAGGCGGATCAATGCATACACGCCCGCCCCGGCATTCCTGCCGGCACTGCTCAACACCTGGTCCGCGTTCTCCATTTTGATAGTACAGGTCTTCGTCCGCGCCGATGACCAGGGCGCCGCGGGAAGCCGCGGCTTCCAGTGCGCCGAGGGCGGTTTCGCCGCCTGCCGAGAACAGAATATCCACGCCATCCTCGAGCATGGACAACGCCTGTTCCTGACCCCAGGCGGGATCATTGAATAATTCGCTGGTTGCGCCCTCGCTTTTATAAAGTACACGAGCCCGCATGTCCGGCTCGATATACCGGACACCCACCCGGAAGCCCTCGCAGTAACGCCACATCGATGGCAGGGATTCCACTTCACACAGCGCGGCCACCTTGCCGGTTTTTGATATCAACGCGGCCAGCGCGCCCGCCAGGAATCCCCCCTGGTCCTCGGGGAAGGTCAGTTCGCCAGGTTGGTCAGCGGCTCGCTCACCGGTTGGTCCACGCCGATGAAGAAGCGCTCCGTCCATTCCTGTGCCGCGAGACGGGTCTCTTCCTCCATTGAGTATCCCACCGTGACGATCAGGTCATAATCGTTGATCAGAAAAGTCCGGATGTTCTTGGCGCGGTCGCGCACATCCACGGTCTCAATGAGATCCGCCCGGTCGATCAATTCCTCCGCCAGCGCCTGCTGCACGCCCTCCCACGCGGACTGGTTGAGACCGTGGTCATCCACCTTCCCGTAATCCGTGACCACCCCAACGCAAAACACCTCCGGCCGTGGGCAATCTGTCCTGAACAGGTTGCATGCAGACAGGAGCATGCTGGTTACAAGCAGGAATACTACTGGCTTGAAGCGCATGGAATGTTCTACTCAGCCGTCCAATCGACTTCAGACTCGACGGCAGGATCGCCAGTCAAGCGCTGGATGGGGGTGCCATCCTTGCTGATAATGTAAATGTCCATTTGCCCGTCGCGATCGGAGATGAAAACGATTTGCGTTCCATAAGGAGAAAAACTTCCAGGAAGCCGGCATTACAACTGCCGGCTTCCTGAAGGTAATGCATTGTCGATCAGGCTGGTATTGCCTCTCCTCGTTTCACACCGAGCATCAACATCAGGGCAATCACATGAAGAACGGGCGCGATCAGCATGATGATGTTGTAATTGTTGCCGGTGAGTTGATCGCCCAGCCGTTGACGTTGGGTCCGACGATCGCGGACAAGGTGGAGAACAAATAATACAGCCCGGTGAATGTGCCGATGCGCGCCGCACTGGTCAGGTCCACGATCATGGGCAAGGAATTGATGTTGACGAAAGCCCAGCCGATGCCGCCCAGGATGAGCATCACGCCAGCCATGGTCAGCATGCGCGGACCACCTTCCACCAGTGGAATGCCCACCAGCGGCAGGGGCGCGATGCCGGTCAGCAGTGCATAGGCGGGCGTGATGTAAAACAGAAGAGCATCACGGTGATCATGATCAGCCCGATGGATGATGGCCACCCGCCGCCCGATGCGTGCCGCCATTAATCCCGATGGGATCGCGAACAACACAAAGAACAATGGGACGACAGAAAGCAATGTGGCGCCGTCGCCTTCCGGGATGCCGAGATGATTCCTGGCGTACAGTGTGAAGAATGTGTCCACTGCCGAATAACCGATGAACCAGAAGAAGATGGCGAATAAGATGCGCAGCCCGCTTTTATCCTCATCGTTCAATACTTCCCGCAGGCTTTCGAGCATGCCGGGCTGTTTTTCCTTCTCTTCATATTCCTTCGGTTCTTCGATGAATAGAAGACGATCAACGCGGCAAGATGACCAGCGCCGGATCCGAGCCAGAAGGGAAAGCCGGGCTCATCTTGTAAAGCATCCCGCCGGTTTGCAGGGCGATGATCGTACCAATGCCGCCCATGAAGTTGATGACGCCGTTCGCCTGGGAACGCTTTTCTGAAGGGGTGATGTCGGGCATGAGTGCCACCACCGGTGTGCGCCATAAGGCCGCGCTCAATAAGAAGGTGCTGGTGCATGCCACGAACAATGGCAGGACCGAAGCCAGCGGGATCAACCCGAATGCCAGCGCGGTGATCGGTGCGCCGACCAGGATGAAGGGGATGCGGCGTCCCCAATTGGTGCGCAAGCGATCAGACCACGCGCCGACCGGCGGCTGGATGAACAGCGCCGCGATGTTGTCAAGCGTCATGAAGAAGCCGATGAATACCGCGGAGAGGTCGAATTTGTTTGCCAGGAAGATCGGGACAAACGCGTTATATACGCCCCAGATCACGCTGACCCCGAAAAATCCAAAACCAAGCAGGAAGATCTTGCCGTAGTTGAGTTGTGCGGTCATGCTCGCTTCCTCCAGGATGGGTTGATGCTTTGACAAAATGTCTTTTACAATTTTTGACTTTCCAGGAACTTTTTTTCTTTTTCGGATAATTCCAGCTTTTCCAGCAGGTTGGTGCGTGTTCCAGTGTCCGCAGCAGGGATCGTTTGTGCCGCCATTGTGCGATCTTCGCATGGTCGCCGGAGATGCAGGATCTCCGGC
>CAWGMC010000035.1:0-5902 GCA_963823545.1 uncultured Chloroflexia bacterium | reverse complement strand
AGCCTTTGGTGCGGGATTTATTACCACGATTTATGATACCACCGCGCTGTCAGACGGGCGAAGGAGCGCACGGGATTGCCTGTCGTTCTACTTCAGTCCTTTAACATAGATCCTGACCGCTTCCAGCATGAACTCCGCCAGCTTCGGATGCATCTGGTCGAAGTTCGCCTTGAAGCGCGGGTCGAGGTTGTACCCCTCCGCCAGCCCCAGCAGTTGGTCCGGTTTCGGCGTCCAGAAGTAGTCCATGTGTTTCCGCCAGCGCTCCACGATGGCTTGCACCTCGGCGGATGCCGCGCCCTTGGGCATCGCCGCGATCATGTCCACGTAGACGGCGTTTCCCTCCGCCATGATGGCTTCCTTCTTCGCGGCGGAATAGGATTTCCACTTCCGGTTGGAGGCGCGCACTGTTTCAGGATCGTACAACTGTTCCGCCTCCTTCGCCAGCTTCTCCTGTTCCTCCTCGCTAAATCCTTTAAAGAGACCTTTTTCGCTCATGGGTCTTTCTCCTTTCAAGTGTTTGATGGTGTCGTCCACGGTGACCAGCAGGCGCTCCAGCCTGGCGACCTGCTTTTTCAACGCATCCTTGTGCCCCTGCAGCGCGCCCAGCACATCGAAATCACGGCGTCCCATGATTCTCCGGATATCCTCCAGCGGCAGGTCCAACTCCCGGTAGAGCAGGATCTGCTGAAGGCGCAGCAGGGCTTCCTCCCCGTAGTAGCGATAGCCGTTATCGCCCACACGGCTCGGCTTCAGAAGCCCGATGGCATCGTAGTGATGCAGGGTGCGCGGCGTCACGCCGGCAAGTCTGGAAAGCTGTTTGACCGTGTACATAGACCGCATGATAAACCATGACGTTACGTTAATGTCAAGGGTTTTTCTCCGGCATTCTGGTTGGTTCATGAGTAAAATGAGGCTATGAACATCCTGCACATCGACGATCACATCCTTGTCCTCGACAAACCCGCTGGTCTCCCCGTCCTGCCTGATGGTTGGGATAAGGATGCGCCCTACCTTGTCAAGATGCTTGAAGCCGATTACGGCAGGATCTGGATCGTGCACCGGTTGGATAAGAACACCAGCGGTGTCCTGCTGTTCGCGCGCAACGCGGACGCGCATCGCTCCCTGAACATCCAGTTCGAGAGGCACCAGGTGAGGAAGGTCTATCACGCCCTGGCGGAGGGCAGTCCGTATTGGGAGGAACATACCGCCCGCCACCCCCTGCGCGCCAACGTGGGGCATAAACACCGCACCATCGTGGATAACCGCTCCGGCAAGCCTGCCGCGACGAACTTCCGCGTCCTGGAACGCTTCAAAGGTTTTTGCCTGCTGGAGGTGATCCCCGAAACGGGGCGGACCCACCAGGTGCGCGTCCACGCCGCCGAGTTGGGTCATCCTCTTATAGCGGATTTTCTCTACGGCTCACACATCGACCTGGGATTGGCGCGCCCCGCCTTGCATGCCCGTTCGCTGACGATCACCCACCCTGCGACGAATGAACCCATGTCGTTCGAATCAGATTACCCGGAGGACCTGCTCACGGTGCTCAGCCGCGCACGAACGGGTTGAACTTCTTCTCCTGACCCACGCTGGTCTCCGACTCATGCCCCGCCAGCAGGCGTGTCTCATCGGGCAGTGTGTAGACCTGCTCGCGGATGCTCTTCTCCAGGGTGTCCCAATCGCCTCCGGGCAGGTCGGTGCGCCCCACCGACCCCGCAAAGATCAGGTCCCCGCAAAAGCAGGTACCTGCCTCTGCACAATAAAAAATGCAATGCCCGGGCGTATGTCCCGGCGTGTGTCGCACCTCGAACTTTGAGTTGCCCAACCGCAGGATCTGCCCATGGGCGAGATCGACTCCCGGCTCGGGACCGGGGTTGATGTGAAAACCGAAGAGGCTTGCTCCTCCGCCCGCGCGCCAGAGCGCGTGGTCTTCGGGATGGAGTGCCACCAGCGGCGGAGGATCCAATTCCTCCGCGATCTGCGCCGCCCCGCCGATGTGGTCGAAGTGGGCGTGGGTATACCAGAGTTGGGCAACGCGCCAGTTGCGGTTGCGCGCCTCGGACAGGATCACCCCGCCGCTCCAGGCAGGATCGATGACCGCAGCTTCCCCGGTTTCGGTATCCGCCACCAGGTAGGCGTTGGTCTCCACGGGACCAAGTGTAAAGGGGACGATCTCAAGCATAGGTTGCCTTTCGCGGGGAATAGATAACGCTGATGATGACCGAAACCACGATCAAAACAATGGCGATGGGGTAGATGATGGACGGATCGCGCTCATATAAAAATCCTGCCAGCGGAGGTGTGAGGATAAAAACGATCGAGGTGACCGTTTCCATCGCGCCATATGTTAACCCCATTTGTGATTGATGGACAAGGTCACGTGCCTGCGCCAGCGCCAGCGGGCGGGCAGCGCGGAACCCTCCCATCAGGAAATATCCCGAGGGCAAAAACCGGGATGCCTGCGCCGCGCCACATCAGCAGTGCGAACAGACCCACGAGGACTTGCGAGATCGGGTACCCGATGCGCGGCGGAAAGCGTCCCATCAGGATGGTGAGCAGGGCATTGCCAAGCGCGCCTGCCGTAAAGATGATCCCCATCTCTCCCAGGGAAAGGCCGCGCTCACCTTCCAGGAAATTGGGCGTCAGCGGCTGGGGCAGATACATGGCAAAGACCGCCAACCCAACCACGATCAGGAAAACTCAGCAAACGCCGGTTGGATAGCAGATTCACAGGCGGCGAGTCGGGGTCATGATGGTCCAGCGGCTGGTGCCCGATGAATTGGATCACCACGTTCGAGACCGCAAAGATGCCCGCCACCACAAAGAACATTGTCCGCAGCCCACGCGTATCCCCGATCCAACCGCCGAGGTCGGACCAAGCGCCATGCCAAAGCTGTAGGATGCCATGATCAACGAAAGGGTCTGCGCCACCGACCATTTTCCACTGGCAGCGGTTACATAACTGGAAAGCGGTGAGGAGACAAAGGCTGTCAAGCCGTATAGCAGCAGACCGGTCACGAACCATGGCAGATCGTGCGCAAGCGCCATGATGACTGCCGCAACCAATCCCAGCGCCCAGGCAAGGATCAGGAGGGGACGCCGCCCAATACGGTCAGCGAGCCTCCCCGCGGGAATGTGCGTGATCGCCATGCACGCGCCCCATACACCCAGGATGACCCCGATCTGCTGGGGGGTGCTGCCAAGCTGCTCCATGTAGATGGTGGTGAAATTGATGAACATCCCCTCGCCCATCCCCCAGGTGAAGAGAGCTATCACAAGAAAAATCAGGTCGCGGCTCAATGATGGCCTCAGTGTGGCTGGGCAGAAAACCGCCAGCTCCGCAGGTTTGTCATTATCCCGGCAGGTTCATCCCACCCGGTTTAGGAAAGCCGCGGCAGCCTCAAAGACCTGCCCCCGCGCCGCATCGCGCGTGATGACATGACCGCTGCCCGACACCCAGATCATCTGCTTGTCCGGTGTACCAAGGCGCTCATGGATGCGTGGCATGCTATCCGCTGGAACATAATTGTCATCCTTTGAATGCACCAGCAGGACAGGTACGTTCACCTTCGGCAGCACCGAGCGCATCCTTTCAAGCATGAGCTCCAGTTCCGCAGCCGAACGGACGGGATTCAATGGATAGGAGATGTGACCTGCAAAACCTTCCTTGTCAAACCAGTCTTCATCCGGAGCTCCCTTGTTCTTCCGGATGTAGGATACAAATAAACTGGCGATCTTTAATTCCCAGGCAGGATATTTGACCGGCATATCGTACGGCGTGGACATTGCAACGACCCCCTTGACGTCCAGCCGGGTTGACATCAACAGGGACAGCACCCCACCCATGGAAAGACCAAGCAGGAAGATCCTGTCCGATACACCGCGCAGCAGGTTGTACCCATCCTCAACAGAAGCCGTCCAATCGGTCCAGCGGGAACGGACCATGTCCTTGGGGCGCGTGGCATGTCCCGAAAGACGAATGCCAAGGCAGGGATAGCCCAACCCGTTGAGGTAATCCCCCATCCAGCGCATTTCCTTGGGCGTGCCGGTAAAGCCGTGGATCAGCAGGCAGGCGGGTTTGGACGGGTTGCCCGGAAGAAAGAAGGGTTCAGTGGTTGAAATGATCTGTGGCATGATATTATCCAATCCTGCAAACAATTCCCTCGGGATCGATGCTTTGGCTTAAAATGATTATATCCGAGTGTCCGGCATGTCACAAATCGTAATCACGCTCGTCATTCTCTTCATTGCCGCCATCCTGCTATTGCGCAACATCCTGCGTCCTGATGTCGTGGCGCTGATGCTTATGCTGGCACTGGGGCTGACGGGGATCCTTACCACCCAGGAAGTTTTTTCAGGATTCAGCCGGTCAGTTTTCATCATCATGCTGTCTGCCTATGTGCTTGCAGAGGGTCTGCGGCGCTCCGGCGTGACCGAACGGATGGGAAGATCCATCATCCGCCTGTTTGGCTCGAGCGAAAAAGGCTTGATCTTCGGCGTGATGGCCTCCTCCGCGATGCTCTCCCTGTTCATGAACAATATTGCTGCCGCATCGCTTCTCATCCCGTCTCTTTCCGGGATGGCACGCCATTCCAGGGTTTCGCCGTCGAAACTGCTGATGCCGCTGGCTTTTGGGACGATCCTGGGAGGCATGGCGACCTTACTCACCACCACAAACATCATTGTCAGTGGATTGCTGCGGGACGCCGGTTTGCCTGGTTTTTCGCTGGTATCCTTCGCACCCGTTGGTCTGCCATTAACCGTTGCAGGCATCCTCTTCATGATGTTTTGGGGATATAAACTGCTGCCTGATCAATCGCCTGCAGAACGCCATGAAAACGAATCGGAACCGGACGACCTGCTGAACACCTACAAACTCTCGGAACGGCTTGTTCGCGCAAAGGTCCGCAAGGGAGGCAGCCTGGATGGAATGCCGCTCAGTAAAAGCAGTCTCCGGGAGGTCCATCATCTGAATGTGATCGCCATACAACGGGGCAGCAATACATTACCTCTCGATGCAGGGACCGTCCTGATGGGCAATGACATACTCCTGATCATGTCCCGCCCGGAAGACAGCCTGCCAATTTCCCTGAGGGATATCCTGGAGATCCTGCCAGCCGGCAAGTGGCAGGATGAGTATTTATCCATGCCCGATCTAATGTTGATCGAGGCCGCCATCGCCCCGCGCTCCCACCTGGCAGGGCAAACGCTTAAGGAGCTCCGTTTCGGGCAGAAATTCAATGCGAAGGTGCTGGCGATCTGGCGGCATGGACGATCCATCCGCACCCGCCTGGCGGAGCTGCCCCTCGAATTCGGCGACGGGCTTTTATTGCAGGGAACCACCAAAAGTCTTGAGCTGTTACGGACGGAACCGGGGCTTATCCCGCTGGCTGAATCCATTTCATCCACCCGCATGACCCTGCGCGGTTGGCTGGGCACCTTGATCATGGTGCTCACGCTCGCCTGTGCGGTCGCCTTCCCGGATCTCATTGCAGAGATCATGCTGAGCGGCGCGGTGGGCATGGTGTTGATTCACATTCTCAGTATGGACGAAGCCTACCGTTCCATCGACTGGCGCAGCCTGTTCCTTATGGCTGGCATGCTGCCTCTCGGTGTGGCGCTGACCAAGACCGGGGCATCAGCCATGTTCGCAGATGCGATCATCTCGACCTTCGGCAGTTGGGGACATTCCGCCCTGCTTGCAGGGATGGTCCTGTTGACGGTCGTCCTGACCCAGATCATCAACGGTGCGGCGGCAGTAACAGTCGTTACTCCGATCGCGATTGCAACCGCACAAAGGATGGGGATGGAACCCCGCAGTCTGGCGATGGCTGTTGCACTGGCTGGTTCGATCGCTTTCATTTCCCCGCTTGGACATACCGTCAATGTGCTGGTCATGGGCGCA
>CAWGMC010000034.1:0-43053 GCA_963823545.1 uncultured Chloroflexia bacterium | reverse complement strand
CCCTACCCAACACTTGGACAGATGACAACAATGTGATAACCGCCCTCCCCAAATGGTAGTACACATTTGGGGAGGGAAAGAATATGTATCCCGTGCGAGTAAAAGGCACCCCTCACCCAGCCCAATTCTGACAAATATTATCTTGACTCTACGAAATAAATGCTAAAATAGAGCGGTTACTTATTACCGGTATGACAGGAGATTTCCATGACCTCAAAGGATGCTACCCAAAAGACCCCCAAATCAAGCGCGCAGAAGGCGGACGGGGAAGGCGAGGTGCTCGCGGCGCTCGCAAAGATGCAGGAACCGGATCGCAGCATGGGCGAACGCCTGCACACGATCATCAAAGCTGCCGCGCCAGACCTGACACCGAAACTCTGGTACGGGATGCCCGCCTATGCGCGGGACGGCAGGATCCTGTGCTTCTTCCAGAGTGCGGAGAAGTTCAAGACCAGGTACGCGACGCTCGGATTTCAGCACGATGCGAAGCTCGACGACGGCGGGATGTGGGCGGTCGCCTTTGCGCTGAAGAAGCTGACCGCCAGCGAGGAGAAAAGGATCGCGGCGCTCGTACAGCAAGCCGCCGGGTGAGCATGAGCCTGGAGATGGTTTGAGGTTGGCGCGGCGTTATGCTCCCAATCCGACCACCATCAATCCAATCTGGATCCCCCGCTACGGTACGTAGTATTGAATGATCAGCATCGGTCTTGCCGCGGCATTCGTGTAATTGCCACTGAAGAACTTCATGTAATCCGCAGCGTTGTCGTCATTGTCATCTTTATGAAAGCGCAGACGGAACTGCGTGGTGCCGGTGCGGTTGATATGTGGGTACCCGGCACTTCCTATGACCGCAAAGTACCAGTTATTGACCGGCGTGGTCCTGAAGGTCCCCACAGCCATTTGACCTGCATCCGCCTGGAAATCGCTCGCCACCAAGCCCAGCCCTGTGCCAAAATAGGGCTTACGGACGTCCACCCTCAACCCGTTAAGGATCGTGAAGGGATCCGTTCCGATCAGTCCCTGCTTTCGGATCTTGAGGGTGATCTTGGTTATGACCGCGCTGTCCGGCAGGTCGGTGGTGTCGAAGGACAGAATACCGCGGTATTGCCTGTCCCCCGCCTCATCCCCCAGGTTAAAGGTGACTGCAGTGGCATTAATCGTGCCGCCTGCCGCGCTGGTCTCTGTTATTTCAAGGATCCATCCATCATTGGCAGCGACTGACTGTGTCATCAGGCTGCCTTTCTTCAATTCATAGGAACCCATGTCACAGCTCGCGCCGTAGGGACGCACGACGCCGCGTTGATCAACGTTGAGGACCGGGTCTGCGTCACAGATGAATTGATTCCCCGCATCGATCGCCAGGGACCCCAATAAAAGTGCAAAGGTTTGAGTGGGACCACCGTTATCCGCCAGCGGTCCCAACTTCGGGTCCCCGCTATAGACGGGTTCCCCGCAATTGGAATGGAACTCGATCAGGTTGTTGACGTCCGTGGCGGGCTGCATGTCGCTGAAACAATCAAGCGTGCTGATTGTATTTGCCAGAATGTTGTTCCTCAGGTGCAATAGATTGTTGGGGCTGGTAAAGGACCAGATGGCGCCACCCTTTTCAGCATCGTTGCCCGAAAAAGTGCTGTTCGACACGATCAGCGAAAATTCGTTGCCAATGGCTCCTCCCCAATTTGCGTAGTTGCCGGTGAAGGTGCTGTTCGTGATCCAAGCCGTGCCAGCGTTATAGATGGCTCCGCCACGCGAACCAAGCAAACCAGGGTAGGCATTGTTGCCGGTAAAAGTGCTGTTATATATCTTCAATGTGCCGCCATTATAGATACCAGCACCGTTGCCTCCCAACAATATTTGTCCCCTGGCGATCGTCAACGAGTTCAAGTGTTACCACCTTGCCGCTGGTGACAACCAGCACTCGATAAAGATCGTTCCCGCTGATGGTGACCTTCTGCCCGCTCCCATCGATCGTCACATCGTCGGTGATATCGGGCAGGACTGAGGCAAGCGTGATGGTACCACTGACAGAGAAGGTGATCGTATCCGCGCCGGCAGCGGCATTGGCATTGGTCAACGCCTGCCGCAGGGAACCTGCTCCGCTGTCGTTGAGGTTGGATACGATGTAGGTCGTCGCCCGTGCCTCCCGCACGGACATGCCCGCCAACGAAAAACTGAAGCCAACACCAGCAGAATACGCCATGCTCCGGACGGGAAATTAATTTTATCGTTCATCGCATCCTCCTGTTAATGGGTAAATTGAACCTGCCTCCCTGTTTCTGCTTCACAAGGAACATGACAGTGATCTCTCAGCGGGATGACCGCGAAGATCGTCAGAATCCAATATTAAATTCAAGGACTGAAGAGGGATGACATGATTCTCTCCTTTGGCGAAAGAGCGAATTGTCCGGGTTGGTGATCCGGGATCTTTTCATTTATGGCAGATCACCAGCTACCATAAGTGACTTGATTGTAGTCATATCCGCCACATCCTTACATGACTTTCATCACGATTCCCATGGTAGATGCGCGCTAATTATTTATTCGGGAGCGCGTATGTTGATGGTACAGTTCCCGTCCATCCATACGCGCATTTATTTGATCGCACTTTTCAACGGGGAAAGGTGTGGTTTGCCCTGTACCTTTTGGCAGGATAAACGACAGTAGACATCGTAAATAATGCCCCTATATCATCCTGGATCAATGACCACAGGCGGGGCTGGAAAGAAAAAGAACCGGGGCTTTTGCCGCTTCAGACACCCGTTCCGTCTGGTATGTGCATCCGTCCTTCATCACCACGCCGCGCTCGTGAAGCAAGCTGCCGGTTGAGATTGAGCCTGACGTAAAAAAAACCTGGAGATCCACCGGACCTCCAGGTTTTCAAATTTAAACGATCACATCACCTGCAGGACGAGCTTGCCTTTGGTATGCCTGCCTTCGACGAGTTCGTGCGCCTTGCGGATCTCCTTGATCGGCAGGACCTCGGAGACCACCGGCGTGAGCGTGCCGGCATCGACCAGCGCCGCCACCTCGCCCAGCGTTTTACCGATCGGCGGCGTGGAGGTGATCATCCCCTGGCGGACCTTGTATTCCGCGGCGGTCTTTTCCGAGGGCTGCTGGATGGTTGAGATCAGGATCCCGCCCGGTTTCAGGACAGCCCATGAACGCTCCTGGGTGTCAGACCCGATCAGGTCGAGCACCACGTCCACATCCTTGACGACGGATTCGAACCTGGTCCGGGAGTGATCCACCACCTGGTCCACGCCGAGTTCCTCCAGGAAATCGAGATGGGTGGAGGAGGTCCCGATCACCCTGGCGCCGCGCGATTTGGCAAGCTGCACGGCGATGTGACCAACGCCTCCGGCTGCGCCGTGGATGAGGACGGTCTGCCCTTCGGACAGACCCGCCATTTCGAAGAGTCCCTGCCAGGCGGTCAGGGTCACGTGCGGCATGGCTGCCGCATGCACGTCATCCAGCGACCCGGGCTTGCGCGCGACATCGCCTGCCATTGCCAGGACGTATTCGGCGTTCGCGCCGTCGCGGAATACGCCCGCCCTGGTGTAGACGTGTTCGCCCACCGGAAATCCGTTCACCCCTTCGCCCTTCTCCTCGATCACACCGGCGACATCCGTTCCGGGAATCAGGGGCAGGTTGTGGTTGAAATAGGATTGCAGGTAGCCTGCACGCACAGCGCAATCGAAGGGATTGACGCTGGTGGCGGAAACGCGCACCAGGACCTCCCCCGGACCCGGCTTGGGGCGCGGCGCCTCTTCGTAGGTCAGGACTTCCGGACTGCCATAAGCATGAATTCGGACAGCTTTCATTTTTACTCCTTGATAAATGTCTGATGGTGAAGGAAAAAAAATGGCAGAACGGATGCTGGAGTGGATTGCGGGCGCTGCAGGGTTACATCCCATCAAATGCCCTAATTAGGATAGTTATTATCCTATTTAGTATACTACCGGCTCTTTTTCGATGCAAGGGATAATTTCCGGTGATGTGAGGCTCGCCCTACCCAACACTCGGATGTTGGAAATGCCCATATCTTGAACTGTGATCGCGCCATCCAAGACCCTAAAGGTTTCCTCTGCGATCGAAACCAGGATCGATCGGTGAAACCTTTAGGGTCTCCAAGCTGCGGACACGATCAACACTCCCCCATTTACCATTGACTCTGCCCAAAAAGGCGCGATAATGCGACTACAATGCGGCTATCATGGTGAACTTTATCGGATTACACCAAAGGAGTTTAGAGTATGGGAACCATGACGCGTCTGATCCTGATCGTTAGTCTCTGGACAGCATTATTCGCAGCCGCACCCGGGGCAGCCAATGCAGGGGGTGAAGAAAAAACAGGCAGCCTGCCCAGCGCCCTCCAGGAGGCATTGCTCGCCTCCACATCCAAACCATTTGAACGAACCACCGCCGGCTATTCCACCGCGGGCAATGGTCTAACCTTCGACCTGGACGAGGCGGGCAGGCTCGCGGGTCGCGGGGAGGGATTCAGCTGGAGCCTGCGCCTGAATGGATTCGGACAGCGGGTCAGAGCTCCAGGAGGTCGCCGCGCCCGAAACGGTTCAGACCGGGGAGCGACTGGAATTCCGCCGCGCGGGTCTCACCGAGTGGTATCGCGACACCCCCCTGGGCGTGCAGCAGGGCTTCATCATCGATGCAGCGCCGGGCGGGAAGGGCAACCTCGTCCTGCAGCTCGAGCTGACGACCGACCTGAGCGGCGTGCTGGACGACGGACGGGCGCGGACTCTCGTTCGCCCTCCCGGACGATGAAACCCTGCGCTATGACAACCTGCGCGCCTGGGATGCGAACGGAACCGAACTGGAGGCGCGCGATGCTGTATGCCCCGGGGCGGATCCTGATCCAGGTGAACGAGCGCGGCGCAGCCTATCCCATCACCATCGACCCGTTCTTTTATAAATCCAGGCGCGTGTCTCCGACGATCAATCCCCGGGACATGCTCGGGATCTCCGTGGCAATTTCAGGGAACACGGCGGTGATCGGCGCGCCGGCAACCAACCTGCCGGGCAGCATCGGACCCGGCGCGGCATACGTCTTCGTGCGCAGCGGGACGAGCTGGAGCATGCAAGCCAAACTGGTGCCCTCCGACGGCATGGAGGATGACATGTTCGGGCAGAGTGTGGCGCTCTCGGGGGATGCGGTGATCGTGGGCGCGCCTCACCATACGGTCAGCAAAACGTGGCAGGGCGCGGCGTACATCTACACGCGCAGCGGGACGACATGGACCCAGCAGAAAAAACTCACCGCTTTGGATGCACAGATGAACGACAAGTTCGGCAGTTCGGTGGCGATCTCGGGGGATATCGCGGTGGTGGGTTCACCCCTGGACGATAAAGGCACCCTGCTGGTCGACGCGGGTTCCATCTCCGTCTACCAGAGAAGCGGGACCACCTGGGACCTGATCCAGAAAGAGTTTGCCTTTCCGAGCAAGGCGGATGACCGCTTCGGCTTCTCGGTTGCGATCGATGGGAAGCTCATGGTGGTGGGCGCGCCATATCATGACATCGGTTTTTTCACGAAGGGCGGCGCAGCCTACACATTCTTCTGGGATGAGCTTGAGCAACTCTGGCAGCAAAATCCCGCCTTGATCCTGCTCTCCCGCAAATACGGATGCCGAGTTTGGCAGCTCGGTCGCCATCTCGGGCGCCACGATCCTGGTCGGCGCGCCCATGATGGAGGTCATACCGGACACCCTCGACCAGGGAGCGGCGTATGTCTTCGTGCCGGGTGAGATCGGGGTCTGGTTGCTCCAGCAGGAACTGCTCGCGCCGGACGGTGCGGCGGGGGACCATTTTGGAGTCTCGGTCGGGCTCCAGGGTGACACCGCCGCGGTGGGGGCGGATATGAACGCTCTCGGCGGAAATTTGAACCAGGGATCGGTTGATGTTTTCATGCGCTTCAGTTCCGCCTGGGTGGATGTAAGTACGTACTACTCGCTGCAGACCGGCGCGGGGGACCGTTTCGGTTATTCGGTGGCAGTCTCCGGGGATACGGTATTAGCCGGCGCGCCGTTCAACGACCTGCGGAACACGGATGCGGGCGTGGCATTCTTCTTATATCCCAGCCGCGGCGGTCAAACGGACCTGGGCGTCACGGCGGCGGTCAACCCGTCCAGCCCGTTCACCAAGAACCAGTTGGTCAACTTGAGCGCGACGGTCGCGAACCTGGGAATCGTCTCCGCCGACTACGTGTTGCTTTCGGTGCCGATCCCCGCGGGCTTCACCTACACCTTTTCAACGGTCACGCAGGGCAGCTATGACCCCGCGACCGGCTCGTGGAGCGTGGGCACGCTGGCAGTGGGTGCCAATGCCACGCTGGAGATCACCGCCAAGGTGACCAGCGCACCCGGCAAGACGGTGTACTTTACGCCAACGATCCTGGCGCAGGATAACAACGCCATGAACGATCAAGCCAGCCTGCCGCTGAAGATCTACAAGCTCATTTCGAAGAACGGCAGTTTCGAGGCATACAGCGGGACCTCGCTCATCCCCACCAACTGGCAGGCGGTCCTCTTCACCGGTTCGGACGGGAAGGATACCTCGGTCTTCCAGCACGCAGCGACCTCGGTGCGGATCTGCGAACACGACCGCGGCTACCAAGACCCTGACCCAAACGCTGATCCTGAGCGGGGCATCCGGCGATAACTTCAGCTTCTCATTCTACGTGAAGGGGAACGCCCTGCCCATTGCCGGCGCGTGCAAGGGCGAGGTGCTGCTCTACAATGGTCCCACGCTGGTGACGACCAAGATCCTGATCTGCCCGACCGGCACCTTCGCCTTCCAGAATAAAACAGTGGTCTTCAGCGCGCCGGGTGCGTTCACGAAGGTCATCATCCGGTTGACGTATGCCAAGGCGAGCGGGACGGTCTGGTTCGATAACCTGGTGTTGAATAAGGCGCCGTGAGGGATCAGTGTTCAGTGTTCAGTGTTCAGTGGTTAATGCACGTTCCAGGTTCCAGGCAGCATAGACCCTAAAGGTTTCGCCGATCGATCGTGGTTTGGATCGCAAAGGAAACCTTTAGGGTCTCCAGGTTCGTAGAGCGGGATGGCATCTCGGTCTATGATTTTCACTGCCCTACCCAACACCAGAAGGGATGATGACGCCCGCCCTACCCAACACCAGATGGGATGACAACACTGTTTTGATCGCCCTCCCCAAATGAAAGTACACATTTGGGGAGGGGAAGAATAAGGTGTCGCGTACAAATAAAAGATTCCGCGCTCCGCGGGATGGGGGGAGGGCAATTAGGGGGTAGTGTAATAGACCCAAAAGCAAGGTAAAGACCTGGTGGCATTGGATGGTGGATGATGATACGATTAGCTCAATCTGGAGGACGATATGAGAAAATTCACGATCCTTTTCCTGATCATTGCATTCCTGATGCTTGCCTGCCAACTATCCGAGAGAGCAATCCAAACAGCGCCAGCACCAACACATGCGGCAATATCTGCATCTCCTTCCATAAATACACCAGACAATTCCGCACCTACCATACCATTCACGCCAACCATAACACCCACACCAACCAATCCCAGCCTGCCTGAACCGCTGACATTCACTGGCACCGGTAATTCGATCATTGACGTGTCGGCGAAGTGGGATGGTCCCGCCGTTTTGCATATCGTTGCACCGGCGGAGTACGATGTGTTTGTTGTCAATGGTTATGACGATGCGGGTGAAATGCGCTTACTGACGTATTCAGGATACGCGTATGATGGTCGTGTCCCGATCGAGTTTGGGGAACGGGATATGCATGTGGTCAAGCTTGAGATTATTGCCAGTGGTGAGTGGACGATCACAATCCTCCCATTTTCCGAGAAATATATTGACACCATTGAAGTCCCGGGAATATTTGAAGGTCATGAAGAAAACGTGATACTTGTAAAGGGAAATGCCTCCACCATAACGGCAAAGTGCAACAGGAATGTCGATTTCTATGTCGAATCATATTCTTCATCAGAAGGCTGGGACGCTCCCATCTTTGAGATTTCCGGTCCCTATGAGGGAACAGCAGCACTTCCAATCAACACATACATGCTGGAGATCACGGGGAAGTGTGACTGGTCGATCGAATTAAAGTAATAATATATCTTGTGCGAGATTCCTCGGCAATATGCCGGGGATTTTCGTTTCACGATTTGGATATTATGATAATTTCTCGCTCTACGATTTCCTGTGGAACCACCGCCCTACCCAACACTATGACTGGTGACGACATTGTGATAACCGCCCTCCCCAAATGAAAGTACACATTTGGGAGGGGAGAATAGGTGTCGCGTGCAAATAAAAGGAGCCCCACACCTTTCGGCGTGAGGCTCCCTTCGGTTAACTTGACTCTACTCTTCGGTGGTGGTGGAGGGATGGACGACGATGCCCTGCGCGGTCCAGCCGAGGCTGGCGGGGTCGCGGGGTGCGATGATCGTGACCCAGGAGCCGACCGCCAGTTCCTCGGCGCGCTCGGGCGGCAGGATCTTCGTATCGGCGGTCAGGGTGAAGGTGTAGCTATTGCCGTCCTTCGCCAGGATGGTGATGCTCTCGCCCTCGGTGTAGGCGGTGACCTCACCGACGCGATGCGTGCGCACAGGCTTGCCCGGGATGATCATGATGGAACGGGCGACCAAATTATTGGACTCGTCGCGCCGCGCCTGGACCATGGCGTTCATGCCGACCAGCGGGGTGACCGCGGCTCCGCCGTGCCCCGGACCCTTGATGCGCGTCTCGCCGGTGATGCCGATGGTGACGCTGGAGCCGTCCCCGAGGGTCAGGCTGATGGAGCCGGAATCGTAGGCGCTGATGATGCCCTTGTAGTTCTCGGGTTTGCCGTGCTCGCCGGACTTGCCGGGCTTGGTGGAGGGCGGACCGTGGGTGGCGCCCGCGGGCGGACCGGGATCTTGGTCTTGGGGGGTTTATCCGTGACGGTGGATCCCGCCAGGGCGTTGGTGGTGGTGAACAATAAGATGGCGATCATCGCGATCGCTGCCATGAGGGTTGTCTTTTTCATTTTTTTTCTTTCCTTTCTGTCAGGCGGACTAAGGTTCGTAGATGACGACGATCTCCATCGTCAATTCGTTGCCCATAACATCGCTGGCAACGATCTCGATCAGGTTCGGACCTTCGTCCAGGGTGACCATCGCCGAAAATCTTGAATCCGCGCCGACGATCAGGATCTGGTCGTCGATGCTGATGACCGCGCCCGCAGGCGCTTCACCGGCGACCTCGATCTGGGGCGTGTTGACGACCGCCTGGTCGATGGGGGTGATGATCCGCAGCCAGATGGGTGAGCCTGGCACGGGCGGCATATTCGCCTGGGCGGTGGATGAGGGGACTGCCTGCGGCGGTGCGGACAGGGTGGCACCACTTCCGCTGCCATCCGGGAGGGTCGTTTCTGCCGGCGGTGCAGAGGTGACCGTTTGGATGGAGGAGCAGGCTGTGATGATGAACAGGAAGAATATGGAGATGGTTAGGTTTCGTATCACGAGGTGAGTATAGCACCGGTGTGTTAATCATTTCTTAGATGTAGGGGGGGGTGGGACAAATGGGGGAGGAGGCAGTAATCAGTGATCAGTATTCAGTGATCAGTGATCAGTGTTCAGTGATCAGTGTTCAGTGATCAGTGTTCAGTGATCAGTAATCAGTGTTCAGTGGGGTAAAGTCGCCCGGGATAAATCCCGGGCTGGGGGCAACGCCCGATCAATTGGGCTATGGGGATCCGGGGGGAGGGAGCGTTCGGTGGTTAGTGAAAGATGAAAGGTGGGAGGGAAGGGGATTTTTTACGAGTTAAGGCTATGCGAAGTACGTTGGCAGGACTGCCTCACCCAGGATCGTCCGGTGGTCGATGAGGCACCCTAGGGCAGGTCGAAATAGATGGGCTCTACGGCGCTCGTAAAGGACTGGTAAAACAGGACCAGCGTGGGATCATCCGTGGGGACGATGAGGAACAGCAAGCCGGTCAGGGTGGACCCGCCGGGGTATTCCCCCTCCTCCAGCATTTCGTCGATGCCTTCGATCATGGTCTCGGCTCCGAAGACCAGATCCTCCGCGCCGGCTGCCATCACTTCGAAGGGGGAGAAGAAACAGGTTTCCGTGGCGGGCTTGTTGCAGGTGATCTCAACCTCCAGTTGAAGATATTCGTAACCGGGGTCGAGAGGCAGGCTGAACGGGTCGGCTGCCAGGACAATGGGGTCCGCGGGGCGCAGGGCAGACAGGATCGTCAGGACGAAATCATTGCCGACATCCGCCGGGACGCCGGGAGGGATGGGATCCGCGAGGCTGCCGCCTGCGTTCCCGCCGGAGGGGCGGAGGGGGTGGAGGTGGATGGAGGAACCCGGGCGACGGGTGGCAGTGGCGGTGGGCTGCGAGGCGGAGAACGGCAGGGTCAGCTCGCCATCCTCCGCGATGACGGTGGTCGTGGCGGTGGGCGGCAGGAATGTGAGCTGCTCCGTGAGAGGGTGCTCGCTACGCTCGCTGTGCTCGCGTGCTCGCCTGCTCGCGGCAACCGCCTGTGCAGGTTTGACCTTCTGCGCGGGGGGGAATTTCTCGGGGTCATATTTCGCGGCGACGACCCAGGCGATGACGACACTGACGCTGAAAAATGCGATCGTGCCGTACCTGACCAGGGCGATGGTTTTATTTTTTGGGGTCGGGGGCGAGTCCGGGGAGGCGGGCTGGATGGTCATGGATTAATCCTACCATGAGTGGGGAGGCTGGATTAAGGAGGATGAGAGGGGATCAGTGTTCAGTGTTCAGTGTTCAGTTTTCAGTGTTCAGTGTTCAGTGTCGCATCTGCCCTGCGGGCGATGCCAGGGTTGCGAGGGTACTCCCGAAGGCAACTTTCGTGTTAACAGTAGATCGCCCTTAGAGATCGCTTTGTCGAGCGGAAGTACGCCGCTCTCCTCGCAATGACAATATTATCGGGAAGTTTTAACAGCAGGGAGGAAATGGGAGTACAATGCCGATATGGACACGATCTGGTTATCTTTCCTGTGCATCGTATTATTCGGAATTGGTTTCAACATCATCGTGGTTTATATTGTTTATCGAAGAAACGTTGACCGGCTAAATGCCAGCATGGCACCCAGAACCGTGAAACCTGCCATAGGCAGATATGTCCTCGCCTGGTTCGTTTTTGAGTCTGGAACTCCTCATCCCAGCCACTCTGATCCTGTGGCTTATAACTAAAGATGATGTATACCTCGTTATTGTCTGGTCGATTGTTATGCTTTTATTATTGGGCGTCATGGGTGTCATCGCGTATCCCTATTACACCCTCGCGGTATTGGAGGACGGAATCAACGGTCCGACGCGCTGGGGCTGGTTTTGGAAGAGGATCGACATCCGGTTCGATGAGATCGACAGGGAGAGAACCCTGGGACAGCGGCTTGGCAGGAAACTCGGCATGACGGTCATCCACTCCAGGAGAGGGAAGAAGATCCTGACCCTGGGGCTGGATGAGCAGCAGTTGGAAGAGCTGGTGGTGAGGGGGATGGCACAGGAATCAGAATTCAGTGACCGGTGAGCGAGGAGAGGCGGGGCGGAAATCAGCAGCCGATACCGCGGCTTGACAGCCGTACAGCACAATGCTATTATGTACGGCAGGAGATCTGGCATGAAAGAAACAAAATTGACCGTGCGCGTCCAGCACGATCTGCTGGAAAATGTGAAACGCTACGCCGCCAAGAACAACACCACCCTCACCGATCTGATCGAAGCCTACCTGCGACGCATCCCCGCCCAGGAACCATTGACGAATGCCCCGATCGTGAAAAGACTGAGCGGCAGCCTTTCTCAAAATGTCTCTGTGAAGGATTACCGGAAGCACCTGGAAGATAAATATGCCAAATAAGCCCAGGGTGCTGATCGACCTAAATATTCTCCTGGACGTTTTACAGAGAAGGGAACCATTTTACGAGACTTCCGCCCGCCTGCTGGCATCCGTGGAGACCGGGCGGCTGGTTGGTTATGTTGCCAGCCACAGCCTGACGACCCTGTTTTACCTGATCAGGAAGGACCGGTCCCCGGCAGATGCCCGGGCAACCATCACCAGCCTGCTGCAATTTCTCCGTGTCGCGCCGGTGGACGGAAGCACGATCGAGCAGGCACTCAATCTTGACTATGAGGATTTTGAGGATGCGGTCCAAATGATCTGTGCGGTGCAGTGCAAGACGGATTATTTGATCACTCGTAACGTCAGGGATTACAAACCTGCCCTGGTTCCTGTTTTACAACCGGTGGATTTTCTAGGCACCCTTTAAAGAGGGGGAACCGTCCCAGGGCGACGTCCTGAAGGATTGAGGCAGAAAAAAACCAGGTTTCTTGAAGAAACCTGGTTTTTGGAATTCGTAACAGTGTTCAGTGTTCAGTCGCTGCCGGTATCGACCCAGTAGTAGCGCTCGTCGTTCTCGATCTTTTCGAGGATGCCGCCGCAGTGTTCGATGGTCCGCCAGGAGGGGGTGTTGTCCACGTTGCAGGTGACGAGGGCGCGCTGGATGCCGAGTCCGCGCGCCTCCTGCAGGGTGAGGTTCAGCAAAATGACCGCCAAGCCTTTGCCGCGCTCGGTGGGACGGACACAGTAGCCGATGTGCCCGCCCATCTTGAGCAGCGCTTCGTTCAGGCGGGTGCGCAGACGGCTCATGGCGACGGGGTAACCGTCACGCCGCAGCCAGTAGGTGATCTGCGGGACGAGGTGCGGGGGGAGGTTCTCGCCGGATGCCATGTCCAGCATGCTCTGCAGGTGGGCGGGGAATTCGGAGGCGGGCATGTCCCATTGACGGTTGCCGAAGCCGTTCTCGCCGGGACCGATCTCGTGCAGCATCTGCGAGGATGTCCGCGCCGTCGCTGAGGGAGAGGGGGGTGAGGAGGTAGGAGGGAGGCATGGGGAATTTACGATTTACGATTTACGATTGACGATTGACGATTTGATTACGATTGGGGCTGAATGTCGAGGTGGCGGAGCCGCCTGCCTGATCGGGATTGGGTCGAGGATTCGCGCGGATCGCCGAGGGTGTAGACTCTCGATGACGCCTTCCGCGTCGGAGAAGCTGAAGTATAGAAGGCGATGAGGTCCGCCTGCTTGTCGGCGTCGACCGGGTAACTGGTGTCGGCTTTTTGGATGTCGTCCCAGAACCAGACCTTGCATTTCTGCTCCGTGCGGCACAGGTAATTCCCCAGGTCAGCAAGCCATCGCGGTCGGTGTTGCTCGCCGGGTCGACGACGACCATGGCGGTGTACTTGGTGCTGCCAATGATCTGGTAGCCGACGCTGGGAGTCGCGAGAGGCTCCAGGGAGTAGGGGGTTGGGGCGGAGCCTCCGCAGGCGCTGAGCAGGAAGAGGATGCCCATGAATGCAGGTATGAGTTTTTTCATTTTTCCTCCGGGGTAACGGGGAAGGGCAAGAGAATTTACGATTTACGATTTACGATTGGCGTGATTATAAGCCCTACCCATGCCCCCACCCGACCTCCCCCATTTACAAAAAACGGAAATGGGGGAGGAGAAATTCCGTCCTGTTGCCGATATGACACTTGTATACGTTTATTATTTACACGTTGGCAAACGTATCCCCTCCCCCGCGTAGCGTCCTGGAAGGGCAAATGAAAGTACACATTTGGGGAGGGTAAGTATATGTGCCCCGTGCGAGTAAAAGGCACCCCTCCCTATTTTGTGTTTTTTCAAAATGGGGAGGGGCTGGGGGTAGGGCTCTGAGAAGATCCCCGCCCCGGTATGAATCCACGGGGCGGGTTGTTGGCATGTGGAAAGACTCCAAAGGTCCGGGCGACCTACAGGGTTTCCACCCTACGGGATGTAGTATTCAACTCTCAACAGTGGACATGAGGTCCTTCCCGCATTCCCGCTATAGAGGTGAGGTAGTTCGCCTGCAGGTTGTTGTTGTCGTCCAGCTTGAAGCGCAGGCGGATCTGGGTAAAACGACTGGGGGTATCCAGCTTGTTGATGTAGGCTTTGGCTCCCGTCAGGTCAAAGAAGTACCCGCCTCTTACCAGCGCAGGTGAAAATGGTCCCACCGTCTTTTGACCCATCGCCTGCCAGTCGGTCATCTCCAGCGCATTCAAGCCAAAGGTTCCTTTGCGAATGTCGAGCATAAACCCTAGAAATACCGTGACGGGTCCCCGATTCCCACCAATCCCTGCCTTTTTACATTGAGAGTGACCTTTGTGATGATCGCGTTATCCGGCAGGCTGAAAGTGGCGAACGAGAGGAGGCTGCGATACTGCTTCCTCAGCATGTCGTCCCCAAGCCGCACGGTCGAGGCTGTGCTGTCCAGCGTTCTACCCTGGTTGGTGTTCTCGCCGCTTTCCAGCACCCAGCCATCCATGGCGCTTATTGAGCAAAACGTATCCGCATAGCGCGGCACGAAAGTGTACGCCGCACCGGAAAAAGCCGCCGAGTTGTCAGTCTGGTTTCCATTCACCCCGGTGGCATTGCTGTATTCACCAAGCGCCCCGACCACCACCAGGTTCCCGGAAGTGGCAACCGACCATCCAAAAACATCTTCCGCCCCGGTATTGGAGGCTTTCAGGTATGCCTGCTGGCTCCAGGTTGTTCCGACTGCGGGTGAAGACATACGCCGCGCCGGAATTAGCAGCCGAATTATCACTCTGATCCCCATTCACTCCCGTGGCATTGCTGTCTTCCATGTTTTGCCCAACCACAACCAGTATCCCCGGAGATGGCAACCGAGAATGCCAAAATTGTCACCCGCATCGGTATTGGAGGCTTTCAGGTAGGCCTGCTGGCTCCAGGTCGTGCCGCTGCGGGTGAAGACATACGCCGCGCCGGAATGTGGGAGCTGTAGTCGTCGTCCCCGGTTCCCGTTCACCCCGGTGGCATTGCTGTCCTCCTCGATGCCCCGACCACCACCGTATCCCCGGAGATGGCGACCGAGTAGCCAAATGAGTCACCCCATCCGGTGTTGGAGGCTTTCAGATAGGCCTGCTGGCTCCAGGTCGTGCCGCTGCGGGTGAAGACATACGCCGCACCGGAGCACCAGGCAAGAGTTGTCGCTCTGGTTCCCGTTCACCCCGGTGGCGTTGCTGGCTTCCAATTCTGCCCCAACCACCACCGTGTCCCCGGAGATGGCGACCGACCCGCCAAAATTGTCACCCGCCTCGGTGTTGGAGGCTTTCAGGTAGGCCTGCTGGCTCCAGGTCGTGCCGCTGCGGGTGAAGACATAGGCCGCACCGGCATGGTCGAGCCGAGTTGTCGGCCTGGTTCCCGTTCACCCCGGTGGCATTGCTGTCTTCATAATTCCGCCCCGACCACCACCGTATCCCCGGAGATGGCAACCGTTGAGACCAAACTAGTCATCCGCCTCGGTGTTGGAGGCTTTCAGGTAGGCCTGCTGGCTCCAGGTCGTGCCGCTGCGGGTGAAGACATACGCCGCGCCGGACATACGTGAGCAGAGTTATCGCTCTGATCCCCGTTCACCCCGGTGGCATTGCTGTCTTCAAATGCGCCCCGACCACCACAGTATCCCCGGCGATGGCAACCGCGCTGCCAAACATGTCCATCGCCTCGGTGTTGGAGGCTTTCAGGTAAGCCTGCTGGCTCCAGGTCGTGCCGCTGCGGGTGAAGACATACGCCGCGCCGGAATTCCAGCCGAGTTATCGTTCTGATCCCCATTCACCCCGGTGGCATTCTCCCTTCATAAACGCCCCAACCACCACCGTATCCCCGGAGATGGCAACCGACCAGCCAAAACAATCACCACACCGGTGTTGGAGGCTTTCAGGTATGCCTGTTGAGAAGGGAGGGCGGCTGCCATCAGGGTCTGAATATGCGCCCAATCGGTCGGAGTTCAACCCGGCGGGCGGAGCTCCTTCCGGATCCGGTCTGCACGGCGCGCACGGGGCTGAGTCCCACGGCGCTGAATGCCAGCGCCAGCAGGAGGAACAGGACTGCGATCTTGTTTGCAACTTTGTGGTGCATGGCATTCTCCTTTGTAGATCCTGCCTGAGGCAGGTTGAGGCAAAGTCACTGGCAGGATCCCCAGCGCCTGCGGCGGGAGCGGCTGTAAAATTAAAAGCCCTATTGCCAGAAAATTGACAATAAGGTTGTTCTTTCAACGGGTGAATTTTTCGCCGGGACAGGGAAGGTCGAACAACGAATAAAGATTACAGGTGAACTATAGCACGAGAACCGCCAAAGTTCAATGCCCGGGGGTGAGGGTCAGGCGGGATCGGGGAGTCTTTGGAAGCGGGTGTAAACGTAGGGACGCAGATCGCCGGAGGGCATTTGATAGGTGTGATCCAGGCTCTCGACGAGCTTGAATCCGTCGCCGAGAAATTCGCCCAGGGTTTCGGCGCTGTAGCGCTGCACGGGCAGACCGCTGCATTTTTCGGCGCCCCCCAAGGCAAAGGTCGCCATGATGACATAGCCGCCCGGGGATGACGACCTTTTTCAGCAGGGAGTGATAGGTGCGCCGGTGCTGTTCCTCGGTCAGAAAATGGAACACTGCCCGGTCATGCCAGAGGGCGACTCTCAGACGCTGGAAGGTTTCGGAGGGGTCGGTGATATCCTCCACGAGCCACTGCACCCGGGCGGAGAGATCGCCCTCCAGCAGGGCTTTGGCTTTTTCCAGGGCGACCTCGCTGATATCCAGGGCGTACAGGTTTTGATAACCCAGCTCGAGCAGATCGGGGATCAGGCTGGAGGTGCCCGAACCAACGTCCAGGATGGCGGCGGACCGGGCGAGGTCGCAGTTCTCGATCAGCTGGGTGGAGGGCGTGGAGCTTGCCTCGTACCAGCCCAACTGCGTGAGGGGCGTGCCGGCGTATTTCCTGTTCCAGTGATCTTTGAGCGAGGTGGACATGGTCTGGTTCGCCTTTCGGGTCGGATGCAGAAACCGCCAGCGGTCATGCGCTGGATCGTTGCCATTCGGACTATCCGGGGAGAATCTCTTACTTGTCTGTGACGGGTAGACAAGACCCTAAAGGTTCTCCGTCGACCTGCGCGTGACCTACAAGGAAACCTTTAGGGTCTCCACGTTAGGCGGGATCGGCAACCGGAATCTTTTGGGCAGCTTTCGCCGGATCAGCCAGGAGGTGAAGAAGAGAACGATGGGGATGATCATCAGCGCCCAGGAGATGAGGGGGACCCATTGGGCGAGCGGACTTTCATCCATGTGATACCCGGGGACGAGCAGGGCGAAGATCAGGTGGATGGGACCCGCCAGGGGGGAGGATCTCAGCATCATCTGCCAGGACCCAAGGATCAAGGTGGAGAGCAGGAACCCGGCGATCGCCGCCAGGGCGAGTGATGGACCCGGGACCTCCCTCCACCAGGCGAGGATCAGCCCCGCCAACATTGCCAGCATGAAGAACATGAAGAGGAAAAAGGCTGCCGCGTTCCCGCCTTCGGAGGGGATCTGAAGTCCGACGAACAACAGGTACAGGATGGAGATGGGTATGACGATGACGCTGAGGGTGCGGGCGATGGAACGACAGGCGTTCGCAAGTGCAAGCTTCGAGTTCATGGCGATATCCTTTCCGGGTGGAATCTACCCCGGGAACTGAAGGCTCATTCGGCTCAATTAACGGTTTGCGATGGGGGCGTGAGGGGGCGTCTGAAAATAAAATACAACTTTTTGGGGAGGAAGTCAAGTCTTGAACTGGGATTTATGGGATTGGGGGATTAGGACCCCCATCCACGCCCCCACCCGACCTCCCCCAATTGCAACCCCTGCCACAGAACGGCAGGGGCAGGCAAACGGAAATGCCCTTTCAGGATGCTCCGCGAGGGGAGGAGAAATTCCCCGTGTCTTGAACTATGATTTATGTGATTGAATGATTGGCAGGATTAGGAACCCCACCCGACCTCCCCCTAAAGCGGGGAGGAGAATTTCCCCTCTCCATTTGGAGAGGGGCTGGGGCGAGGTCATCATGCAATCATTCCGATCATGGGTCGGACGGCTCCATCCATATTGCCGAGCAAGGTATATTTATCTTTTCAATTTAAGGTTTCAGTTCGTTTTTTTTCTCTATTACGATATTCACTACAATATTTATTATGACCATAATCTAAATTTGATCCTGCTGTATGAAAATAATCCAATACGGATTCAGAATAAAAATGATATTTTGATGCATTGAGCGTAATAAAAGAATTGTAATTCTCTCTTACCTCTTCGTTTTCATCAAGACAAATTACATCGATCTTTTTAAGTTTTCAGATTTCAATATACTCTGCTTTTAATAAATAAATGGACATACGAATCGGTTTCGGGCATGGAATAGCCGATAATTCTTATTTGATTTGCAAATGCCAATAATTCAAATCCCTTTTTCCATTCCATCTCAATTTCAGGAACTAAGCTCTTATTCCAGGTTGGAGGAACAATAGTATTGTTATCAATACTTCCATGAAGTTTTACCAGAAAAGGCGAATCTGATATTGTTGCTTCACCAGGACGATTGAATTTAACGTTTTTCCCTGTCAGCTTCGTTATTTGATCTGCAATATTTTCTAACACCAAATCATAATTAAAACTGATTACAGAATAATTGTTTTTATCCCTAGATGAATTCTCCCATACAACCTCAATCTCATTAAATCTTCTAAGTGTTCCTCGGGTCTTATCGTTTGGTTCAATGCCCTTGGCATCAATATCTGATTTAAATAGTCCTTCCAAAAACCGTCTATATAATCTCATTTTATTCGTAGGATCTTGAAAAGCCTGGTCTAAAAAATCGCTACCATGTACTTTACCACCATCAATGTGTCGATGCTTTCCTTCAGAGATTCTTTTCCACTCTTCGAGCTCATTAATTATTGGCGTGTGATAAATAATTACATCTCTGAGAAACCTTATATATTCTTCAACTTCTTTTTTTGTGCCTCCCCCAACCATTTGTTCCATAACTAATATCGATAGTACCTCCTCAATATTATCAAGGTTAGTTTTATAATAGTGCCCCACGTATGCCAGTTTTTCTCTTATGCGTGTTAACACTTTATCGAAGTGGGAATATTTTTTTCTATCGAGTGCGTAAAGGTCTTTTGCTTTTTCTATGAAATTTGACATCACAGGCAATCCAAGTGGCGCCGAAAAACCCGCTCCCAGTATATACACAACATTATCCATCTTTCTTTCCTTTCACATTTATTCTTTTTTTTATTTCTTTCGTAATTTAGCTATTGTCTGGAAGAGCATTGCTAGGAAGCTTTGCAAAACCCTGATATATTGGGATGATTTAGGTTATTATAGCTTCTATAGTTGTCCAAATAAAGGATCGGTGTGGGAGTTAACCACTGGTCAAGAAGCAAACAACTAGGTCAATTAAAGGATTTATGACATGGATGCAAAAACAACAGCAGATTTATTAAAAGACGAATACATCATGTTGCAAACAGCCTATGAGGATATGGATAATAAAGGATTAACAATCAAGGGTTGGGCGATTACAGTGGCATTAGCTATCATTGGAACTAGCATTTTGAATGATAACAAGGAATTACTATGGTTGGCTTTCGCAGCTTCATTCGTATTTTGGTACCTGGAAGCATATTGGCGAGGATTGTCCCATTTCTTTGCAGTACGAATACAAAACATTGAGGCTGCAATTAGCAATGGAACTTGGGAAAAGGAACTTCCCCTTCAGGTGTACTCAACGTGGTCAAAGGAATATGAGAAGGTAAAAGATCAAACATTAAAGTATATGTTCAAGCGTACCTCCTTCCTTCCACACGGATTGATGCCCATTTTCATTCTGATAATTTATTTCATTCTTAAATATTGATACTCCCCAAACGTTCAACAACGTTCAGATATTATCTCAGACGCTGTGGAATTACTTCGAGACCTTCCCCTCTCTTTCATGGCTTAGGGCAGATTTCTAGTGGCTTTAACCTTTCGTTGAGGATCTGGAACTCGAACCTAGCTGGGTTAACTCAATTCCTATTTAACTACATTTTCAACGAAGAACCTGATAATTAGTGTGACGAATTAGCCGTTTCAATCTTTGCTTTTGTTGTCAAAGATTTAGATTTACCTTTCTTAACATTTTTCTTCCCTTTTTTAGGAGATTGCTTATCAGTTGCATTCAGGTATTCTTTAATTTTTTTCTTTAGGTTTTCTATTCCTAACCAAGAATTCTCATAAGGTATGTATCGAATGCCTCGTACATCAAACGGAATTTTCTTTGTGTCTTCGCCTTGGCAAATAACAATTGGTTTTTTATTTTTCGCCAACGCCCAACCAAACTCGAACATAACATTAGGATTATTGCCCGTAATATCTACAATAACAACATCTGCTATCGTCGAATATTTTTCTATATCATCTGTGATAAGTGATGATAGATTTACTTCATCAACTCGGAGTGAAGCATAATGGCAATCAGTGCAAGAAGGTTTGATAGCACCAGCCCAAACATTTTCTAAATCTCTCTGAAAAGGCATTATCACAAAAACCTTTTTATCTGATGACAAAAATTTCTGTAATATATCGATAGCACTTTCAGTCTCGCCCACCTTTATTCTCTCTGTGTTTTCTTGCATTTCTTCAACACGAATCTGTAAGTCTCGCAACTTCGCTTCAATATCAGGGGAGCCTCCAATCATGGAACGAAGTTCTGAAATCTCTCTTTCAAGGCGGTGTATTGCTATGCCATCTCTTTCATCCCTACTTAAGTTTATAATTTCTTTATTTACAATTTCTCCACGCAAATCAATTTCCCTGGGAACTTTTTTTAGGTTTGAAATAAACTTACCCATAGAATGATAAAAATCAAGTGCGGTTATCCGTTTCCCAGAACTAATCATGTCCATCCATTTATTTTCCTCCTTCATTAAAGATCCTATTGCTAGCAAAAGACAACAAATCTCGTGCATTTGTTAAATCGACGAAAAATTCACCAACATATTTTTTTGAGATTTTCGATGATGATTTAGGATATTTCCGTTGGATAAATTCGAGGATTTCATATGTTCTGGGCATTTTGTTCTTCCTTTCTGTATATATTTTTGATATTACTCAATATTGCCATTATTTCTTATTCTCGACCAATGTTCCTACTTTTTTTGTTTTTCTTTTCAAGTCATCGCGGCTTTACATCACAGTTATAAAAATCTAATTTAGGTCTACTCATAGCATAAATCCTGGCGCAACACTAGTATGTAATAAAAAGTCCCTTTCAAATCTTTAAACTCCTCGCTGAGGATAAAAACCTCCAACCCATCGCTCATCGAGAATGCATTCCCCCACCGTCCAGGTGAAATAGGTCTCCCCTCCCCACTTCCAAGGACTGATGTCCCTTAACAGCATTCTTTGCCATATTGATCTCTCCCAATATGTCAGTATCCTATCATCGCCAAATTTATTATAGCACCATCACCTCTCCCCCAATCCAAAATCTGCAATCGAAAATCTAAAATTCCCCTCCTCCCTCCTTGACAATCCAGAACATCTGTTCTATCATCCCCTCCAAGGAGCAATGGATATGAGCTGGAGACTGATGGGCATGATCTTCTCCGCAGAGATCAAGGACCTGAAGGACGGGGCGGGAAATGTCACCAGGGCGAGCACTGCCAAGATGGTGCTGCTCTGCCTGGCGAACCACGTCAACGATGAAGGCACCGGCGCCTATCCCGGTCTGACGAGGATGCAGGGACTGACCCACTTGAGCCGCCCGACGATCGTCAATGCGTATGACGCGCTGAAGTTCAACGGGTATATCACCCTGGTCCGCAAGACACGCTACAACACCAATGAATACAGGATCAACCTTGAGGCGCTTGTAACGGCGCCTGAGCAGGGGGCTTCAACCCCAGAAGTTGAAGGGGCTTCAACTCCAGAGGATGAAGGGGGCTTCAACCCCAGAAGATGAAGGGGGTTCAAGCCCAGATGTTGAAGAGGCTTCAACTCCAGATGTTGAAGGGGCTTCAACCCCAGAAGATGAAGGGTAGTGTACCCACTACACCAGGGTGGTGTACCCACTACACCAGTGATGGTGTACTCACTACACCACCCTGGTATACCCACTACACCAGTGCCAGTAAAGCCACTTTACCAGGGTGGTAAAGCCACTTTACTTAAATCCTTATTTAACCCTTAATTAACCATCCAAAAAGATGATGATAATAATAATGAGGAAAAACAAATTTTTTTTTGCAAAAAAAGGATCTGCCAGGAAGGCACAAAGCGATCCGGTATCTCAACTTACGGGCCGTCCGACCAGACCGGACACCCGAAACGCAACTGTCCGATCAGACCGGACACCTGAGACGCAACTGTCCGACCAAACCGGACACCCCGAAACGCAACTGTCCGATCAGACCGGACACCTGGAAAAGAACTGTCCGGCAAATCCTAAAAACTGTCCGACGAATCCTGAACTGTCCGGCGCGCAAGAAGGGATTTTGCACAACTAGAATAACAAGATTTAACAAGACAGATATATATATCGCGAAAATTCAAAAAATTTTCGTGTAAAGCGATCAATGCCAGGCAAGATCCGCCCTACCCAACACGATGACTGGTGATTACAGTGTTATAGCCGCCCTCCCCAAATGGAAAAGCACATTTGGGGAGGGAAATATTATTTTGCCCATGCAAGTAAAAGGCACCCCTCCCTAAATTGCGCTCTTCAGCAATTTGGGGAGGGGACGGGGGTAGGGCAAAGACTCCCCACATCCTCCCCATCCCCCCGCTTGACAAATAGAACATTTGTGCTAAATTAGCGACGTCCCCCGACCTGTTCGTCCGCGCCGGGTGCCCCCAATAACCGGCGTGCGTGAGGGAAGCGGCAGGTCGGGGGTGTCCACCAGCGAGAGGAGATTGCTTCGTCGAGCGGGAGAACACCGCTCTCCTCGCAACCCTGGCACCGCCCGCCAGGGCAGGTGTGACACTGAAAACAAAAAACAAGGAGAAAAAACATGAAAAGCACAAAGACCAAAAAGATCGACCCGACCGAAACCGAACCGACCGCCGCATACGATGAGACCGGGCGCAAGACCTACGGAGTCACGCGCAGCCTCACCCGCCTGGAGGAGACGCAGGACTACCTGATGGAGCAGTTCCGCAAGGCGCGCACGCTCGAGCAGAAGCTGAAGCTCTCCAACGCGCTGGCATCCAACTGCCGGGCGCTCTTCCAGGGTTACCGCGTCATGCTGGTCATGGAAGGCGGCGGCTCGCCCATGGAAAAAGCCTACAACCAATTGAAAGCGCTGGAATTCGATGAAGACTGAACTCGAACTCGACCCGCTCGCGCAGCAGGCGCGCATCCTGCGCCGCAACCCCATGAACTGGGCACTCAACTGCGGCATCCGCCTGCGTCCCTACCAGGTGGAGATCGCCCGGGCGGTCATGGACTCGATCGTCCAGAAGCGCGGGCGCACCTTCGTCGTCATCCTCCCCCGCCAGTCCGGCAAGAACGAGGTGCAGGCACACCTGCTCGGCTGGCTGCTCTACCGCGCCGGTCTGCGCGGCGGGCGCATCGTCTCGGTCTCGCCCACCTTCCACCCGCAGGCGGTGCACTGCATGGAGCGCGTCCGCAAATACCTGGACCTCAACCCCGGCACGCGCGATTCGTGGAGCTCCTCAGCCGGCTTCATGTTCCGCTACGACCAGGCGCGCCTGCAGTTCATGAGCGCGGCGGAGACCTCCCGCGTGGTGGGCGCGACCGCCGACCTGCTGCTCTCCGTGGACGAGGCGCAGGACGTCTCCATCCAAAAGTTCGACAAGGACTTCGACCCCATGACCGCCAGCACCAACGCCACGCGCGTCTTCTGGGGCACCGCCTGGACCTCGCACACGCTGCTGCACAGGCAGATGGTCACCGCCCGCCGCGAGCAGGAGGCGGACGGCGTCAAGCGCCTCTTCCAGTACAGCGCGGATGACATCCGCCGCGTCGTGCCCGAGTACGGCATGAAGGTCGACGCGGTGGTCGCCGAAAAAGGCAGGCAGCATCCGCTGGTGCGCACCCAGTATTTCTGCGAGGAGATCGACGCGCAGGCGGGCATGTTCAACCCGGGCAGGCTGGCGCTCATGGGGGCGGACCAACCCGCGCAGGAGTCACCGGTCCCGGGTCACCTGTACGCGTTCTGCATCGACGTGGCGGGCATGGACGAGGCATTGCTGAACCTGGACGGACTCGGCAACCCCGGGCGCGACAGCACCACGCTGACGGTCGTGGACGTGGACCTTTCGCAGCTCAGCGCGCTGGGCGCGCCCACCTACCGGGCGGTCAAGCGGCTGAACTGGCAGGGGGTCAGCCATCTGCAGGTCTTCGGTCAGATCGCGGCGCTCGCCGCGGCATGGCATCCGCAGCACGTGGTCATCGATGCGACCGGCGTGGGCGAGGGGCTCTGGGCGCTGCTGGATAAATCCCTGCCCGGCAGGGTGCACCCGGTGAAGTTCTCATTGCAGAAAAAGAGCGAGCTGGGCTATGCCTTCCTGGGCGTGATCGAGACCGGCAGATTCCGCGACTGCGCGCCCTCGGCGGAGGTGCTGCTGCAATATCAGAACTGCTTTAGCGAGATCCTGCCGGGACCGCAGCACAGCATGCGCTGGGGCGTGCGCGACGGCACGCGCGGACCGGATGGCGGACTCATCCACGACGACCATGTCCTGGCGGACGCGCTGACCGCCGAGCTGGACGCGCTGGGGTGGACCCCCTTCCTCCCCACCACCATCATCCAGGCGGAGGACCCGATCAAGTGGATCAACAAAAACTTCTAGTGATCAGTGATCAGTGATCAGTGTTCAGTGTTCAGTATCTAGTGTCATTGCGAGGAGCGACTGCAAGGAGCGACGAAGCAATTTCCTGTTAATGGTGGTTTCCTGTTAACGACAGATTGCTTTGTCGGGGAGAACACCCTCCTCGCAATGACACAATAGTGTTGGAGGACGAATGTTCGAGAGACGCAGGTTCCTGCTGTGCACGGGGCAGGTGGTGAAAGCCAGGGATGCCTGGAGATACCCGGAGGCGCACATCCTCGGGGATATAAGGCACATGGCGCTGGGAGACAGGCGGGTGCCGGCGCTGGCACTGTGGCTGACCCCCGCCGATACCCTGCACGTGCCTCCCATCCACCCGCAGATCGTGGCGTACATCCTGGGCGAGGCGCGCCTGGTGCGCTGCCGCTTTGAGGACTGCCGCAGGGCATTGCGCTGGGCGGGAATCAGGGAAATTACGATTTACGATTGACGATTGACGATTGGTGAAACTTGACATGTCTTAGTGGAAGCATGATGATCTGCGAGCCTGTATCCCTGGAGATGTGAAAAACGTCCCGAAGGTTTGGTCAGACAACTCTGTCGTTCAATGGAACCTTCGGGACGTTCAGGACGAACAATGTCCAGGCGCGGATGAGACATGTCAAGTTTGAGGAGGAGGATCAACCCTCTTCCTTCTTTACCATTTCCTTTTGTTTTCGCTTTTCACGAAACAAACGCAGGTTCCAATAGAAACCTATGTAGAAAATGAAAATACAAATACCATAAATTATTTTCAGGTCCAGTCCAAGAAAATAAATCACTGTGATCTCGCAGGTAACTGCATTGGTCATGCCATCATCCGTAACCGCAGAAAAGGTAATGGTGTGTTTGCCTGTTTGGGTGGGGGCGACCAACCATCCCTCGGGTCCGAACCAACTCGATGACAAGTCTTCCACGACCGTACTCGTTTCTTTCGGCTGGACGATATTGAAATTCGGAGCATTTATCGAGACGGTCACGTCATTCCCAAGTTCAGGATCGGTGTTTTGGATGCTTACACCCACATAATTTAGTTCGTCTTTTACCATTAGGGACGGACACATCATCACTTGAATAATTCGATCCGGCAGATCCTGGCTGCTATCGTAGGAAACCGAACTCTTGTTTTCCAGAATTAACAGATACACGATGAATCCCATTGCAGCCAATGAAAGTACCAGGAATATTTTGGATGCCCACTTTTCAAATATTTTCCAATAGAGTACTTCCATATAATCAGGAGGTGGTTTGCCTGAATGTGAGTTTGAAATGGACATGGGTATCGATTATCTTCACGAAGGATCATTTAGCACGGGATAAGCCTACACCTTATTTGACCCGATGGGTCACTAATATAAATGATAAAACTCATTAATGAAAAGAAATATTCCAAAAAGGAAAGCCATTATTGCGACAAGAACTGAAAAAAGAGATAACTTTTTCAATTTTGGCACCTGGGCGATGGGCACCAATGAATTTTTGATCAAATCATTTGTAATAAGGTTAATCAATAAAAGCATAATACCCAAGCCAAATTCCAGAAACCCGGTACTGATCTTATTTGTAAATGTTCCAGATCTATAACCAAATATGCTGCTGGCGAGAAAAAGAACGCCAGCGACCAAACCCATTACAGAATTAAGTGAAAAACGTTTCTGCGTTATTAAATAACCAATCGAGATGGTAAAAAACAACAGTGACATGACTGCAATAATAATATATTCCCGATCATTGTTAATTAAATATATTGTCAATACGAGGGGTATGGCGATCGCTATCAGTAATCCAATCGTCAAAAGTGTGTCTCTCACAATCGGATTCATATTTTTCATGTCGCATTTGCCTTTTTCGTGATCTATTACTATAGCGCCCAATGGATTGGGTTTTACCAAAGCCCCATTCATGGGGCGTTACTCATAGCCCGCCGATTCATCGGCGGGCGTACACCGTGGATCAACCCTCTTCCTTCTTTACCATTTCCCTTTGTTTTCGCTTTTCAAGAAACAAATGCAGGTTCCAAAAGATGCCTGTGGAGAAAATGAAAGCACAAATACTATAGATATCTTCCAGGTCTACTCCAAGAAAATAAAGTACTGTGATCTCGCAGGTGATTGCATTGGTCATGCCATCATCCGTAACCGCAGAAAAGGTAATGGTGTGTTTGCCTGTTTGGGTGGGGGCGACCCACCATCCTGGAGAATAAAACGTCCTATCTGACAAGTCCTCTATGACCGTACTCGTTTCTTTCGGTTCGATGATATTGAAATTCGGAGCACTTATCGAGGTGGTCACATCCGGCTTAATTTCAGGATCGGTGTTGTGGAGGTGTACATTCACATAATGAGGTTCGTCTTTTACCATGAGAGATGAGCATATCATCCCTTGAATAATTCGATCCGGCAGATCCTGACTGCTATCGTAAGAATAGGAACCTTTGCTGTCCAGAATTACCAGATACACAAAGATCCCAATGCAGGCAATGAAAGTACCAGGAATATTTTGGATGCCCACTTTTCAAATATTTTCCAAGCCGGTCTTATATTATCGAACTTCATGACCATCTCCTCTCAATGTCTATCCCGCCTACGCCATTTATTTGATCAACATCACATACACGATGCCATCGGCTTGAGGCAGGATGGACACGGAACACATGCTGGTGCCTTGCATGAAGATCAACATGACCGCCTCGGTCGAGCCCTGCCCGCTGCCCAGCAAGCTCCATCCGAGTTTCCCCAGTTCCGTCTCGTAATACTCCTGGACCTCCTCCGCTGAAGCCTTGATCGTGAAAGAATAACCCTTGTCGTCACCTTCTCCGGCAATGGCACCCGGCATGACAGGCATGCCCTTCCATTCGCTGACTGGTGCTCCAGACGGCATGGGCAGAACAGGGACCGAAGGCGTTTCGGTTGCCGGAATGGGTGTCCGGGTGGGAGTGCTGGTTGGCTCTGGAGTATTGGTCGAAGTACTCGTTGACGTTGGCAGGCTGGTATTGGTGGGCGTGGGCGTCGCGGTCGGTTTGGGCGCAAAGGCATTACAGGATGCCAAAGAGATGGACATGACCAAAAGCAGCATTGCCTTGCCGGTGATTCTCATCTTCCCTCGCTTTTTTTGTCAGGCATTCGAACGGGTCGTTGGAGGATATTTTACTGCCAAATCATGGAACCCGAAGTCCCCACCCGAACTGCCCTACCCAACTCTCGGATCGGATGAAACCATTCGTATGCCCGCCCTCCCCAAATGAAAGTACGCATTTGGGGAGGGTAAGTATATGTACCCCGTGCATGTAAAAGGCACCCCTCCCCATCTGTGCAATTCCAGATGGGGAGGGGCTGGGGGTAGGGCTCTTGGATACCGTCCCGAAGGTTTGGCCAGACAACTCTGTCGTTCAATGGAACCTTCGGGACGTTCAGGGCGAACAATGTCCAGGCGCGGATGAGACATGTCAAGTTTGAGGAGGAGGCAGTATACTTTGATGGTCAACCCCTTTCCTATGTAAATCACGTTCTGCCATGAAATCCGTTCTTAATCAATAGGGTAAATCCCGTGATGGAACAAGTGACAGTTTATAAGTTCACCAAAGGTATCCGCCAGGCGAAAAAGCGGTACATAACCCTGGCGATCATATTGCCCATTGTTCTGATTGCCTTCCTGCTTCTCAGCCCCATGAGCAAGGATTTACCCCCAACTGTCGTAGCAGGCATAGGTATTTTCGCATTTATTATGGAGGGAGCAATTTTTTACATCTCTGCATCCAGAGCGCTTCGAAAAATTGCAGAGTTATCCGTTTACATTCATCCTGATAGATTGGAACGTCAGGGAAAAAAATACAAGGAAGTCTTTTACTGGAAAGATTTGGTGCGCGCTGATTTTCTCGAAAATCCAAATGGCGAAACGCAATCGATCAAACTGTCATTCCCAAACAAAAGAGCCATCGCGCTCCATGGCTTTGAGGATATGGAAGCCGCCAGGCATCAGATCGCGCAATATCTTCCCACCCAGGACCTAATTCATCAAAAACGGATCCGGATCAACTGGGACACTCCTGCCGGCTTGTTGTTCTGGTCTATCCTGCCTTTGGTGGTCATTCTTGCCATCCAGGCAGCGGGCATGGCGGCATTTCTGTTTTTCGGTGCCCATCTTCTCTTTTGTTGTTGGATTATATGTCTTGATTGCCAGACCCATTTCAATTGCCCAGGGAAAAGGATGGGAAAAATTTGAAACGATTACAGGCATCCTGTTAGTTGTGGATTCGATCTTTCTTCTGATCATAGTATTGTTACTTGTCCTGGTTCAAAGATAACAACGCCTGCCTGGCAGAGGTCTTCGCGCAACAAGCCACCGGGCGCAGAAAAGAAGATCGTTGCGCAATGATCCCATTCCATCCAACCTGGAGAAAACCAATGCAGCATAGAACCCATCCGACCCACCGCAATTCCCCCCTCCTGCCGATCATCGCACTGCTCACGCTGGTGCTCGCCTCGCTGGCTTGCCGAGCAGCTCCGAGCCGCCCGTCGTCTACAAAGATAAGATGACCCTGCTAAGTGATTGCCGCACCCTGGAGGAGGACGGTCAGACCGTTTCGGTCACCGGCAAGCTCAGCATCCGGGAGGAGACGACCTGCGTCAGCTCGGGTGACCGGGTCGGCAGCCGCTGCGAACTGGTCCTGTACGTGCAGGACACGGGCGGGCTGGATATCTGGATGGAAGTTAAGACCGGGAATGGAATGGATAAGCTCCCCGAGTATGGTTACAACGCCTGGGACCTGGTCGTCCACGGCGATAACGGTGAACGGCTGGGCGATGGGGATATGGTGACCGTCGAGCTCGAGCCGTACCTGCAAACCGAGAACGACAAGGAAACATGCGGTTTCCTGGTGAAGACCGTGGAGGCCGCGAAGATGGAGTCGAGCGGGGACCAGCCCATGGAAGGCAAAGTGGATGTGGAGTTCGATACCAATGTGCCCTGGTATGACACAGGCATCCGCGTCCAGAAAGGGCAGCAGATCGTTATTACAGGTACGGGGTGCGTGTTCTGCAACATGCAGGGCAGCAACCCAGCCTGGAAAGGTCCATACTCCCTGTACGGGTTGGACGACTTTGTGTGCGATGCCAATTGTGTCGTCAATGGCGCGAATTACGGGATGCTGGTGGCAAGGATCGGCGATGGCAGCCCCTTTCTGATCACCGAGGAAACCATGTCCATGGCGCAGTTCATCGCGCAGACCAGCGGCACGCTCTACTTCACCCTCAATGAAAACCTGGATGGTTACGGCGATAATGAAGGCAAGTTTTATCTTTACCCTGACGCTGAGCACACCCTGAGTGACAATTTACGGGATTAACGTCCCAAAGGTTGGATTGAACGAAAAGTCCTCCTTGGAACCTTCGGGACGCTCGCGGCCTGAAACCCGACATGTCTTAGGAGGAGGAGAACCGCTTGTCCGCTGTCCCTGGAAACACTTCTTCCGAATGAGGCGTGGATGAGTACATGTCAAGTTTGGAGAGGAGTATTTAGTTTGGGAAGGCAGTGTCAGTGTTCAGCGTCATGCCAGGCACCCCTCCCCGATCTGAGCAATTACCGTTAACGGAGATTGCTTCGGGGGTAGGGCTCCTTGGGGTGAAGTCTCCAGTCCAGTGGTCGGTGAAACTTGACATGTCTTATAGGAGGCAGGATGATCCGCGGCCTGTATCCCTGGAGATGTCTTTCGAATCAGGCGTGGATGAGACATGTCAAGTTTGAGGAGGAGGCAGGATGTATCCGGTGCACTGCATACCCGGAGATCTGACAACGTCCCGACGGTTGACCAGGGTGCTGTGATCGTTCAATGGAAACCTTCCTCAAAATCCACGAATCACGCTTTCCTCAGGATATCCAGGGATGCCACCTTTCTCACACCCTGGTCGCCGGAGGCCAAGTCCTGCAGGTCGTACAGGTAATACATGAAACCGTCCTGCCCGTATTTCCTGCCGCCATTGATGTAGTCCTCATCCACCGCCGCCGAGAGCACCCTGCCGATGACCAAGGCGGTGATGCCCCTGCCCGAAAGGTCGCTCTCCGAATGGAAGGCGCATTCCAGCGACATGAACGCCTCCCGGATGCGGGGTGCGCGGATGCAGCTCCCCGGTTCAGCGGTGAACCCGCCCGCGGCGATCTCGTCAGTCTCCTCCGTGTTGTTGCGGATGGTCTGGTAGCATGCGTCAAAATACCGGGCGCTGATGAAGTTGATGCAAAATTCTTTTGTGCGCAGGATGTTGCGATAGGTATGCGTCGTGCGCAGCAGCGGAGTGATCGCAAAATAGCCGCCCTCATCCCCGCTGAATGAACTCCAGGATTGGAAACAGGCATTCGGTTTCCCGTTCTCCTTCAGGGTGGTGATCAGGAACAGGGAGTGCGGGATGCCCAGCGCCATTTCAAAGTGGGAGAAGATCCGGAACTCGCCGGACCAGCGATCGATGAAGTTATCGGGTTTCGAACTGCCAATCTCGATTTTCATGAGGTATCGACCTCCAGGTCGTAAGCCGCCCAACCCTGATCAGCTTACCATAACGATCACCACTTTTCCCCGGGCATGCCCTGCTCCAAGATAGCGGAGCGCTTCAGCCGCCTCACTTAATGGATAGCGTCTATCGACGACCGGTTTGACCTTGCCGGCTTCGATCATCTCTTTGATCAGACCCAGATCCTTCTGGTCGATCTTCGCCGATACACCGCCCATTGTCCTGCCCCCGGTTTCTGACATCCTTGAACCCAGGAGCATCGCCTGGAAGATCTGGGCTGGGGTGCCTCCCGCCATGATATAGATACCCCGGGGAGCCAGGGCGCGCTTGTAGGCTGAAAGCGGATGATATCCGTTGGCAGCCAGGATCAGGTCATACTGCTGCCCATTTTTGGTGAAGTCTTCTTTGGTGTAGTCGATCACGTGGTCCGCACCCAGGCGAGCGCGCCTGCTCCAGATTGTGGGTGCTGCACACGGCAGTGACCTCCGCGCCGAACGACTTGGCGACCTGCACCGCAAACGTTCCCACCCCGCCGGAGGCGCCATTGATCAAAACCTTTTGCCCCGCCTGGATCTTTCCTTCATCGCGCAGACCCTGCAGGGCGGTCAGTGCAGCCATGGGCACCGCCGCGGCCTCCTCGAACGTCAGATTGACCGGTTTCAGCACCAATCTTTTTTCAGCGGCACAGGCATACTCGGCAAAAGCGCCATGACCGATATCTCCGAAGACCTCATCCCCCGGCTTAAACTGGGTGACGTTTTTGCCAACCGCCTCGACCGTACCCGCCAGGTCCGCGCCGGGTCGCGTGTTTTGGGTTTGAGGAATCCCCCGCCCATAAAGCGGATCAGGAATATGTCCGCGGTCAGGAAATGCCAGTCGTAGGCATTCACGGAGGCCGCATGGATCTTTGACCAGCACTTCATCGTCTTTGGGCGCAGGTTTTTCCACGTCCTCGAGCCGAAGAACATCCGGGGATCCGTATTTCGTTTGCACGATCGCTTTCATGTCTGCCTCCAGGGTAATTGGTCTGGTTCTCGGAATAGCTTACGAAATTGTTAGAGTACTATCACCGGGCCCCCTCCCTACCCAACACTCGGATGGATGAGACAGTGTTATCGCACTCCTCGCGGAGCACCCTGGAAGGGCAGATGTAAGAACGCATCTGGGGAGGGCAAGAATGTGCCCCGTGCGAGTAAAGGCACCCCTCCCTGTTTGTGCTTTTACAAACGGGGAGGGGCTGGGGGTAGGGGGCTCTCGGTATTTGGATTTCCCACCCGACCTGCCCTACCCAACACCGAAGCTGGTGACTACATTGTTATAGCAGCCCTCCCCAAATGAAAGTACACATTTGGGGAGGGTAGTTTGATGTGCCTCGTGCAAGTAAAGGCACCCCTCCCCAAATTGCGCTGTCAGCAATTTGGGGAGGGGTCTGGGGGTAGGGCTCTAGAGAGTGAAGTCATGTAGATCCCTAAAGCGGGGCAGGCTGAAAGGCTTGCCCTGATTGTATTTTGCCAAAATATCCTTATAATGTTATTAGACTTTGGATTTGTGCGGGGGTGAAATCCCCTGGCTGATCTGGAAAGATGAATAGAGCCGCAGAAGTTGCTGAAATATTCAATAAGCAATGGAGATTACGAACAATGGACAATTTCAAACCAGAAAACTACGGTGAAAGATGGATAAAGTACATTGTCCAACAGCATTGGAGCAAATACTGGCATTTCATTTTTTTAGCGTTTGCAGTCTTTTTTGGATATTTCGCAATTCAAGATATTAATATCTCCAACGTCATGACATTTGCTGTCATGTTTTTATTTCTGGCGATTATTTTTTTCGAGCGATGGCACCTCTCCAACATATTACGGAAACAGCAAGCGCAAATTGATAGTCTTAAGGCAGAGTTGAAAGCCGCGCTTCCGAGCAACGAAGCAGGTAGTCTCCATTAATTATGAATACGTAGAGTTGGGCAGACTTGCAAAAGGAGATCAAACAAGATGGAGAAAAAACAAGAACTTTCCAGCGTATGGTTTTCAACAGAAAAGCAAATCAGAAACCGATTTAGGTTTTTTAACTTAGCGACCGCGGTTCACTCAATTCGTCGGAAGGAGGACTACATTTCAAAGGAAATAAATACAACATCGTTATCAAAAATATAAAAAGCATAGATGTTGTTTACCCGCTGAATTCCTTGGGAGGCATGACATTGGCGATCTTCCTAGTCGTGATGTTATTGGGATGGTCTATCCGTTCGACAATTACATTCCCTTCTGTATTAATTTTAGTTACTTATTTCGTTGTATTTCTACCATTTGTTACACTTATACAAAAAATTATGTTGTGGGTGGAAGTAGTGTATTTAGACGACAATAATGTATTGCAGTATGCCTATTTCTTTGACGGGTCATTGTTAGGTTGGAGAGGAATTTTGGGCGGTTCACTTGAACTGTATAAAAACATTAAGGCAGTATGCCATGTCAACGGCGGGCTAACACGACGCGCATCCTATTCCTGCTGCGCTCGACGGGGCAGGCTGAAAGGCTTGCCCTGCTTGTTTTTTTGCCCAAATATCCTTATAATGTTTTCAGGCTTCGGTTTGGGCTGATATCGATGCGGGTGTGAAGTACAATCAATGGCTGGTCTGGATATTAGTAACCCCAGGAGTATCTAATAAAGAGTTCGGCGTTTTACCTTCAGTCTGTTTTAGGTTGAGTTGGTTCTAATCCAAGCATTTCAGTAGTTTTTAAGTCCGGTACTTTTTGCAAACGACGTTTCCTTTCATCCCATTTTCACAGAGGAGAAAGAAAGATAATGGAAAGTCCTTATCACCTTGGTATCTGCACAAGCCGCTTTAACGTTGAAGCGATTAACCGTCTCCTGAGATATTTACAGGTGCCCTGCGAGGCGTCAATGATAAAAATTTTTGAAGGTCGAAGTCAATCCGCATAATGGATCCCTTGTTTTTTCTTGATCCAATGCTCAATACGGAGCAGGAAAAAGTTCTTTTTGAATATCTTGAGGGTGGAGGTACAGCAATGATTTTGATTGGAGCAGATGAGGAAAAACTATAAAGAGAGCCTGCCCTTGTTATCAGCACTTGGGCTAAAACTGGAAAAGATCGAAAAAACAAAACAACTACCGATTGAATACACAGAACATTATCCCAAAGCCCATAAACGAAAAACAAAGGATAATCTTTCTTCGAATACACCAAATCTCTATTCACTATTCTCTGCTCAAGATAAAGCCAATAAAGCAATTCTTCCACTAATAAGTACACGAATATTGTTTTCCAGTTTTTTCTTTTCGGTAAAAATCAGCTATGGGCAAGGGGCGGTCATTGTGATGAGCGCAGCATCGTTCCCCGTAGACCGAGCAGACTTGTTAGATGACTTATTGGCTTCAAATAAATCCTTGAAATCTGTAAACGCCCAGATTACAAAGGCTGAACTTAAGTTAAGATTGCCTGCACTTATAAAAGAAACCTTTGAAGTGTATGAAGAGGTCCCACTGGAAGTCATACGCCTGAAAGCTAATATTACTAAAGGAGAAATTGAACCTGTAGAATTATTGTTCCTTGTTGAAGAATTGATCCGAGAGGGTAAATTGTCCGCAAAAATTCGCGGCAGCGTTTTAATTAAAAACTAATGGGCTCATCCTCTGGAAGTTTTATCTACCCCCGCCCACCCGCAAGTAACGCCAGCCGTTAGGTGGCTCCGCTCAAATTGAGGTAATTGGATGTCGAGTAATAGTCAAGCAATTTCTACACATCCCCAAGAGTCTGGCAGGCGAAGTGTCGCGCGGATACTTTGGCTGCTGCCCATTGTATTCATCATTCACGATGGCGAAGAATTGCTCACCATGCCAGGTTGGATTGCCGGTCATCAGCAGGAACTTGATCAGCTTGCCAGGATGAACGAAGTAGCAGCAAAGGTGATACGTTCACTACCCACAACAACAACACAGGTCACCATTGCGATCGGATTCATTCTGCTTCTGTTTATTATAGTGACAGTTGGCGCGTCCATGTCAAGCAAACGCGGTTTCTGGGTATATGCTTATGCCGGTTTGCTTGGTGGTTTGTTCCTGCATGTGTTCACGCACATCGCGCAGGCTATTGCTCGTCGGGGGATATGTGCCCGGGATATTCGGTGCGGTATTGGCAGTCATTCCCGGCACACTCTATATCTACAAACAACTCTTTGATGCAAGGTTTTTGACGTTGAAGTCAGCGGCATTTTCAGCGCTGATCGGGCTTGCGTTGTTCGTTCCGGGAGCGATGTTGGCGCATCAAATTGGGCGAATGCTCGGTAGTGGTTAGCCGCCACCTGACACCACGCGCACCCCGCTCCCGCTGCGCTCGACGGGGCAGACTGGGTTTTTGTACAATCTCGGACCCGCCCTACCCGACACTCGAAGCTGGTGACTACATTGTTATAGCCGCCCTCCCCAAATGAAAGTGCACATTTGGGGAGGGTACGTTTATGTGCCTCGTGCAAGTAAAGGCACCCCTCCCCTAAATTGCGCTCTTCAGCAATTTGGGCAGGGGCTGGGGGTAGGGCACTTGGTATTGGATCCACCCGACCTGCCCTACCCAACACCGAATGGATGACTACATTATTATAGCCGCCCTCCCCAAATGAAAAAACACATTTGGGGAGGGTAAGTTTATGTGCCCCGTGCGAGTAAAGGCTCCCCTCCCTAAATTGCGCTCTTCAGCAATTTGGGGAGGGGTCGGGGGTAGGGCTCCGGGGGTAGATCTCCCATAATCATTCCAATCAAAGTTCAAGAATTTCCCCTCTTGACAAATTAGAACTTATGTTCTACAATCCCCTCGTCCCTCCCCGCACCCACTGACCGCGGGCGGGGAACTGACCTATTGGGGGGAAAGAGGATTTCGATGAACAAGTTCTTCCGCAACATCTTTCGCATGCAGCCCGCTGTTGAGGCGCCCGGTTCCCCGGAGGGAGCGCCGGGCATTTCGGATTCCGGCAGCGCGGACGGGTTCAGGCAGGTGGCGCTCTTCTCGGAGGAGAGCGAGAACCAGGTCTTCTATGGAGACGGCAGCTCCAGCCACTACCGCTCGCGCCTCGATTACGACCGCCAGAAGGTGCTCGCCGAATGCCTGCGCGCCTGGCGGGTCAACCCCCTGGCGCGGCGCGTCGTCAGCCTGCAGACCGACTTCATCATCGGCGAGGGGCTGGGCATCCAGTGCGACCACAAAGCCACCCACAAGTTCCTGCTCGAATGGTGGCGCCACCCGCTCAACGATCTCGACTCGCAGATCCCCGACTGGTGCGATGAACTGGCGCGCACCGGCAACCTGTTCTTCATCCTCTCCGCCAACCCCATGGACGGCATGACCTACGTCCGCCCGCTGCCCGCCGACTCGGTGCGCGAGATCGTCAGCGCGCCCAACGATGTGCGCCAGGAACTGCAGTACCTGCCCGAGGACACCAGCGCCGAAGCCTGGCAGGCGTACGACGGCAGCGACCGGCAGCCCACCTTCGTCCTGCACTTCGCGGTCAACCGTCCGGTGGGCAGCGCCTGGGGCGAGTCGATGCTGGCGCCCATGCTGGATGACTTCGGTCGTTACCGCACCTGGCTGGAGGACCGCGCCCGCCTCAACCATTTCCGCACCGCCTTCCTCTACGTGGTGCAGGGCGCCTACACGAGCGAGGCGGACCGCCAGACCCGCGAGAATCCACATCAACTCGCACAAGCCCAACCCCGGCTCGATCCTGGTGGTCAACGACAGCGAGAAGTGGAGCACCATCTCCCCCCAACTGAACTCGGGCGACGCCACGCAGGACGGCTTGAGCCTGAAGAAGACCATCGCCGCCGGAGCCGGCATCCCGCTGCACTACCTCGCCGAACCCGAATCCTCCACGCGCACCACCGCCGAGGCCGCCGGCACCCCCGCCTTCCGCGGGCTGGAGCGCACGCAGAAGCAGTTCATCGCCATGCTGCGGCAGATGGCGCGCATCGCGGTCGCGCACCGCAGGCGCTTCGACCGCAGGCTGAACCCGCGCGCCCGCATCCAGGTGCTCAGCCCCGACATCACCGAGCGCGACAACTCGCTGCTCTCGCTCGCCGCCGCGCGCATCCTGCCCTCGCTGATGGAGCTCTTCGACCGCCGCCTGATCGACAGCCGCGAGGCGCTGCGCCTCTTCTACCGCATGGCGGGCGAGACCTTCGACCAGACCCTGCCCGCGCCCGAGGGCGATCGCCGCCCGCTGCCCGGCGTCCGTCCGCGTCAATTGCCCCTGCCCGGGACGGTCGCAGAGGACGGGGAGCCGGAAGGCGCGGAGTGATCAGTGTTCAGTGTTCAGTGTTCAGTGTTCAGTGTTCGAGTGTCATTCGCGAGGCGTGCACTCGCGAAGCAATCTCCTGTTCACAGCAGATTGCTTCGGGGGCAGGACTTCCTCGCAATGACAAGCGCCCAACCGCCCCACCACCCAGGGAGACATGAAATGAACAAACAACTAACCATCCAACTCACAGCCGCATCACCCGAAGCCTTCGACATCCTCGCCATCAGCGCCGGGGAGGCGAAGGGACACGCGCTCTTCTTCGACGCGCCCACCCTGCAAGCCTCGCTCCCCCTCTGGGACGGTCTGCCCGTCTTCCTCGACCACCCGGGCATCGACCGGCATCCCTCCGTGCGCGACCTGGCAGGCACGCTCACCTCCCCCGCCTGGGATGCAGACTCTCAGGGCATCCGCCTGACCCTCGTCCCTGCCGGACCTGCGGCGGAGGTCCTGCTCTCCCTCCGCCAGGCAGCCCGGGAGAATCCCGCCATCCTGCAGGCGGTCGGATTTTCCGCGGTCATCCACATCGAGCACGACCGGGATGGCAGGGTGACGAAGATCCTGCGCGCCCATTCCGTGGACGCGGTGATCGACCCCGCCCGCGGCGGAACGTTTTTACGTAGGGGCGCACCTTTACGGTCGCCCATCAACGGCGGATCTGTGTATCCGTCCCATCATGACAAAGGCGGGGTCCTCCCGCCCCCTCAATCGAAAGGAGACAACCCATGAATGAAACCGAATTCACCAACCTGCAAGAAAAGTCCGAGCAGGCAGACGCAGTCATGCTCAGCATGTGCGCCAACCTGCTCAAAGCCTCGCTTGCCGCCTCGGATCTTCCCGCGGCTTCCCAGGCTGTCGTAGAGAAGTCCTTCAAGGACCGTATCTTCCAACCCACCGAACTGGAGACCGCCATCCAGGACAAGCGCACCGAGCTCAGCGAAGTGATCGCCTCCCAGGTCGTCAGCGGACCGGTCGCGCGCCAGTCAAATGGTGACCACCGAAGACCAGTTGCGCGCCGCGGTGGATGACCTGTTCAACGTGCCGCGTGACCCGGGTCTCGAGAAGGTCAAGGCTGCCCGGCTGTCCGGCATCCGCGAGCTCTACACCCTGCTGACCGGTGACTTCGAGCTGCGCGGGCAGTATCTCCCCGAGCAGGTGATGCTCGCCACGACCAGTGACTTCACCGGGCTCGCCAAGAACGCCCTGAACAAACTGGTCGCCATGGGCTGGGAGCAGATGGGCACTGCCGGTTACGACTGGTGGAAGAACATCGTCCAGATCGAGCACTTCGGTTCCCTGCAGACCATCACCGGCACGCTGGTCGGGACGGTCGGTTCCCTGCCCTCCGTTTCCGAGCAGGGCGAGTACCAGGAGATCGTGATCGGTGACAGCCCCGAGACCGCTTCGCTTCACCAAGTACGGCGGATACGTCCCGCTGACGCTCGAACTGCTGGACAAGGACGACACCCGCAAGCTGCGTGCCTATGGCATCGAGCTGGGCAAAGCCGGCATCCGCAATATCTCCGAGCAGATCGCTGCCATCTTCACTTCCAACAGCGGAGCAGGTCCCACCATGGCAGACACCGGCGCGCTGTTCAATGCCACCGCAGTCACCACCGCGGGCGGACATGCCAACCTGCTGACCACCGCGCTGGGCACGGACTTCACCGCCTGGGATGCAGTTGCCGCGGCTGTCTACAACCAGCCACTGCTCCGCAAGAATGCGACCGGCTACTATGGCACCGGCAAGAAGATGGCGATCGAGCCGCGCTTCTGCCTGGTGCCGCGTGCACTGAAAGCCGCGGCAGAGGCGCTCTTCATCCCGCGCTGGGCTGCGCACCGTCGAGGCTGCCATTGCCTCCAAGGGCGGACCCACCTACGGCGGATATGTGACGCCCGCTCACCGTCCCCGAATGGACGGATGCCACGGACTGGGCTGCTGCCTGTGACCCGCGCATCGCCCCGGCGATCTACGTCGGTGAGCGCTTCGGTCTGATGCCCGAGATCTTCGTCGCAGGACGCGAGACCGACCCCGCGGTGTTCATGAACGACGAGCACCGCATCAAGATCCGCCATTTCCTGGCGGTCCTGGTCGCCGATTTCCGCCCGTTGCACAAATCCAACGTCGCGTAGATGTGTAGAGACGTTGCATGCAACGTCTCTACAACGTCTCCCCAATCCACCCAAACCCTGAAAGGAGAAAAATCTCATGGGTTACGTACATGACAATTTCAGCCAGGTGATCCCCTTCACCAAATACGCCCACAGTGCCGGCACGTGGACCGCGACCGTCGCGTCCAACGTCTGGTACAACCGGCGCACCGCGGCAGATGCCGCGGCAGTGTCCTACATCCCGCTCGTGGATGTCCCTCAGCGCGATGGTTCACTCAAAGGCGCAAAGCTCAATTCCGTGGACGTGCACTTCCGTGTAGTCACCGGCGCCCTGGATGCCATGGAGGCCCACCTCTACAAGGCGACCATGGGAGCGGATGGCGCGCTCGCTGACCGTTGCCGAGGTGACCACCACCTACGACACCGGGCACGATGCGGCAGCCGAGCGCATCGATGTGGACGAACACAAGATGACGCTGACCGTGACCACCCCGACCTACCTCGATGATGGCGAAATGCTGTTCGTCGAGGTGGTCTATGATGGATCCGCCACCGGTGTCATCGACGAGTTCTATTCCGTCGCCAACTGGACGGTGCGCCTGTAATGACCAAATCACGTAGGGGCAGGTCTCGTGACCCGCCCCCTACCGCAAACCGTCCCGAAGGTTCACACCACCACCAACGCCTTACGCGCAACCTTCGGGACGTTCTAAATAAAGGAGAATCAAAATGGATAAACCCTTCTACCAATCCAAGACCTTCTGGTTCAACATCCTGTTCGTGATCGTATCGCTCGCCGGCTACTTCGGCTTCACCGGCTACCAGCCCAGCGTGGATGTTTCCGAACTCGTCGCGGTCCTGATCGCAGTCATCAACCTGGTCCTGCGCTTCATCACCAAATCACCCATCAAGTAGGGGCGGGTCTTCCCGCCCCCATCCAAACCACGTAGGGGCAGGTCTGTGACCTGCCCCCTGTGACCTGCCCCCACCACAAACGTCCCGAAGGTTCACCAAGGCATCCAGTCGCTTTAGAACCTTGGGACGCTCGCCTCCCCGTTGACCCGTGATCACCCTGAACATCATCGGGATCATCACGGGGAATCCCGCCAGGAACGCCATCGAATTGAGGATGACCGCCAGGGTGGCAAGCCCGGTCCGTGTCATTTGTCCTTTTCCTTGCATTGATCCCCAGGCTCAAGCCGATCAACGAAAGCACCGTGCTCAGGGTGGTCAATATCCAACATTCCTCCCCCTGTCCACCACCAATCATAGAACACATACCAGCCAGTTTCCCGTTCGACCGGCTCCTTGATAGAACGATCCGAGAAAAATATAGATGAACAGGAATGAAGTGATGAAGCCCAGGAATCCCAGGCAGAGACTGGCGACCGCCGCCCGGTCGGTTTTACGGACAGGTTTCTCTTCCATGGTTTCCTCCAGGAACGATTCCAGGCGATTTCCCAGAATCACTTTAGCACGAATCGAGGCGGGATTTAAGTGCTTTCAGGAAGACATCGAATCGTGTCATTGCGAGGGTACTCCCGAAGCAATCTCTGTTAACGGCTATCCCCGTTAAGACAGATTGCTTCGTCGGGCGGACGTACACCGCCCTCCTCGCAATGACATCGAAGTGAAACCGTCCCGAAGGTTCATACAGTATCCAGTCGCCTCACGAAACCTTCGGGACGTTATCATCGTCATGGTGATAAAATTCCTGCATGCAGTAAAAACATCAGTAGATGCACGCACAGGAGTCAAGATGGTCACCCAAAAGAAAACCAAAAAAGTCCAAAAGCCGAAGCTCACCGCAGAGCAGAAGATCGCCGCCCGCGTGAAAGACATCATGAAGCGCATGAGCCTGGAGGAGAAGATCGGTCAGCTCACCCAGATCTCGGGCGCGCCGTGGATCCCGGGACCGAACCCCGAAGAGGTCATCCGCAAGGGCGGAGCCGGCTCGGTGCTGTGGCTGAACAACATCCAGCGCTTCAACGAACTGCAGAAGATCGCGGTCGAGGAAAGCCCCTCGGGATCCCCCTGCTCTTCGCGCTGGATGTGATCCACGGTTACCGCACCATCTTCCCCGTCCCGCTGGCGATGGCAGCCTCCTGGGATCCCTCGGTGCCCGAACGGGCGCAGACGGTCGCCGCCCGCGAGGCGCGCGCCGCCGGTCTGCACTGGACCTTCGGACCGATGCTCGACATCGCCCGCGACGCCCGCTGGGGTCGCATCGTGGAGGGCGCCGGTGAGGATCCCTGCCTGGGTGCAGCCATGGCAGCCGCGCAGGTGCGCGGTTTCCAGGGGACGAAGCTGGGCAGCGCCCGAGCGCGTGCTGGCATGCGCCAAGCACTTCGCCGGTTACGGCGCGGCGGACGGAGGCCGCGATTACGACCCGGTCTACCTGCCCGAGAACCTGCTGCGCAACGTCTACCTGCCGCCCTTCCAGGCCGCGGTGAAAGCCGGGGTGGGCAGCTTCATGGGCGCCTACATGGACCTGAACGATGTGCCCGCCAGCGCCAACCGCTTCCTTTAACGGACGTGCTGCGCGGCGAATGGGGCTTCGAGGGCTTCGTGGTCAGCGACGCCATGGCGATCGGCAACCTGGTGGTCCAGGGTCACGCGCGTGACGGTCGCGATGCAGCCGCGCGCGCCCTCACCGCCGGGATGGACATGGACATGGCGAGCAGCACCTACATGCAGAACCTGGCGGGGCTGGTGAAGGACGGCACGCTGAAGATGTCCGACATCAACGAGGCGGTGCGGCGCATCCTGACCATCAAGGTGCGCATGGGTCTCTTCGAGCATCCCTACACCGACGAGTCGAAGATGGAGCGGGTGCTTTCGGATCCCGCCCACCGCAGGGAAGCCGCGGCTCGCGGCGCAAAAGTCGATGGTGCTATTAAGGAACGAGGGCGGTCTGCTGCCGCTCGCGAAGAATTTGCAAGAACATCGCGGTCATCGGTCCGCTCGCGGATTCGATGGAGGCGGTCGAGGGCTCGTGGATGGTCTTCGGTCACAAGCCCGCCGCGGTCACCGTGCTGGAGGGTCTGCGCGCCAAACTGCCGGGCGCCTCGGTCCTGCATGCCCCGGGTCCCGAGATCCGCAGGGACATCCCCGGACCTTTTGATGCATTTAACGAGAACAAGAAACCTCCCCAGACGCCCGAGGAGGCGGAGACCGCCTTCCAGGTGGCGCTTGCCGCGGCGCGCAACGCGGAACTGGTGGTGATGGTGCTGGGCGAGCTGGCGGATATGGCTGGCGAGGCGGCTTCGCGCGCTTCGCTGGACCTGCCCGGTCGCCAGGAGGAACTGCTGAGGGCGGTGGTGGCGCTCGGCAAGCCGGTGGTGCTGGTGCTCTTGAACGGGCGCCCGCTCAGCATCAACTGGGCGGCGGAGAA
>CAWGMC010000033.1:0-48601 GCA_963823545.1 uncultured Chloroflexia bacterium | reverse complement strand
CCCCTCCACCCATAAAAATTTTAAAGATTCATCTCAAAAGCACACTCCGCCACGGTCACACCTGCCCTGCTGCAAATGCCTTTTATTCACATCCTTGAATTTATATGTGAAAAGTAATACAATGTGATTGGCACTGTCGATCAGTGTCGGGGGATTCGGCCCAGTGGGAAACATGGCAGCCCGCATTGCACCTCACAGCCACAACCGAAGTCCTCTCCGGATAATTCCTCATCGACCCTCATTGTGGTGAACATGGGCGAATGGGTAACCTATCAAAGGAGAGCGATATGAAGCATTTTTCCCCTGTTCTGCGCATCTTTCTCATGTTGTGCATCTGTTTGAGTTTGCTGGCGCTGTCGCCGGCGCGTGTCGATTGCACGGGCAACTGGACGGTCACCAGTCTGGCGGACAGCGGTGCCGGGTCACTTGCGCAATGCCATTTCGACTGCAGTATCCTGGGGATATCATCAACTTTTCTGTGACCGGAACCATCATCCTGACCACTGGTCAACTTTTCATCCCCAATAATCTGACCATCAATGGACCTGGCGTCAACTTATTGACCATCGACGGCAATGCCAACAGTCGCATCTTCGATATTGGTCCTGGTGCTGTCGTCACCATCACCGACATGACCGTCACGAATGGCAACGTCTCCCAACGGATGGCGGCGCGATCAGGAACCTGGGAACGCTGACGCTCACCAACCTGAGCGTGTTGTCCAATGTTGCTACCGCTGCCGGCTCAAAGGGCGGGGGCATCATGAACCTGGGCATGTTGACCATCAATAACAGCACGATTCAGCGAATAATACCGCAGATAAGATGGCGGGGGTATCTACTCGGACGTTGGCACCACCCTGAATCTGACCAGGATGTTGTCATCAGCGGAACGCGCCACCTCTGAGGCGGGCGGATCGTCGGCGGAGGGATAGCCATTTACTCAGCAGAGGGCACTCCAGCACGATGGTGATGTCCAAATCCACGGTCATCTCCAATTCTGCTCACACCTCCGGCGGGGGAATTGCTTTTGCATCCGCGAATCCAGCGATGGGCGTTTCTGGAACCCTGAACATCACTGATAGTGCGATCTATCGGGAATCAAGCATACCTACAATATAGGGGGGTCAGGGTGGAGGCATCTGGATTGAATTGCCGTCTGCTGCCAATCTTACAAACACTACCATCAGCAACAATACCTCCGCGGACGGAACGGTGGTGGCATGTATTTGCTTGCACAACTGTAAGCATCAATAATGTCACCATTGCCAGTAATACAGGATTACAAGGCGGCGGGGTATTTATCCACAATAACATTGTCCCGATCTCTTCCACTCTAAATACAAGAAACTCGATCATTGCAAACAACATCGCCACTGCCACCGTCGGACCCGCCCCTGATTGTTACGCGCTTCCGAATAACACGATCAATTCGCAGGATTACAACCTGATCGAGAATGTCGCCGGCTGCCTGATTGGAGGCACGACGACAAACAACATATATGCCACAGACCCGGTTCTCGGACCATTGGGGATCAATGGCGGATCGACCCTGACCCATGCCTTGAACGTCGGCAGCCCTGCCATTGATAAAGGGGATCCATTGACCTGTGCCGCCACCGATCAGCGCGCCGTCACCCGCCCGCGCGACGGCGACAACGATGGCACTTCTGTCTGCGACATTGGCGCCTTCGAGCGCAAGGCGAATGCCATTACCATCTATCGTTCGACCGGCGCCTACGACGGTCATGTGCTTGAATCCACTGAGACCAGTAATACGGGCGGCACGCTCGATAGGACCGGAACAACCTTCTACCTCGGCGATGCCGCGGGAGACAAGCAATATCGCGCCATCCTCTCCTTCAACACTGCCGGTCTGCCTGATAATGCCACGGTCATGAAAGCCACCCTAATGATCAGGAAGCAGAGTAGTGGTGGGGACGGACCCCTTCACCATCCTTGGAGCGCTGGTCGCGGATATCCGTAGACCGTATTTTGGAGGAACCGCTGGATTGGTGATCAGTGATTTCCAGGCAGTTGCGAACAGATCCGCTGTGGGTACATTCCCCAACGCACCGGTCAACAATTGGTATAGCGCTGTCATTGCCCCTGCCGGGCTTCCCTTTATCAACAAGACCGGCACCACCCAGTTCCGCCTGCGCTTTTCCACGGACGATAATGACGATGGCGCTGCGGACTACATGAAGTTCTTCAGCGGCAATTACGCCACGGTGGGCGTCAGACCTACGATCATCATCGAATACTACGTCCCGTAGGTGCTGCTCAGACATCCTGTTGATACCCGTAACCCCGTTACCCGTCTAGCGGGGTTCCTTGTATGAGATAAAAGCCCTCACCGGCCGTAAACATTACAAATCAGTAAACAGTAAAAATTCTTTACCCCATTCAATAAGTATTTGTCTGTACTATAATCAGCTTTGTGATAATCGTCACTTGACTTGATGGATTTGTATTCAATTCTTAGGTGGTCGTGAAAAACAAACTTTAAACAAGAATAATATTACTAGAATTATTTATTAATATTGGCATACCCAGTGGGAATCTGCGCAATGGATGGGATTCGTGAGCCGCTTTTACATTGGGAGGAACCATGAAAACTCGTGCCCGCATTGAAATCATTGCATCCGTTTTCTTGTCCATCGGGTTGCTATCCTGTTGATGATGGCATTGGTCCAGGTGGCGCCCGTCCGGGCAATGGAGAAGACTTCCCTGGCTGCCACTCCCAATTGGTTTGCTCATAGCGGGCAGGCATATTCCCACTACGGCACCTCCTCGCCACCGCCGGGGATGTCAACGGGGATGGTTTTTCGGATCTCATCGTCCGGCGCTCCAGATTATGATGACGGCGAAACAGATGAAGGCAAGGTCTATGTCTATTACGGGTCGCTGACCGGTCTGGATCCGCTCCTGATTGGACCTATGATGGGAATGTGACCAGCCGCAGGTCGGTTATTCGGTTAATACCGCTGGGGATATTAACGGCGATGGGTATGCTGATATTGTGGTGGGCAAGACTCCAATAAGCCTTGGTTTTCTACGGATCGGGCTCACGGCTTGTTCTCCTCTCCGGATTGGACCGCCTCTGGCGATGGGTCGGAGGGATTTGGGAGATCTGTAAGCACAGCCGGGGATGTTAATGGGGATGGATATTCGGATGTGATTATAGGTGCCCCTGGTTCCTTCCTGGGACGAGTCTACGTTTATCTTGGATCTTCAACTGGCTTGTCAGCCACGGCAGGTTCGGATTCACGGACCAAGTGAAATCAATCAGGACGGCACTTCCGGTTATGCGAGCATCCGTCAATCTTGCCGGGGACTTGAATGGGGATGGTTACGGCGATGTGATTGTCGGTGCTCCTTTTGCAGATAGGAGGGTTTGTGTTTTTAGTTGCATCGACCTATAACGATCTCGGCAGATTTTACATTTATCTCGGAACTGCTTCAGGTCTTTCGGGGACTGCATACTCATATCTTGGTACCGGTTCCTATGGGCATACCGGTATTTCTGTGGCTGCTGCCGGGGATGTGAATGGCGATGGATACGCTGATGTTATTATTGGTTCAGATAAGTTAGAGGCTTATGCGTATTTCGGTTTTTCCGGAGGCTTGAGGGTTCGCCGAATTGGACGGTCACCGGCGTCTCAGGTTCCGGCTTCGGTCATTCCGTCAACACCGCCGGGGATGTCAATGGCGATGGGCTTGCTGACGTGGTGGTCGGCGCCTACTTATATGACAACGTGCAGACCGATAAAGGCGCAGCATTTATCTATTATGGGTCCGGCACTGGCATCAGCACAATCGCCAATCACACCGTGGAAGCCTTCCAGGATGGAGGGCAGTTCGGTTACGCGGTCAGTGTCGCCGGGGACGTCAATGGTGATGGGTTTTCAGACCTCGCCGTGGGCGCCCACATGTATGATGCCGGCATGCCCGATACTGGCGCGGGTTACGTATATCATGGGGGCGCGGATGCCCCCTCTTCGATCGCAGGATGGACTTTTGATGGCGATCAGGCTGGAGCGTGGCTGGGAGGTTATCGGAGGTCTTGCGAGGCGTGTGGGAGATGTAAATGGGGACGGTTACGGCGATGCCATTATTGGTGCAACTTTCTTTGATACAACTCTCACAGATGCCGGAAAAGTTTGGCTCTTTAATGGTTCTGTGTCCGGGCTATCTTCCTCTCCATCCTGGACAGCCGAAGGAACCCATACCGGGGAAAGATTTACAAAACACTCAACCCGCCGGGGATGTCAACGGCGATGGCTATGCGGACGTTTTGATTTCCGCCTTCTGGGATGATCCCGAAGTGCACGAAGGAAATGTCTATCTCTATCTCGGCTCAGCATCAGGACTGGGTTCTTCACCTGCCTGGGCCTTTGAGACGAATCAAGCCGAAGGTGGGTGGTCGTTATATGCATCGACGGTTGGCGATGTCAACGGGGACGGGTATTCCGACGTGGTGGCTGCCGCCGGAACCTATGACAACGGACAGACGGATGAGGGGAAGGTTTGGTTGTTCCTGGGGTCTGCCTCTGGTCTCAGTTCTTCAGATTCGTGGACATGCGAAACCAATCAAGCGGGAGCCACCGCTTCATTCTGTGTCGTCTGCGGGTGATGTCAACGGAGATGGCTACTCTGACATTCTTCTGGGTGCATCCGGCCACGATAATGGGGAACTGGATGAAGGCCGGGTTTGGGTTTACCTCGGCTCTCCTGCAGGACCGAAAAATTGCCAGACTCCGGATTGGGGATTTGAATCCGATAAGATAAATGGACTTATGGGGGCATCTGTGAGTTCAGCGGGAGACGTTAATGGTGACGGTTATTCAGACATTATTGTGGGCGCAAGCGCTTATAGCAACCCGGAAAGTGCCGAAGGCCGCGGATCGTCTTCCATGGCTCTGCAGCAGGTCTGCCCTCCACACCGAGCTGGACAACAGAATGCAATCAGGGGAGTTGTGGAATGGGGGCTTCGGTCAGCACTGCAGGTGACGTAAATGGTGATGGGTACTCTGATGTAATGGTATCAGCCCACATTTATACAAATGATCAGGCAAGTGAAGGTCGTGCATATCTCTATCTTGGCTCATCCTCAGGGCTAAACTCCACTCCCGCGTGGACTGGAGAAGGCAACCAGGATACAGCCTATTATGGGATCACGGTTGCCTCGACAGGCGATGTCAATGGTGATGGTTATGCAGATATTGGAGTGATCTCTTATCACTTCGACGATCCTGAAGTGGATGAAGGCAAGGCTTTTCTTTATTATGGCAACGCTATCCCCGGTCTCACCTTAACCCCCGCCAGCAGAAATTATCGGAACACCTCTCGCCTCCCTGGGAAAATCGGACAGTCTGACCTCCTTCCGCCTCGCTGCCCTGGGACGCTCTCCCTACGGTCGTGGAAGGGTCAAACTGGAATGGGAGGTCAAGCCCCTTGGAACTCCCTTTACCGGCACGGGACTCCAGCGCAGTTCCTCGTGGATCGACAGTGGAACGGCTGGCGCGGCTTTGAATGAACTCGTCAGCGGCCTGGCGACCAATACCAATTACCACTGGCGCGCCCGTCTGCTCTATCATACCGCCTCCACGCCCTACCAGCAGCACAGCCGCTGGCTCACCGATGCTGATAACGGTTGGCAGGAAAAGGACCTTCTCCTTGGCAACATCTCGGTTGCCAATCCCCCCTTATTCGAAAAAACCCTTTGGCTGGATGGCATCGACGATTATGCTGTCGCATCGGATTCCGGAGCCTGGATCTTGGCGCAGGTGTGATCAATGACTTCACCGTTGAAGCCTGGTTCTATGTCCCCAATACGATCAACACATCCACCGATGTCATTCTTTGGAAGGATCAGGCATACGCCCTGTATGTGGATTTCAACACGTCTGCTGCTGACGAGATCTATTTTGATATCTGGCAGGATGCCACCCATCTTTACCGCCTGCAGACCAGCGCCAATTTCTCCCAGGGTTGGCACCATATCGCAGGCACATTTAGTAACGAAGTCTCTCCAGCCCTGGATACTTATTCATTGTATTTGAACGGTACGCGTATCAATACCTCGACCTACGACTTCCCATCCGGCATCAATAACTCGGGTTCAATGCCTCAGGTCGGTCTGAATGGAGGACGGATTATTATGGCGGATGGCTTGAGGAGATCCGTCTATCCAATAATGTCCGCTATGCCGGCACAACGTATGCCGTGCCGTCTGCTGCCTTCGCCCTGGATGGATATGCCGCCGCCCTCTGGCACTTCAATGATGCCTGGGCAGGCACTTCCTTCCTGGATGCGAGTAGCTATGCCAATGACCTCGCTGGGATGTACGGTGCAAAAATAGGCAACCCATCCTCCACGCCTCCTGCCCCCATTGATTTTGAGAAGCTTTCCCCTTCTTACACCTCGCTGGACCAACCCATCGATCCTACCCTCTCGTGGCAGCCAAGTGCAGGCGCAGATAGTTACGAGTACTGCTACTACTCCTCCGATCCCTCGGATTGTGATGAACCCTGGACCCTCTCCACGGCAGGCACTTCTGTCGCATTGAGTGGTCTGTCCTACAACACCACCTACCACTGGCAGGTGCGTGCCGTCAATGCAGGCGGCTCCACCGATGCCAATGCCGGGCACCTGGTGGACCTTCACCACCATCTGGGAGAACCACAACCCCACTGCCAATCCCGGCGGTCCCTACTCCGCCGACCTCGGTACTTCCTTCGATCTGGATGGCTCCGCCTCCTCCGACCCGGATGTTGCCTTCGGCGATTCCCTCGTCTCCTATGAGTGGGACCTGGATGATGATGGTGTCTATGACCTGACGGGTTCCCACCCACCGTCAGTTCCGCATAGGTCGACACTCTCGGTGTTGGCTACTCATCCCATCGCCCTGCGTGTCACCGACACCCGCGGCGGCACTGCCATCGGTTCCACCACCCTCTCCATCTTCGACAACCGCCCCGTCGCCAGCTTCACCGCCATCCCCAATCCCGCCGCCTGCAGGCAGTCCGTCACCTTCGATGCCAGCGGTTCCTCCCATCTCCATCCAGCCAGATCCATCACTTCCTATGCCTGGGACTTCGGCGATGGGTTCACCGCCATCGGGCATGATCGTGGACCATTCCTTCTCCGCCTTCGGTTCCTACTCCGTCACCCTCACCGTCACCGATGACAACCTCCCTGCAAAGACGGACACCGAATCAACCACCGTCAACATCAACCTCGGCAACCATCCTCCCGTCGCCAATGCCGGAGGACCCTATAATCGCCGTCGTCGGTGATTCCCGTGAACCTCGATGGTTCCGCCTCCTCCGATCCGGATGCAGCCTGCGGTGACAGCCTCGTCTCCTATGAATGGGACCTTGACTAATGATGGCGAGTACGATGACGCCACCGGTCCTGCCCCCTCCGTCAGTTTCAGTTCCGCAGGGATTTCACCATTGCCCTGCGCGTCACGGATGAATTCGGCGAAACCTCCACTGATACCGCCATGGTTACGGTTCTCCCGCTTGCGCCGGACGCATTCACCAAGTCCGCACCTTCGGATAGCGCCACAGACCAACCCATCAACCCCACTCTCTCCTGGGATGCCAGCACAGGTGCAGTCAGTTACGAGTACTGCTACTACTCCTCCGATCCCTCGGACTGCGATGAACCCTGGACCCTTTCCACGGCAGATACTTCTGTTGCATTGAGCGGTCTGTCCTACGAACACCACCTACCACTGGCAGGTGCGCGCTGTCAACCCCGGTGGTAACGACCGTTGCCGATTCCGGCACCTGGTGGAATTTCACCACCGTTCTCCAATCCTCCCGGCGGGTTTGGAAAGACCGCCCCATCGGACGGTGCCGTCAACCTCTTGACCTCCGTGTCCATCTCATGGAGTGCGAGTACCGGCGCCGCCTCCTATCAGGTTTGTGTCTATAAGTCAGGTGGCATCCATTTGCGCTGATGATGCCTGGCTGGATAATGGCACCGCCACCACCCGGGTGTTCACCGGTCTCCTGCCAAACACCACCTACTACTGGCAGGTGCGCGCCGTCAACCCCGACGGCAGGACCGTCGCGGATGTCAGGCCGCCTTCTGGTCCTTCACCACCCGCCCGCGCTTGAGTACTCGTTCGTTCGGGATTCGTGATGGTTGGGTGCTCGAATCTGCGGCTGGTAGTAATGTGGGCGGAACCATGAATGCCACAGCCACCACCCTGCGCGTGGGTGATGACGCTGCCAACAAGCAATATATCTCCATCCTCTACTTCAACACCGGCAGCCATTCCGGATAATGCGACGATCACCAGGGTCACCCTCCGGATCAAGAAACAGGCAGGTGTGGGTACCGACCCCTTCACCACCCATGGCAGCCTGCTCGCAGACATTAAGAAGGGTTTCTTTGGTCTCGCCACCCTGCAGATCACCGATTTCCAGGCAGCCGCGTCAAAGAGCAATGCCGGCAGGTTCAATGCCATACCCACCCTGCCGGGCTGGTATCAACTGGTTTTGAATGCCCTCAACTATCCAGTACATCAACCTCACCGGCGCCACCCAGTTCCGCCTGCATTTCCTCACCGACGACAACAACGACAACGGCGCGGACTACGTCTCCTTCTTCTCCGGCGAAACCTCCGTCCCTGCCGCAGCCCGTCCTGTCCTCATCATCGAGTACACCGTGCCCTAGTCATTCCGTTCACGAAATCCATCTCACCAACAAGCCTCTCCCGGGAGAGGCTTGTTGGTATGTCTCCCTAATCATTGCCTATGCGCAACCACCTGTCCCTTGACAAATTAGAACATTTGTACTATATTATCCTTGTCCCGACCTCCTCGACCGGACTCGTGCCGTCGGTTATTTAAGGAGTGCCTGCCATGTATCTCTCATCCGTTAACCCAGGACACTGAACTGTTGCCCTGCCAGGATATCGGGGCTGCTTGATGTGGACATTGCTCTTGAAACCTGTAACCTTCAACTACCAATTCCCCCAATTCCAAGCTATCCAACTATTAGGGATTTGTTCCGTTCGGATTTTTTTTAAATCGAAACTTTATCATCTTTCAATCTATCTTGTATTGCAGGGAATACCCGGAACATGAAAGCATCTACCCGGCATTACCCGACAGCCCTTCCTCCATCTCTTCGTTCAGACGATCATCTCCTTCACAATCTTGGAATTCCACCAACCGAAATGGAATTGTTCCGCGTATTTTTTTTAAATCGAGGCGTTATCAATCTTTCTCATGTTTGGGGTGTCACACTTGCCTAGCGCGCAGCAAAGGGTTGCGAGGGTACTCCCGAAGCAATCTCCCGGCACTACCCGAACAGCCCCTTCCAGGATCCCGCATCCTCTTACGAAACGTCACTACCTCTTAAAACACGACTTGGAGTTCCACCAACCGAAATGGATGTTGATCCGCGTACTTTAAAACGTCTCAATTAAGGATTCTAATATGGTTACCTTCTCATTCTGCAACACATCAACCTTGCCTTCCTCGAGCATCCGGGAAGGATGATTGTTGTTCACCATAAGGGCTTAACCTATTCGAACCGGTTCCAATGCCTTTTTTTACGAAGGGATTTTTTTCGAACCGAGGTTCGAATACCCGTTTCAAGAGAGAAAACCTATTCGAACCTCTTTTCCCCGCGCGCACTGCTCGCGGCAGGTTTTCCAGGCTGCTTTTTGAGACAAAAGACCCTGGCATCTCCACGAAGCGCCAGGGTCTCAGATTTACTCAATCGCCCTTTCTACCATTCTCCATTAACCATTAACCACTCTTCCAGCCTTCCAACCTTCAACCTTCAAAATCCCTGTCAACCCTCAAAGTTCCCAACTTGCCCATCCATCTATTTACCATCCCATTGCCCAGAAAGTTACCATGTCTCCTTGTTACACTACTGAAATCATTATGAAACGGGTTTATTGTATAATCTTTTCAAATCCTCCCGGGCGATCCACGCTTGCGCCCGGAGACATTGGAAAAGATAGGATCATGCGGAAACTTTATCCACTATTGATTGCCGCCCTGTTGGTCTCAGCCATTGGGGCTCTTCAGTCTCCGGTGCCGGTCAGGGCGGTCAGCGGTACCCTCTCCTTCACGCCCTCCTTCGTGTCCTTTGGGAGCATCACCGTGGGCACCCGCAGCAAGCCCGTGGATGTTATCGTCAGGAACTCCGGCACGGTGAATGTCACCCTTGGAAAACTGACCATCACCGGCGAATTCAAGCTGCAAGGTCGGCACCTGCACCATCGGCACGGTCCTCATCCCAACCCAGACCTGCACCTTTAGCGTCATCTTCGCCCCGCTTTCCATCGCCTACAAGACCGGGACGGTCTCCATTCCCAGTGACGCCACCAATCCCCTCTATACCGTCAACCTGTCCGGCTACGGCACCGGCACCAATTTACTTAAGTCCCCCAACTTCGATCTCCCCCTCACCAAGCCCATCCCCTGGCGGGAAGGACCCAACGTGCCGGACATCCTGGATCTGCTGGATTGCAGCGTTTGGATCAGCCCCATGTGCTCCGTGCGCATGCAAGGGAGACTGGACATCTATGGCAATCCCCTCCTCCAGACCATCTCGCAAGCCGTTGCCCGCGTGGGCGCCGTCGGCGATAAATACGCCTTTGTCCTGTCCAGCAAATCCAGCGCCGTACCGCTCGCCGGTCTGTACAGCGTCGAGGTGGAGCTCCTCAACACCTACAACCAGGTGGTCGGCAGGAGAGTGGTCAATTTCCGTACCGGCACGCACACCTGGCAGACCGTCGTGGGGAACCATCACCGCCACCGAGACCCACACCTGGGTCGTCTTCCGCATCACCTTCCGGCAGGCCAGCGGAAGAGCCTGGTTTGATAATGCCATCCTGGTCAAGGTTCCCTGATTCGGAACGATTATCTCTTCATCAACGTTGAATTCGTGAAATGAAATGCCCTCGCTTTGACAGCACGATGATTGAAGTAAAAGGAGTAATGCCATGAAACGTTCAACCCGGATTTTAGGCAGTTTGTTCACACTGGTCCTGCTGGTTGTCTCCCTCCTGGGAGCCGCGCCGGTCGAAGCGCTCAGGACTGTGGCTGCTACATATAACGTCACGCTCGCTCGCCGATTCAGGTCCCGGGACCTTGCGCGAGGCGATCACATTGGCAAACGCCAATATCAACACAGGCACCGAGACGGATACCATAAAATTCACTGTCAGTGGGACGATAACCCCTGCCTCGCATCCTTCCCTTACATCACCGGCAACCTTGTCATCGACGGCACAGGCTTCAAGGTGGTGCTCAATGGGAATAATACCCGCAGGGTATTGCACATTATCTCTGGAATTGTGGTTATTAATAACCTGACGATCCATGAATGGTGTTGACGCAATCATATGGCGGCGGCATTCTGAATGCCGGCACCTTGACGGTCACAAATTCGACATTTATCAATAACAAGACCGGCGCTACAGGCATAGGTGGTGCCATTGTCAACTTTAACAGCCTGACGATCGCAAACAGTACCTTCGTTGGTAATACTGCCAATTACGGCGGTGGTGTCTACAACGGCGGCATCCCGCTGAGCATTTTCAACAGTACCTTCTCCGGGAATGGCGCCACAAACGGTGGTGGCGCTGTCTACAACGCAACTGGCGCGACCATGAATTTGCTCAATACCATCCTCGCCAATTCCACCGGTGGTGGGGATTGCGCAAACTGCAACGGGAGGTATCATTGGCAGCAACATCAATAACATCATTGAAGATGGCTCCTGCCCCACCATCAATTGGCAGACGACCCGTTATTGGATTGCCCTGGCGGATAATGGCGGCTTTACCCAGACCATGGCATTGCAAATCGACAGCCCCGCCCGCGAGGCTGGTGACCCCACCGTCTGCGCCAATCCTCCCGTCAATGCTCTCGACCAGCGCGGGGTGGTCCGCCCCCGCGGTCCCCTCTGCGACATCGGCGCCTTCGAAGCGGTCTATGCCTCGAACATCACCATCGATCCCAACCCCCTGAACTTTGGCGAGGTCGTGATCAATACCACCAGCCCCGCGAAGGAGGTCACGGTCAGATATGTTGGCACGGGATCCATCACCATCATAGGTCCGCTGGTCGTCACAGGAGAATTTTCAATAGTCTCCAACACCTGTACTGCCGGGTTGACCCTTAATCAGGGTGGTTCGTGTTCCTTCTCGGTGTCATTCACACCTCTCACAATAGGTCCAAAGACGGGCTCCGTAACCATTAACCACACCGGCTTGTCCTCTCCTGAGATCCTTATCCTGACAGGCATCGGTGTCGACCCCCAGTTGGGTCTCAGCACAACCCTCCTGCCGTTTTCGACCTATGTAGACACGACCAGTATCTCCCGGGACAGTGATCGTCACCAACATCGGCACAGGCACCCTCATCATCGGGGAACTGCTGTCCAACGGCGACTTCATCCTGCATTCGGATACATGCAGCAACGCCAAGCTGCTCGCTGGTAAAACATGCATCTTCAAGGTTGCCTTTTCACCGCTCTCCCCGGGGACCCATACTCGGTGAGATACGCATCCCAAGCAACGCCTCCAACTTCACCGCCATCGCCCCCGCCAAGGTTGTCCTGCGCGGCACGACCAAGGCAGGCACCCAGCTCTTGAGAATGGGCAACTTCGACCACTTCATATCCCCCCTTCCCTGGGTGGTCAGCACGCCGCAGGAAAGCTTCGTCCGTATCCGGGATTGCGTGCTCTTCCGCTCCCCCTTCTGTTCAACCCGTTTCCAGGGCTATAAGACAAATCCCATCCTTTCCGCCGTCCAACTGGTCAGGCACTCCGGTTCAGCCGGGGATAAATTCTTCATCAGTCTTTCCAGCCGCGCCGTCAAGGTTCCGATTTACGGGCAGTACAAACTCATTGTCTCCTTCTATGGCACCAGCGGCTTGATCGAAACAAAGACATACAACTTCTCCAGCGGTACGCATGCTTTCCAGACCATCGGCGTGAACTATGTCGTGCCAGCCGCCTACAATCGCATCCTCTTCAACTTCACCTTCCAGAAGACATCCGGTTATGCCTGGTTTGATGATGCCATGCTGATATTGCTGCCGTGATCCCGACCGTGTGACTTCACATCCCAAATGGATTGAAGTCGGTTTCCCGGTCGTAAAAATCTTCCTGTTCCACACGTTTCAGCTGATTGACCACCGTGTAAGTTACGGGGGTCATCAGCGTTTCTATGGCACACTTGAACAGGTAGTTGGTCAGCACCAGCGTCAGGAACAGGCTCCACGGGAAGACCCCGAACAGGCAGGCGACCGTCACGAATGCCACTGTGTCCACCAGTTCGCCTGCCAGCGTGCTTCCGATCGTGCGCGCCCAGAGATGCCTGCCGTTGGTCAGCACCTTCATCTTCGCCAGTGTGAACGAATTGGTGAATTCGCCGCTCCAGTAACCCGCCAGTGAACCGAGCACGATTCCCCCGCTCGACATCCCCCCGAGGATGGCTCTGTACGCCTCGTCTCCCGCGTATCCCTGCCAGGTCACCTCACCCGGCAAAATCCCGACCAGCGCGAAGACCCCCGCGGAAAGCGCCAGGCAGAAGAACCCCATCCAGATCACCCGCCGCGATCGTTTGTAGCCGTACACCTCCGTCAGGATATCCCCGAAGATGTAGGATACGGGAAACAGCAGCGTGCCCGCGTCGAAAGCCATCGGCACCCCGATGACGTTGAACCTAAAGTCCACTATCTTCGCCGAGGAGGCCACATTGCTGACCACCAGCACGGTCACAAAGACCGCCATGATGATGTCAAAGTAGCGGTAGCTTTTTCCGGGATTCATGGGTTCTCAGTCTTCGCTTTCTGGATCATCCTGCAAAATGAACACAGGTCATCCGTGGACGTCGGCTGTCCGCAACCGGGACAGGCATGCAGGCTCTCCGGGGCGTCAGTTGGGATTGCAAACAAGCCAGTCTCCCGAGCTTCCAGGAAGCGCAGGTAGAAGGTCAGCTTTGAGCCGGGCTTGTCGTTCTCCAGGCGGTTGAGCACTTCCTTGTAATAGATGGTCGTCGAGCCTTCCGCGAACGGGCATTCCTCGTAAATGTATCGGATGCCTCGCAGCAGTGCATAGGCTGCCATCTCGCGTTCGTAAAACCGGCATAAGGGTTTGACCTTGCGCGCCAGCCCCGGTGTTCCCGGCAGGACGGGGCTCTGCCTGAGCAGGTAATTCCCCGACCACTGCAGCGTGTTGGCAAAGAGCACCGCGGCTTCATCGTCCAGGTTGTGACCTGTCGCCAGCACGTCATAACCGAGGTCGCGTGCGATGCGGTTCATCTCGTGGCGTTTTGCCAGCCCGCAGACCGCGCAGGGTTTTTCCTTCCCGCGCTGCGAAGCCTCCGCATACTCCGGGATCGTCCTGCCGTAGGTTTGAGGAATATCGACAACGTGCAGTCTCAATCCCCTCCCGGCTGCAAACTCCTCGCATAACCGCTGCGACTCGGCGGAGTATCCAATTCCCTCATCGATCCCAAGACCGATGTACAACCCATCCGCCTGGTAACCAAGTCGATGAAGGACATCCCATAATGAAAGCGAATCCTTGCCGCCCGAAACAGCGACAAGGATTCGTTCATCATGCCGGAACATCCCGTATTTCTTGATGAAGCGCGCAGTCTGCTCCGGGAGCCATTCCAGGTAGTGCTCCTTGCAGAGAGCCAGCCTGTGCTGCCGCATGTTGACAGCCGCTTTCGCACCGCACTTCTTGCATTTCATGGAATCAACCTGTAAGGATATGGAGCGCCGGGCAGGCTCCGCGCCCACCAGGACTACCCGCCGGAGATGACCGCCACCAGCTTGATGACCTGCCCATCCTTCAGGATCTCATCCTCGAGGATCAGCTCGCCTGCGCGCATGGCGATCACCGCCTCCGGCAGGACCTGGATCTTCTCCAGCGATGCCTGCAGGGTCATCCCCGGGCGGACTTCGTATTCCTTCCCGCGCAGGATCAGCTTGACGGTCATGCCTCGGAGCGGATGTTCTTCAACCCGTCGATCAACTCGCCGACGTGGTCCAGCATCGCCTGTCCGCGGAAACTTCCATACAGCAGACGCGCCGCGGCTTCCTTGTTGATCTTCTTTGGCGAGCCGAGCGAGCGCGCCAGTTTATGCAGCAGCCCCTTGTCACATTTGTCCAGCAGGTCGAGTGATTTCTCCACCCCGGCGGGCATGGTGACCTTTCGGTCCCACAAGCGCGTCTCGGGTGGATAGGTATCCTCAGACTGGTCAAATTCAAAGCAATAGGTGTGGAAGAGCTGGTGCGCGGCTTCGTGGACGTACTGCCACTTGACATGCGGCGCGGTCTCCTGGAAGTAGGCATGCACCTGTTCCTTGAGACTGGTCAGGCTCAATCTCTGGATTTGCCTCGCAGATATCGAAGAAGCGGAAGATGATCTGCGGGCGATATTCGTTGGGCGTCATGCGGATCTTTTGCTGCGCCAGGATCTTCAAGTATTCATCCAGGAGCGCCTCGGGGATCTGTCCCGCTTCGGTCGTGGTTAATGCAACTTCGATCTGGTTATTGTCATTCAACTGGCTTTCCACGATGTCCTTTGCCGATTTGATGAATTCCTTGAAATTGGCAAAACCGTAGTTGCGTTCGCTGAAAGCCGGGTCAAGCCGCAGCATGGCATTCTTCAACTCCGAAGCCAGCACCCACTCCCCTTCCCGCGATTGAAGTACGCGCCGCAGCAGCTGGCGCGCTTCCGTGATATCGAAGGAAGGACCCTTCTCCCCATTCCCATCCTCCTCGGTGTCCGGCTGTTTCTGCACCGACCAGGCGATCATAATAGATGAACTCATCGCAGGCATTCACCAGGTATTCCGCGCTCGCGCCGCTGACGCCCAACCCCACCACCTTGATGCCGATTCCCCGCAGACGGTGGACCAGTTCTGTAAAATCGCCATCCCCCGAAACCAGCATGATATGAGTAATGTTGCTGTTTCCGCTGAACATGAATTCCAGCGCATCGATCACGATGCGGATGTCTGCCGCATTTTTCCCGCGTTTGCTGGAAACATGCACCAGTTCCACCCCTGAACCGAGCAGTTCGCGCTGCCGGTCGCCCCCGTACGAGGACCAGTCGGCGTAGGCGCGGCGGACGACCACGCGTCCGATCTGAGCTGCCGTCTCCAGTATCAGCGACCATTCCACATCCACATCCTTCCCCAGTTTATCGGAAGCGCTGATTTCGATGTTATCATAGTCAATGAATACTGCTATTTGTGCATTATCGTTCATAAATCATCCCTTTCAAAAAAATATATATGTATGAAAAACTATGTCTTACAGGTCGAGTATATAATAAAGTAGGGAAGTCGCATAGAGTCGGTGAATTGGGAGAGTTCTAACATGCGCATCGGCATGATGGCAGACACTTACAAACCGTATGTCAGCGGGGTCACCAATTACATAGATCTTAATAAGCGTTATCTCGAACGGGCGGGGCACGATGTTTTCGTCTTCACCTTCAGTGATCCTGAGTACGATGACGAAGAACCGCGCGTCATCCGCTCGCCCGGTCTGTCCCTGCCCAAGACAGGATTCTTACCTCTCCTTCCGATACAGCCGTGCTGCAAAAAGGCTTCTGCAAAGCATGGATATCATCCATGTCCACCACCCCTTCCTGAGCGGCAACCTGGCGCTCCGCTACGCGCGACCCCTGCAGATACCGGTCGTCTTCACCAACCATACCCGATACGACCTGTACGCCCAGGCATACATGCCTCTCATGCCCGAGGAGATCAGCGAGGGCTTGCTTCGCACCTATATGCCCAGCTTTTGCGATGCAGTTGACCTGGTGATCTCGCCTTCTGATGGGATGGAAAAGATCCTGCGCGGGTTGGATGTAAAAAGCCCGATCGCGGTCGTCCCGAACGGTGTGGAACTCGAGAACTACCTGAACGCCAAACCTCTCCCCCGCGCCGATTTTGGATACACCCCGGGCAATATCATCTTTGTCTATGTTGGCAGATTGGGTCCTGAAAAAAACCTGGAGCTGCTCCTGCGAGCATTCAACGGGGTCGCCCAGGCTTTTGAGCACGCCCGGTTGCTGATCCTGGGAGATGGTCCCTACCGGGAGGAAATGGAAAATATTGCTTCATCGCTTGGCCTATCAGACCGGGTCCATTTCGAGGGACTGGTGCCTTACGACAGGATCCCCTCTTATCTCGCCATGTGCGATGCATTCGTGACCGCCTCGGTGACGGAGACATTCGGGATGTCGGTCGTCGAAGCCATGGGAGCAGGACTGCCTGTCCTGGGCGTCGACTCTGTAGGCGTGGGGGATATCGTATCGGATGGTGAGACCGGTTTCCTCGCATCCGAGGATCCCGTTGCGTACGCTGTTAAGATGACGCGTCTTGCCACCGAACACGACCTGCGCAGAAAAATGGGCGCGGCGGCAAGGGAGGATTCCACAAAATACTCGATCGTTCGGACCGTGCTTATGATGCAGCGGCAATACGAACGACAGGTGCATGAAGCCGAAACCCGCCACCGCGGCTGGCGCTTTCGCCTTCGAACCTTCCTTGAGAAACTATAATGACGAGCATTCAAAAACGGGTGGGAGACTGGGGCGAACAAGCCGCAGCTGAATATCTGGAGAAACAAGGGTACACGATCCTGGCGCGCAACTATCGCGCCGGGCATGGCGAGGTGGATATTATCGCCCGCATGAAGAACGTGCTGGTCTTCGTGGAGGTCAAAACTCGCTCATCGAATCGCTTCGGATATCCCGAACATTCAGTTACCTCCAGGAAGCGGACGTATATTCTTTCCGCTGCCGAGAAATACATCCTGGAGCATCCCGAGTTCAGCACATGGCGCGTGGATGTGATCGCGGTGGACAGCGAAACGGGGGAAGCCAGAATAAAACACTTTGAGAATGTGCTATGAGTAAAGTGCAGCCTGCCGACCCGCTACGCCCTCCACTCATCCTCATCGTTGGTCCAACTGCCGTGGGCAAGACGGAAATCGCCATTCAACTCGCGGGGAAGATGGATGGTGAGATCGTCAGCGCGGATTCGCGCCTGTTCTACCGGGGGATGGATATCGGTACAGCAAAACCAACCAGGGAGGAGCAGGCACGCGTTCCCCACCACTTGATCGATATAGCGGACCCCGATGAGACCTGGTCGCTGGCACAGTTTCAAAAGGCTGCGCGGGAGGCAATTGCGGACATCCATTCGCGCGGAAAACTTCCCTTCCTGGTCGGCGGGACGGGTCAATACATGCGAGCGGTGACCGAGGGCTGGTTACCTCCTGAAGTCAAACCGGATGAGCGATTAAGGAGCGTGCTGGAGAAATTAAAGAGAGAAAGGGGCGAGGAATGGTTATATGAAAAGCTGCGTTTTCTTGATCCCGAAGCGGCAGACAGGATAGATCCGCGTAACGTCCGCCGTACAATACGCGCACTGGAGGTAATTTTCACAACAGGGAGGAAATTCTCCGCACAGCGCGGGCAGACAGAATTCACCTTACCGGATAATAACCATTGGTCTGACACGCCCACGCCAGGAATTGTATGAGCGTGTGGATGCCCGCATAGAAGCGATGTTTTCCGCGGGATTACTGGATGAGGTCCACAGGCTGCTTGACAAGGGCTACCTGCCGGAACTACCGTCCATGTCCGGCATTGGTTACCGGGAGTGCGTGAGCGTCCTCAGAGGAGAGATCAACGAAGAACAAGCCAAGTTCCTGATGAGGCGCGCCACGCGGGTATTCGTCCGCAGGCAGGCAAACTGGTTCAAGACGGGGGATGAATCCATTCACTGGTTCCCCGTCAAGGAAAACACGACCGGGCAAATTTGCATATTCCTTCGCGATTTGATTGACTTTTGAAATTTTAATGTATATACTGTGCTTATCGACCAACCACTTACCAAAGGAGGAGAGGTTTCTATGAATGCCAAGCCATGGGTCAAGAACTACGACAAGGGGGTGCCGACGACAATTGAATACCCGAAGGGACCGGTTTTCCAATTCCTGGAGGCTGATGCCCAAAAATACCCCGACCGCGCCTGCACGATATTTAAAGGCGCGGCGGTTTCATTCAAGGAGATGAACACCATCACCGATAACATCGCAGGGGCATTGGCTGCGATGGGAGTAAAGAAGGGGGATCGCGTGGGCATCTTCATGCCAAACACACCGCAATTCGTCATGGTTTATTTCGGCATCCTGAAAGCCGGCGGCGTAGTGGTCGCCACCAACCCCCTCTATACCCCGCCTGAGATCGAATACCAGGCTAACGACGCGGGTATCGAGATCATGTTCGTGATGACCAATTACTACAAGACCATGAAGACCGCCCAGCCGAAAACCAAGATCAAGAAATTGATCGTGACGAACCTGAAGGAGACCCTTCCCCCCGTTCTGCGTGTCCTGTTCACACTGGCAAAGGAGAAGAAGGGTGGGTTCCGGATCGAGGGAGGACTGGCGGAGGGAGATATCTGGCTCCAGGACCTGCTTAAGAAACACGCCGGCACCCCGCGTCCAAAACTTGAGATCACCGCTGATGACGTCGCCATGTTCCAGTACAGCGGAGGAACGACGGGCATCTCCAAGGGTGCGGTAGCCACACACCGCAACATCATAGCGGATACACTCCAGATCAAGAGTTTTATGCCAGACTTGGTGCAGGGTGGTGAGGTGGTGTTGATGGCAATTCCACTCTTCCATGTCTATGGCATGGTGGCGGGAATGTTGTTTGCACTCGCTGCCGCCTCGACGATGATCATGATTCCCAATCCGCGTGACATCCCGGATGTGCTCCAGAGTATCCAAAAATACCGCCCAACGATCTTCCCTGGCGTGCCCTCATTGTATAACGCCATCAACAACCATCCGGATGTGAAAGCCGGCAAATACAATCTTGCCTCGATCAAAGCCTGCATCTCCGGTTCGGCTCCTCTTATGCGGGAGACCAAGGAGACTTTTGAACGAGTTGAGCGGCGGAAAGTTGGTTGAAGGATACGGTCTTTCAGAGGCGCCAACCGCTTCACATTGCAATCCTTTAACTGGTGTTAACAAAACCGGATCAATCGGCATGCCACTACCCGATGTGGATTGCAAGATCATCAGCCTGGATGACGGCGAGACTGAAATGCCAATTGGCGAGATTGGCGAGCTTATCCTCAACGCGCCCCAGGTGATGAAGGGCTATCACAACATGCCCACCGAGACCGCCAACGCACTCCGCACCCTGAAGGATGGAAAGATCTGGCTGTTCACCGGCGACATTGCCCGCATGGATGAGGATGGTTACTTCTATATCGTGGACCGCAAGAAGGAACTCATCAAGCCGGGTGGATACCAGGTATGGCCGCGCGAGGTGGAGGAGGTGCTCATGGCTCATCCGAAAGTGATGGATGTGGGCGTGGCTGGCATTCCGGACGCCTACCGCGGTGAGACGGTAAAAGCCTGGATGGTGCTCAAACCCGGTGAGAAAGTCACCGAGGATGAACTAAAGGCATTCTGCAAGGAACGCCTGGCACCATACAAAGTCCCCACCCATTATGAATTCCGTACCGAGCTGCCGAAGACCACCGTTGGAAAGATCCTGCGCCGCGAACTTGTGAGACAGCACAAGGAAGCCAGCAAGTAAATTACAGCAAAGGGATAATAAAGAGGCTCTCCATCTGGAGAGCCTCTTTTATGTTTCAGATTACGCATCAAGCTATCTGCGGTGTCCCACTCCTCTTGCCAAACGGCGGCGGGAAGATGGCTTCAAACTCTTCCCGTGTGATCGTTTCAACTTCGAGGAGTTTGTTGGCGACTGCATCCAGTTGTTCACGGTATTTCTTCAGCAGCATCTTGGACTTGGTGTAGGCTTCCTCCACAATCTTGCGTACCTCGCGGTCGATCTGCTCGGCAACCGCATCGGAATAATCGCGCTGCTCGGAGATCTCACGTCCCAGGAAGATCAATTCCTCCTTCTGCCCATAGGTCATCGGACCCATGTCACCGGACATGCCCATGCGGGTGACCATTGAACGCGCCATTCGGGTGACCTGCTCGAGGTCGTTGGAAGCACCCGAGGTGATGTCATCGAATACCAGTTCCTCGGAGGCGCGCCCGCCCAAGGCATAGGCAAGGGTGGCGATCATTTTCTTGCGCGAAGCCAGGATGCGGTCCTCTTCGGGGCGGAACCAGGTCACACCGCCAGCCTGACCACGACCCACGATCGTCACTTTTTGGACAGGGTCAGCTTCAGGAATGGCATTCGCAACCACCGCGTGACCCGCTTCATGGTAGGCAATGATGCGCTTCTCTTCATCCGAGATCAGGCGGGACTTTCGTTCGGGACCCATGACAACCCGCTCGATCGCCTCTTCCAGCTCGGGCTGGGTGATGGATTTCTTGTTCCGCCGGGCTGCCAGGATGGCTCCCTCGTTGACAAGATTCTCCAGGTCTGCGCCGACAAATCCGGGTGTACCGCGCGCCAGGGAGGAAAGATCCACGGACGGATCCAGCGGTTTTCCCTTGACGTGGACCTTCAGGATCGCCTCCCGACCTTTTACATCGGGGCGGTCGAGCGTCACGCGGCGGTCAAAACGACCGGGACGGAGGAGAGCAGGATCAAGCACATCAGGACGGTTGGTGGCAGCCATGATGATGACATTTGTATCGGTGTCAAAACCATCCATCTCGACCAGCATCTGGTTAAGGGTCTGCTCGCGTTCATCGTGAGAGCCGCCCAATCCCGCCCCGCGCTGGCGCCCCACGGCATCGATCTCATCCACAAAAACGATACAGGGCGAATGGCGTTTTGCCTGGTCGAACAGGTCACGCACACGACTGGCGCCCACGCCAACGAACATTTCCACAAACTCGGATCCTGATATCGAGAAGAACGGCACACCCGCCTCACCGGAGATTGCCTTGGCGAGCAGGGTCTTCCCGGTACCGGGAGGTCCCACCAGCAGAACGCCCTTTGGAATGCGCGCTCCCAACTGGATGAATTTTTGCGGTTCCTTCAGGAACTCAACTATTTCCTTGAGTTCCTCCTTGGATTCCTCAACCCCTGCCACATCGGCAAATGTGACGGTCGGGTGGTCACCACTGAACATGCGGGCGCGGCTTTTTCCGAAGGACATGGCTGCATTATTGGAGCCCTGCGCCTGGCGGAAAATGAACCACATAACGACCAGCATGATCAGGACAGGCACAATATAGACCAGCGTGCTGAGTATGCCCGCCCATGGAGAAGGCACCTCAACCTCGATCTTCACATTATTTGGGCTGAGTTTTTCCGGTGAGACTCCCAGGCTGACGAGTTGTTCCACCAGGGTGGCGTTTGCCTCTTTCTGGGATGTTTTCTCGTTTTCGGCAGTTGCTTCAGTACCACCCTTGTAGACCACGACCAGGCGACCGCTCTCTTCGATGGTTATTTTCTCCACTTCACCGTTCTGGACCGCCTGGGCGACTTCATTGATGGTCCTGGTTTCGCTGATCGTACCTTCGCGTTGAAAGGCTGTATAGATCATGGCTGCAATCGCAACCACGAGAATGAGTGTTACAAGAAAGGATTGACTTCGTTGCTGATTCAAAGGAACCTCCAAACAATAATGCAATTATACCAACCGTATCCAATATATAAGCCTCCGCGCGAAAACTATTATAAATCTCTTACAAAACCATCACTATTTCCATACAAGTCAATCGATCACCATCTCCACCGGGCAATGGTCGGATCCCTGGATATCCTCGTGGATGACGACATCGCGCACCCGGGGAAAGAGTTTCTCTGAGACGAGGATAGTAATCCAGGCGCCAGCCGATGCCCCTGGGACGTGCTGCAAAGCGATAGGTCCACCAGGTATATTGGACTCGTTCAGGATACAGTTTTCGATAGGCATCCACGAATCCGTGATCAAGGAATTTCTGCACCCATTCGCGTTCTTCGGGGAGAAAGCCCGAGGTCGTTTCATTCTCCTTTGGATTCTTCAGGTCGATGGGCATATGGGCGGTATTGAAATCCCCGGTGAGGATGATGTTCTCCCCCGAAGCATGGAGCGAATCGCATATATCCAACAGGCGGGCATAGAAATCCAGCTTATAGTCCACACGATCCTGCCCGCGCTGACCATTCGGAAAATAGATGTTATAGAGCAAAAAATCAGGGTGGCGGGTGCGGATGACACGACCCTCATTGTCAAACCGCGGGTCGGATAATCCAAGTTCCAATCCCGGCGGGCGGAGTGGAATAGTAGGTAGCAACCCCGCTGTAACCAGGGCGTTCTGCCGGGTTCCAGGTCACTTCATACCCGGCACGCGTCCTTTGTTCAGCGGATAACTGGTCGGGACGGGCTTTTATCTCCTGCAGGCAAAGCACGTCCGGTTGCTGAATGAACGCCCAATCCAGCGCGCCTTTTCCGAGGGCAGCGCGAATTCCGTTAACGTTCCAGGTGATGATTTTCATCGCAAATCCCTTTTATGGTAAACTTAATAAAAGCACAGGCAGGTTGTGATGAGCGATAAAGATGGCAAATTCATTCTCTGCATTGAAGATGAACCGGAGATGATCGACCTGATCCGGCTCATCCTGGAGCGCCGCGGGTTCAAGGTGGAAGGAGCAGCCGGCGGCATGGATGGAATCAGGAAGGTACGGGAACTTCATCCTGACCTGGTCCTGCTTGACCTGATGATGCCCGATTTGGATGGCTGGGAAGTATACCAGCAAATGAAAGCGGACGAAAACAGCCGCAACATCCCGGTCATTGTGGTCACCGCCAAAGCCCAGAGCATTGACAAGGTGCTTGGGTCTCCACATTGCCAAAGTGGATGACTACATCTCCAAACCGTTCAGCCCCCAGGACCTGCTTGCCAGCGTGGAAAAAATACTCAACAAACAGGATTGAGCAGCCTGGATCATTCCGGGGCGCCCCTCTCAATATAGCAGGGTCGCCCTTTTTTCATACTTATGACAACATCCCGCTTCATTTTCGTACAAGACCAGGAACGCAAATTGAACGCCCCCCGGGTCAAGTATTGCGAATCGTTCCTCTGCCGCCTGCGCGGACTGACGTTCCGCCCACCGCTTACCCTTGAGGAAGGCTTGTTGCTGGTCTTCAACCGCGACAGCCGGGTCGATTCCTCAATCCACATGCTGGGTGTGAGCTTTGACCTGGCAGTTTTTTGGATAAACAATGATCTGCAGGTGGTGGATAAAATCGTGGCAGGCGCCTGGAAACCAGCCTTCTTTCCCAAGTCTCCTGCCCGGTATGTACTGGAAGTGCACGCGAGTCGCATTAATGATTTTGAGATCGGTCAATTTGTCCAATTCCAAGATGCCTAGAAAAATAATCATTCTCCTTCTTGCCCTGGTCTTGCTTGTTCCCCAACCTGTCTCAGCGCAAACGACCGGACCGGTGTATATAGTTCAACCGGGCGATACGCTCTGGTCCATAGCGGTGCGTTTTAATGTTTCGCTGGACGACCTGATGAATGCCAACAACCTCACCGATTCCAACCTGGCAGCAGGACAACAACTCATCATCCCCGGTCTGGAAGGTCTGACCGGTTTTCTAAATACCGAGGTGGTCGGTTTTGGCGATTCACTGCGGGGACTTGCGCGACGGAACCAGGTATCCGTCTCCCTCCTGCAAAGACTGAATCACATCATCAGCCCATCTGAATTGTATGTGGGAGTAAGCCTGATCGTTCCGCAGCAGGAGGGGGTGAGCAAACTCCCGGGTCTGCCAACCTCTCCAAAGGCGAGACTCTCCTCGAACTGGCTGTCCGCCAGAACAGTGATCCGTGGACCTTATCATCACTTAATAACCTGGGGGGCACCTGGGAGGCGCTGCCGGGGGACAGCTTGTACTCAATTATGGGTCTAACAACCTGAACGCAAGCGGATTGCCGGCAGCCTTCCTCAGCGCGGAAGTCAAGTCACTGCCGCTCAAGCAGGGCGGAACAGCGGAGATCATAGTCAAGCCTGCAAGCGGAGCAACCCTGAGCGGTTTTCTTGTAGATCGTTCACTCCATTTCTTCGATATGGGAGATGGACAACAGGTTGCCTTGCAAGGCATTCACGCCTTGCTGGAACCCGGCGTCTACCCGCTTCATCTGGATGCAACCCTGCCGGATGGGAGTATCCAATCCTATGAACAAATGGTGCTGGTCGCATCCGGGAATTATCCACTCACCTCGCTGTATGTGGACCCTGCCACCCTCGATCCAACAGTGACTGAACCGGAGAATCAAAAGATCCTTGACATGGTGACACCGGTCAATCCTCAAAAGTATTGGCAGGGACCCTTCATCCTGCCTGTGGATGCCCAATACTGCATCAAGGATTGGTTTGGCGGGCGGCGTTCGTATAATGCCGGTTTGTATAACGGTTTTCACTCCGGTGTGGATTATGGCATCTGCTCGGAGGCAAAGCCTTATGATATTTATGCGCCTGCCTCGGGCGTGGTCATCCTGAACGAGAAACTTTTTGTACGCGGTAATGCAACCATAATCGATCATGGGCAGGGAATTTACAGCGGATTTTGGCACCAGGAGGAATCATACGTTTCAGTTGGGGAAATGGTGACGGCCGGACAATTGATCGGCAAGATCGGTGGAACGGGACGTGTAACCGGTCCGCATCTACACTGGGAACTCTGGGTGAACGGAATCCAGGTGGACCCGCTGGATTGGCTGGACGTACTGATCCCGTGAAGACAACCCAAGGAGAAAGAGAAAAACATGTCAAACCCCACGGTCATCAACTTCCTCAAACAAAGCGACATCTTCTACAAAATCACCGCCACCCAACTGGAATTGATCGCCAACCTGTGCCAGGAGCTGGTCTTCCAGGAGGGAGAGACCATATTCCGGGAGCAAAGCGAGGGCAAGGAACTGTACGTGATCGCGCAGGGGGAAGTGGACATCCTCATCAATACTACGCCCGCCGGGGCTGCGACACCTGCCGAAACAAAGGAGACGCGCCTTACCACCATGCGGCGGGGGCAGTCATTTGGCGAGATCGCACTGGTGGATGAAGGGCTTCGCTCAGCCACCGCCCGGGCTGCACAAAATGACACCCGCCTGCTGATCATCCCGCGCGATAAGATCATCATGCTATGTGAGACTTATCCCCAACTGGGATACCGCCTCATGTACAACCTGGCTGTGGACCTGGCAATGAAGATCCGCAACTCTGATCTGCGCATCAGGGAACAACTGCTCTATAAATCCCCTCAAAAGTAAAAAAATAATAAAAAAAACGCTTGACCTGAGAAACGAATTACTGTAGGATAGCCTGATATTTGCTTGAATTCCGACAAGGAGTATTTCCATACACTTTGCCGGTTCTCATATATCCCCTGCCAAAGGAGGTGACTCCGACAAATCAGAGCATTGTCAGCCTCTTCGTGATCGACCCGATATAGGTTCCATCGATAAGTCCAATACTTCCAAAGGAGGAAGAAGAGAATGTCAAAACGTCTGTTTGTAGTATTGTCCATCCTGGTGGTGGCAAGCGTGTTGCTCGCGGCTTGCGGTACCAAGACTGAAGTCCCACCCCCGGTTACAGAAGCCCCGGCTACAGAAGCCCCTGCGACTGAAGCGCCAACCACAGCCTACGAATGCACCGATTCCATCGGATGCGCAGTTATTGAACCGGGTCAGACCATCAAGATCGGCATGGGTGCCCCCATGACTGGTGACAATGCAGCCTTCGGGCAGGATATCTCCCAGGGCGCAAAAATCGCCGTTCACAGATGCCGGTCAATTCGAGGGTTTCTCTTTTGAACTGGTTGCAGAAGACGACGGTGGTACACCCGAAGGTGGTGCGGCTGTTGCGAACAAACTGGTTGCCGACCCGACGGTTGTAGCCATTGCCGGTCATATCTTCTCCGGCGCAACCGCTGCAGCCATGCCCATCTATGAAGCCGCCGGGCTTCCGATGATGTCCCCATCCGCCACCAACCCGACCACTGACCCAGAGTGGTTCAACAGTGTTCAACCGCTGTGTTTTCACCGATGCCGCCCAGGGAAAATTTGCTGCTGCATACCTGTACAATAATCTGAACATTCGCAAGCTGGCTGATTGTTCACGATGGACAGTCATACGGTCAGGGTTTGGCAGAAGTTGTACAGACTGAAATCACCGCGCTGGGCGCCGAAGTTGTAGCTTTCCAGGCGATCACCCCGGGCGAGGCAGACTACAGCGCCGTATTGGCTGATATTGCTTCCAAGTCCCCCGAAGCCCTCTTCTTTGGTGGTTACACGGCTGAGGCGGTTGTTATCGTCAACCAGATGAAACAATCCGGCCTCGAGGGCGTCATCTTCTTTGGTGATGATGGCACCTTCGGACAGGACTTCCTGGATCGCACCGGCGCAAATGGTGAAGGTTCTTACTCCACCTCCCTGATCCCGCCCGCCACGGACGCCAAGGCTGCTTACGATGCCGCATACCTGGCTGCCTACGGTCAACCAGCAGGCAAGCTTTCACCTTATACCTGGACTGCCTACGACTCTGCGGCTGTTTTGATCCAAGCCATTAAGAGTGTCGCTGTCCTGGGTGCGGATGGCAAGCTGTACATCCCACGCGCTGCGCTGGTTGCAGCAGTCCGCGCGACCAGCAACTACATTGGACTTTCAGGCACCATCACCTGCGACGCCACCGGTGAATGCTCCGCTTCCGGTCCGGTCTTCAACATTGACCAGGGCGGTGTCTGGGTTGAAGCTCCCAAATAAATTCGTGCGCTGACTTCCGATGCCCGAATAAGATTAGCGGGGCAGGCGCCCTCGCTTGCCCCGCTATTTTTTCGCAACAACATAACAGACCGCTCCATAACCAAGGAGAGAGGCCATGCCAAATGTGAAACCGTCAGCCCGGCGAGTCACTACGTATAAAATTATCCAGAGGGTTATTGGATTTGTATTCTCCATTTACTTGATCTGGCGGCTCCTGGATGTCTTTATCCTTAATCCAGCTTACGGACCAGACACCTGGGCGCGGTTTATCATCGCCGGTCTCATCCTTGGAAGTGTTTATGCACTGATAGCGATTGGTTACACGCTCGTTTATGGCATCCTGCGCATGATCAACTTCGCACATGGTGACATCATGATGATCGGTGCTTTTGGAGGTTATTTCGTCTTCGAGGCTCTCAACAGCATCCCAACTCCCACACTGGACAATCCGGAATTAACTTTCATCAACGCACACCCTGTGGTTTCGGTCATTGCCGCGTTCATCGTTGGAATCTGCATTGCCGCCACCAGCGGTTATTTTCTTGAAAAAATAGCCTATCGACCGCTGCGCGGTGCACCCCGCCTGGTTCCCTTGATCTCAGCCATTGGGGCATCCCTCTTCCTGGAAACCGCTGCTCAATTGTTATTCGGCGCCCAACGGCGTGATTATGCCAATCCGCTGGTGCTTACGCGCGGGGAAGGCTGGGAAATCCCGATCGGCGAATCAACCGTAATCCTGACTTATACGGGGGTACTAACCATTGTAATATCGACCTTAATCATGGTGGCGCTGTATCTTCTTGTAATGCGTACCAAATTAGGGCGTTCCATGCGGGCTGTCTCCGAAAACAAACAGGTGGCGGCATTGATGGGCATAGATGTGGATGGTGTGATCAGCCGTACTTTCATAATCAGCGGCTCGCTAGCCGGAGCTGCGGGTGTCATGTGGGGCATCCACCTCGGTCTGGTCTACCATTTTGTGGGTTTCATCCCCGGCATAAAAGCCTTTACAGCTGCAGTATTGGGAGGGATCGGTAATATTCCGGGAGCGATGCTGGGCGGCATGTTCCTGGGATTGGTGGAATCGCTGGGTCCTGGAGTATTGGGAATCAACTTCCAATTAAAAGATGTGATCGCATTTGGCATCCTGGTATTGGTGCTCATCTTCCGCCCCACCGGCATCATGGGCGAAGTTCTCACCGAGGAGAAGGTGTGATGAAGAAACAACTTCAACACGCAATCAATGCCGGGGGGACGTTTGGAATTATTACCATCTTCCTGTTCCTGATCGGGTTCACCGGTACTGCCGCCGATCTTCTGGGAGATCTTTTTCGAAACAAGACTGCCGAACCGATCCTCAGCCTGACACCTCTGATGCTTAACATGCTCATCTTTCTTGGATTACTGGGACTTTGGGCTGGAGCGTACGGTTCCCGGAAAGATAAGACCAGGGAGAATGATCCATGGGGAATTGCCCTTGCTGGAGGTTTGACGGCAGGTTTGGTACATGGATTGCTGGTTGGCGGCGTGGCATTATTGATCGGGAGTCTCAGCGAACGCGGCGTTCAAATAAACAAATATCTGGCTGAAATGCTCCCGGAAGCCATTAAATTGTTCCTCGTCGGGAAAAGCCCCGTATTGGGAGCAATCATCCTGTTCATCCTGATGATCCTGACAGGTTTATTAGGGGGGATATTAAGTCGTGGCATCATGCGCGGGAGCTGGCGAATTCGAGGTAAGGAAATATGGGACGGTATTAGAGATAAGGTCACTCAACATCCCCTTGTCACCTCCATACGCTCCAACCGATCCACCCGCTTCATTGTGTATGGCATCCTTCTCCTGCTGGTATTTTTATTACCATTGCGGGCAGGACAATATTGGAATTACACGATCGGGACGGTCGGAATATATGTATTGCTTGGTTTGGGACTGAACATCGTCGTGGGTCTGGCAGGTTTGCTTGACCTGGGATATGTAGCCTTTTTTGCCATTGGGGCGTACACAATGGCTTTATTGACCGCACCCCAGCCACACCACCTGATGTGGAGTTTTTGGATCGCCCTGCCGATCGGCGTCATCCTGGCTGCAATCACCGGACTTCTGCTCGGTGCTCCAGTGCTGCGTATGCGTGGTGATTACCTGGCGATCGTGACGCTTGGGTTCGGTGAGATCATTCGAATCCTGAGTAAAAGTGATGCCCTGACACCATTCACAGGCGGACCAAAGGGGGTGAATACCATCGGTTTCCCAACCTTGTTTGGAAAGCCCTTCAACAGCGGATCTGATTTTGTGTACCTGATCTTCCTGGCCGTGCTGCTGGTGATCTTTGTGACGAACCGATTACAGAACTCACGAGTCGGACGCGCCTGGGAAGCCATGCGTGAAGATGAGACGGTATCCCAAGCCATGGGAATTAATACCCTTGCCCAAAAATTACTCGCCTTTGCCATCGGCGCAGCTTTTGCAGGTCTGGGCGGCGCGATTTTCGCATCGAGGAATTTGTTTACGGGTCCGGAAGACCATAATCTGATGGTTTCCATCAATGTGGTGGCAGTGGTAATCGTGGGCGGCATGGGCAACATCCCCGGCGTGATTGCCGGTGCCCTCGTGCTAAAGGGTTTACCCGAGGCACTACGGCAACTGGAAGATTACCGCATCCTGGTCTTTAGCGCATTGCTGGTGGTCATGATGCTTTGGAAACCAGCTGGATTGTTCCCTTCAGCGAGGCGCAAATTGGATATCGGTGAAGCAGGAGTGACAGAAGCTCCCAAAGAAGGGAGGGAACCATGACCGTCGCTCTTGAAACCAGGGCTCTGACCAAGGAATTCGGTGGATTGATCGCCGTTAATGCCGTCGACCTGACCATTGATGAAAACGCCATTTTCAGTGTAATTGGTCCAAACGGGGCAGGCAAAACAACCTTCTATAATTGCATCACGGGTTTCTACGAACCTGATGGCGGGGAGGTGCTTTTCTACGGGGAATCGATTGTCGGGCTGACACCCAACCAGGTTGCATATCGAGGCATTTCACGCACGTACCAGAACATTCGACTGTTCGCCAACATGAGTGCCATCGAAAATATCCTGGTCGGAGAGCACGCCCGTCTGCACGGCACCTGGGTGGAGGCGATCATCCGAACGCCCCGCGTTGTGAGGGAAGAGAAGCAGGCTGTCGATAAAGCGCGCGAACTATTGAGTTTTGTAGGCTTATCCAACCTGGGCGACCAACTGGCACGCAACCTGCCCTATGGCGCGCAGCGGAGACTGGAGATCGCGCGTGCACTTGCCAACGAGCCAAAGCTGCTGTTGCTTGATGAACCCACTGCCGGGATGAATCCGCACGAGACAACCGAAATGATGCATTTCATTCGCCGCCTGCGCGACGAGTTGAATATCACCATCCTTTTGATCGAACATGATATGCACGTGGTCATGGGCATCAGTGAGCAAATAGTTGTACTGGATTACGGTTCAAAGATCGCCGAGGGAACGCCGGAAGAGATCCAGCGCGACCCCCATGTCATAGAAGCATATCTTGGAAGCGGTGCAGCTTCCGGTCTGAAAAAGCTGACAGAACGATAACCCCGTCTTGCGAGGTGAACCATGCCCATGCTCGAAGTCAATGATATCCACACCTATTACGGCAATATCCATGCTTTAAAAGGCATCTCGCTGACGGTCGAACAAGGCGAAATCGTGACCCTGATCGGATCCAACGGAGCAGGTAAAACGACCACGCTGCGCTCCATCTGCGGCATCCAAAAACCCCGCACCGGCTGGATCCAACTTAACGGCGAGGACCTGGGTGCCCACAAGGCACATGAAATCGTTTCCAAAGGTGTCGTCATGGTCCCGGAGGGACGCGGCATCTTCGCCCGCCTGACCGTGGCTGAAAATCTTGATCTGGGCGCATACTCCCGCAGTGATCGCACCAGCATCCAGGCTGACCTGGAACGGGTCTTTACAATCTTCCCGCGCTTGAAGGAGCGTCAACGTCAAGTAGCTGGAACACTCTCCGGAGGCGAACAACAGATGCTTGCCACCGGACGTGCCCTCATGGCTCATCCACGTCTGCTGCTAATGGATGAACCTTCGATGGGTCTCGCACCTGTCCTGGTGGAGGCAATTTTCGAGGTCATTAAAGACATTAACCGGGAAGGCACCACCATCCTGCTGGTGGAACAGAATGCCCTGATGGCACTATCAATAGCCCACCGTGGGTATGTTATCCAGACCGGGAAGATCGTCCTTAGTGATACAGCAGCAAACTTAAAAAACAATCAGACGGTACAAAAAGCCTACCTGGGTATGGAGTAGCTCCCGGAAAAAATCCCACCAGGGCGAGTCCAGACCGCGCAATTTAATCTGAATCCTCAAGAGCGGCAGGAACCCTTTGTGACACCAACCTGTTTTTCCCAACGTGAAAAACAGGATTTTCAGATTCAAGAGTACGTGTCATCATCTGAAATATTAAAAAAATGAAGTCACTCATCCAAGTGGGTCTTCCCCAAAGATGTTCAATCACTCTAAAACGGCTGGATTTTGCGAGTTACATTATATATTTCCTGGTCTGTCCATCAAAAAACTTTTGATTCGAATTATGGGGAGCAATTCTTTTTAATATTGTAAGATTTCGGAAAGGCTGGCGGATTCAAGAGTAAAATGTCTAGTAACCTGTTCCCGGGAGTATATGCATGAAACGCCTCGCCATCCTTGCCCTGATAGCCAGTCTGCTGCTGGTTGGATGCGGCAGTAAGTCTGAATGTACCGACTCAACCCGTTGTGTAACCATCAGTTCAGAGGAGCCAATTACCATCGCAGTGGCATTAACCTTATCCGGTCCGAACTCCCTATATGGGAAGGATGCCCTGCGCGGAGTGGAAATCGCAATTGCAGACCGGGGACAATTATTAAACCGTCCCATACAACTCATCAAGGCGGATGATCTCTGCACAGCGGAGGGCGGGCAGGCAGCCGCGGAACAGATAACCAGGAACCCCAAAATCCTGGGTGTCATCGGCGCCACCTGCTCAATCGCATCGGAGACAGCCGCTAAAGTATTAACCGACGCAGGTGTGGTTATGATCTCACCATCCAGCTCTGCAGCATCGCTGACCTCCGAGGAAAATCATCAAGCGGCGTTCCTGCGGACCATTCAGAACGACAAGGGTCAGGCAAAGATGGTGGCGGAATTTGCTTATATGGGATTGGGCGCCCGCACCATGGCGACCATTCATTATGGCAATTCCTACTCGGATGAATTGCAAAAGGAAGCCTGTGCAATCTTTACAGGACTAGGCGGGCTGTGTGTCTCCAGCTATATCATTGAAAGCGGTGTGAGTCCCCAATACGCATTGAAGAATATCGCGCTATTCGATCCTGAAGTGTTGTACTACCCGCTTAACATCACGGACGGGGCGGCGGTGACCAAACTGGCGGCTGAGTTGGGGCTTGAAAACACCGCCCTCATCGGCTCGGACCGACTTCTCAACGCCAGCTTTATCTCCCAGACAACTGGGTTTCTCAGAAGGCATGTATGTGTCAAGTCCTTTGGTATTAAGCGGGTCAACATTTTACGAGAAGTACAAAGCGCGCTATGGCGAAGAGCCGGTTGCAGTCTATGCCGCCCAGGCGTACGACGCAGCCATGCTGCTATTTGATGCGATCGCACTTTCGGCGAAGAATGCAGGTGGTGAACTCCTTGTCACCCGTCAAAGCCTGCTGGCTTCCGTTTACGCGACCAGGAATTACCAAGGATTGACCGGAACACTGACCTGCTCCCCCCTCGGCGATTGTGCCACCCCCAATATTCTTATTTACCAGATACGCGGGCTTAAGTTCGTCCCAGTTTATCCGTAATCAATATGCCCTCCGCTGAGATCATCACCATTGGCACCGAGATCCTGCTCGGTGAAATCGTTGATACCAATACGCGGGTGTTGGCGCGCGCCTTGCGGGGATTGGGGATCGACCTGTTCCGCACGATCACGATCGGCGATAACGCGACGCGCATCGCCGAGGTCATCCGCGATTCCATGCGCCGGGCGGATATCATCATCACCACTGGCGGGCTTGGTCCCACGGTGGATGACCCGACGCGCGAGGCAGTCGCCCTGGCAGTCGGTGTGGAATACTGAATTCCGCGAGGAACTTTGGGAGCAGGTTAAAACTGTCATCGGACGATACGGGCGCACCCCCGGTGAGAATCAAAAAAGACAGGCGTTTGTCCCACGTGGCGCGCTTGCCATCCCGAACCCGATCGGCACAGCGCCCTCGTTTATCGTTGAATATCCCCTACTTCCAGCGCGAGGTGATAAGCCAGGAACACCCACCAGCGTCATCATCTCCCTGCCCGGCGTGCCCCAGGAAATGGAATTCCTGCTCCGGCAATCGGTGATACCCTACCTGCAAAAGCACTTCGATCTGCACGAACTCATCAAGGTCCGCGTGCTTCACACGTCGGGGCTGGGCGAGGGGATGATCGATGAAAGAATCGGCGATTTTGAAAAACTGGAAAACCCCACGGTCGGGCTTTCTGCGCACGCTGGTGTAGTGGATATCCGGATCACATCCAAGGCGGAAAACGAAACCCAAGCCGATGAGCTCATTCGCCAGGTAGAAACCGACATTCGCAACCTGCTGGGGGATGTCATCTTCGGGGTGGACGAGGAGACCCTGGAACAAGTTACGCTGGACGCGTCCGCATTACGCGGCTGGAAACTGGCAGTACTCGAAGCCGGTCTCGATAATCGAATTTCGCGCATCCTTTCGGCAGTACAATCATCCAACCTGATATTGGTGGAATCATCATCACTACAACCCGGGGAACTGCCTGCACGAACGCGGGATGTTCATAAAAGGACAGGCGCATCAGCTGCTCTCGGTGTGGCATTGTTCCGTTCCGAATCCGAACAGGCGATCGAACTCCACCTCATTACGCCAGAATTTGAAAATTCACGGCGGGTGACCTATGGCGGACCGCCAAACTTATCTCCGCGCTGGGCAGCCAACATGGCATTAAACTGGCTGAGACTTGCCGCACAGGGAAAGGGATAATGTCACATCGACACACATCCCGCCTGGTGGTGTTGATCTGGGGGATAAACATCCTCGGTCTCCTGGCGGTGCTGGGAATGGTCGTACTGTATATCAGCCGTCAGCCGGTGCAGGCGGCAGAAGTTCCCGCCCCACCATCCACTGGTTTGCCGGGCATAAACCAAATCTTCGCGGCACCATCCACCCCATACCACCAGCCCACCATCACACTCAGTCCCCTTGCCACCCCCATCGAAGGTGTGACGCCCACTCCCTTCCTGCTGGCATCCGGCAGGCGCGCCACCATCATCGGGTTATCCTTCTCAGGGCGCCCAATCGAAGTGTACAGCTTTGGAGCAGGGTGAACGGAAACGGATGATCGTCGCCGGCATACATGGCGGCTATGAGTGGAATACCATTGCGCTGGCGGATGAACTGATCATGTATCTCGATGAGCATCCCGGGGAGATTCCCAGCGACTTGACGCTATACATCCTGCGCAATCTTAACCCCGATGGCGACGTACGTGGGCATGATAAGAATGGTCGCACCAATGACCGCGGTGTGGATCTGAACCGGAATTTCCCAATTAATTGGGCAGCGGAATGGGACCGTGATGGCTGCGTGCAGGATACAGCCATCACCAGCGGGGCTGGTCCCGGATCCGAGCCTGAAACGCGCGCCCTGATGAATTTCATCCAAACTCATCCCATTGATGCCCTGATCAGTTATCACAGTGCAGCTCTGGGCATCTTCCCAGGCGGCACACCCTGGGACAGGGATTCAATCCGCCTGGCGAAAGAGATCGCAAGGGCAACCACATACTCCTATCCCCCGATCGATACCGGTTGCCAGTACACCGGCACGCTTGCTGATTTTGCGGTCGACCAGGGTGCTGCTGCAGTGGACCTGGAACTAAGCAACCACCGGGATACCGACCTTGAGATGAATCTGACCGTTCTGCAAATACTGATGAACTGGGTCCGTTGATAATAATTGCCACAGCGGCAAAGACATAAGACTGCTTTTGTGGTAGGATAAGCCAACATTAACCCACAGAAAACACTTCCGAAGTCCTGCACTTCGGAAGTTTCCAAATACCCAGTGCCGGAATTTAGATCCACTGGTCTTTTCCTTCGATAAGCGTGACAGAAGTTTATGTTTTTCATCCAGGAGCCTGAATGACACAAACTGTAGACATCCTGCTTACCAACGCACTCGTCCTGACCATGGATGAATCCCTTAGCCAGTTTGACCCCGGTGCGGTAGCCATTAGCGGTAACTCCATCGTTGCAGTTGGTTTCGAAACCGAAATAAAAAGCGAATATTCCGCCAAGGAAATGATGGACTGCGGCGGAAAAATCCTCATGCCGGGTCTGATCAATGCCCATACCCACGTTCCCATGACGCTCCTGCGCGGTTTGGCTGACGACCTGCGCCTGGACGTCTGGCTGCAGGGTTATATCTGGCCTGTGGAGCGTGAGTTCGTCTCACCGGAATTTGTACGCCTCGGCACGCAGATCGCTTGTGCGGAATTTATCCGATCCGGCGTGACAACTTTTAATGACATGTATTTCTTCGAGGAGGATGTCGCCCGCGCCACTGCAGAGGCCGGACTGAGGGCTGTGTGCGGTCAGTCGGTCCTGAAATTCCCAACATCAGACGCACTCTCCTATGAGGATGCCATGGAAAGGGCACGCGGTTTCATTCAACGCTGGAAGGGGCATGAACTCATCGTTCCCGCCATCGCTCCGCATGCACCCTATACCACAACCGCCGATATGCTCCGCCAAACCGCCGAACTTGCCAAGGAATTCGATGTTCCTCTTCATATCCATCTTGCCGAGACCTCCTTTGAAGTGGAAAACATGCGCGAGGAGCAGGGGATGCCGGTCATCCCCTATGTCAAGAAACAGGGAATATTCGAGGCAAAGGTCATCGCGGCGCACTGCGTCCATGTGGACATCGGGGAAATCCGCACCCTGAAGAACCACAACGCCGGTGTCAGCCACAATCCATCCTCCAATTTGAAACTTGCCTCGGGCTTTGCGCCTGTCGTGAAGATGCTTGAGGCGGGATTGAATGTGGGCATCGGCACGGATGGACCTGCCAGCAACAACGACCTGGATATGTTCGAGGAGGTGCGCCTGGCATCCTTTGTGGCAAAAGCCGCCAGTAATGACCCGACCTCCGTCCCCGCGCAGACCGCCCTGACCATGGCGACCAGGCTGGGCGCCCAGGCGCTTCACCTGGGAAACATCACCGGATCGCTCACTCCCGGCAGGCGCGCCGATATGATCATTGTTGACACCTCCCCGATCCACAACTCACCGCGATTCCGCCGCGATCCCCATAATGCCTATGCCCAGATCGTGTATGCATCCAAATCCACGGATGTATGCGATGTGATGGTAAATGGGAAATGGCTGATGCGCGAGCACCGCCTGCTGACGCTCGACGAAGAGGATATTGCTGCGCCAGGCAGCCGTGATCGCAAAGAAAATCGATGCATTCCTGATCGAACGCGAACAATCCGTCCTGTCGAAGCTGATCGCCCTGGGCGGTTCGATGGAGGAGGAATCGTTCGAGGTCCAGATCAAGGTCAAACTGGATGACCCGGCAGAGGTGAGGGAAGGTCTCAAGCAGCCCGGCATCGAGGTAATCCGGACGCGTCATTATGACCAGCACGACACCTACTTCTTCTTCGATGACCCTGCACAGGGACGCATCCGTTACCGTGAGGATGAGTTCCTTGATGAGAAGGGCGTTGTCACTGCCACCCGCCCGCGCCTGACGCTGGTAGGTCAAAAGCGTGAGGACGAATTCGAAAACGAGGTCCTGCTCTCCCGCAGCCGGTTCCTTGCTCCAGCCATGCAGACTCTGCGTTTTTACCGAGAGTACTTTAAACCCGTCCAGGAAGTGGCTCTCACAAAGGACCGGATGCGCTGGTTAATCAAATACAAGGATACCGAATTCTTCATCAATCTCGATGATGTACAAACCCCGCCGCTTGGATACTTCCTGGAGATCAAATCACGCACGTGGAGCCGCGGCGACGCGCAGCGCAAGGCTGCCCTGGTGACGGAGATTCTCGTCACTGTTGGGTGCGGAAGGTCAACCAACCGTCACCGAGGATTATGTTGAACTGGCGCTGGGGAGCTGATCACCGCCCATGAACGGGAGCGAAATGGAAAAAGTCTTCAAGGATGCGCTGAAGTTCCTGGCTCTCCTGTGCGCGTTCCTGTTCGTGGTGACCACCGGTGGCGCGCTCGTACTATACAACGCTGAAACGCGATTATTCAACGCCTCGCTCTACATCGACGCGCTGGAAAGCCAGGAGATCTACGACCGCCTGCCAGTACTTGCAGCAGAAAGCCTGGCGGTTTCCCCTGACAGCAATGACACCAACAGCCCGCGCACTTTTCTGAATCTCCTGCCGGTAGAAAGCTGGGAGACCGTTTTCCGCGCGCTGCTCCCACCGGAAGTGAGCCGACCAATGGCTGAGCAGGCACTGCACTCCGTCATTGATTATCTTGAACGGGAAAAGTGAAACAGCCTACCTATCTTTGGCGGGGTTCAAATCCCATCTGTCCGGCGCTGCAGGCTCGGAATCACTGCTTGCTGTACTACGCGCGCAACCAGCCTGTACGCTTGAACAGATCGTCCAAGTGACCATCGGCAGTCTTTTTGGAGAGCCCGCAGGATTTGTTCTATGCAATCCTTCTGACGAACTGCTGGACCTATTTCAGCCTCTCCTGCAAGCACAGATGCAGACTGTTGCATCCGCCATCCCGGACAGCCTGGACCTGACCCCGGATGTGGAGGGTACCGTTCACCCACTTGATGGTTTACGCTCAGCGTGCATGTGGATGCGTATCAGTCCATTCATCCCAATTGGATTATTGCTGCTCATTACCCTCTTCGCAGTTCGCGATCTCAGAGGATGGCTGAGCTGGTGGGGAATTCCCATCCTGCTTGGTGGGATCCTGGGAATTCTACTCTCCGCCATTATCGGTCCACTGTTCCAATGGGCGTTCAGCCTCCTCATCCTGCCGCGCCTGCCGGATTTTCTTCCGGATTCCGTCATAGACACCATCCGGGATCTGATAACCGCTGTCCTGTCAGGGGTGACTGTGCCGGTGCTATTTCAATCTTTAGTATTGGTGTTCACCGGTATTATCATGATACTAATCACACGCCTGAAAAAACCTTCTGTCAGTACCCAAGAGATCGTGCAGCACGGGCAATGAAGAGATTTGCCCTGTTTTCCATCCTTCTAATACTGACTTCCCTAGCCTGCGGAGAGACTGTCCCGGTCACACCGTTTCCCGAACACGAGGAACCCGTCCATCCGCCGGGGACTACCATGTATGGATTTTTTCCATCCCCACCCAAAGTTACCTATTCCAGCATCATCAGTCATTACAAGGATCTTAATAAGTACGCGGATTTCGTCCTATTCCAGCACAATATCCCCTGGGATGAATTTGCTGAGAGTGTCGAGGGAGAAAGCAAATCACGCACCGACATAGCCAACCAGGAGACACTGGCACGCCAGAACGGGCTTAACTCAATATACGTGGTGGATGCGCTCAATGGTCTGAACCGGCGCGAGTTCCGCGGGCTGCCTTTCGGATGGGAAGCAAATTTCGCCAATCCGAAGGTGCGAACCGCGTTCAGCAATTACACTCTCTGGGTCGTCCGCACCTTTCATCCACGCTATCTTGGTTTAGCTTCCGAGATCAACACGTATATGGATGCCTATCCGGAGGATGCCAAAAACTTCATCAGCCTGTATCATGAGCTATACGGGAAAATAAAACTCGAGTCGCCTGACACACAGGTCTTTGTCACGTTCCAATGGGACGACCTGAACAACATGTGGTCACAACCGGAGGAAGGGAACCGGCAAAAATATGACGTCAACTGGGAACAGGTGGAAGCCTTCGAGCCGAACCTGGACCTGTGGGTGATCTCTTCGTATCCATATTTTGTCTTCCCATCCGGCAAGGATATCCCCGAAGATTATTACTCGCGCATGCTGGCGCGAACCACAAAGCAGGTCGCGGTTGCCGAGGGCGGATGGAGTTCAGGCGATCTTGGATCAATTCATGCCACACCGGATGACCAGGTCGCCTATCTGAACGCCATCCACAACCAGCTGGGTCAGCGCCTGGCTTTCTGGGTATATCTCATCCTGAACGACCTCGACATGAAATCCTATTCAGGCATGTTCGGACAACAGGGAGTAAGCGACAACGATCTCAACACTTTAAGTATGTTCCAGACGATCGGCTTACGCGAGGTGGATGGAACCCCAAAACCGGCGCTGGAAGTGTGGATGAGTTTTCGGGAGAATAACCAGATATATCCCTAAAATGTTATGCATCCCATTTCAAGGGTGGATTGCTGTCGGTGAGAAGAACACTCTGCTCGCAGATGACAAAACCAATGATGTTTTGGTTTGACGTGCTGTCAACTAACAACCTAGTCACATCCATTCTGGATATGTTCTTCGATCGTCACAGAAAAATTATGCCAGCCTGAGCCATCGCAACGGGCGCGGAAGAAGTAATAATCTGTAATGGACGGATATGCGACCGCATTCAACGCCTCCAGGCTGGGATTGGCGATCGGGGCGGGAGGCAGACCCGGATAGAGATAGGTGTTGAATGGGGAATTAATTTCCAGATCGACCGTGGATAATGGATTAGGCCACCAGTTCCCCTCGAACCCGACCGCATACTGGACAGTTGGGTCGCTATCCAATTTCCAGCCTGCATAGAGGCGATTGAGAAAAACAGAGGCAATAAGCGGCATCTCTTCAGTTCTCACCGACTCGCGTTCAACCATTGAGGCGAGAGTAACCGCCTGGTAAACGGTCAGACCCTGGTTAGAAAATCCCGTTTCCAGATCGGGTATAAGGTGGAGGGAAAAGTTACTGACAAGGGCTTGCACCAGCCCATCTGCATCCGTGGAGCGCGGAAGGATATAGGAATCAGGGAGGAAAAATCCTTCATTACCGGGTGCCCCATCGAGGAACGGGTAGTCCAATGTTGCACGCGCGGCCAGGAGGAACGCGTCGGGCTCGGCAACCAGACCCGAAGTCGGGAGCGAGGCGGCGATTTCCTCGATCCGCCAGCCGGGCAATACAACAAAGGTTACATCCAGCGGGGTAATATCCTGCATGCTGCGCGCCACATCCACAATGGATAGATAAGGCGTAAATTGATACGCACCTGCCTGAATTGATGTATCGAGACCTGTATAAGTGAGGTAATCCAGGAAAGCACCTGAATTGAGGATAACACCAGCCTCCTGAAGGCGCAGGGCAATGGCAGCGGTGGGTTCCCCTTCCGAAACAGTGAAAAATTGTCCCGAGTTCCGCGGCAGGTTGGGTGAGCAGCCCGTCGTACCAAAACAGGCGCAAGGCATACTGATAGCGTTGACCCAGGGTGAGACGGGATGAAGCCTGTCCATAGCTGTGCTCAACCTGGAGAGGGATAAATATGAGGAAAAAAAATAACAGAAAAAGAAAGGCGATAACAAGGAGAATCGGAATTAGACGGCGCATCATAGATAGGCTCAGGATTTGCGATTGGCTTCGAGATACGACTGCAGGATAACAGTGGCGGCGAGCGCATCGTGATGACCCGCTCGTTTTTTCCGTGACACACCCAACGCGATCCGGCTAACCTGGGCATCCTGTGTGCTTAAGGTCTCGTCCCACATTTCAACCGGTATGGAGGTCTGAAGGCGCAGGGCTTGTGCAAAGCGCGCGGCGCTGCGCCCAGCGGCATTGGGCTGCCCCTCTTCATCAAAGGATTGACCGACGAGGATTAACACAGCCTGATGCTCAGCAGCCAGGGCAACGACCTGCGCAGCGTCCACTGTTCGCGAAGTATGTGCTATCACGGTCAAAGGGGATGCAATGGTGGCAGTCGAATTGCTGACGGCAACCCCGATCCGCTTTTCGCCATGATCAACAGCAAGAATTCTCAAGTCCTCACACTCCTGTTCCCATGGGTGGATATGGAATTCACCATCATTGAATCACAACATCCATCCTGAACGGTGCCAGTGGAAGCCAGCGCCACCAGGAGGGAGTTATCCTGATGACCGGCGGGGAGGAGAGCTTGAATGCCTCATCCAGGAGTGTCAAGGCTGATTCCAGCGACTTACCCTGAATCATGGAAAGAACAAGTTGCGAATTGATCGTGCGCTGGACGCGACGCTCAACCTGCAACTGGAATTTCGTTTTGCCCATATCATCTGTTACAGGGGTTCCAACTGTCCGAAACACGGGTGGGGTTACTACAGGGGCGAATCCAGCCTCCATGGATGCAGACGATACCTGGGAGGCAAACTCCGCCAGGTCATCACCTGATACATATTGAGCAGTGAACTTCACCCGCAGCCTCAGGGTGAGAGTGCCACCGACCTTGCCGGCAGATGGATCCGCCTCTTCCTCCAGCACAATCACCTCCTCCACTGTGTCGGGAAAAATTACGCTGCCAATCGGCAGGTCTGCCAGCATCTTCAATTGTGCCTGGGTCTGAAGGCTATCCATCAACATCCCACGCAGGCGTTCGTAATCCCCAGCGTTGGGAGTTGCCACCATGCGCTCCGTCCCACCCGATGTAGGGGCAGGATTCGTGACTGAAAGAGATAATCCGAGCGGACCTTCGACCACCTGAATCAGGTCGATTTCCAGGTTTCCCCGCGCCCCCGCCCCCACCGCCTGAATGGGAACATCCGCGGTCTTGCCTGTACCCGCAGCGATCTCCGCGGACTGCGTTGTCACGAATATTATGGGGGACGCACCCAGCGTTTGGACGATAGTGCCGGCAGGGATATGTATCCTGGAGGAAGTCAAATTCCGGAAGCGGGCAACCCCCCTGGCTTCGGACTCCGGGACAGCCATCTCACCAGTGGAGGGAATTCTGCTGGGTTCCTGTGACCTCGCACGTCCCTGCGTAGGCGGGAACTCCGCCAGTGATGATAACGGATTTCAAGGCGGGATCCGCGGTAACCGGGATGGTCAGGCTTTGGGTTTTGGACTCAGGAGAGAGTGTGATGACAGCGTGCGGGAGGAACAACAGCGCAAGCACCAGCACCGCCAGGGCACCCAGGGCAAAAAAACCGAAGCGAATTACAGGATTTGCCTGCCACCTTCCCTGCCCGGGATGTGCCGCATCCCGCGCTACACGCAGAGCCTGAACATTGCGAGGGGAGCGAAATTTCGGAGAAGTGGATGGATGCCAGCGTTCCACCTGGGCGGCACGCGGAGAGCTGAATACAGGGATTTTCAAGGCTGCAGCTTCCCGCCGAACGTGCACGTCACGGGTGACCAATCCCAGGGTCGCGCCAAGGGAACGCGCATGGCGCTGGAGAATCTTCAGGTCCAGCGGGCGAAGGTCGATCGCCTCCCCCTTCGGCCAGATGAGCAGGATGCGCGGTGTCTTTGCCCATGACATCTTATCCCTGACCGAAGTCAGGTCGTCATGAGATTCCAGGGCAAGTAGTTGGGTTTTCACGTGGGGATATTATAAACATGAACTGGGTTTCACACATGTAAAACCCGGTTTCCATAAATTCACTCCATGGCTATCATCACGAGCATGTCACTGGTGTCGGTCGGCATGATGGTTATGGTAACGACCTGCTCGTCCCTGGTGTAGACCAGGATCGCGGTTCCAGCCAACGGTAATGAGAAGGACGATTCCCATCCCAGCTCAGGAAGTTTTGTTTTGTAATAATCCTGGATCTCGTCGGATGTGGATGCGATCCGGTAGACATAGTAACCATCCGATTCGTCGCCCGCGATCGCTTGCGGCATGATGGGAATTTCCTTCCACTCGGAAAGCGGGGGGGACTGCGGGTTTAGGAAATCTTCGTTGATCTCCGGCAGGTCAGACGGGATCATGGTTGTGATGGGTGCGATATTGGTCGTTAGTCCTGAAACCTGTGTGATGATCTGCCCACCCTGGGTGGCGAATGCGGCTGCAGTGCCTGCCGTATCCTCGACCTGTTGAATTGGACGACTGATGACCTGGCACGCCAGGATGAATAAAATAGCTGGTATGACAATAAGGGTCTTACGCAAGTTTTTCATAATAGGTGCTCCTCTGCAACTATTATAAAGAGAAAAACCCCGGCGGACATGGGGAAATCCGCCAGGGTGAACCGGGGGGATATGGGTCTAATCCCATAATCGCAAGGCTTTGTGAATCAACTCAACAAATTCCTGCATGGCTTCGTCACGGAAGAGGAGTTCGGCAACACGCTGGGCTTCCCGCTGACTTCTGAGGTCAGGTCAGTCATGGAATCCTCCTTTCCTCAACAAAACACTCGGCGTCTCTTTCGAAGGACGTGTCCCCTGCCAGGAATGTTCCTGGCGATAAAAACTGACTGTCCTTTTTTCCCGCCATGCAATAAAATGGTTCCATGAATATTCCCTGGTACCATAAAACCACCATTTATCAGGTCTACCCGCGCTCGTTTTTTGATTCCAACAATGATGGAATTGGAGACTTGCAGGGCATCATCCAAAAACTCGACCATATTCAAAGCCTGGGATTTGAAACAATTTGGTTCTCACCTTTTTATGCCTCCCCCCAGGCTGATTTCGGTTATGACATCTCGGACTACACCGGCATCGCTCCGGAGTACGGCAACATGGATGATGCCCTGCGGCTAATCAGCGAGGTGCATCGGCGAGGGATGCGGATCGTTCTTGACATGGTCATGAACCACACATCCGATCAGCACCCCTGGTTCAAAGAATCACGCACCTCCCGCGATAATCCCAGGAAGGACTGGTATATCTGGAGAGACAAGCCCACGAACTGGCACAGCCTTACAGGCGGGAGCGGGTGGCATTATGCAGCAGAGCGGGGACAATATTATTGGGCGAGCTTCCTCCCCTTCCAGCCTGACTTGAACTATCACAATCCAGAGGTGAAGCGTACCATGCTGGATACCGTACGCTTCTGGCTTGACAGGGGCGTGGATGGTTTCCGACTGGATATCTTCAATGCCATTTACAAGGATGCTGAGTTCCGTGACAACCCATTCAGCCCCCGGCTCATCCCGACAGAGGATGACCCTTCAGGCTTTTTCCAGAAGGCTGAATACAACCTAAATCTGCCGGAAGGCTTTAACTTTGCCAAGGAGTTCCGTTCTGTTTGCGATGAATTTGGTGAAAAGCTATCCATCGGCGAAGTGAGCGGAAACAGGCAAACCATCCGAAAATTCCTGGGCGGGACAAATAACGATGGACTGACCCTGGTTTTTGATTTTGAAATGTTGAATTTCAAATTTAACGCCGAATACTTCCGTCAACTCATCGAGGAGATGGAAAAACACTACCCCGATCCCTTCATGCCGGTCTACGTCTTCAGCAACCATGACCGTACGCGGAGCATGGTGCGCCTGGGAAATGACCAACGAAAGGCAAAAGTGCTTGCCATGCTTCAACTCACCGTGCGCGGCGTCCCGTGTTTTTACTACGGCGAGGAAATCGGCATGGTGAATTTACCGCTGCCATTTTCCTCTGCCCTCGACCCGGTTCCTCATAAATTCAAATATATTCCCCCTTTCATTTTCAAACTCCTGGGATTGAGCATCAACCGTGACGAAGTCCGCACCCCGATGCAATGGGATGGGACACTGAATGCAGGGTTTTCCTCAGCACCGAAGACATGGTTACCAGTCCATGACAACTACACGCAAGTCAATGTACAAAGGGAGAATTCCGAGAAAGGTTCGCTGCTGAATGCCATCCGAGCGATCACCGGAATTCGGAAGGAGGAAAAGGCTTTACAGGATGGTTCGTTGGAACTACTGGATGGGCTGCCATCCGGTGTGCTTGGATATGCCAGGAAAGATGGAAATTCGAAATTGCATATACTACTGAATTTTGAAGAAGGGGAAAAGGAATTTACCATTGAATCCTCCTCCCTGATCTTCAGCCTTAATGGAGGCGAGGAAATAAAAGGAAAGACCGTTCGAATGAACGGCTTTGGCGGGATGATCTTGAAAATATCACTAACCGACACTATTCCATGGAAACCTGGTCACGACCTTTATGCTTTGCCTGGTACATCGCCAGGTCAGCCTGGTGTATCAGTTCTTCCAACCCCCAATCACTACGATATGTACTCACTCCAAAACTTGCAGTCACGTGATCGACCTTCCCAAACTGGCTTTCCCGAATCAATCTGCAAACCCGTTCCGCCAATGTCTTTGCTGCAGCGCCTTGGGTTTCAGGCAGAAGAAGGAGGAATTCCTCTCCGCCCCACCGTCCAACGGAGTCTGCATGCCGAATTGCATTCTCGATCAACCTGGACAGCCCGACCAGGACCTCATCACCGATCATGTGACCGAAAGTATCATTGATCCTTTTAAAATGATCCACGTCGAGCAGGATGATGGAAAAGACCTTTTTATACCTCCTGGATCGGTCCATTTCCCGGCTGAGAACCTGGTAGGTTGCGCGGCGGTTCAGTAATCCTGTCAGCGGATCTGTGGAGGCATTCTTTTGCTGCAATACGCCCATCCGCTGAATGAGCAGGGTGGCGATGAGAAGGCTGGCTAATGGATTGATCCAGCGGAAGATATACAGTGTTGTCAGTTGACCAGCGGAAAAGAGATTCCAGATATTATTTAGTCCAAGGATGACCAGACCGGCAACGCTGTAAAGAATCAACCTGCTGGACTGTTCAGTCTTTAATGTTAGAAAACCCGCCACCATGAAAACAATGAGCCACATGGTCAGGCTGTTCACCTGGTCGGATAGCAATTCGGGAACAAGGTTTCCTGTTTGAATCGAGTCACAATTGCCAACTGGGTCAACAGGAAAAAAAATGTAACGACAACATAGTAAAAAACCCATTCAATGATGGTCAGGAAACGGATCTCACGCCAGGAAAAAATGGATAACACAGTCAAAGTGATCCCCATGGCGATGCCAAGGTAAAACCGCACGGTGTTCACCTCGGTGGCGGTGAGCACATACAGGATTGTAATTAATGCACCAAAGGGTAATGCAAGACGATAGGTCTGCTGCTTATACTTGCTGAATAAGTCCTGATTGTCCCGCAAAGATAGCATGGATTCCACCTGAAGAAAACTGAGGCGGACATCCTGTCCGCCTCAGTCTCTACTTCAATTTATCGGACACAACTGACGGGAGTTTGTCAAGTGCAACCCGGTGATCGCCTTCCGGCAGACTGCCCTGAGCCAGGTTGGGACGTCCACCGCCCTTGCCGCCGATGCCGGTGATAAGGTCACCGGCTTTCAGACCACGCTTGACGAGATCCTCCGTCAATACAGCAATGACGATCGTACCTGACACCAGGACCGCCGCCCCCGCCCGGGGATACTTCTCACGAAACTTATCCGCGAGCGAGCGCAGGGTGTCCACATTCGCGCCGGGAATCTCCACCGCAAGAACATTGACATCCTTCACATTCCGGGTTCCGGCAAGGAGGGATTCGAAGGTGGACAAAGCCGATTGAGTGCGCAGACTCGAGAGTTCCTTCCTCAGTTCCGCGATCTCATCCTGCAGGAAGTCCACTTTCCCGGGAACCTCTTCGATTGAGGACTTCAATGATGCGGCGGCGTGTTTCAAAGCCTTGAAACGTTTTGCAACCAGTTCATACGCCCCGCGACCGGTCACTGCCTCGATGCGGCGGATGCCCGCTGCAGCTGAGCCTTCGCCAAGGATGATGAACATGCCGATATCGGATGTCCGCTCGAGATGGGTGCCACCGCACAATTCATAGGAATACTTCTGTGACTGATCGATATCCACCGTTTGATCGGCTGGAAGACTGATGGTGATGGTGCGGACCACCTCCCCGTATTTCTCGCCAAACAAAGCCATCGCCCCTTCAGCAATCGCTTCTTCGCGGGATTTCGTTTTGGGATGGACCTCCAGATCCGCCGCGACCGCTTCGTTGACGAGGTGTTCGACGCGCTCAATCTGTTCTGGAGTCATTGCTTCAGGCTGGGTAAAATCGAAACGCAGGTGAGTGGGTGCAACCAGTGAACCCGCCTGGCGGGCATGCTCACCCAGCACCACATGCAGCGCCTTGTGGAGGAGATGCGTGGCGGTATGGTTGCGCATGATATCGTGCCGGCGGACCATATCCACCTCGGCAATGGCTTTATCACCGACTTTCGGCTGTCCGGAGATGACCTGTCCAATATGGGTAATGATGCCTGCCGCGGCGCGGCGCGTTGAAGTTATTTCAATCTCCCAATCCCTGCCGCGGATATACCCCTCATCGTTCACCTGACCGCCGGACTCGATGTAAAAACCAGTTTTCGGCAGGATGACCTCCACCTGGTCATCCAGGGAGGCGGTCTCAACAGACTCGCCATCGACGATCAGGGCGAGCACCTGCCCTTCGACCCTTGGGCTGGTGTAGGGATCGTACTCCACGCCATCCGGTCCAAGCTTTTTTGCCTGCTGAAGACCTTTAAGAATGTTCGCGAAAAACTCGGAATCCTCCCCGCCGAGTTTTCCCATTGCCTTGCCGCCGCCCGAAGCCTTGCTGTGTAATTCCTTCGCCTGGTTGAATCCTTCTTCATCAACATCCAGTCCCTGTTCGTGGGCAATGTCACGGGATATTTCAAAAGGCAGACCGTAAGTTGCATACAAGTCAAAAGCCCGGTGACCGTCAAGTGTGTTCTTCTTTTCGGCGCGAAGTTCGGAGAGGAGATTCTCCAATTGTGCGGTCCCCGCTTCGACCGTCCGCGCGAAGCGGACTTCTTCACGTGTCAGGTTATCCAGGATGGCAGCCTGATTTTTCACCAGTTCAGGGT
>CAWGMC010000032.1:0-164810 GCA_963823545.1 uncultured Chloroflexia bacterium | reverse complement strand
CCGTAGGGCATTTCCTCCGCCTCCTTTATGACGACCTTCCAATTGAGCCACGCTGCCGCCGCTCATTCCGCCCCCTGAACTTTGTGCTGTGCCAAGCATGCGCGCATGTGATTTTTCGTCGGCTGACAGTTTCCCGGCTTCTGCATCGGGCTGGTTGTCGTAGGCGTTGCTGTCAGCCTTCTCGTTGTTCGCGATGGTTGGCAGGATGAATTGGGCACCGAAGCGTTTTGCCAGCCAGATCAGGATGGCACCGCGCGGACTGGGTCTGCGAGGGGGGATCGGGGCTTGCAAACTTTCCAGTTTTTTCTGCCAGGTTTCTGCATGCTTCTCCTCGCTCGCAGCCAGTTTGGCGTACACCTTTGCCATTTGAGGCTGTTTCTCGATCTCTGCCAGCGTACGGTACAGCGCGGCGCCATCGATCTCTTTCTGAAAATTAGTGCGATAACGAGCCTGGTCTGATATCTCTTTCATATATTCCTCCATACCTGGAAAGGCTAATCGTCGATCGAACCGAACATCATCCGTTCGAGCAGGGTGCGCTGGAAGATCAGGAAGATCACGACGACCGGGATCGACATGATGATGGCAAGCGAACCGAGGTAGCTCCACGGTTGTGCACCGCCTGAATATTGCGTTTGGACGATGGCATAGATGGACATCGCCAGGGTCACGTTGTCAGCCTTATCCACGAACAGCCAGCCGAGGGTGAACTCGGAGTATGCCATGAGGAAGGCGATCAGCCCGGCGATGGCGATCGAGGGCAGGGCGAGCGGGAGGGAGATGGAGAGGAATGTCTTGAAGTTGCCCGCACCGTCGATGAATGCCGCCTCCTCGATTTCCCTGGGGATCGCCTGGAATGCCGCCCGCATGTTCCAGATGCAGAACGGCATGGCGAATGCTGCATAGACGATGACCAGCGCCAGGAGCGTGGTGCGGATCCCCAGGAATCCCAGGATGAAATACAGGGGCGTCATAAAAGCCACCGGTGGGAGCACGGCGGTCAGCAGCAGCAGGAAAAGACCGGACCGGCGACCGGGGAAGCGGAAGCGGGCGAATGCATAAGCCAGGCTGACACCCAGCACCATCGCGATCAGGGCTGCCCCGAACGAGACCAGCAGGCTGTTGGTCAGCAGCGTACTGAAGTTGACGGATTGATATGGCTTGTCCAATACCTGCAGGAACGCCTGGAAGGACCAGGCTTTTGGAAGGAGATGGAATTCCGTCGGACGACCGATCAATGTACCGTCGAAGGCGAGCCGGATCATGCCCCAGATCGGGAGGATGACGAAAAAGCCAAGCAGGATCAAGGCGAGTTGTGTGCCGAGCTGCCGGGGGAAGGACATCTTACGCATAGGTGACTCCCTCGCCTGCCTTGCTCCAGCGGTTGAAAACAGCCACGAAGAATACCAGGACGATGACCGCGATGATGTTGATCACCGCCGAGATGGCAAATTGCCCGCCCTGCACATTGCTGTACCCGGCGTTGGGATTGAAGACATTATAGGACAGGGTCGCCAGGGTGGCATCCTGGAAATAAAAGGTCTGGAAAAGATAGAATTGATTGAAGGAAAAGATCCCGCGCACGATCATGGCGGGCACGATCAGCGGCAGCAGCAAGGGCCAGGTCACCGCGCGGAAGGTCTGCCACGGACTGGCTCCGTCAATTGCAGCGGCATCAAATACATCCTTGGGGATCATCTTCAAACCCGCGCCGGCAGCCAGCATCATGAACGGGAATCCATACCACATGGCAGCCAGCAGGAAAGCCATCAGCCACAGGCTGGCGCCGGTGTTAATGGCGTTCGACAGGATGCCAAAAATGGAGCCTGGACCAAATTTCGCGGCTGCAAGGTCCAGCCAGCCCCAATCGCGGTTGAAGATGTTGAGCCACATCTGCGCGCCGATCAGCTCGGGGATCGCCCAGGGCAGGATGAACAATGCCTGCCAGAACTTCCCCAGGCGCACGCCCCGCTGCCAGAGCAGGAAGGCTGCCAGCAGACCGAGTCCGCATTGCAAGGTCACCGATAGCACGGTCCACATGATATTGAAGAACAGGATGCTCCACGGCTTTCCGTTGAGGAAATTGGAAGTGATGAACCGGATGACGGGATGATAGGAATTCAGCCCGGTGAAGTTGACGGCGGTTGACCGCAGCCCGATGTCGAAGTCTGCCGCCGGAACCTGTCCGGTCAATCCCTGTATCAGGGCGCGCCAGATGCCCCCGTTAAAGCCATCCCGGAGCGATACGGTATTGAAGTCGGTCATCGAGATGCCAAACTCGAAGAGCAGGGGGATGACCGTCAGCAGGGCGAAAGCCACCATTCCGGGCACCAGCCAGGGGAGGGCGCGTGCCGACTCCCTGCGGGAGGGTCTGACAGTTGCCTTTCTTCGTTCTGCCCGCGTCCGCCACCAGCCGGCGATGCCGGAAACGGTTGCCTTGATCCCCTCCGCTGCGATAAAGGAAAGGGGGGCGGTCGCCACGAGGATGTATTGTGCCCAGCGTGTCCGCCAGACCATCAGCAGGAAGATGTCCACGAGCAGCCAGATGGCGATGAAACGGTCCTTCTTCCATGTCCTCGTCAACCCGGCGAGCGCGAACAGGAAGATGATTCCATCCAGCCGGAAGATGAATCCCTCGGGATTCCAAAATACCGGGACCGAGGTGGAAAGATGTGACAACTGCTGCCAGACAGGATATCCGGCATTCGCGACGTTGGGGTTGGTGGTCGTGGCGGAAACAGCTTCAAGGGTGGTTCGGATGCGCCCAACCGGATCCTGCCAGTAATATGGATTAAAAAGGAAGAAAGTGGCAATGGAAAGAATGCCCCACAATAGGGCATGTTTAAAGTAACTATTTAACTGGTTGGACTTCTTGCCACGAGGAACCAGTCGATCAGGATGGCAAGACCGACCGCGAAGTGCAGGTACTTTGAGGATGCGCTGAGTCCCAGGAATACGGCGGATAGGACCAGCAGGGTGTTCTTCGATCTTCCCCCGCGCTTTTTCGAGAAGTAATATGTGAACGCTGTTGCGGTGCTCATCAGGGATGCAAAACCGTCCAGCATCACCTGCGATGTGTACTTGATGGTGAAACTGTGAATGGCGAGCAGCAGTCCGCCCAGCGGGTTCATCAACGCCAGCAAGCCTGCGGTCACAGTGCCCCAAACGGTGGACATCCTCCGCGCTGCCCCCAGCAGGTCGGGCGGGAGGAGCGTGGCAGGATCGGCGGTGATGGGTACATCTGGAACCAGGTCCCGTTCAGGCAGTCCGAGCATGCTCAACCCGAACATGATCTTGGCAAGCTGGGGATGCTCGGGGCGGTAGTTCGTATCCAGGAATCCGCGCCAGTCGGAGGTCCGGAAAAGATGCGCGAACTCCTGCCCGGCTCGCAGGTAGTCATCCTCATCGTAATCAATGGATAAATGGTCGGCAGCCAGGCTTCGCAGGAATAATGCCGCGCTGACCACCAGCAGGACTGACAGGATATGAAGTGCTGTTCGGAGGGTTTTATTCATGCAGGCGGATAGTATAATTCACTTATTACTGGAGATTCCAACATGGATGTTGATAATGAAAGTCTTGATCCGGAACTGCGCAACGCGGGTTTTATGGCACTTGCCTCCGCCGCCCTTGGTTTGATCAGTCTTTGCGGCGGCATCATCCCGATCTGTGGAGGCATCACCAGCGCATTGGGGATCCTCCTGGGGGCGTTCAGTTTGAAAGCGCAGCGAAGCAATATTGCGATCATGGGGATCGGGCTTTCCATCCTTGGGATGTTGATCACCATCACCTATACCATTATCTTGATATTAAATAGTTGATCGTATTTCCGGGTTTATTTCTCCATCAGCAGGATATATGACCCGTAGGGGGCTAATTCATCGAGAGGCTTGTATCCGCTAAATCCTCCATTCGAGATTCTGACCGCATTGATATTACCGCTGCCGAAGAGCAGGCTGGGTGTGATCGTGCCGCCTGGGAGGATATCTTCCGCCAGCCTCAACTGGTAATCTGATATGGTCGTTCCTTGCAGGTTGACCAGGATCAGGATCCGGCTTTTTCCTGAACTCCGGATGGCTGCAAAGATGGCAGGATCGCCTGTATCGAGCAGGGTGATGTCGCCGCTCCTCAATGCGTGGATATGCCATGCGGAGTTTGATCAGGGCGCGGTAATGGTTCAGCAGGGAGCTGGGATCATCCTCCTGCATCCTGACATTCACTTCCCGGTGATCCGCCGCGGGAGCGCGCCAGGGTGTCACCGTGGAAAAGCCGGCGTTTGCATCCGCGCTCCATTGCATGGGCAGGCGGATATCTTCATCCGGTTTTCTGCCCTGCATGCCGATCTCTTCACCGTAGTAAATGAATGGCGTGCCCGGGGAGGTGAGCAGCAAGGTCGCCGCGACTTTCGCCTTGCCAATGTCCCCGTTGAGAACGGACATCGTGCGGTTCTGGTCGTGGTTGGTCAGGAAGGTGGCATAGTTAAAGTCAGGCATGTCCTGCAGGGCGAACTTGATGGCGCTGGTGATGCCGGAGTTGGCGCCGCCTTTCGCGCTGTTGATGAACCCGCTTTCCATTTCAAAGTTGAAGACCTGGTCCAGCTGGTTTCCGGTGTAGGATTTGACCACCGAGGAACCGGCTCCGAATACCTCTCCCACCGTATACGCCGTGGGATCCTGTGCCTTGTAGGCTGTATAAAAACTCTTCAGCCATTCGTGGGTGGCAGGCGTATTCTCCCGGACATCCCCCTCCTCGATGAGATGTTTGGCGGCATCCACGCGGAACCCGTCCACGCCAATGTCATTCAACCAGTAATCGGTCACCTTGAGCATGTCCACGGCGACCTCCGGGTTCCGGTAATTGAGGTCGGGCATGCAGTCGCAGAAGAAGCCGAAGTAATATCCATTCTGCCCGGCATGCCAGCCGTTACCCCCGCTGTCATTCGCCCAGACATAGTAATCCCGGTATTTGGATTCAGGATTGCTGTTTGCCTCCAGGAACCAGGGATGCTGGCTGGAGGTGTGGTTCAGAACGAGATCGATGATGACGCGCATATCCCGTTGATGCGCCTCGTCCAGCAGCCGCCTGAGATCGTCCATCGTCCCGTATTCAGGATTGACCGCATAATAATCGGTCACGTCGTAACCGTGATACGAAGGGGAGGGATGGATCGGCATGAACCAGATGCCCGTGACACCCAGTTCCTGCAAATAATCCAGTTTTTGGGTGACACCATTCAGGTCCCCGATCCCGTCCCCGTTGCTGTCGTTGAAACTGCGGATGAAGATCTCGTAGAAAACAGCCTCCCGCCACCAGTCCCGGGTATTGGACCGGTTCACGGGACTGCAGGAGGCGGGAATTGAACGCCAGTAGGACAAGCAGGAGGATGGTTCGTTTGATGTGCATGGGAGTTGAAAAAAAACGCGGGAGGCGCGAAAGCATCCCGCGTTTTAATGGATCGATGGAAACCCTAGCCTTTGACACCGCCGGAGGTCAGCCCGCTGATGATCTGCTTTTGCAGGGCAATGTAGATGATTGCCACGGGCGCCGCCACGATGATCGCCATGGCGGCGAAGCGGTTCCACGGGATGGCGTTGGCATATTGTCCCGTCATGTTATACAGGGTCATGGCGAGGGTGTAGTCTTTTGGCTGGGTCAGGAAGAGCCAGGGTGTGGCAAATTCCTGCCAGTGACCGATAAAGCCGAGGAAGAAAGTGACCGCCAGTTGCGGCATCGCCAGAGGCATGACGATCTTCCAGAAGACCTGGTTGGCGTCTGCCCCGTCGATCATGGCGGCTTCTTCCAGTTCCTTGGGGATCGTGTCGAGGTAGCCCTTCAGGTTCCAGACGGCAAAGGGCAGGGCACCCGCGATCATGGCGACGCCCACGCCCAGCAGGGAGTCGCGCAGGTTAAATATCGCCGAGCCCAGACCCGATCCACAGCTCATGAAGGGGTATATTGCGATCACACCGCCGCCGCAATCTGCGATTCTAAAACTATTCAACAGTAGATAGAGAGGTGTGAGCAGACCAATGGCGGGCATGAGCAGTGGGACGAAGACCAGGATCATCAACACTTCCCGCATTTTGAATTTGAAGCGCGAGAACGCATACGCGGCAGTCACTGCGATAAGGACTGCCAATAAGCCGACCCCGAAGGAGAGCACGAAACTGTTCTTCAACAATTCAAGGAAGGTGACCGGGTTGGCAGTTGGGCGATCCAAAACCTGCTGGTAAGCCACCAGCGAGAGTTCCTTCGGGAAGAGTTCCAGGCTGGAGGGGCGTGTGGATTTCGAACTGAACGACAAAGTGATGATGTACATGATCGGGAACATCACTCCAGCGGTAATGAGCAGGGTCATCAGTTGGAGCAGGAGTTGTCTCCAGAGCGGCAGGTCGCGCCCGCCGACTTCACGCGAGGTGTTGATGTTGAGGAAGCGAATGATCGGGTTTTTGCTTTTTGTGGTCATGTTACGCCTCCGAGTAGGATTCTGTCGCGTGTGTGATGCGGTTGGTGATCAGGAATACGACCAGCGCAACGAAGAAGATGATGACAGAGAAGGCCGCTGCCGCTCCATACAACCTCAGGTCGCGCACCAGGGAATAGGCAAATGTCACCATGATTTCCGTGGAACGCGCCGGACCTCCGTTGGTCATGAAGAATACAAAATTGAAGAGGTTCAACGAAAGTGTGAATCCATACACTGCCGCCGGGATCATGGCAGGTCGAAGGAGCGGGACGGTCATCCTCCAAAATTGTTGTGTGCCTGATGCCCCGTCAATGGACGCCGCCTCGTACAGGTCTTTTGGGATGCTCTGCAGCGCGCCGGTGGCGACCATGGTCATGAATGGCCAGCCCAGCCAGAAATTGGCGATCATCATGGCGTAATAAGCCAGTGTCAGCGGTCCGTTCGGCAGCAGCCACGGGATGGGCGGTGTATATTCATTCAGCCAGCGGATGTGCACCGGGTCCACTGCACCGAACCAGCTGGCGAATGTTGTCAGGAACTGGTTCATGGCGCCGTACTGTTCATCAAAAATATTGCGCCAGACGGTCGCAACCACGATGGGAGGGATGACGACCGGCAGGACGTAGATGGCGCGGTAGATGCGCTTTGCCCATAATCCCGGGGTGTTGAGCAGTACTGCGATCAAGACGCCTGCCGGGACATGCACCATCACGTTGGTGATCGCCCACCAGATGTTATAGGTGAGCACCCGGAAGAATTCAAAGTTCTGAACGGGCAATCCCCCCGTGATGATATCCTTATAGTTTTGGATGCCGATCCAATTCAGTTTTGGAGAGGCCAACTGCAGGAGCAGGTCTTTGGTCTGAAAATCGGTGAAGGAAATGATCACCTGGTAGATCAGGGGATAGAAGGTGATCACCCCCATGACCAGGAATGCCGGGAGCAGGTAGAGGTAGGGCAGGCTGGCACGTCTGCGCCTGGCTTTCCTTTGCAGGGCAGCATCCTGTGTGATAGTCGCCATCGGAGCCTCCTTCACAAATTATGTTTCCTGTGTAGATCTAAAATGAGTGAAGCGGGCAGGGATGGACCCTGCCCGCTTCAAAATTATCAGGTCTTACTTGTTGGCGTTCGCAGTGCCAGTCTTGACCCAGTCGGCAGCAGCGGTGCCCTTCTCGAACACCTCATCGGTGCCGCAGAAGTTGGACCAGTACAGACCCAGCTGGGTGACCTGCGGGCGGACGTAGCCGTTCTCGAACGCAGCCAGCAGTGCCTTGATCAGGGGATCGGTCACGGTGACCTTGGTGTTGGCGGGAACATGTCCAGCTTCATCCATCATGATCTGCTGGGCAGCCTTGCCGGTCAGGTAGAGAGCGACCTCAAGGGCAGCTTCCTTCTTGGTGGAGTTCGGGTTGAAGTAGAAGCCGTCCACACCCAGCAGCGGGTTGGCAGGTCCGGCAGGACCGGCGGGCAGGGCTGCAACACCCAGTTTGTCGCCCAGGGCTTTCTTGTAATCGCCCATTGCCCAGTTACCGTTGGTGATGGCAACAGCCTTGCCTTCGCTGAAGGGAGCCAGACCATCGCTGTCGGTCTTCGACCAGCCATTGGTCTTGGAGATCTGGTACAGGTCGTTGACGTAGCTGATGGCATCCGTGATGCCGGTGCCCTGGTCAGCGATCACTTTCCAGTTCGCATCGAAGATCTCGCCGCCAAAGGCGCCGTAGAAACCCCAGTGGTGGTAGCAGCCGTAGGACATGGCAACCTCTGTTCCGCCTTCCATGAGAGCTTTCAGCTCATCGGTGGTGGCGGGCGGGGTGGGGAGCAGATCCTTGTTGTACCAGAAGACGACTGCCTTCAGGGACTCGGGAATGCCGTAGAGTTTGCCGTCCAGGGACATGCCTTCCACGGCCAACGGGGTGTAGTCGCCGAGTTTGCCCTTGGCAATTTCGGTGATGTCCGCGATCAAGTTGGCGCGGGCATCGTCACCCAGGGAGTCGTTCGGGGCGATGAACATGTCCGGACCGCCGCCAGCAGCCACGTCGGTGCGGTACTTGTTGTAGATGTCGTTGAACGGTACCTGCAAGAAATTGATCTTGTACTGGGGCAGGTCAATGGCAGCCTGTGCAAGAACCTTCGCCAGGGCAACTTCCTCAGCCGATCCGGTGCCATAGGCATGCCAGAAGGTGATCTCGGTCTGGGTGGCGGGGGGTTTGGCGCCGCCGCCGCAGGCGGTCAGGAGCATGGTCGAGATGATCAGCATGCTCAGCAAAATTGAAATTCGGGACTTCATGTTCTTCTCCTTGGAAGTATGGTAGTTTAGTTGAATTTGGAACAACGTATCCGTTTGGGTCATTGGTTCAGGGCATCACCTCCTTAAGGGTCAACGAAGCGCCTCTTCTGTCTGCGCGTCAAAGATGTGGAAATTATCCATATCGAGCATCACCTGGACCTGTTCACCCACACGCATGTTGGAGCGCGGGTCAACGCGGGCAACAAAGGTGTTTTTCCCGCTCAGAAGGTACAGGAAGATCTCGTTTCCCATCAACTCGGTCACATCCACCTTCACATCGATCTTCTCGCCGTGGATGTTTGGCGGCGTGTAATGGACGTCGTGGATGTTCTCCGGGCGGATGCCGAAGACAACATCACGACCCGCGAATTTTTCAATATTTTTCGTCCGGTCTGCAGGCAGGGGGATTTTGAATCCGTCCGATTCCACGATCATGGCATTATTATCCTTGCGCAGATGGGCGGGGAAGAAGTTCATGGAGGGGGAGCCGATGAATCCCGCCACGAACAGGTTGTCGGGATGGTCATACAGGTTCTGCGGGGTGTCGATCTGGAGCAGCTTGCCCTTGTTGATGACCGCGATGCGCGTCGCCATGGTCATGGCTTCCACCTGGTCATGCGTAACATAAATGAAGGTGGTCTGCAGGCGCTTGTGCAGTTTGCTGATCTCCGCGCGCATCTGGACCCGCAGCTTGGCGTCCAGGTTCGAGAGCGGTTCATCGAAGAGGAACACCTTCGGTTCCCGGACGATGGCGCGTCCCACTGCCACGCGCTGGCGCTGCCCGCCCGAGAGCTGGCGCGGTTTGCGCTGGAGCAGGTCCGTGATGCCGAGCACTTCCGCAGCCTGGTTCACCCTGCGCTTGATCTCATCCTTGGGGGTTTTCTTCAATCTCAAGCCAAATGCCATGTTTTCGTACACCGAGAGGTGCGGATACAGGGCGTAGGATTGGAAGACCATGGCGATGTCACGGTCTTTGGGCAGCACATCGTTGACCACACGGTCGCCGATCAGGATCTCGCCGCTGGTGATCTCTTCCAGCCCCGCCAGCATGCGCAGGGCGGTCGTCTTTCCGCAGCCGGAAGGACCGACCAGCACAAGGAATTCCTTGTCTTCCACATGGAAGCTGATATTGTCGACTGCAACCGAATCGCCAAACTTCTTGACAGCATTCTTGTATGTGACACTGGCCATGGTTCATTCTCCTTTTGGTGAGGGTATAGTGATTTAATTATACACTCTACTCAGGTTGCTCATTCGGTACTTGGTGCAGGGCGATGGAGAGCGCCTGGACGACTGCACCCATGCAGGACGACCTTTTTCCCAGCAGGGCGGTGGTAATTCGCACGGACTGGGCCGCGGCGGGCAGGCTGCGCTTGAGCACCATCTTGCGGATGGGTTCCAGGAACAGGTCTCCTGTTTGCGCCACACCGCCTCCCACCACCACCACGCTCGGATTGAACAGGTTCACCAGGCTGGTGATGGCGATTCCCAGCTGGTTTCCGGCTTCCGCCAGGATCTCCTGGGCGACCAGATCCCCGCGCGCCGCCGCATTGGCTATCTCGATGGCTGTGATGCTTTCCACGGGGCGGATGTTCGCCAGTTCGGTGTTCTTGTTTTGCGCGATCGCCTGGCGGGCTTTGGCTGCGATCGCCTTTCCGCCCGCGATCGCCTCCAGGCAGCCGTGGCTCCCGCAGGTGCAGAGTGGACCGTTTTCGTCCACGGTCATGTGCCCGATCTCGCCTGCCGAGCCGGTCGCGCCCCGGTAGATCTGACCGTCGATGAACAGCCCTGCGCCGATGCCCGTCCCGACCTTGATATAAGCCAGGTTTTCCTCGCCGCGCCCCGCGCCGTATGCCCATTCGCCCAGCACACCCAGTTCCGCATCGTTGTTGAGCGAGACCGGGCAGCCCCACATCTTCTGACAGGTATCCCGGATGGGGAAGCGGTCCCAGCCCGGCATGATGGGCGGCGAGAGCACCATGCCTTCCTTGGCAACCGTCGGTCCGGGCACGCCCAAACCGATCGCTGCCAGGTCGCGCAGATCCTTCCCAAGCCCTTTCAGGAGCGACTGGAGCAATTGATCTGCCTGCTGGATGCATTCGTTCGGACCATTCGCAATAGTGAGTGGGATCTCCCGCTCCGCCAGCACCTGGGCGGCAAAGTTCGCGATCAGGATGGTGAGATGGGAGGCGCCCATGTCAATTCCAGCCACGATGCCGCGCTCAGCATTGATGGTGAGCAGGATCGGAGGGCGTCCGCTGGATGCCACGCGGCTTTCCGTCTCGTGGATCAACCCGGTATCCAGCAGGTCGTTGACGATGGGAGTGACAGCCGCGCGGGTTAAAGATAATTTTTGGGCGAGCTCCACTCTCGAAATGCCCCCGGGCGTGAAGCGGATGAGGTCCAATACAGCATGTTTGTTAATGAACTTGACATTCTGTGTAGGAAGGGCGCGAATGTAAGTGCTCAACATGGTGAATTCTGGATGAAATACTGGTTGGAAACATTATTATTGTATTATAAATTACAATTTTGTCAAGTGCTTTAACAAAAATAATTTAGTTAATAAACAAAGCCCGCCAAGTTCTTGGCGGGCTTGAGTTTGTTCACCTTTAAATTATCGGAGCGCTGCCCAACCGGCATACTTGCGCTGTATCTCCCAACTCGGCTTCGATGCGGATCAGTTGATTGTACTTTGCCACCCGGTCGGAGCGTGCCGGCGCGCCCGTCTTGATCTGCCCGGTGTTCAATGCCACTGCCAGGTCGGCGATGGTGGCGTCCTCGGTCTCCCCGGACCGGTGACTGGTCACCGCGCGCCAGCCTGCCCGGTGGCAGAGTTCCACTGCCTCGATGGTCTCGGTCAGTGAACCGATCTGGTTGAGCTTGACCAGCAGGGCGTTCGCAGCGTGCTCCTTGATGCCGCGCCGGACCCGTTCAGGATTGGTGACCAGCAGGTCGTCCCCGACGATCTGGATCTTGTCGCCCATTTTCTTCGTCATCAGTTTCCAGGATTCCCAGTCATCCTGTGCCAGCCCGTCTTCGATCGACACGATGGGATAATCCTTGATCCATTTTGCCCAGAAATCCACCATCTTCTCGCCGGTCAGTTTTCTACCTTCCTTGCGCAGGTTATAGGTCTTTGTCTTTTCGTCGTATAGTTCCGAGGCAGCCGGGTCGAGCGCGATCGCCACATCCTTGCCTCTGCCGGCCTTGTAACCGGCTTTCTCAATGGCAGCCAGGATCACTTCCAGGGCTTCCTCGTTGGTCTTCAACGCGGGAGCGTATCCACCTTCATCACCGACCAGGGTCGGGTATCCTTTTTCCTTCAGCACGGATTTCAGCGCATGGTAGATCTCCGCCCCCCAGCGGACGCCTTCCGCAAAACTCGGTGCACCGAAGGGCATCACCATGAATTCCTGCATGTCGGTGGACTGCCAGGCGGTGTGCGCCCCGCCGTTCAGGATGTTCATCATCGGGACAGGCAGGACGTGTGCATGCACGCCGCCCAGGTAGCGGTAGAGCGGCAGTTGCACTGAATTCGCGGCTGCCTTCGCCGCCGCCAGGCTGACGCCCAGGATGGCGTTCGCGCCCAGTTTGGATTTGTTCGGCGTGCCGTCCAGCTCGATCATCGCCTGGTCGATGCCGCGTTGATCGGCGGCATCCATCCCGAACAGCTCATCCGCAATGACGCCGTTGACGTTGGCGACCGCCTTGGTGACGCCCTTGCCGGAATAGCGCTTCTTGTCGCCGTCGCGCATCTCCAGCGCTTCATGCTCGCCGGTCGAGGCTCCGGAGGGGATGGCTGCCCGTCCCCACGAACCATCCATCAGGCTGACTTCCACTTCCACGGTCGGGTTACCGCGCGAATCGAGGATCTCCAGCGCGGAAATGCTTTCAATAGTTGTGTCCATTTTGCACTCCTGGGGTTATAGATAGCATGCGGTATGTCTAAATATCCCGCCAAGTATAACCCTGTTTCAAGAATCGATTATCCATGGAATTGACCAATAACACCTTTCCCCAGGAATCCGACCCGCGTGACCGGAAGCACTTCTTCTTCCACGCCACGCCGCTGCGGAGGTTTTCCGTGGCTGTCCTGCGTTCCATATTCTTCCTTTTCATGGACAGGCGGGTGGAGGGGCTTGAATATTTCCCCCTGGATGGACCTGTTATTGTTGCTGCAAATCATGTCACCAACTTTGATGTCTTCCCGATGCAGTTATCCCTGCCGCGCCCGATCTTTTACATGGGAAAGGCGGAATTGTTCAGGAATCCGCTCACCGACCTGGTCTTCCGCAACCTGGGCGCCTTTCCCGTGTCCCGGGATAAGAAGGACCCCTGGGCTTATGACCACGCCCTCAAGGTGCTTGCCCATGGTCAGACCCTTGGCATGTTCCCGGAAGGGACGCGCTCCAGGGGGCGCGGCTTGGGGGTTGCCAAGACCGGCGTGGCGCGCATGTCCATCGAAACCGGCGCCCCCATCGTTCCGATGGCGATCACCGGCTCCGATCAATTCTTCAAGCGTTTCCCGCGCCGCGCCCGCGTGACCGTCAAAATGCTCCCGCCTCTGTTGCCGAATCCCGGTGAGACAGCCCTCGCCTTGACCGACCGCCTGATGTTCTCGCTTGCCTCCGCATTGCCGCCGGAAATGCGCGGTGTTTACTCTGAACTGCCAAAGGGATTTGGGGGATGATTTAGTTTCCAGCTTTCCAAAATTCCTGGGGGTATTCTTAGTCAGGGATGACAAATGGGCTAACAAATTTGTAGACCATTGGATGTTTTGCGCATCGTATAATGATTTCTGTTTGGATAACTACCATAATAGACCGTCCTATATCCATGAACATCTGCATCATCCCAGGCGGTGTTGCTTTTATCCGCGTCACATGTAAGGCAGGTAAAAATGAAAAGGTTTCTAAAATATAATATCTGGTCCGCCATTTTACTCGTTGCATTGATGGTGGCTCTTGTCCCTGGTTCCGCGGCGCTTGCAGCCGGCGAGGTGATCACCAGCACCGAGACGGGTGGAGCGTGGGGCGATTCCACCACCTGGGTGGGCGGGCAGGTGCCGGATTCGATCGATGATTCGGTGGTCATTGCCACCACCAATGGGGATAGTGTCACCTTGAGCGCTGCCACACTGGTAAAAGGCTCGCTGACGATAAACAGCGGTGCAGAGTTGATCACCAGTGGTTACGCATTGACCCTGGAGGGGGATTTTGTCAACAACGGGTTGTTCGACCCTGACGGTTCCAATATCACCATCGCCGGAACCGCCCTGACCCAGAATATTGCCGGTTTTTCAACGACCGGAACGGTATCCATGACCAAGACCGCCGGTGTGGCGACCTTTACCGGCAACGTCACCGGCGGCGGGTTAACATTGAACGGTCCGGGTGGGACTCTGAATCTCGGTGTGGGCAGGGTGCACATATTCAGTGGTGCATGGACGAGGACCGCCGGCACTCTCGAAGGTGGTTCGAGTGATCTGAGGATCGCCGGCGCGGTCACCGGCTCGACGGGAACATTCACACCCGGAACAGGCACGGTCACTTACAACGGGACGGCGCAGGGCATTGCCAGCCTGACCTACTACCGTCTGAAAATGCAGGGCACGGGCGTCAAGACCGCTCTTGGCAATATCACCGTGAATGAGAACCTGATCGTGAATTCCGGTTCGAATTTTACGGTTGGCGCTTATGATCTTACGGTAAACGGTACATCCTCCATCTCCGGGTTAATGACCCACAGCAGCCCCATCGGAACGAAAATTTACAATGGAAAAGTTACCATTAATCCTGGCGGCATCTGGAAAAATGACGGGACTGGGAATGCCGACATTCACTTCCGCGGCGGTCTGACCCATAACGGTAACACCTTCAGCGCCGGCACTGGGAATTATTACTTTGAAACGAATGACCAGGCAATCGGCGGAATTCACTGCACTGACCATTCCTAATCTTGTGGTCGAAGAAGGCCGGATATTAACCAACAATAACAGCGGCGGTCTGACGGTGACCGCCTCGCTAAAAGGTACTGGAACCCCCGATATTAATGGCTTTACCGGCGGGACGCTCTTCCAGGGGGCTGCCGGCGTTCTGAACCTGGGCTTGCCGGATGCCAATTTCACCCTGCTGACCCTGGATGCAAGCACGGCTGGGAATACCGTAAATTACAGTTACAGCGGCGCCCAAACGGTTAGAGGTATTCAGTACCACAACCTGACCCTCGGTGGCAGCGGCGTAAAAACCCTTCCGGTTGGCTTAACGCATCTTACCGGGAATCTCTCTCTCGCTGGAACAGCGAGCGCGTCCACCGCAGCTAACCTGGATGTTGATGGGAACCTGGTCATTACCCAGGGCGCTACTTTGACAGTTGGGGCATTCAATTTCAACGTGGACGGGACTACCGAGATTACCGGCACGTCCTCACCGTCAACGGGAAACTGATTTTCGGGAGTTCCTCCGGTACGAAATCATTCATTGGTCTGGTATCCGTTGGTCAGAATGGTGTCTGGGACAACACCCTGAATGCCCCGGTTACCTTCCAGGGAGGTCTTTCGTTCAGCGGCAAGACCTTCACCGCGGGAACCGGACTTTATACCTTCCAGACCACCGCGCTCCAGTCGATTGGCGGGACGGTTGCAATGACCATCCCCAACGTCCTCATAGGTGATGCTGTAAATCTGACGAATGGCAATACCGCCGGGCTGACCATCAGTACATCGCTCGGTGGAACAGGCACCCTGACCCAGGGCGCTGACGCCATCCTCAACATTGGAGCCGCCGGGACTTTCATTCTATCCAATCTGGATGCCAGTGCATCCGGGAACACGGTCAATTACAACGGCTCAGCCCAGACTGTCAAGCCGACCACTTATCATCATCTCTCTCTCAGTAACAGCGGCTCCAAGAACATCTCAGGATTGACAACTGGTCAATGGCAACCTGTCTCTCAGCGGATCGGCAAGTGCCACAACTGCTGCAAATCTCACGGTCGGCGGGAATTTGTCCGTCGGCAGCGGCACATCCTTGACGGTCGCAGGTTATGATTTCACTGTTTTGGGCACGACCAGTGTCGCCGGCACGCTGATACATGACAACGCGGTTGGGGTAAAAACATATACAGGCTTGGTCACCATCACCGGCACCTGGACGAACTCGGGCGATGCCCCGGTCACATTCAAGGGCGGTCTGAGCTATAACGGCACTGCCTTCACTGCTGGCACCGGCGCCTACACCTTTGATGTCAACAACCAGGTCATCGACCCGGATAAACTGATCACCATCCCTAATCTCGTGGTGGCTGGCGGGGTGACCCTGACCAACACCGGCACCGCTTCGATCACGGTGAGTTCCACCCTGGGCGGCGCAGGAGCGTGGGCGCAAGGGGCGGCAAGCAGCCTGTCCATTAACATGCCGGATGCCGGTTTCACCGTGGCGACCTTTGACGCAGGCGCTGCCGGCAACACGGTCACCTACGGTTATGCAGGCGCCCAGTCCATCCGGAATGTTGCATACCATCACCTTACTCTTGGCGGGAGCGGTGTCAAACTCCTGCAAGCTGCTCTCACCGTTGGCGGCAACCTGAATATTGGTGCTGCCGCCAATCTGGATGTTTCCGTTTCGAATTATGCGATCAACCTGGGCGGCAACTGGGTCGGCACGGGTACGTTCACATCCCGTACGGGCACGGTCACTTTCCAGGGCACCATCGCCCAAACCATCAATGATGGGTTGTTCTACAATCTCGTTATAAACAACCCTGCTGGTGTTTCGCTTGTCACCAATAACACGACTGTCAACAATTTGCTCACCCTCACAAGTGGAAAGCTTGCCACTGGGGTTAAGTTTCTTATCATTGGAGTGAATGGCTCGATCACAGGCGCGGGTGCGGCAAATTATGTGGCTGTCGGCACAAGCCGGTGGATTACGCAAGGACTTCGCATGTATCAGCTTCGCCGCAATCCTTCACTTACCCGATCGGCGATGCCTCTGCCTACACCCCCGTTGAACTGACGTTGAATTCCGTCTCCACCGCCGGCAATATCACTGCCCGTACCAACGCGGGTGAACACCCAAACATCGCTGACCTGATCGGGTTTGACCCGAACAAGGATGTCAACCGTTACTGGACGTTAACGCCTGCCGCCATTGTGTTTTCAACCTATAATGCGACCTTCAACTTTCTGCCTGGTGACCTGGATGCTGGGGCTCAGCCAGCCTTCATTGTGAAAAGATATTCATTCGCAGGTCTGGAATTCGACGACAATCGGGACTCAGACAAGACCAGTACTCAAGCGACTGGCATTCCCTTCACCGCTTCCGCGACAATTTATAATTACGCTGTTGGAGAAGGTGAGGATATCCCGCCGGCTGTTACCAATGTCACCTCCTCCACCGCCAATGGCTACTACAACGCCGGGGATGTGATCTCAGGCATCACGGTCACCTTCAACGAGGTGGTGGATGTCACCGGGACTCCCCAGTTGACTCTCGAGACCGGTACGACGGACGCGGTCCTGAACTACACCGGCGGCACAGGGACGACCACCCTGACATTCTCCAATTACACCGTGCTGGCAGGCGATACCACTTCTGATCTGGATGCGAGCCTGCTTGCCTTGAATGGCGGCACGATCAAGGATGTGTATAAGAACCCGGCGATCCTGACCCTGTCAGGGACAACCCTGGCAGCCAACAAGGCGATCGTGATCGACACCACCGCGCCGGATACGTTCATCCTCACCAAACCTGCGCTCCTTTCCAACAGCGCCTCCGCGGCTTTCACCTTCAACGCCAGTGAATCCGCCACATTCTTGTGCCAGGTGGATGGTGGTGGATATGGGACTTGCGCCAGTCCTTATACCCTTGCTGATGGACCGCATACTTTCGATGTATATGCCACGGACTTGGCGGGAAACATGGACGGCACACCTGCCTCTTACGCCTGGACGATCGACGCGACCGCCCCGACCGTCTCATCCATCGCGCTGGTCGAAACTTCCCCCACAGCTCGCAGGACAGTCCACTTCACGGTGACCTTCTCTGAAGATGTCACGGGCGTGGACCCGGCTGATTTCACATTGACCGCCGCTCCGACGGTGACCGGCGCCTCGGTTACGCTGGTTGAAGGTTCCGGGTCGGTCTATACCGTGACCGTCAATACCGGCATGGGCAATGGCACTCTCCGCCTGGACGTTGCTGATGATGACACCATCCTGGACCTGGCGCTCAATCCGCTGAATGGAGCCTACATCTCCGGTCCATCCTATAGCATTAACAAAACGCTCATATATAAGTCCGTAGGCACCTATGACGGTTGGGTGCTTGAATCCACCCCCACCAGCAGTGTCGGCGGCACGTTCAACTCGATCGCGACCACCTTCAACGTCGGTGACGATGGATCGAAGAAGCAGTATCGCGGCATTCTGCATTTCAACACCGCCACGCTGCCGGATAACGCGGTCATCACCTCGGTCACTCTCAAGATCATGAAGGCACCCGGCGGGGCGGGTAACACCTCCACCTTGAGTACCCTGCTGGTGGATATGACCAAGCCCTCCTTTGGAACTGCTGCGTTGGCAGCGACCGATTTCCAGGCAACGGCAGGAAAACCAGCCATCTTCAATCCCTTCACGATCGCAGGCAGCTGGTACAGCGCTCTCCTCAAAGGTACCGGTCTCAGTTATGTCAACCGCACGGGCACGACCCAATTCCGCGTGCGCTTCATCAAAGGTGACGATGGGGATGGGCTGGCGGACTACCTGCTGTTCTACAGCGGCAATGCCACGCTGACAACCCGCCCGCAATTGATCGTCACGTATTACATACCGTGATGTTACAGGCTGGCTTTACGTTGCCCGCCTGCCTTGCAGTTGATTCCCCTGCGAGCGACTGTTGATTAAACGAAATTGGCCTCCCTATTTGGGAGGCCAATTGCATTGTCTATCCGGTTTGATCATGGGACATTGAACTCGACCATCAGCAGTGGTCTCGCTGCCGGGTCGGGAGCGTCACCACTGTCGTAGATGAAATAATCCGCGCTCATGTCGTCGTTGTCGTCGGTCAGAAAGCGCAACCGGAAACCATGATGATGCGTGTACTATTAATGGAGATAACCCGCTGCTGGGTTCTGCTATTGGGGATTCCTGTTTATTAAGGGATTTGCCCGAGCACGAATGGATTGTTCCCCACCAGGTCGCGGAAGACCTGTGCCAGCGCCGGGTTGGACTGCACGCGCATGTCCGTGTCATGCAGCGGGTTTTCGTCGTTCTGCCACCACTCGTTCCACCACGAGAAGGCGATGATGCGGGACCAGCGGAAACCGGTCAGGTCGGTCAACGCGTTCTGCGCCCAGGTCGCCTGGTTCCCGAGCGGATTCCCGGAGGTGACCGCGAACTCAGCCACGATGATGGGCTTGCTGGAGGAGAGCGCTGCGACCCGCGGGTAAACATCATCCATGCTCTCCCGGAAGATCGGCCAGTAATCGTCCAGCGGGGTCTGCGCGCCGTAGGAACTGATTGCCAGCCAGTCAATGTACGCGTCGCCGGGATAATATCTTTCCAGCCGGTTCCAGCTCACCTGCGGCCAGTCTCCGTCATTGACATGGAACACCCAGGTGATGTTCTCCGCGCCCTCGCTCCTGCAGGTCTGGATGATGCGCCGGTAGGCATCCCGGAATCGTTCCGGACCGTCTGGCAGGCTCGGGTCGCCGTATCCGGTCGTCGTCCCGCCGCCGTTCCATTTCCCGTTCCAGGGAAACCACTCACCATTGACCTCGACTCCGTATTCGGCGATCAGACGGGTGCCGAAGTTGCGCGCACCCGCGCACCAGGCTCGCAGGTCGTTGTCGAAGACACCTCTCAATATCCGGTTCAGCGAGTAGACCGGGTCTGCGCGGTCGCCATACGGGTCCGAGCGCAGCATGAGTCGGATGTAGGGAATGCTGCCGTGGGTCCGGATCCAGGTCGCGGTGGCGGTCGGGAAGGCGCGTCCGTGGTACCAGTTGTGGGAAAAATACACCCATGCCGCGGTCTTGCCTGCCGCGTTCTCATAAGCCAGCACATCCGCGAGTTTCAGATCATCCTCTTCACCGGTCACTCCTCCCGGGTAGACCCCGTGATAAAGTCTCCCTGCGGGTGGATTGGGAATATCGCCGCTGGCTGGCGCGGGCGGTATCGGCGGGAGTGTAAAGGATGTGGATGCCTTCATAGTCCAGGCGCGCATCCTTCGATCGCGTTGTTGGAAACCAGCCGCAAGCGGATTCCGCCGCTGGCGGATATGAACCGCGCCGGGCTGGCTGGGCTGAAGATCAGGACCTTCCATTCCGAATCCGGCGCGCTGGCATTATCCCCGATTCCCACCCAGGTGTTCGTGTTCCAGTTGAAGAGCGACCATGTCCATGTCTGCGTGCTTTTCATCGGACCGAAGTAATTCGCCTCCACGCGCAGCCCACTGACCGACGCGGCGGTCACCCCGGCAGGCAGTTGGTAGGTCCTGTATCCTGTATATCGCCTTCCGGGAGTGGTGAAGCGGACATACCTGGCAGGATTGTCATCATCCCAATTTTGGTCCCGGACATTGAGCGCGCTTATACTACCCACAGCGCTTCCACTTTGATGGACCATTGCTTTTGGTCTGAGTGGGACAGCATTGCTGGCTGCCGTGACACCCTGGAGAGGGATCGCAGCAAGTATGCAGATCAGCAGGGCAAAAGGTAACTTCAGGCGGATTTTCATGCCAGCCTCCATCTCCATCATACAGAAAATCTCCCCTCATTTCAATATGCTGATCGGGGCATTAAAAAGAACGGCATCCTGTTTTGGGATGCCGTTCCGGTGACATGTGTTCTAGGCAATTTCCAAATATCTCTCGATCTCGTAATCCGTCACCTGCAGGCGGAACTCGTCCCACTCATGCCACTTGGCGCGGATGAACGCTTCGTAGGCGGTCGGACCAAGCGCAGCTTTCATGACCTCATCCTTCTCCAGTTCGGTCAACGCCTCAGCCAGTGAACCGGGCAGTTCGCCCACACCCATGGCTTTGCGTTCTTCGCGGTTGAGTTCGTACAGGTTGACATCATTCAGTGGCGCGGGCGGGGTCATCTTCTTGTCGATCCCGTCCAGCGCGGCTGCCAGCATGGCGGCAAATGCCAGGTAGGGATTCGAGGAGGGATCCGGGAAGCGCAGTTCCGCGCGCATCGAGTTGTTGCGTCCCTGGGTGTAGCTCGGGATGCGGATCAGCGCCGAGCGGTTGCTCTGTGCCCAGCCGATGTAGGCGGGTGCTTCGTAACCTGGCACGAGCCGCTTGTATGAATTGACCGTCGGCGAGACTATCGCCGAGAGTGCCCGGGCATGTGCCAGTTGACCGGCGATGAAAGCATGCGCGGTTTTCGATAGTTTGAATTCATCCTTCGCATCGAAGAACAGGTTCCTGCCCTTTTCATCGAACAGGGATTGGTGGCAGTGCATACCCGAACCGTTGATGCCGAAGACCGGCTTGGGCATGAAGGAGGCGGTCAAGCCGTTCTGTGCCGCGATGGCTTTGACCGTGTATTTCAGCGTCAGCACGTTGTCCGCCGAGCGCAGTGCATTGGCGAAGCGGAAATCGATCTCATGCTGTCCGAGCGCCACCTCGTGGTGTCCCACTTCCACCTCGATGCCCATGCTCATCAGTGCTTCCATCAGGGCGGTGCGCACACGGACCGCCTCGTCGTCGGACGAGAAATCGAAGTAGCTGCCCACATCGTGCGGGACGGGATGCACGCCGTGCCCGTTGGTCCCCTTGAACAGGAAGAATTCCGGCTCGGGTCCGATGTTAAAGGTCCAGCCGCGCTTGGATAATTTTTCCAGCATCCGCTTCAGCACGCCGCGCGGATCGCCCTCGAACGGTTTCCCGTCCGGCATGAAGATGTCGCAGAACACGCGCGCCCTGCGCCGGTCCTCCGGCGACCAGGGCAGCACCGCGTAGGTATCCGGATCCAGCACTAGGCGCATGTCGCTCTCCTGGATGCGGGCAAAGCCCTCCACCGAGGAACCGTCGAACCAGACGCCGTCCTCCAGTGCACCCTCCAGGTTATGCAGGGGCATGTCCACGCTTTTCACCGCGCCCATCACGTCCGTGAATTGCAGCGAGATGAAATTGACCTTGTCTTCCTTGGTGCGCTTGACTAGATCCTTTGTGTTCATTCTTCTCCTTTTAATGAGTGATGATTCTGCTAACTGCTCACTGAATACTGATCTCTAATTCCTGACTCCCATCCCAGGAGCGCCTTCTTGCGGGCGGTGCCATAGCGGTAATTGCCAAATTCGCCATCCTTTCTCAGGACACGGTGACAGGGGATCAACACCGCCACCGGGTTGTGCCCGACCGCGCTGCCGACCGCCCGTAAAGCGGACGGTTTCCCGATTTGGGTCGCGATGTTCTCATACGTGGTGACCGCCCCGGCGGGGATGGTCAGCAGAGCCTCCCACACCTTGATCTGGAAGTTGGTCCCGCGCAGGAACAGCCTCAACTTTTCCTTGCCGCGCTGCCCGAGCTCAAAGATCGGCTCGATCAACCCCGCGGTCGCGTAATGGTCTTCGATCATCTCCGCCTGTGACCAGTCCGTCACGAGGCGGTCGATCGCCTCGCCCTCGCTGGTCTGCACGAACCCCAGGTGGCAGATGCCGCGCTCGGTCGTCCCGATCAGGCACTTCCCGAAGGGTGTCGGGTGGATGGCATAGCGGATGGTGATGCCCGCGCCGCGGCTCTTGTATTCCCCGGGCGTCACCGCCTCTGTGCTGATGAAAAGGTCATGCAGGCGTCCCAGGCTGGAAAGCCCCACCTGGTGCGTCGTGTTCAACAAACTCTCGGACTGCGCCAGCAGCTCCTTTGCGTTCCCGCTGGTCAGGAATTGCAGGAAGCGTTTCGGGCTGATGCCCGCCCAGCGTGTGAACTTGCGCTGGAAGTGTGCCTCGCTCAATCCCACCGCGGCTGCGATCTCTTCCAGTTCGGGCTGGCGCCGCGCATTGGCTTCGATGAAGCGGATGGCTTTTTCGATCAGTCGGTAATCCTGCGTGCGTTCGGGTATGGAATCCATGAGAACCTCCGTTTGATGGAGGCGATTGTATGTTCGATCCTTTTTGGAAGCCACCCGATTCCTGCTCATTTTTTCCTTTTCTGCAGCCATTGTTAAAACAAAACAGGCACGCGCGGGCATGCCTGTTTCATCCACACGGGATATTAAAAAGACAGCCCTTCCAACACCAGGCAGGCGGAATACGCCTGCACCACTGCGTCGCCCTGTCCCAGGCGTCACCGTCTGGTTTTCGGCGGGAGCCTCCGTAATGGTTGCTCCACGCGCTTGCTTTGGAAGGGAGAAGGGAGCCAATGATGTGGCTCCAGAGGCATCCGCTGATACTATCCGATGTTCCCCGGTCTTCATCATTCCGGGTTAGCGCCCCGTTCGCACGGGGGAACCTCCACCTCGTGATCTCGCCTTGAGGCGAGACCCAGCCGCTGATTCTCCATCTATTCAGTTGTTAATTTTGCCGATTTTACTCTCGCACGGATTGGAGTCAAGATGGCAAAAACTGGTGTTGTGTTTTTGGATAAATTTGGATGTGATGGGTCTACTTTCCTGGATCCAGGGTGCCATCGAGTCCGGTCTGCAGACACCCATCGCCATTCACGAATCCCCATGATGAAAAGAAAAGTCCCCGGGATCTCATTCCCGGGGACTGTATTAAAAAGATACCCCGCACATGCCGTGTGTGACCGGGTTTTGGACCTGCATAAGCAGGTGGGCTCCAATCGGGAAACGCCGCCTTGGCTCAGGCCTATCGCGTTATTTCCACGAACATAAGAACCCGTTTTGTGGATGTTGGCCCAAAACGTGATAGCCACATCACGAACACAGCAGGGCATGATTCTTATACCATAAACCCATCCTGAGGTGGAAGGGAAAAATTAGAATGCTCTGATTTGGTATAGTACAATTTACCCATGCCTGTATCTCCCACTTCCCTGGTACTGGTGGCGTTACTTCCGGCTCCCCGGGATCTGGAGATCGCACGGCTGTTGGGCTGGTATCGCATCCCTTTGCGCGCAGCTCCCAAGGTCATCTCCGTGGACTACCTGGCGTTTTACCAGCCTGCCAGTTTCGGCGGGCGCGGCGGTCAGATCGAATTTGTCAGCCAGGTGCGCGGTCATGAACTGGCGACCCGCGCTGAACTCTTGCGTGATGAGGCGGATCATCCACGCGCCCGCGAAGAGTATTTTAAAGTCCAGCTCGGTCCCCTGGAAAAATTACCCATCCCCATCCGCACCGACAAGTGGAGACGGCTCACCTTCCTTTATACGACCGGTGAATACCTGCTTAATGCCAGGCTGCTCACCGACCTGGTCGTTGCAGGCGATGAACGCCAGTTGCTCTGGCGCTCGTTGCGCGAGCGTGCCGGGAATGAAGGACTGTACAAGGTTGAATTACCCGAGGCGGACCTCCCGCCGGAGGTCTTGATGGCTTTACTGGGTATCAGGCAGGTCCAGGCACCCTATCGAAGCGAGGCTGACCCAAATGGCGACATTGATTAAAACTGGAACACTGATCACCGCCTCCGAGACCTACGCGGCGGACATCCTGATCGAAGGGGAATCCATCTCCACGGATCGGAAAGGACCTCCGGCATCCGGATGCGCAGGTCATCGACGCCGCGGGAAAATTCATCACCCCCGGCGGCGTGGATCCGCATACGCATTTCGACCTGCCCATGTTCGGGACGGTCTCCTCGGATGACCATTACACCGGGCACAAGGCTGCCGCTTTCGGCGGGACCACCACCGTCATGGATTTTGTCGTCCATGGAACCGCAGGGATTTAAACACTCGGTTGACCTGTGGCTGAAGAAAGCAGAAAAAGCCGCCATCGATTATTCCTTCCACATGAACCTGACCCGCTTCGACGACGCAGGTCGCGAAGGAAATTCCCTCGCTGGTCGAAATGGGCATCACCACCCTCAAGGTCTTCACCGCCTACAACGGACGCTTGCGCATCGATGATGGCAGCATTTTCGATGCCCTCCGCATCTCGAAGGAGAACGGCATGCTGGTCATGGCGCACTGCGAGAACGGGGATGTCATCGACACGCTCATCCCCGAGGCGCTGGCAGCCGGGCACACCACCCCGGAATGGCATGCCCGCACGCGTCCTGCCTGGGGCGCGGTCGAAGTCGGTCATGCATGTTGCTGCCATGGCAGCCCAGGCGGATGCCCCCGTCTACATCGTCCACATGAACGTCGGGGGTGAAGTGGACATGCTCAAGTATGCCCGCCAGCGCGGCATCCGTGCCATGGGGGAGACCTGCCCGCAATATCTCTTCTTCACCATTGACCATCTGCGCCGACCGGATGGCGCCAAGTGGGTCTGCTCCCCGCCCATGCGCACCGAGGCGGATAATGCCCGCCTGTGGGAGGGACTGTCAGATTGCACCCTGCAGACCATCGGCACGGACCATTGCCCCTTCTTCTTTGATGGGACGCAAGCCGATCATCTATGAAGGACGCGAAGTTGCCATCCCCGGCAAGGAACTGGGGAAGGATGATTTCACGAAGATCCCGAATGGCTTGCCCGCCGTCGGCGACCGCCTGCCGGTCCTCTGGACCTACGGCGTGCGTGCCGGCAGGATCACCGCCAACCAGTTCGTCGCGCTGACCTCCACCAACCCTGCGAAGATATTCGGGCTCTACCCGCGCAAGGGCGCGCTCGTCCCGGGCGCGGATGCGGACATCGTCATCTGGGATCCCGAAAAGCGGGTCAAGTACGGGGTCGCGCACAGCCATCACCGCACCGATTACAACCTCTTCGAGGGCTGGGAGCTGGTCGGCATGCCTGAAAAGGTCTTCCTGCGCGGCAGGCTGATCGTGGATGGCAGCCAATGGCTGGGCGGCGCGGGTCAGGGACGGTTCTTGAAGCGGGGAGTGGGGGAGGTTCTTTAGAAAAAATCAGCCCCGGTCTTTGGACCGGGGCTGGTTCTTTCATGCAGGCTTGCTGGATTTCCAGTAATTCCTTCAAGCGCGGGTGATCCTTATAGAAACCGCGGTATCGCTCAGGCAGCAGCGCCGCGATGCGGCACATCAGGTCATCCGTGTGCATTTTCAACAACTCATCCCGGTTCTCGCGCGGCATGGGGGGGATCATAAAGTACGGACCCGCTGTGACGGTGATGTGGGTTTTCTTAAACCGTTTGATGTTTCCGAGCAGCACTTTATCTTCCGTTCCCGTAACTGCGATGGGTACGATCGGGTAGTTCAGTTTGCTCGCCAGGTAGGTGACGCCCGGCTTGCCTTCGATCAATGCCCCCGTCCGGCTGCGCGTCCCTTCCGGCGACATGGCGACCACGTTGCCCTGCCTCCATCAGGTGGATGATCTTGCGCATCGCCTTGATGTCGGGATTGAAGCGGTCGATGAAGATGAAATTGAAATATCTTCCCAGCCAGTTAAGGAACCAGTTCTGCTCCCATTTCTCAGCCACGGGGATGTAGATGTCCCAGCGGTTGAGCGCAACGAACGGCATGATGCCGTCGATGATGCCGATGTGGTTGGTCGCCAGCAGGTAGTTCTTCGTGGGTGGCAGGTTCTCGTAACCGCGCACTTCCATGTCGGTCAGCAGGTGCACCAGCGAACGGATGAGCCAGCGCAGGAAATTACGCATTTTGTTTTTGCTCCAGTAGTTCCTTCAGGCGCGGGTGATTGGCATAAAAGCCGTGATACTTTTCAGGCAGTTCCGCCGCGATGCGGCACATGATCTCATCCGTGGCGGCGCGCAGTGCCTGCTCGCGTCCTGTCCCCCTTGGGATCTCCACATGGAAGAGTTCTCCGCCGCGCGCGGTGATCTTTGATTTTCGGAAGCGCTTCAGGTTTTGGACGATCAGGCGGTCCTCCGTCCCGGTCAGCGCAATGGGCAGGACCGGGTAACCGCTCCTGCCTGCCAGGAACGCCACACCCATCTTGCCTTCCTGCAGGGCTTCGGTCTTCGAGCGGGTGCCTTCCGGCGCGATCACCATCAGCCCGCCCTTCTGCATGCGTGCCAGGATCTCGCGGAAGGCGGCATGGTCCGCATCGAAGCGGTTCAACCAGACGGCGTTCACCGCCCGCCCGATGGCACCGAACAACGGGTGGTTCTTGTATTTCTCCGCCACCGGCATGATGATGTCCTCGCGGTCCACTGCGTAGAGCAGGATGGCGGAATCCAGCCGTCCGAGGTGGTTCGCCGCCAGGATGAAATTTCCCGTGGGCAGCTTGTCCAGGTCAACCACCTCCACGTCCGCGATGATGTTCATCAGGAAGCGGACGATGGATCGCAGGGTCCGGTATTTCATGGGGCTGATTTTAACGCAGAAACCCGTCTCATCGTGGAAACGGGTTACCTGGATTTGTTTTGATTGTATTTACCGCCACAAATAATTGTCGTTCGCTTTGTTGTTCTGCGCGCCCTGCGAGCCATACTTCTCGAACATGCGCCCGAAGATCTCAAAATCCATGGGTGCCATGTTGATGATCTGGAAGCCCACGCTGTAGGCGGTCGGGTCCAGCGGATCAGCCGAGCACCACCGGCTGCGCGCCGTGAAGGTCATGAAAGCCTTGTCCGCCACTTCGTTGTTCAGTTCGATTCGCAGGCGGAAATCCTTGTTGGTTGGGATGGCATCCTTGCTGTCCAGCTTGAATCCACCCGTGCTGATGTCGGAGAGATGACCGACCAGCTGCCCGTTCACCTCGTTCATGACCCGCATGTAATAGGAGAAGTTCCTCCGTGCGAGCCTGCGTTTTTCCAGTGGCATATTTGATTCCTTTCACCCGGACTCTCAAGGGTACCGATGTAAAAGTATATAACAATAACTAGCGGCATGCAAGCCTGTGCAGGGCGCTAATTTTCCAGCCGCAGGATGTGTGTCAGGATGGTCGCGCCCGAGCCGCCGATGTTCTGCGCCATGCCAATGCGCGCATCCGCCACCTGGGTCTCGCCGCACTCGCCGCGCAGTTGCTGGACGACCTCCACGATCTGGTACATGCCGGTCGCGCCGACGGGATGCCCGCGTGCCTTCAGCCCGCCGCGCGTGCAGACGGGGATCCTTCCCTGCGGGTGGATCTCGTTATCCAGCCCCAGCCTCGGTCCCTGCCCGCGTTCGGCGAACCCGCATGCCTCCAGCGAGAGCGCGGTCATGATGGAGAACGCGTCGTGCAGTTCGAACACATCGATGTCCTGCGGTGTGACCTTCGCCTGGGCATAGGCTTGTTTCGCAGATGCGTTCGCGGCGGTCAGGAACAGCGGCTCGCGCCGCGAGTGGATCGCGATCGTGTCGGTCGCGCAGGCGGAACCCGCCACGACCACCTTCCTGCCCTTTAATTTCTCCGCCGGGACCAGCACGGCTGCCGCCGCCCCGTCCCCGATGGGCGAGGCGTCCAGCAGGTTGATCGGGGTGGCGACCATGCTGGATCTTTCGAATTGCTCCACCGTGATCCTCTGGTGCAGCCGCGCATAGGGATTATGCATGGCGTTGGCATGCGCGTTGATGGAGAAGGGCGCGAAGTCGCCGTGTTTCCAGCCGTACTCGTGCATGTACCGGCGCATGATCAAGCGCGTTCAAGCCCACGAACGAGACGCCCTGTTCCCCCTCGTAATCCGAGTCCGCCGCGGTCGCCAGCGCGGAGGTGATCTCGTGCCCGACCTTGTCGGTCATCTTTTCCACGCCCACCACCAGCGCCGATTCGATCTCGCCCGAGGCGACCGCCATCAGTCCCGCGCGGAACGCCGCCGAACCGGACCCGCAGGCAGCCTCCACTTTCACCGCCTCCTTCCCCCACATGCCGACCCAATCCGAGATGTGCGCGCCCAGCTGGTTCTGACCGCTGATCATCGAGGAGAGCATGTTCCCGACGAAGAGTGCCTCGGGCAGCTGGATGCCCGCCTCGTTGATCGCCGCGAAAGCCGCCTCTCCCGCCAGTTCCTTCAGGGCTTTGTCCCAGTGTTCATCGATCTTGGTCTGACCGATCCCAAGGATGGCGACAGGTCTCATTCGAATTTCATCCCGAGGTGGTGCGCGCCGTAGAGCCGTCTGCATCCCAGCGCCAGCGCGGCTTCGGTCAGCGCGGGCTGCCAGCTTTCGAAGAAGAATTCGATGCGGCGTCCCGGGCTGAGGCTCTGCATCGTGGAGATGGCGTGTGCCACCAGGAAGTTCGCCATTTCAGGGTATGCCGGGTCCAGGTCGATGCCGGCGTCGTTCAGCCCGCCCTGGTTGACGCGGTACCAGTATCCGCAGGTCGCGACCAGCTTCCCGTCCGGCGCGCGCAAGGTATAACGCTTTGACCTGCTGCCCTGCATTCTCTCAAAGAATATGCCGGTCAGCGCGCGGATGAACGGCTGGCGGAAACGTCGTTCCTCCGCCGGCTCGTAGCGCGCCACGTTCTCCGGGGTGATGCGCTTCGCCAGTTCGAATTGCTGTCCTCCAGTCGAAACGCGAGCGCGGCTGGTAGGACCAGCCCTGGGGGCAGGCTCGGCGCGGGGACGCGCTTGTCCGCCTCGATGTCCAGCACCACCAGGCTGGAGTACACCTCGAAGCCCATCTTTTTGCACAGTTCCAGCGATGGCACGTTCTGGTCGATGATGTCCAGCCGCACCACGCGCGCCTTCCGTCTGCGCAGGTCATCCTGGATGGCGGTCAGCAGTTGCTTGCCCGATCCCCCTGCGGCGGTGGGTGGGCAGGACCGCCGCGTTGGCGAGGAACCACTCCGGCTCCTTGTTGAAGCGCATGTGGTTCATCAAGCCCACCGGCTTGCCATCCTCCTCTGCGATGTAACCGCGCATGGCATCCCTTAGCAGCGGGGAGAACAGGCGCATGATGGAGATGAAAGTCCAGTTGCGCTTCATGCCGCGCAGGCGGTCGAGCATGCCTTCCTTTTCATCCTCCTGGATGCCCCATTCGGGATGGTCGGGATATTGAAAACCTTCCATCATCAGCGCGTTCATGGTGTCGAGGTCCTGTGGAAGTTTGACGGTGCGTATGTTCATGAGTTGATTTTACTCCGTGCGCAAATGGCGCATCAGGCGATTATACTTGCAGGCATGCAGGACACCGCATTGAAAAAACTGCTTGCCCGGCTGGATGAGACCGGTGAGGAAGGCATTGCCGCACGGGAGTTCATCGCCAGGCGCCGCGTGAAGGTCGGACTGCGCAAACAGCCGACCGGCGCACGCTGGACGCTCCTCGGGCACATCGAGTTGAACCCCTCCCAGGTGCAGGATGAACTGTACGCGCTCAGCCTGATCGTGCACGAGGTGCGCCACCTGGAACAGGGCATCCTGCGGGCGCTCTCCGTGCAGGGGGAGCTGGAAGCCTGGCAGGCGCAGTTCGCCTTCCTGAAGAAGCAGACGGGCAAGTATGCAAATTCACCCAGCCATGAAACCCTCATCGAGGAGTTGATGCGCCTCTCCCCGGATGACCGTGCGGACCTGCTCCGCGCCCGCACCCTGATGCAGGAATTTGCAGGCAAAAAATACCGCATCAACTGGCTGCCGCTATTTCCGCCGGGCAGAAAATAAAGCCAGGGCAAACTGTCCTGGCTTCTTTCTTCCTCTCCTTACATCATTCCCGCAACCACCGCCAATAGAACACCGCCTGCGATCACACTGCCCAGTTGACCGGCAGTGTTCGCGCCCATGGCGTGCATCAGGATGTAGTTGTCGGGGTCGGTCTCGAGCGCCATCTTGGCGGACAGGCGTCCCGCCATCGGGAAGGCGGAGATGCCGCAGGCGCCGATCAGCGGGTTGACCTTGCCGCCGGAGACGAAGCTCATCAGCTTGCCGAACAGCAGACCGGCGATGGTATCCACCACGAAAGCCAGCAGACCCAGCCCGAGGATCATCAGTGTCTGCCACTGGATGCCCGAGGCGGGATCGTACAGGAATTTCTCGGCGGTCATGGTCGCGCCGATCGCCAGCCCCAGGAAGAGCGTGGCGATGTTGATGATCTCGTTCTGCGCAGCCTTGTTCAAGCGGTCCACCACGCCCGCCTCGCGCAGCAGGTTGCCGAGCATCAGGGCGGCGATCAGCGGCGCGGCGGAGGGGGCGATCAGGCTGATGGCGATGGTCACCACGATGGGGAACGCCACCGCGGTCACGCGCGAGACGGGACGCGGCGCGTAGTCCATGCGGATCAGCCGTTCCTTGCGGGTGGTCATCAGGCGCATGATGGGCGGCTGGATGATGGGGATCAGGCTCATGTAGGAGTACGCCGCGACCGCGATCGGTCCGAGCATGTGCGGCGCGAGCTTGGTCGTCACGAAGATGGCGGTCGGTCCGTCGATGGCACCGATCACGCCGATGGAGGCTGCCTCGTTCAGCGGGAAGCCGAGCGCCACCGCCAGCAGCAGGGTGCCGAAGATGCCGAACTGACCCGCCGCGCCCAGCAGTGCCAGGCGGGGTTGAGCCAGCAGCGGGCGGAAGTCGATCATGGCGCCCACGCCGATGAAGATCAGCAGGGGGAAGAGCTCGGTCTCGATGCCCGCCTTGTAGATGACGCGCATGAAGCTCTCCTCGGCGTAGGCGGACATGCCCAGGTTGGCGAGGATGCAGCCGAAGCCGATCGGCAGGAGCAGGACGGGCTCATACTCCTTGGCGACCGCCAGGTAGATCAGCACGCCGCCCAGCACCAGCATGACCGCGTTCGCCCAGGTGAAGGTCAGACCGCCGAAGACGTTCGCCAGCAGTTCGAGCACGTTCATTCGAACTCCAGCAGCGGTTGTTTATGGTTCACGATCTGCGCCGCCTGGACCAGCACCGCGGACACTTTTCCTGCGCGCGTCGAGCGGATGCTGTTCTTCATCTTCATGGCTTCGATCACCAGCAGCACCTGCCCGCTCTCGATCTCGTCGCCGGGCTTGACGAAGATCTCGATCACCGTGCCGGGCAGGGGCGCGAGCAGGTCTTTGGCGCTGGAGGCTGGCGAGGAGATGACCGCCGGTTTGGGCGCGGCTTCCGCAGGCGCGGAGCCCTCCAGCCTGGCGTGGGGCTTTTCGCCGGTCTCAGGCGTGACCTCGAAGCGTTCCCCGTCCACGAGCGCCACGATCGGGCGCGCGTTCAGGTCCTCGATTTCCACGTTGTAGTTCTTTTCACCGATTTTTACGTTGAGTTTCATTGATGATCCTTCTGTTCAGCCCTGGAACGAGTCCGTGCTGTTCACTACTGTCGGCGTTTCATCTCGCCTTTTTGCGTCATCTGGCGGGTGCGCATGCCCAACTGCCAGGCGCCGATGATGGTCGGTTCAGGCGAGACGAGCGGACGCGCGCTGGACTGGGCTTGTTCCGCCAGCGCCACCGCCACGGCGAGCGCAGCCGCGCGCGGCTTGTCGTCGTCACCGGTCGGGGCGGGGACTACTCACGGCGGGGGCTTCCGCGGCAGGCGCGCGGTCGCGGAAGAGGGATGTCATCAGGGACATCAGCCACGCCAGCAGGAGCAGGGAGATGAAAACCAGTCCCATGCTGATAAGGGAGATCCAAAGGGAGGATACGAATGTGTTCATAATGTTTTAGGTGTCATTGCGAGCCCGTTTTTTGTGTCATTGCGAGACGGTGTTCTTCCGTCGTAGCAATCTCCGTTTCCAGCAGATTGCTTCGCGCTACGCCGCGTCTCGCAACGACATACTAGACCGGGATGTTCCCATGCTTGCGGGGCGGGGCGGGGGCGTACTTCTCGCGCAGGGCGGAGAGCGCCGCGATGATCTTGGGGCGGGTCTCCTTGGGCTCGATGATGTCGTCCACGTAACCGGTCGCGGCGGCATGATAGGGGTTGTTGAATTTCAGGCGGTACTCGTCGGCGATGCGCTTGCGTTCCGCGGCGGGATCCGGCGGCGGCTTCGATCTGTTTCTTGTACAGGATGTTCGCCGCGCCCTCCGCGCCCAGCACGGCGATCTCGGCGCTCGGCCAGGCGTAGGTGAAGTCGGTGCCGAGGTACTTGCTGCGACATGACCACGTACGCGCCGCCGTAGGCTTTGCGGGTGATGACGGTCACCTTGGGGACGGTGGCTTCGGAGTAGGCGAAGAGCAGCTTGGCGCCGTGGCGGATGATGCCGCCGTGTTCCTGGGCGATGCCGGGCAGGAAGCCGGGCGAATCCACGAAGGTGACGAGCGGGATGTTGAAGCAGTCGCACATGCGCACGAAGCGCGTCATCTTGTCGGCGGCGTCGATGTCGATCACGCCCGCCATGACGGAGGGCTCCTGTCCCACGATGCCCACCGAGTGCCCGCCGATGCGCGCCAGCCCGATGATGGCATTGCGCGCCCACTGCGGTTGCAGCTCGATGAACGAGTCGTGGTCCACGACCGCCTCGATGACCTGGTGCATGACGTAGGGCGTGGAGGGGTCGATCGGGATGATGCTGTTGAGGCGTTCATCCATGCGCATGGGGTCGTCGCCGTTCTCCAGGAAGGGCGGGTTCTCGACGTTGTTGTTGGGCAGGTGACCGAGCACCCGGCGCGCCAGTGCCAGCGCCTCCTGCTCGGTTTGGGAGGCGAGGTGCGCCGTCCCGCTGACCGAGGTGTGGATCGCCGCGCCGCCCAGGGATTCGGGGTCGATCAGTTCGCCGGTGACCGCCTTGATGACCTCCGGACCGGTGAGGAACATGAAGGACTGTTTCTCGACCATGATGATCAGGTCCTGCAGGGCGGGGGAGTAGGCCGCGCCGCCGGCGCAGGGTCCGAGCATGATGCTGATCTGCGGGATGACGCCGGAGTACTGGGCGTTGCGCCGGAAGATCTCGGCGTAGCCTCCCAGGGCTTTGACGCCCTCCTGGATGCGCGCGCCGCCCGAGTCGATCAGACCGAGGCAGGGGGTGCCGTTGCGCAGCGCCAGGTCCATGACGCGGCAGATCTTGTGGCTTTGCACTCTCGCTGAGGGTGCCGCCGAAGACGGTGAAGTCCTGCGCGTAGAGGTAAACCGTGCGCCCGTTGATCTGACCGTAACCGGTGACCACGCCGTCGCCGAGGTAGGTCTCGGAATCCGCCCTCGGATTCGCCGGTGATGAAGGGCTCGATCTCGTTGAAGGTGCCGGGGTCGAGCAGCAGGTCGAGGCGCTCGCGGGCGGTCAGTTTGCCCTTGGCGTGCTGTTTGGCAACCCGCTCCGCGCCGCCGCCTTCCCGGCTCTTGGCGCGTGTTTTTCGTAATTCCAGTATCCTGGGATCTTCTGGCATGGATTATTCCTTTTTCTGGGTTCTTCTTTGGCGGATAACCCTTGGATTATATGACGGAAGGAGAAAAGTGAGGTAGTGATGCGTGTCAGGGGAAATGGATGACATTCTGTGTGGTCTGAATGGTCTAAGTTGGAAGGTCGAAGGTCGGTAAGGTTGAGAAGGTAAGAGTGAGTAGGTGGAAACAGGGACGAGGAAGAACTAGATGACACGTGATCGACATCGAGGAGATGAATGAATGGACGAGGAGAAGAGAGAAGCTGGAAGTGATGTTGGAATGCCTGCCGGGAAAGGGGCGTCGAGGACTCGTGCTCCGACGTATGCCAGCCGGCTGAAAAAACCTGCACACGAGCAGAGTCCGCGGGGAAAAGAGGTTCGAATAGGTTTTCTCTCGTAAAACGGGCATTGGAACCGCGGTTCGAATATTTTCCCTTCGTAAAAAAACATTCGAAACGCGGTTCGAATAGGTTTTTAAGCCATTTTTCATGGGGGAGATTAATGCCAGATGAGAAAGGAATTAAGATTGAACGTGTCAATTCTAAAAAAAATACGCGGATCAAATCCCTTTTGGTTGGAGGAACTCCAAGACATTGTTTTAAAAAAGTGATGATGTTTCGTCTGAGGAGGCGGGATCCTGGAAATGGCTGGTTGGGTAGTGCCGGGAGATTGCTCACCTTGGCAGGATGCTTCGCGATCGGGGGTACCCTCGCAACCCTTGCACTGCGTGCTAGGGCAAGTGTGACACCCGAAACATTAGAAACATGATAACGCCTCGATCTTTTAAAATAAATCGGAACGAATGACCTCTGGTCTGGGGATCGAATTGAACCTCGGTTCAATTGAGGTTCAATTATTTGACAACTACGCGAAGAGTAGTATGGCAAGGTGAAGATAGTGGCTGTTGAGGAAGTTCCAGAAGCCATTTGTATGGAGACCGGATATTTTTTGTGTGCAAGAATTCAAGAAGACCCTCCTTGAGCCCGACCGCGAGTGAGGGCGGGTTGTGACGACCTTTAATTTAGCACAGATGTTCTAATTTGTCATGGAGGGATTTTCACAACGAGGGACACAAAGAATATCGTAAACAGGAAACCTTCGGTCATGGTGGCGGCAGGGTGAGGACACCCTCGCCGAGCGAGCACACCTTCAACCCAAGGATGTTTACCCAACTATGGTTTTATATTTTCGGATTTAAATGCGGCGATTATGGCCTCATTTAGATGATAAGCTAATGAACCATCCAAATCTATTCCGGACACCTTATTGCATTGTGGACATGCGACCGAAGGAATGGTAATTTGCAGGGCAAAAGGATCAAAATCTTTATATTTGAGTTCGTAATCAATTTGCATGGGTAATCGAAGTTCAGCGTTTAATTCGTTGCCGCAAGAAGAACAGAACGACTTCTTCCTAAAAATTCCTCTTCTTTCCGCCATTATCTTTTTTACATTGTAAATCTGCTCAATTAGCCACGCACCAAAATCTGGGTCAGGGTATCGCTTCTTGGATTCGTTTATTTTTCGGAAAGTGGCATTGAGAAACGTAACCGACGTATCGCCATCAGAGCCTGTCATTAAAGGTATGGAAACGTAAGTTATGTTCTTCCTGGTTGGTTTCCCTTTTGGATTACCGACAAGCGATTTCACAGTTTCCTTGCGCTCTCGCGGCCAATTGAAGTATGCCGAAGTCACAGAAGCAATAAGATACAGCGCTAAGGTGACGGAGCCTAACCACGATAATAAGAAGAAGTGCCTGGATGTTGCGGTCTTAGAAATCCATAGATTGCGACGCCAACAGAGATTATTGCCAATATGGATATCAAAACCTTTTTTGTTAATGGTCGCCAAGTCTTGGTGGAAATCATCCATATCCATATAGGCGACAAAACGATAACACCAATCAAACACTTCAACACGTTATAAGTCATTTTGATCTTACCTCCTTATAGTCGCCACTTAACGCGCCTGAGGGGGCTTACGCACGGACTAAGGGGTAGGGCTCTGAAGACCTTCGGTCAGAAAAGCAGCCGGGTGAGGAATCCCTCGCTGGGCGAGGATTTTTCGGAACGCCTACTTACAAGCGTTGCAAAATAATCTCAACTAGATAGTTCGGTATCAGCCCTTATAAATTCATATCAGAACACTCAACTTGTGGATGCTTAATACACATAAATCCATCTTACAGTTGTACCACACCAAATTCACTTATGCCTCTTTATGAATAATACGATAAACTTGTATCCTTATCCCAATAATATTCTTCCCACAATATCCGTTTCTCTTCACTGATCAAATAGCAGACGTCCCGTTTTCATCAACACTATCCGCGAACACATCACCGCTCAACGCTTAACCATGCTACTATAAGCCCATCTTGATGCTAAGATAATGAGGCCTGCCAACTAAAAAAATCAAATCCACGTGATCTCGTCATACTAACCCAATCTTTGGGCAGAACCAAGCATATACTGCGTAACTGAATTTGATATGGACGAATCGTATTTAATTGCAATTCCACCAGGCAGGAACAGCCGGGGAAAATTTCAAATCGGTTCCGTATGGCTTGCGTTGTGGGATGGGAGAAGAATCGCATCCAGATTAGGTAGCGAGCACCGGATGTTGTGCCTCCTTTGCCCCAAAAGATAAAACCAAAAATGCGGCAACTACTAATCCTGCTGCAAGGAAAGTAAAAAAATGTTTTCGATTCATTGAAATAATTCCTTCCTCGCTCGGCGAGGGTGTACTCACCCCGCCGCTGAGAGCCATTCGTTTATTCGTGGTCCTTCATTCGTGGATGGTTTTCCTGGGGATCCTTTACAGGGGTCTCGCTTTTTGGAATTCTACAATTCCATCTATGGTCGTCGAGGGGGATACTTTTCATCCAGATTACCATAGCTATTCCAAGGATAACAAATATCAAACCGATATCAGTCCAATGGATACTTTCCAGGCTATAACCTTTTTGCAATAGCGGTGGAACTAATCTATCCAAGTACCATGAAAATGTCAGTGACGGGATACCATTTCCAAGTACCTTGCGATTAACCAATAAGACTAACACTTACCTTCCATCTTTATTTTATCGAAGACAAAAGAACCTCCAATGCTGGTTTCATTCCAAAGAAGAACTATTCCTATTGCCTCTTCCCGCTTCTCTTTTTCCAACAGCAAATTCAAGAAATCTTTTCGGTCCATCAAGGGGGTTCTTTCCCAGGCAAATTCACCATTGTTTGGTCAGCGACAAATAAGTATTAGATCCGTGATCATTATCTGTCCATCCATATTTCCGAAGTGTTTCGATAATTTCTGAAGGTACAAAGTCCTGACCATAGAGGCAAAAATCGATGTAAGATGTTTGTGACATTCATATTACTCCTAATAGTTACTGCTTTCATCAGATGTAATCACTAGCTCGGCGAAGGGCTGACCCTGCCGCTACCTTACCTGACCGAAGGCTGACTTTAACTTTCAACTATTCTACTCCTCTCCCTCCACTCTACCGTCTTTCGCCCGGGCATGGTAAAAATGGAAACCGTCCCACGGTCACCGGGACCGGTATCCTGCCAAAGGAAGTTCATACCACAGAGGAGTTTGTCATGGATCCCTATGTAACCGCAGATACGATCGCTGAAAAGACCACAGGCTGGCTTGAACGGATCGCCCCATTCAACCAGCACGCCATGAAACTGAACCTGGAGAAGAGCGCCCTGATGGTGGTGGACATGCAGGTATTCTTCCTGGACTCCGCAATCTCCCACCTTCACCTGCGGGGGAATTCCCATCCTGCCCAACCTGAAAAAGTTGATCCGGCATTACCGGGAAAAGGGACGCCCGGTCATTTATTCGAAGCATGTGCATCACCCCGACCACCTCGACAGCGGCATCATGGGCTGGTGGTGGGAGGGCATGTGCATCGAGGGCAGCCCGGAGAGCGAGATCCACCCTGAACTGGCGCCGCTCCCCTCCGAAAAGGTCATCTCCAAGCACCGCTATTCCGCCTTCTACAACACCGACCTGGAGACCATCCTGCGCGTCCTGCGCATCGAGGACCTGGTGATCTCCGGCGTCATGACGAACATGTGTGTCGAGTCCACCTCCCGGGACGCCTATTACCGGGATTACCGCGTGTTCATCCCCGCGGACGGCACCGGCAGCATCAACGAGGAGATGCACCTGGCGAGCCTGCTCAACCTTGCCTTCGGGTTTGCCCATGTGACCACCACGGATGGGATCATCGAGGCTTAGCAAGGTTAGATCCGGCTTATGGACCACTCCCGCACGCTCGTCATGGCTTGCGCCACCGTCATCGAAGAAATGCTGCCGATCATGCCCGAAGGCATGGCGCACCGGGTCTTCGACTTCGGTCTGCACGTCAACCCCGGGAAACTGCGCGCCACCCTGCAGGAGGCGGTCGATTCCGTCAGCGGGCAGTACGAGACGGTCATCCTGGGCTACGGCATGTGCTCGCAAGCCATCATCGGGCTCAAGGCGAACGGCTGCAGGCTGGTGGCGCCGCGCGTGGATGATTGCATCGCCATGTTCTTCGGGTCGCGGCAGGCTTACGCCGACCAGTGCCGCCTCGTGCCGGGCACCTATTACCTGACCAAGGGCTGGATCGAGGTGGGCGACACGCCCTTCTCGGACTACGACCGGGCGGTCCAGCGCTACGGGAAGGAAAAGGCGGAGAAGATCTACAAGATCATGATGGGCAAATACGAGCGCCTGGCGTTGATCAACACCGGGGCATACGGTCTGGAGAAATACCGCGAGTACGCGCGCCAGCACCGCTGAAAAGTTCGGTCTGCGCTTCGAGGAGGTCCCGGGCACGGATGAACTGCTGCGCAGGACCCTGCTCGGTCCCTGGGACGAGGACTTCATCGTCCTGCAGCCCGGCGAAAGTTTCACGCTCGATCATTTTTTCCCCGCGGATAAAGGTGAGGCATGAGCTACACGGTGGACTTCGAACCCCTCGGCAGGCGCGTGCCCGCCGAAAAAGGCGAGACCATCCTGGGCGCCGCCCAGCGCGCCGGCATCCTGCTGAACGCGGTCTGCGGAGGGGATGGCATCTGCGGGTCGTGCAAGGTGCGCATCATGTCGGGGGCGGTCTCGTCCTACAACCTGAACGAGGAGGCGGAGTTCGGCGAGGCGGTGAAGGAGAACTGGAGGCTCGCCTGCCAGACGGAGATCCTGGGAGACGTGCGCGTCCACGTCCCGCCCGAATCGCTGGTCACCTCCCAGCGCACGCAGACCGAGGGACGCTCCCTGCCCATCGAGCTGGAGCCTGCCGTGCGCGCCCTCGAGCTGGAACTGCCTCCGCCCAGCATCGCAGACCTGCGCTCGGATGCCTCCCGCCTGCGCGACGCGCTCCATATCCCGGAGCTGGAGGTCCCACTGCCCGTGCTGCAGAGCCTGCCGGGTGAGCTGCGCGCCAACGATTATCACGTCAGTGCTTTTTTGCGCGGATCGACCCTGGTGGCGGTGCGACCCTCCGGCAGGTCCGCGCTGGGTTTCGCGGTCGACCTCGGCACCACCAAGCTGGCGGGCTACCTGGTCGACCTTGCCACGGGGGAGACGCTCGCCTCGGCGGGTGCCATGAACCCGCAGATCGCCTTCGGCGAGGACGTGATGGCGCGCATCAGCCATGCCATGGAGAAACCCGAGGGCTCTGAACAACTGCGGAAAGCCGTCGTGGGGGCATTGAGCGACCTGGCGGGCGAGGTCTGCGCGCAGGTCTGGAGAACCCCGGGCGAGATCGCGGATGTGGTGGTGGTGGGCAATACCGCCATGCACCACCTGTTCCTCGGCTTGCCCGTCCGGCAGTTGGGGCTGGCTCCCTACGTGCCCGCCGAGAGCGCCGCGCTGGACATCCCCGCCCGCAGCCTCGGCTTCGGCTTCGCCCCCGGCGCGAACGTCCACCTGCTGCCGAACATCGCCGGTTTCGTGGGCGCGGACCATGTCGCCATGCTGCTGGGCTCGGGCATGCTCGAACGGGAGGGGGTCGTGCTCGGCATGGACATCGGCACCAACACCGAGATCAGCCTGATCGCCAACGGAAAACACTACTCCTGCTCCACCGCCTCCGGTCCCGCCTTCGAGGGCGCGCACATCCGCCACGGCATGCGCGCCGCGCCGGGTGCCATCGAAAAGGTGGTCATCCATGAGGGACAGGTGCGGCTCCAGACGATCGATAACCAGCCCCCGGTGGGTCTGTGCGGCTCGGGCATCCTGGACCTGGTGGCGCAGATGCACAAGGCTGGCATTATCAACAGCCGCGGCGCCATCGATCCCAAACGGGACGACCCGCGCATCCGCAAGGGGCACCCACGGCAGGGAGTTCATCGTGGTGCCCGCTTCGCAGGGTCAACAGGAGGTGGTCTTCGGGCAGAGCGACATCAGCGAGATCCAACTGGCGAAGGGCGCCATCCGCACCGGGGTACAGATCCTGTTGAACAAGGCTGGCATCGCGGAGGCAGGACATCGACGCGTTCATCCTGGCGGGAGCCTTCGGCACCTACCTGGACGTGGAGAGCGGCATGGGCATCGGCATGTTCCCCAGGCTGCCGCTGGAGAGGTTCGTCCAGGTGGGCAACGCGGCCGGCACCGGGGCGCGCATGGCGCTGCTCTCGAAGAGCCGACGCGAGCAGGCGGTGAGACTGGCGGAGCAGGTGACCTACGTGGAGCTGACCGCGGAAGCCTCGTTCTCGTCGATCTATGCAAAGAGCATGAGGTTGGACTGAGGGGGGAGGAATTTTCCGATTTTCAGATGTAGGGGCGGGATAGTCCCCGCCCATTCCCGGAATGGTGAGGCGTTTGTGGAGCACGATGTCATCCGGCATAGTCTCCGAAGCTGGCTAGGACACCTGCACATGCGGCGCACGCAGTGCGGTGCAAGTGTGCCAGCTCGGTTGATGGGTAGGCGGAGCAGGTCATAAACGCAGCTGGCTGGACAAAGCATGTAGTCAATACGTGAATGCGAGGTGTACCAAGGATGACCCGATTGGTGATTGGACAAGATCCCAGTGCAATATTGAGTTGCGAATTATATGGTAGGAATCAATGCTGATACAGACCATGCGAGTTGAAACCAGGCTCGAACAGGGATCAATCAGGTATAAAAAGGGGCAATTCACCGAGCTGCCTTCTATTGCTGGTCTTGACCGTGGGTGGATATATTGCTTATTGTGAGCCATCAACACGGGTCATGGCAGGCAATGGCAGTCCGCTCGACAAAGACATTTGTTATGGACTGCTGGCATGCCTTGTAATTCTATTTGCCCTGGCACCTTATTTTAAGGTAGACAGGAAAATAAAAAGCTCCAGGCAAGCGCGGCGCAGGATATGGAAGCGGACATGTAACCACGGTTGAAGGTATCCATCCTGGACCGCCGCCATTTCCCGGGCGGATCGTGGGAGGATGAATATGGCATTCCACATTCTTCGAGCTCCAGTTATCATCTGGATCTTGAGATGAGTGCCAACCAAAAAGCCGCCAACCCAAATATGGCATGGGTTTCTGTGGATGTGCAGGAGCCGGTTTACGCCCGGTTACAGGATTCGCAGTCAGTCCGGTCTATTACAAACCCGAGGCTCCCTTTACTTTTCTGCTTGAAGAAAAATCAATTATCCCCCGGCGGGATGCCCGCTTGCGCCTCCTTTCATCGTTGATTTCGTTACATCTGCGTCACCCGCACCTCGTTGAACATCTTTCACTGCGCGTCGGTCTCTTTGCAGTAGGTTTGTATCTTCATCATCGCTTCCCGCCTCCACTTCATCCTCATCCCCTGCATCTTCTCCTGGTTCGGTCTCGCTCGCGTTCTCACCCCGGTCACCTGTAATAGTGCTCTGCTCAATCGTGCTGTAATCGTCCGGATCCTCCTCCGCCAATAGCTCCTCGATCGCCTGTTGCAGCGGTGATAACTTCCCCGTCACGATCGCCAGCGTCCGGTCGCACCCGTTCGCCGCCGTCACCGCCACGCACAGTGCGTTCGATATCCTGCACCTCGTCTCTGTGTCCTCCGCCTCACAGAAATCCATAAAAAGCACCTTGATCACCCTGTCCAGGATGTCCCGCCTCTGCTCCGGTCCCGCGTTTGGGTCCTTCTCCTCCTCTGTCACCAGCGGCTGGTACTTCGCCCACAGCCCATGCGTCCGCGGATTGCTGTTCCCCGGCTGCCCCCCTCTTCCTCCCAGCCCCGCGAGCCCACCGTCCTGAGCGGCGGGTGTTCTTCCCGCAGTCGAAGGACCATCCTTCTGCCCCCCATGCCCTCTGTCCTGAGCGCAGGGTGCTCTTCCCGCAGTGAAACCCTTTCTTCCTCCCCGTCTCCTCTCTTCCTCCTCGTCTTGATATTTTTCTTCTTCATATCAATTACCTCCTGTCACTCCTCCGATCCCAAATCGTCAATCGTCAATCGTAAATCGTAAATCGTCTTGCCCTCCACAAAAAACACCTCCCAAACTGCTCAAGGTCCTGGTCATTTCAGGGTCCTCGGGTCATTGTAAGGGAGGTGGCCATAATTTAGCACACCTGTTCTAATTTGTCAAGCCTCTTCCAACCCCCAACTTCATCCATCACCAACCTTTGCCTATTCCCCAATCTACCAATCTACTATTCCCCAATCCCCATTCGTTCCTCTTCGTTTCCTCCAAGGCGTGTCCTCCCGCCCCTACGGATAAACGCGCTTGATCGTCCGCGGGAAGGGGATCGCCTCGCGGATGTGCTCGATGCCGCACATCCAGGCGGTGACCCGCTCCACGCCCATGCCGAAGCCCGAATGCGGGACCGAGCCGTACTTGCGCAGCTCCAGGTACCACTTGAAGGCTTCTTCGGGCAGTCCCTCCTTGTGGATGCGCTGCCAGCAACAGAGTCGTGGTCGCTGATGCGCTCCGAGCCGCCGCAGATCTCGCCGTAACCTTCCGGCGCGAGCAGGTCCACCGACTTGCAGACCTCCGGACGTCCGGGCCAGGGTTCCATGTAGAACGCCTTGACCGCGGAGGGATAGCCGTAGACGAAGACCGGCTTGTCGTAGCGTCTGGGTGATGCTCGGTTTCGTGCGGCGCGCCGAAGTCCATGCCCCATTCGAATTTGAGCAGTTCCTTCTTTTCCGGGTCGGTCTCCTTTTCGTACAGGTCGATCAGCATCTTGGCGGCATCATCATAGGAGATGCGCGGGAAGGGTGCCTTGATATTCTCCAGCTTCGAGAGTGTCGCGCCCCAGGAGATTTCAGTTCCGGCTGCGCAATCGCGCAGGACGCGCTGGACGATGTGACTGATCAGTCCGCTCCTCCACTTCCATCAACCCGTCCAGGTCGCAGAAGGCGATCTCCGGCTCGAGCATCCAGAACTCGGTCAGGTGGCGGCGCGTCTTCGATTTCTCCGCCCGGAAGGTGGGACCGAAGCAATAGACTTTGCCAAAGGAGAAGATGTTGGCTTCGTTGTAGAGCTGACCCGTCTGCGCCAGGTAGGCAATGCCCTCGTCGAAGTAGGGCGTCTCGAAGAGCGTGGTGGTGCCTTCCGCGGCGGCGGGCGTCAGGATGGGGGTATCCATGGTTGATGAAGCCGTGGCGTGTCCAGCCATTCGCGCACCGCAGACATGACCGTGGCGCGCACGCGCAGGATCGCCCACTGGCTCTGCATGCGGATCCACAGGTGACGGTGATCGAGCGCGAAGTCCGGGCCGTGATCCTTGAGCGACATCGGATAATCCAGCGCCGCTTCCTGCACGATCTCGATCTGCTTCACGCCGAGTTCGTATCCGCCGGGGATGCCGGGGGCGCGCTTGTCCTCGCGCACGGGTCCGGTGATGATCACCGCCGATTCCTGCGGCAGGCGGATGACCCGGTCGAATACTTCCGGGTCCAGGTCACCTTTGAAGGCCACGCACTGCACGAAGCCTGAGCCGTCGCGCACGAGCAAAAAGACCAGCTTGCCCTTGTCGGTGCGGTTGTAGACCCAGCCCTTGATGGTCACTTCCTGACCAACGTATTTTGCGATCTCTTCAACGCGTATGATTGGCATGGTTTCCTCCGGATGTGGGGGGCACAGCGGGATGTTGGATGTCCTAGTCCCGACGGGCTTTGCTGTGCCCCTACGGTTTTATTCTACGATCTTATTCTACGTCATGGTCGAGGCACAGCGGGACGATTTAGTTTTTTGCAGTGCGGGTGTTGCGAGGAGAGCGCACTCCCCAAATCAGCCCACTAACTCTTTATTTCAGATCTCATTTTTCCGAGTATTTCAACCAACAATTTGTGCGCGATCAGCGGGTCGGCTTTCCCGTTTGTGGTACGAGCGACCTGTCCAACAAACCATTGCAGAATGGTTTCTTTACCTGCAAGATATTGCTCCACTTCTTTAGGATAGCTGTTCAAGACATCTGTCACGGCTTGTTGCATAAAAATACTGTCCGACACTTGCAGAAGATTTTTGTCCTGAATAATCTGCGCCGGGTCCCCCCTGCTTTTGAACATTTCAGCCAAAACAACTTTGCCTGCATTGCCGCTGATAGTTTTATCAGCAACCATATCAATCAGTTTGGCAAGATCACCTGCAGGGATGGGAATTTGATCCAACTCAACGCCGAGCTCATTGACATGATGCATAAATTCGCCTGTGATCCATGGGTATACAAGCCTTGCCGAATTTTTTGATCTTGAAGTTACCTGTTCGAAATAATCTGCAAGTGATTTCTCAGAAACAAGCCAGCGCGCTTCCTGTTCTTTCAGCCCATAGCTGGTGATAAAACGGTTTATTCTTAAGTCTGGAAGCTCGGGAAGTTGCAGCTTGATCGAATCGATCCAGGCGCGATCCAACCTAACTGGAGGCAGGTCGGGTTCTGGAAAATAGCGATAGTCATGTGCGTTTTCCTTGTCGCGTTGAGGATAAGTTGTACCATTTGCCTGGTTGAAACCCAGGGTTTCCTGCTCAACCAATCCGCCATCCGCGAGGATCTTTGACTGACGACTTATCTCATATTCTATGCCTGTCGAGAGAGAACGGAAAGAATTGAGATTTTTGATCTCGGTTCGAGTATTCAAATCAATACTTCCCTTCCTCCGAACAGAAACATTGGCCTCGAACCTGATTACTCCTTTTTCCATATCACCACTATTTACGTCAAGATAACGCAAGATATTGCGCAATTTGGTTGCAAATGCAACTGTATCTTCAGCTGAATGGAGATCCGGCTCAGTGACGATCTCAATCAGTGGTACACCTGAACGATTGTAGTCAATCAGCGAATAGTTTTCAACATGCAACAGTTTACCGGTATCCTCCTCAATGTGAACGCGGCGAATACCAATGCGCTTGTGTTCCCCGGTGTCAATATCGATCCAACCATTTGTGGCAACAGGAGATCTCGTATTGAGAGATCTGATAGCCTTTGGGCAGGTCGGGGTAGAAATAATTCTTCCTTGCAAATATACTTTTTTCATGGATGTTGCAATTAAGCGCCAGCCCAACACGAACAGCCAGTTCGATGGCACGAATATTGATGACCGGCAGCGCTCCGGGTTGACCAGTACATACCGGGCAAGTGTAATGGTTGGGTAATGCAATAGTCGAGTCAACGACAGCGCAGCCGCAAAACATCTTGGATTGCGTTTGTAATTCTGCGTGAACTTCAAGCCCAATGACAGGTTCGTATTTCACAGGATTCTTACCAACAAGGGGGATGCTTTAGATGCCAATCAGTTTGACTTTGATAATTGTAGCCGATCTTCAGCAAAGTAAATTCGTCGAAATGTCGTCCCATTATTTGCATACCGATCGGTAAGCCATTGGAAAATCCACAAGGAACAGCAAGCGCGGGCACGCCTGCCATGTTAGCTGCCACTGTGTGAATATCGGAGAGGTACATAGTTAATGGATCGTCAATTTTTTCGCCGATCTTGAAAGCGGTGGTCGGCGCGAACAGGAGTAATAAGAGCATCGATTTCTGTAAAAACCCTCTCAAAGTCCTGGCGAATTAAAGTGCGAACTTTTTGCGCTTTGAGGTAATAAGCATCGTAATACCCAGCGGAAAGTGCATATGTACCCAGAATTATGCGACGCTTGACTTCGGCACCCAACCCAGTTGCACGGGTTTTCATGTACATTTCAGTAAGTCCCTCGACATCACGTATCGAAAGCCCGAAACGGACACCGTCATATCGTGCCAGGTTTGAACTTGCTTCAGCAAACAAAATGAGGTAATAAACCGGGATAGCATACCGTGTATGCGGCAGGGATACTTCAAAGACACTCGCACCATTTTTTTCAAGCACCTTGATGCGCTTCCTGTAACGACTTGTTGATCTGCTGATCGAGACCTTCGACAAAGTATTCCTTAGGTATGCCAAGTCGAATACCACGCAGGCTATCGGTCGTCCTGATATTCCCGGCATATTTTGGAACAGGTTCTGCCCGAGTAGTGCTGTCCATTGGGTCATGTCCGGCGATCGCCTCCATGATTAAAGCGCAGTCCATCACATCATGAGCAATTGGCCCAATCGTGTCGAATGATGATGCAAGTGCCAACAATCCATAACGGGAGACACGCCCATATGTGGTCTTTAGACCGGTCACTCCGCAAAAGGCAGCCGGCATGCGAATCGATCCACCTGTATCCTCTGCCAATCCAAATGTGGATAATCCCGCTGCGACAGCTGCAGCTGCTCCACCGCTTGAGCCACCCGGCACATACTCAAAATTCCATGGATTGTGAGTGGTGAAGAAGGAAGAGTTTTCAGTTGACGAACCCATGCCGAATTCATCCATATTCGTTTTACCCAATAAGACAGCTCCAGAGGCCCGGATTTTGCTTATTGCAGTACCATCGTAAACCGGTTTGAAATTTTCAAGGATTCTCGAACCTGCAGTTGTCGGAATATCACGTGTCACAAGTGAATCCTTGGCAGCCATGGGTATACCTGTCAACGGGGTGAGGGAATTCCCCCTTCATCAATCTTTTATCCGCTTCTCTTGCCTCGCGAAGAGCACTGTCTTCGCAAAGAGTTATGAATGACTTTATTTGTGGATCAAGCGCATGGATGCGCTTGAAATAAGCCTGCGTTAATTCCTCGGATGAAATTTCCCTGCGGACAAGCAATTCATGAGCCTGCTGAATGCTCAACTCGTGTAGTTCCATTGAAAATCCTATTGATCAAAATGTACGCGTGGGATCAGAAATCCATCCGACCTGGATTCCGGAGCATTTTTAATAACATCCGCCAGCGTCAGTGACGGTTCGATTTCATCTTCCCGGGAAACCATTTGATCATTTGATGTTTCGTATGCAGGTAATACCTTCTCTGTATCCACTTCATTAAGGATATTAAAATAATCCAGAATATCTCCAAACTGGTTCTGAAACAAGGCTATTTCACCCATTGTTAGATCCAATCGGGCCAGGTGTGCTATTCTCCTTACCAAAGATTTCATCGATCGTTTTATCTAATTTGACCATTTTGTATACTTTCCGGAATTATCAATATTTCACAATTCTTTGAGAAGGTTTTTACTACTTTACAATAGCAATGTGCAATTCCTTCAACTGCTTCGGCTCGACTGCGGAGGGGGCATCTGCCATCACATCGCGCCCGTTCTGGTTCTTGGGGAAGGCGATCACTTCGCGGATGTTGGGTTCGTCCGCCAGCAGCATGACCAGGCGGTCGATGCCGGGCGCCATGCCGCCGTGCGGCGGCGCGCCGTATTCAAACGCTTCCAGCATGTGACCGAACTTCTGCTCGATCTCCTCGCCGCTCAAGCCGAGCATCTGGAACATCTTGCATCTGGATGTCGCTGCGATGAATGCGGATCGAGCCCGAAGCCATCTCGTAGCCGTTGCAGACCATGTCGTAGGCGTCCGACAGGATGTCGCCCGGGTCGGTCTCGAACTTTCGCAGGTCTTCCATCTGCGGCATCGTGAACGGATGATGTTCCGCATCCCAGCTTCTTCTCCTCTTCGTTCCAGGCGAACATCGGGAAGTCCACGACCCAGGCGAACGCCATCATATCCTTGTCCGCCAGATCCATTTATCGCGGAAGATCAGGCGCAGTCCGCCCAGCACTTTGTTGACGACCGCGCGCTGCATCCGCGGCGAACAGGATCAGGTCACCTTCCTTCGCGCCGACTCTGGATTTGACCGCTTCCGCTTCTTCGGGCTGTGACGAATTTCGCGGCGGTTCCTTTCAAGCCTTCGGCTGTTACCGCCAACGTGGCCAGCCCCTTCGCCCCGAGCGCCTTCGCGACTCGGTCAGCGCGTCCACTTCCTTGCGGGATAGTCCGCGCAGCCGGGCGCGACGATGCATTTGATCACGCCGCCAGCTTCCAGCGCAGATTGGAAGACGCGGAACTCGCTCTTCGCGAAGATGTCGCTCACGTCGATCAATTCCATGCCGAAGCGCAGGTCGGGTTTGTCCGTTCCATATCTTTCCAGCGACTTCACGGTAGGAGAATTTCGGCCACGGCGAGGAAAGCAATTTCTTGTGCGGCGTGACCGCGGGGATCATCTCGGTGTAAAGCTCTTCGACCAGCGCCAGCACATCATCGCGCTGGACAAAGGACATTTCCAGGTCGAGCTGGGTGAACTCAGGCTGACGGTCGCCGCGCAGGTCTTCATCACGGAAGCAGCGCGCGATCTGGAAGTAGCGGTCCATGCCCGCCACCATCAGCAATTGCTTCAACTGCTGGGGCGACTGCGGCAGGGCATAGAACTGTCCCGGGTAGATGCGGGAGGGGACGAGGTAGTCGCGCGCGCCTTCGGGCGTGGCCTTGAACAGGATCGGCGTTTCGATCTCGATGAAGCCTTGCTTATCGAGATAATCGCGCATGAACTTGATGACCTTGTGGCGCAGGACCATGTTGCGGGTCATGCGTTCGCGGCGCAGGTCGAGATAGCGATATTTGAGGCGCGTATTCTCGTCTGCAGGTCGTTCTCGCCGCTGACCATGAAGGGCAGGTCTTGGACGGGTTCAGGACTGTCACCTGCTGCGCGATGACCTCGATCTCGCCCGTTTGCATCTTGGGATTTTCCATGCCGGCGGGGCGCTTTTGACGAGTACCTTTGATCTGCAGCACCCACTCCATGCGGACGTTGCGATCAGCTCGAGAGTCTTCTGGGAAAGTCTGGGATTGATGGACGATCTGGACGATGCCGTAGCGGTCGCGCAGGATCGAGAAAGACCACCCCGCCGATGGTCGCGGCGACGTATGACCCAGCCGCGAGGGTGACGACTTGCCCGGCGTGGCTGGCGCGTAATTCGCCACAAGTATGAGTTTTGTACATGAGCGCCTCCGAAATTATGTATGTCATTGCGAGGACAGGTGTTCTTGCCCGACGAAGCAATCTGCTCTCTTGCGGGGAGATTGCTTCGGCGGGAGTGCGCCGCCTCGCAATGACACTAGTTATTTACAAAATAAATCGCCCTTCGCGTTTGCGTCGGGCGATTGGTTTGACCTTGGATAACCGTCAACCAGCCATGCTTCGCCCAACGCCGCGGACGGCGTCATTATCATTATCATTATTATTGGCGAAGCAGAAGTTCTTTTGCATGGGCGGCATTATAGCACAGACTGCCCGTTCTTATCGAGCGAATCCACCGCCGCCTGCATGCGCGCCAGCACTTCCTTCACCAGTTTGCGCGGCGTGGCGATGTTCATGCGCAGGAAGCCTTCGCCGTCCGCTCCAAAGATGGCGCCGTTCTCCAGGTACACACGAGCTTTATCAAAGAAGAATCGCGAGAGCTCCGCGGAGGACATCCCCAGGGCGCGGCAGTCCAACCAGACCAGGTAGGTGCCCTCGGGGCGGATCATCTTGATCCTGGGAATCTGCTTCCTGAAGAATTTCTCCATGAAGTCGAGGGTGCCTGACAGGTAATCGAGCAGCTGGTCCAGCCACTCTCCGCCTTGCGTATAGGCTGTTTCAGTGGCGATCCGCCCGAAGAAGCCCATATCGTGGATGCCATTCTGGTAGAGATACTTTGCATACTTCTCGCGCAGTTCCCGGTTCGGGATGATGATGTTGGAGGTGCCGAGTCCCGCCAGGTTGAAGGTCTTGGAGGCTGCCGTGCAGACGACCAGGTTCTTCGTGAACTCGTCCCCGAGGGTGCCGTAGGGGACGAAGGACTTGAAGGTCAGGTCGGCATGGATCTCATCCGCGGCGACCAGCACCTCGTTGGCGCGGCAGATCTCCGCCAGTTTGGTCAGCTCCTCCTGCTTCCAGACGCGCCCGACCGGGTTGTGCGGGCTGCACAGGATGAGCATCTTCGCCTTCGAGTCGCGGGCTTTGGCTTCCAGGTCCTCGTAGTCCATGCGGTATTTGCCGTCTTCGAGGATCAGCGGGTTCCGCAGCACCTCGATATCGTTGACCTCCAGCACGCGGAAGAAGGGATAATAGACGGGCGTCTGGATGATGGCTTTATCGCCGGGCTTGAGATGGGCGCGCACCAGCAGGGCAAGCGCGGGGACCACGCCGGGGGTGCTGACGATCCACTCGGGCTGGATCTCCCAACCGTGCCGCGACCACATCCATTCCTGCACCGCCGTGGCATATCCCTCCGAGGTCTCGGAGTAACCGTAGATGCCGTGCTTCGCGCGCGGCGGTGAGGGCATCCACCACCGGCTTGGGCGCGGGGAAGTCCATGTCCGCGACCCACATCGGGATGGCGCGCTCCGCGCCGAAGAAGCGCTCCGTCTTTTCACTGACGTAGGGGGAGGCGGCTGACTGGATGGTCTGCCACTTGGTGGAGTTGGTGCCGGAACGGTTGGTCTCTTTATTGAAGTTGTATTTCATGCGCCCAATTATACAGTCCCGTGGGGTCTTTCTTGCCAGCCTTCCCAAATCAGTCTATACTGCAGGCTGAGGTCACAATGCCCGGATATCAACGCCCTCCCGAATCCCCGAACGATCCACAGCTCCCTGCGGAGCCCCTCATGAGCCTCGCCCCGATCCTCTACGGGCTTGCCTCCGCGCTGGTCTGGGGCGCGGCGGACTTCGGCGGCGGCATCGCCAGCAAAAAGTCCTCGCCTTACGCGGTGGTGATCTGGGGCGACCTGGTCGGGATGAGCGTGGTGGGGGCCCTGGCGATCATCCTGGGCGACCCGCTGCCCTCCTGGCGGGACATGTTCTTCATTGTATTGAGCAGTATCAGCGGGGCGATCGGCATCATCATCCTTTACCGCGCCCTGGCGGGCGGGCAGATGAGCATCGCGGCGCCGGTCTCAGCCCTGATGGCGGCAGTCATCCCGGTGCTGGTGGGCGTGGTCATGGAGGGTTTCCCGCCATGGCTGACGATGGCGGGGGTGGTGCTGGCGCTGCTGGCGATCTGGCTGATCGCGCGGACCGAACAGGAGGGTCAACACCGGATCCGCTGGCAGGATGTAAAGATGCCGCTGGTGGCGGGTGTGCTCTTCGGGCTTTTCTTCATCTTCATGCACCAGGCGTCCGGCGAATCGACCCTGTTCCCGGCAGTGCTCCTGCGCATCTGCTCTGCAATCCTGTTGACGGTCATCGCGCTGGTGAAGCGCGAATCCTTCCGCATCGTGCGCGGGAACTGGTGGCTGGTGGCATTCGTGGGCATCTTCGACATCGCCGGGAACATCTTTTACATCCTCTCCTCTCAACTTGGTCGCATGGACATCGCGGCGGTGGTCGGGTCGCTTTACCCGGGTGTGACCGTCGCCCTGGCATGGTTCGTCTTAAAGGAGAAAATCTCCCGCTGGCAGGGAGTGGGCATCATCCTGGCATTGACCGCCATCGTGTTGATATCGATATAGTTAATTTACTGGACGGTATCCTGACTTATTAAGAGATTGCCACGCCTGCTGCGCAGGCTCGCAATGACACCAAACATTGCACACGACCTGCCCAGAGGCAGGCTCGCATTGTACACATTCCGAATTATTTCACTTCTTCAGCGAGCTTGGGGAGGAATTTTTCTCTTTTACCCAGCTTCAGATGCAGCAGCCAGAAACCGAGCGCGGCTACTCCGCACAGCGCGCCGCCGATGTACCACAACAGGTTCGGGTTGTAATTGTCGAGGATGTAACCTGCCAGCCCGGGACCCACGGTCGAGGGCAGAGACCAGGAGAGCCCGAAGACCGCCATGTATCTCCCGCGCATATCCTCGGGGGCAAAGTTGGCAGCCAGCCCCTGGCTGACCGGCATGATGATCATCTCACCGAAGGCGTTAATGGCAACGACAGTCAGGAAGAGGGGGTAGGTCGAGACCAACCCGTACATCGTGAAGTTCACCATGAAGAGGAAGGTCCCAAGTGCCATCATGGCAAAGGGTGGGCGTTTACGCAGCCAGCGGCTGATGCTGAGCTGGAACAGCACGACCAGCAGCCCGCCGAAGGTCATCATGAATCCATAACGCTCTGCACCGTACCCGTGGACATCCCGCAGGTAGACCGAGAGCGAGCCGTAGGTCTGCTGGTAGACGATCATCATCAGGATGCTGGCGAGGAGGAAAGCCATGAAAGGCAGGTCTTTTAATGCGACGCGGTAACCCAGCACGGTCTTCCAGATGGACTCCGGTTGACCGGTATGCGCCTCGACCTTGGCGGCGGGCTTGGTCTCGGGCAGCAGGCGGAACAGGAGCAGGGCGACGATGCAGCTGATGATCGAGTCGATCACGAACAGGAGGAAGAAGTTGTAGTTCGCAATGATGCCGCCAATGCTCGGACCGATGATCCAGGCGAGGTTGCCCACCACGCGCAGGATGCCAAAGCCCTCCTGGCGTTTTTCCTCCGGCAGGATGTCGGCGATCATGGCGTTGTGCGCGGGACCGGCGATGTGACCGAGCAGACCCACCACCGCGACCAGCGGGTACATGAATTTGATGTCCGGCACCAAACCGAACGCCAGGGTGGTCACGGCGCTGAAGATCAAGCCGCCGATGATGAGCGTCTTGCGTCCGAACCGGTCCGTCAGGGCGCCTCCCGCCATGCTGCCGAACAGACCGAACAAGGCGGACGTGCCGAGGATGACCCCTGCCTCGGTCATGCCGACATTGAACTTCTGGGTGATGTAGAGCGCGAAGAACGGGAAGAGCAGGGTTCCCCCCAGACCATCGATGAAATGGGTGCCGACCACGATCCAGAACAGGCGCGGGTAATCGTTGTATATCTTTCTTAGTTTATCCAGCATGGCGACATCCCAATTGGTCAATTCTAATCTCTTTCCTGGTGGATTTGGTCCTGCCGGGACCTTCAAAATAACCAGCCTGCCGCTGAAAAAATTCCGGGGCAGGCTGGTGGACTTGAATGTACGGGATGTATGCGTCAGTCCGTGCTTTCGGCAGGCTTGGCGATGAACTTTTCCTGCCTGCCGAGGGTCAGATGCAGCCCCCAGAAACTGAGCGCGGAGAGCGCGCACAACACCCCGCCGATGTACCAGAGCAGGTTCGGGTTGAAGTTATCCATGATGTAACCAGCCGCGCCCGGGACCGACCGTCTGGGGGAGCGCCCAGGAGAGTCCGAAGACCGCCATGTAGCGCCCGCGCATCTCCTCGGGGGCGAAGTTCGCCGCCAGTCCCTGGCTGACCGGCACCACGATCATCTCGCCCATGGTGATGATGACGATGCAGACGACGAAGAGCCAGTAGGGGGACACCAGACCGAACATGGTAAAGCCGATCATGTAGAAGAGCGTGCCGAACGCCATCATCAGGAAGGGCGGGCGACCGCGCAACCAGCGGCTGATGCTGAACTGGAACAACACCACCGTGATGGCGCTGGCGGTCATCAGGAACCCATATCCTCTGTGGGTTGATGCCGTGGACATCCCGCAGGTAAACGGACAGAGCGCCATACGCCTGCTGGTAGACGATCAACATCAGGATGCTGGCGACGATGAACGCCATGAAGGCAAAATCGCGCAGGGCAACGCGGTAGCCGAGCACGGTCTTCCAGATGGACTCCGGTTGACCGGTGTGCGCCTCGGTCCTGGCGGCGGGTTTGGTCTCGGGCAGGAGCCGGAAGATGAGCACAGCCACCAGGCAGCTGATGATGGCATCGATCACGAAGAGATAGAAGAAATTCCTGTTGGCGATGAACCCGCCGATGGTCGGACCGATGATCCAGGCGAGGTTGCCCACCACGCGCAGGACGCCGAAGCCCTCCTGGCGTTTTTCCTCCGGCAGGATGTCGGCGATCATGGCGTTGTGGGCGGGACCGGAGAGTCCGCCGATGCATGCCCACCAGCACCGCCAGCGCGTACATGTAGCGGATGTCCGTGACCAGACCGAAGGTCAATGTGCTGAGGGCGCTGAAGACCAGACCGAAGAGGATGAGACTTCTGCGTCCAAAGCGGTCGGTCAGCGCGCCGCCCACCATCCCGCCGATCAGACCGAAGAGCGAGAACATGCCGAGGATGATGCCCGCCTCGGTCATGCCGACTTCGAACTTCTGCGTGATGTAGAGTGCGAAGAACGGGAAGAGCATGGTCCCGCCGACGCCGTCGATAAAGCTGACACCGACCACGATCCAGAACAGGCGCGGATAATCGTTATAGATCTTTTTATTAACAGTTTGTGTAGATATCATTATTGCACATATTATTTTATTTCATAGGCGGTATTCCAATCCTGGCTATTCTAATCCCATTTCGTGAAATGAGAGCTAATGCTGACCCAGGGTTCCCAACGTCCTGACGTCGCCGTTCCAGGGAATGGAACGCGGTTGTGCCGATCCACAGCATGACGAACATGAAGACGATCAGCAGGACCATTTCCCAGTGCAGACGGCAAGATGGTGTTGGTGCCGATCAGGTGCGCGCGGACGGTATCCAGGCCATAGGTCAAGGGCAGGGCCAGCGCAATCGGGCAGCAGGCAGCGCGGCAGGGCATTAACGGGGAAATTCGTGCCGGAGAAGATCTGGACCAGGAAGCTGCTGATATCCACCAGCGTGTTGGCTTCGCGCATGAGCAGTACAAGGGCGCAAAGGCAAAGCCAAATCCGTACAAACCGATCAACATGGGGATGATGGTCAGGAAGGCGGCCAGCATATTGCCTGTCGGCTTGGAAGCCGAATATCAGGCCGCCGAACAACAACATGACCATGGATGTGATGGCCGTGACCACCAGACTGGTCAGCGAATGTCCGACCAGGATCAGCAGGCGCGGGACGGGCGTCAGCCAGTTGGATTCCATGACACCTGCATCCATATCGTTTTTGAGGGCGTAGCCCATCCCCAGAACACGGCGTTGATGAAGTTTTCCAGCACGGTGCCGAGCAGGATAAAGGACATGTAGTCGGTGGTGCCGCTGTAGGGCGAAGCCAAGGGCCTTTCCGTTGGTGCTGAATGCCTTGCCCATGAAATAGACCGGCGTGATCCAGATGATCGGTTGAAAGACGTTGGAGACCGCGTTCAACGGGTAGCGCCAAAATTGTTTCCAATCCTTGCGGGCAATCGCAAACAAGGCACGCAGGTGGGACTGTCAAGGTTAGGTTGAGAGAAAGTGGATTGCATAAGTTCTGTTCCATTGTACATCAATACCTAATACTGTCCGATCGCGCCGGTTCGGCGGGCGCGGCGTTCCATCCAGACGAAGAGCGAAATAGCCGACGGCCAGCCAGAATGACGCCGAAGAACAGCAAGCATTTGCAGATCATGGGCGATGCCCGCGAAAGCCATCAGTGGAGAGCGCTGCGGTGCGCATGGCGTGGATGATGTAGGTTTGCGGCAGCCAGTTCGCAATGGACTGCATCCAGTCCGGCAAAAGGCCGATCGGGAAGGTAATGCCGCAGAAGATCATCACCATCCGCGGACCAGGAAGACGAAGGCATTGGCTTCCTTGAGCTGTGATGACCAGGCTGGCAAATGCAAAGCCCAATCCATAAATGGAGGGGATGGCTGCCAGGATCACCAGCAGAGTCAGCCAGAGACTGCCGTTGAATCTGCACACCGAAGATCAAGACGATATTCCAGAGCGGTAACGATGATGAACATCAGCATGGAAACGAGTTGTGGGACGCTGGCTCCAAGCAGATAGGAGAAGCGCCAGGTGGGGGAGAGCCAGTTGGATTCGAGCGTGCCGCGCATCTGTTCATTGCGCAGTGAATAGCCCACGTTCCAGAGCACGATGTTCTGCCACATCCAGATCATGGTGCCGATGGCGATGTAGCCGATGTACTCGGTTAACCCGGTGTGTCGCCTGGAAGTTGCGCCAGTCCGCTGCCGTCCACGCCGGAGAGGGCGCGGGCGGTCAGGATGTAGACCAGTCGGGAAGATCAACGGCCAGATGAACAGGGCAATGATCCAGCATGGGTAACGGCTGAAGATCGTCCATTCGCGGCGGATGACGGCGCCCAGGGCGCGCAGGCCGTCTGAGGAAGGCTGGCCCCAAGCGAGGAGGGAACGAGTCATTTCAGATTGCATGCCTGCCTCCGCTAATCCCGCAAGGCTTTGCCCGTCAGATGGATGAACACATCCTCCAGCGAGGGCTTGACGATGTTCATATTGACCAGACGTGTGCCGTTCCCGCTGATGTTTTCCACGATGCGCGGCAGGGCGGTCCGGCTGTTCTGCGCGTGCATGTTCACTTCCCAAAGATCCGCTTCGCCTTGCTGGTGTGTGGTGAGGTTTTCAATGCCCGGGATGCTCTTGAGCTTGTCTGCAAGTTCATCGTGCCAGCCGGTCACTTCGAGGCGGATGACCTCCTTCTGGTCGATGCGGCGCTTTAAGTCTTCGGGGGTATCGAGCGCGATGACCTTGCCCTGGTCGATGATGCCGATGCGGTCTGAGAGCTGGTCGGCTTCTTCCATGTAATGGGTTGTCAGCAGGATGGTGTGGCCTTCCTGCTTGAGTTGCGGCGATCAATTCCCTCAAACGGCGGGCTGCCTGCGGATCCAGACCGAGCGTCGGCTCATCCAAAAGGAGGATGGGCGGGCGGGCCAGCAGTGCCTTGGCGATGGCGATGCGCTGGCGCATCCCGGTCGAATATTTTTCGACGAGTTCATTGGCGCGGTCCTTGATCTCCATGCGCTCGATCAGTTCATCGACGCGTTTCTTCGCCACCGCTGGTGGGATGTGATACAGCGCCGCGAAATATTCCAGGTTTTCACGGCCGCTCAGCTTCCAGTAAATGCTGCGCTCGCCTGCCAGCACGGTGCCCAGACTCCGCCGGACTTCGTTCGCCTGTTTGACGATATCGAAGCCATTGACCTGGGCCGTGCCGCTGGTGGGCTCGAGCAAGGTGCACAACATGCGGATGGTGGTGGATTTTCCTGCGCCGTTCGGTCCCAGCAAACCGAAGATTTCGCCGCGCTCGATCTGCAGGTCCACGCCATTGACGGCGGTGAACATGGATCTGGGCGTGCGTTTGTCGAAAAGCGAGCGGCGGCGCTTTGGGGGAGGAAGGCTGGTTCCATCGGACTTCTTATCGTTACCGCTATCCGCCCGGGCGGGGAATTTCTTAACCAGTTGGTGAGCTTCTATGGCGAGATCGGACATGTGATACTCCTTGGCTTATTCGCATAACCATTAATATCGATGTGATTATTGATTTTATTTATATATATTCAATAAAATCTTGTGGATATTACAATTAAAACTATATTATGTCAATACATAGTTCAATAATATTCACCCTACCTAAGAGGGGTTTTTGTTCGTCGACCTCCAGTGGAAGTCTGCCACTCTCGCAAAGAAAAATCCCTGTTCCGGGAGGAACAGGGATTTTGTAATGTGATGTCTGGGGGAAACGCTAGGCGCGTTCGACGCGCGGTTTGGCAACGTTGACTTTGAGAGCGTTTTCGCCAAGTGAATAGGCATTGAACATGCTGATCGCCTTGTCCGCCTCAGCCTGGGTGGGCATGGAGACGAAAGCGAAGCCCTTGGATTGCCCGGTTACCTTGTCCTTGACGAGATCCACCGAGGAGACCGTCCCGGCTTGGGCGAACAGTGTGTTGATTTCATCCTGCGTGGTCGTCTTGGGCAGGTTTCCGACATAAACTCTTATATCCATTTTGTTACATCCTTCTCCGGCACGGCCGGAAATAAAAAAGCCGCCAGCCCTTTTAACAGGGTCGGCAGCCAGGGTACGACAGAGATCCAGTTATTACGCCTTCATTGTAACACAGTTCCGGTTTGCAGACGGGGCAGTATTCGACGGTCCAGGATCGGAGCTTGTCCCAATGACTTAACTATCACTCCAGCCCGTCCCGCACGATCGGGCAGGTCATGCAATGACCTCCACCGCGACCTTTTCCGAGTTCAAAGCCTGAGATTGTAATCACCTCGATACCGGCGGCGCGCATTTTGGCGATCGTGTGGGTATTGCGCTCATAGGCGATGACCACTCCGGGTTCAATGGCTACCGTGTTATTGGCATCATCCCATTGTTCGCGCTCGCTTTGATATTGATCACCGCCTGTTTCGACGACAGTCAGTTTTTTCACCTTGAGCGCATCCGTTACTGCAGATAAAAAATCCCTCTCGCGCGTCACATGGAAGTCGCCTGCCTTTTTTCCGGGACGTAAACTGATGGCGCGGATGGTATTCACCACCTTCGGGTGGAGAGTGACCTTGTCACGGTCGAGCATGGTGAAGACGGTATCCAGGTGCATATGGGCGCGGTCCCTGGTCATCACACAGGCGATGACGCGCTCGGCGCTGTCGCTGGTGAACAATGCATCGGCTATCTGCTCGATCATGCCGCACTGGGTTCGCTCGGACATGCCGATCAGGACGGTCCGGTTGCCAATGGGGAGCACATCCCCTCCTTCGAGGGATGAACGTCCAAAGTTCTGCAGGTTGAACTCACCGTCCGTCTCGTTGGGATACCAGAAACGAAAGCCAGCGTCCTTGAACATGGGATGATATTTGTAAATTGCGTACATGTTCAGCGATTCGCGTCGACGTGCCGGCCAATACATGGGATTGACCGAGACGCCGTTAAAGATCCAACAGGATGAGTCGCGCGTGAAGAGTGTATTTGGCAGAGGCGGCAGAAGGAATGTATTCATGTCCTCCAATGCGGCCGCGTGGAGGGAAATTTGGGCAAATGCAGGCCAGTCCACGTGAGCTTCGCCTGCAGTGAGTCCACCGATCAAGTGGGTGGCAAGCATAACGGGATCCATCTCCAGCAGGAATTTCCGGATCTCATCCACCAGTGCCCAGCCGACCGTGTATTCTGTTACAACCTGGTCGATGATCAAATGCCGTGCCTCGTTGCTGGATTGAAGAGTTTCAGCCAGCAAGTCCTGCACCAGGAGCACTTCCACCCCGCGCTCGCGCAGCACCTGGGTAAACTGGTCATGTTCCCATTGGGCGCGCTCCACCCATAACACATCATCGAAGAGCAGTTCATCATGATTGGAGGGAGTGAGACGTTGAAGACTCAGCTCGGGACGATGAACGATCACTTTTCGCAGTTTTCCAACTTCCGAGTGGACGCCGAAATGTGACATGGCATGATCCTTTCCTGTACAAGCAAGGTTGCTCCCCTGATCAAGTAAGTGATCGAATTATTTCCACTCTCTCGCCAGGCTCACCAGTGCCCTGACGCCGAATCCAGTGGCGCCGCGGATGACATGCGGCGGGTGGGTGTACGGGTAGAGTGGAGTGGTGCCGTTCTTGTCCAGCACCATCCCGGCGATATCCCAATGCGTCCACGGGTAGGAGGTGAACTCCTGCAGGAATACGGCGCTGCTGCCCACGCCGCCTTTGGCTCCACTGGTGTTCTTCAGGTCGGCATAATCGGTGCGGATCTTGTCGTGGTAATCGGGATAGAGCGGCATGCGCCAGAGTTTTTCACCGGAGACCCGGCTGGCTGCCTCCACTTTCTGCGCCAGCCCCTCGTCGTTCGCGAAGTAACCCGCCGCCACGTTCTCGCCCAGCGCGGTGACGCAGGCACCGGTCAGCGTCGCCAGGTCGATCACGGCTTGCGGCTTGAAGTCCGCGGCGTAGCTCAGCGCGTCCGCCAGCGTCAGCCTGCCTTCCGCGTCGGTGTTGACGATCTCGATCGTCTTCCCGTTGCGGGCGCGCACCACATCCGCCGGGCGCGAGGCGCTGCCTCCCGGCAGGTTCTCGGTCGCGGCGATCAAGCCCACGATGTGCAGGGGGAGTTTCAGCCTGGCGATGGCTTCGAGCGCGCCGATCACTGCCGCCGCGCCTGCCATGTCATCGCGCATATCCTCCATCCCATCGGCATTCTTCAGGCTGATGCCGCCCGAGTTGAAGGTCAAGCCTTTCCCGATGAAAACGATTGGTGCGTCATCCGAGCCTTTGTATTCCAGCTCGATGAACCTGGGCGGATTGGCCGATCCCTGGCTGACCGCCAGGTAGGCGTTCATCTTCTGCGAGCGGATCCAGTCCGGTTCGTGGATGGTGCATTGGATGCCGTGTTGTTTTGCCATGTCCATGCGCAGCCTGCGCGAGCAGAATGGGTGTCATCTGGTTCGGCGATTGGTTGACCAGGTCGCGTGCGCGATACACGCCCGCCGCGACAGCCTGACCCGCGTTCACGCCTGCCTCGACCGCCTTCATTTTCCCTGCCTCAGGTTCCACGACCTGGAGGGATTGGATGTCATCCCTGGCGACCGGGGTGGTGTGATTCGCGCGCCAGCGGTACAGACCCAACAGGGCGCCTTCCACGGTGGATTGGGCTGCCAGCGATATTTCAACCTGGTCCGCGCAGAAGACAGTGGAGGCGATGGACTTGCAGCCCAGGTCACGTGCTTTGCGCGCGCCCGTGGCGGAGGCTTCCCGGATGCGGTCCAGCGTCAGGTCTTCAAGCCTGCCCTGACCGATGACGATCACGCGCGGGGAGGGGAGGGCGCCGCGCGATACAGCACGACCACCTCGTTCAGTTTCCCGCGCAGGTCGTTCGAGCGAATCAGTTCGGCGATGCCCCCGTTCAACGCCCGGTCAACCGCGGCGCATGCGCCCTCTGGTGAGGTGCCTTCGAACAGGTTCAGGAGGATCGCATCGGCATCGGATCTGGTAATGTCTGTCTGGGTGACTTTGATTTCCATTGGTCTCTCTCCAAGAGGCGGACTTGTATCGCGTGCATCATATCATTGACCGCTCATCAGGAACAGGATTCCACGCGCTGGTCTGTTCCATTAAACAAAACAGCGTCCAGACTTCGGGGTTGGACAAGCAGGAACGAAGCCCTCATGAATTCAGTGTGGAATTGCTAGACCGGCAGCACGACCTTTTTGTAGACTTCGTTGAGGATCTGGGCGATCGCCGTGTAGAAGGCGGAGAAGCCGCAGAAGATGCCCTCGATGCCCGCGATCTGTTTGATCAGGGCGCTGCCGGTTATATCACCGAGAGCGAGCAGGAGGAACAGGACGGTCAGCGAACCGAAGATGACCTGCAGGAAGCGGGTCAATTTCAGCGTGCCGATGAACATGCAGGCAGTGAACAGACCCCACATCAGCAGGTATGCCACCATGGCGCCGTTGGATGCGGCTTCAGCCAACTCCTCCCTGGGCATGACCAGCAATCCAACCAGCGTCAACCAGAAGCACCCATAGGATATGAATGCGGTCGCGCCGAAGGTGTTCTTCTTCTTGAATTCCGTCACCCCGGCGATGATCTGCGCGATGCCTCCGTAGAAAATGCCCATCGCAAGGATCATCGCGTTCAATCTCAAAAAGACCGGCATTGTGCAGGTTCAGCAGCACGGTGGTCATGCCAAAACCAAGCAACCCGAGGGGGGCGGGATTGGCGGTCGTATCCTGGAGCGTGACGTTCGTCTGGGTCTCCAATGGTTCCTCCTGTGAATGATCCATGATGGTGGGAATTGTGACAGAATACACAATGGCTGGAGTATAGCATTTGATTTTTATTACGTCAAAGCTTCCATAAGTTATCCGTGGAATTCATGGGAGGAACTGCCGGTTGACATTCATTTATTTTTTTGCTAAACTAGGACAAGTTGTCTGACAACTCCAGATAATCAAAAATAGATTCCCTATGGGCACACTTCTCATCAAAAACGCATACATTGTCACGATGGATGACCACCAGCGGGAGATTCCCGATGGTGGTCTTTTTATTCGCGACGGCTTCATCGAGCAGGTGGGGCCGATCGCCAGACTGCCCTCCACATGCCGATGAAGTCCTCGATCTCAAGGGGCACATCGTCCTGCCGGGGCTGGTCAACACGCATCATCACTTCTACCAGACCCTCACGCGTGCCGTCCCGGCCGCGCAGGATGCCAATCTCTTCAACTGGCTGAAGACGCTCTATCCCATCTGGGCGCGCCTGACCCCCGAGGATATCTTCATCTCCACCGCAGACCGCGCTTTCCGAACTGGCCCTCTCGGGATGCACCACCGCCTCCGACCATCTCTATCTCTTCCCCAACGGCTCCAAACTGGATGACGAGATCGCCGCGGCGCAGCGAGATCGGACTGCGCATCCAGGCTTCGCGCGGTTCGATGTCCCTCGGCGAATCACAGGGCGGACTTCCGCCGGATTCCGTTGTGGATAGCGAAGACTCCATCCTCAAGGATTCCCAGCGCCTGATCGAGCAATATCATGACCCCAAACCCGGCGTCGATGGTCCAGATCGTCCTGGCGCCGTGCTCGCCCTTCAGCGTCACCAGCGACCTGATGAAGCAGTCCGCCAAGCTGGCGCGCGAATATGGCGTCCATCTGCACACCCATCTGGCAGAGACCGAAGACGAGGAACAATTCTGCCTGCAGAAGTTCGGGCATCGTCCCGTCGGGTACATGCAGGAAGTGGACTGGGTGGGCGGGGATGTCTGGTTCGCGCACGCGGTCTGGGTCAACGACGAAGAGATCAAGGTCTTTGCCAAGCACAACTGCGGTGTGGCGCACTGTCCCACCTCGAACATGCGGCTTGCCTCCGGCATCGCGCCGGTCAAGGAATATCGCAAGGCGGGTGTCAACGTCGGCCTGGGCGTGGACGGCTCCGCCTCCAACGACGGGTCGCACCTGCTGGCCGAAGTCCGCCAGGCGATGCTGCTCTCGCGCGTCAAGGAGGGCATCACAGGTTATTCCCTTTCCAACGATCCCAACCGTAAATTGATGACCGCCCGCGAAGCCATTTCCTCGGCACGCGCGGCGGCGCGGCAGTCCTCGGTCGCAAGGATATCGGCTCGCTCGAAGTCGGCAAGTGCGCGGATCTTCTTCGCCGTGGACCTCAACCGCATCGATTTCGCCGGCGCGGACATGATCCCGTCGCGGCGGTTGTCTTCTGCCAGCCCGTCAACGTGGATTACACGGTGGTCGGCGGAAAATTCGTCGTCAGGGAGGGTCAGTTGCTCACGGTGGACGAACAGCAGCTGATTGAGAAACATAACAAGGCAGCCCAGCGATTGCTGGCTGACAGAACAATGTTGAATGAAATCCTGATCCAGCTCGTCTTTGGTTTCCGGCGGGGATCATTTCCTCCTGCTCTCCGTCCTGGGCATCTGGAAAAAATGGCCCTGCTTGATCATTGCGGCATCTGGGTTTCTTGCGACGTATTACATCAGCGCGGCTTTGAATGCCGCTTATCTCATCGGTTTGCTTCAATTGGCAGCGCGTATGCCGTTATAAGGAAATCCGCATGCATGGTTCTGCTCATCCATTGCTGCTTTCCACGCTTTTTGACCACCATGACGATGATTCTTGTTCGAGTCCAGAGTTCTATGCCCTCTTCCACTAAACTGACCCGCCTGCTGGTGGATGTGGCCATGGGACGCGCCCATGCCGACCTGGTGATCCGCAACGGCCAGTGGGTCTGCGTCCAATCCGGCGAGATCATCGAACAGACGGATGTCGCCATCGTCAACGGGCATATTGCCTACGTTGGCGGGAATGCCGGTCACACGATCGGCAAGGACACGGTCGTAGTCGATGCGCACGGCATGTACCTTGTCCCGGGTCTGCTGGATGGTCACATGCACGTCGAGTTGGGCATGGTCACGGTCACCGAGTTCGTGCGCGCCGTCGCCCCGCGCGGCACGACCGGCATGTTCATTGACCCGCATGAGATCGCCAATGTCTTCGGCCTCAAGGGCGTCAAGTTGATGGTGGATGAAGCCGCCGGCAACCGATCCACGTCTGGGTGCAGATGCCCTCCTGCGTGCCGTCCTCGCCGGGTTTCGAGACGCCGGGTGCCAGCATCACAGCGGAGGAAGTGGCAGAGGCGATGACCTGGCAGGGTATCATCGGTCTGGGCGAGATGATGAACTTCCCCGGCGTGGCGGCGGGTGATGCGGAGATGCTGGCGGAGATGTCCGCCACGCACGCTGCCCGACAAGACCATCGGCGGGCATTACGCCTCCCCGGACCTCGGTCTGCCCTTCCACGGATACGTGGCGGGCGGCGCCGAGGATGACCACGAGGGCACGCGCCTCGAGGATGCCGTGGAACGCGTGCGCCAGGGCATGAAAGCCATGCTGCGCTACGGTTCCGCCTGGCATGATGTCGCTGCGCAGGTAGAAGCGATCACAACCACAAGCTGGACTCCCGCAACTTCATCCTGTGCACCGACGATTCCCACGCCCAGACCATCACGCAGGAAGGTCACATGGACCGGGTCCTGCGCCATGCCATCGCGGAAGGTCTTGACCCCATGACCGCCATCCAGATGTGCACCATCAATACCGCCGAGCATTTCGGCTTGACGCGCGAAATGGGCATGATCGCTCCAGGTCGCTGGGCGGATATCCTGCTGGTGAACGATCTGCGTGATTTCCAGCCCGAAATGGTCATTGCCCGCGGGCAGGTGATCGCCCAGGAAGGCAGTTGGACGGTGGAGCCAGACTCGTTCTCCTATCCGGCATGGGCAGCCAATTCGGTCAACTTAAACGTGAAATAAAAGCGGAAGATTTCAAACTGGTCGTGAAAGGCAAAAAATCACAGGTCACTGCGCATGTCATCGGCGTCATCGAAAACCAGGCTCCCACCCGACATCTAAAATTTGACATGAAGCCGGAGGCTGGCGGGATAAAGGCTGATCTCAAGCGCGACATCGCCAAGGTTGCCATCCTGGAACGTCACAAGGGCAGCGGCGCGGTCTCACTGGGATTGGTGAACGGCTTTGGCTTCACGAGGAATTGCGCGGTCGCCTCGACGGTCGCGCACGACTGCCACCAGATGGTCGTGGTCGGGACGGAGGATGCCTGCATGGCGGTGGCTGCCAACGCCCTGGCGCGCAGCGGCGGCGGGCAGGTGGTCGTCCTGGATGGGAAGGTGATCGGCCAGGTCGAATTGCAGATCGGCGGGTCTGATGTCCACCGAACGCGCGGAGGTGGTCGCGCAGAAGGCTGCCACGGTGTTGGAAGGCTTCCGTGAGTGCGGCTGTACATCTGAATAATCCAAACATGCAGTTGAGTCTGCTGGCCCTGGTGGTCATCCCCGAATTGCGCATATCGGATAAGGGACTGGTGGATGTGACAAATTTCAAATTCATTCCCGTGCTGGAATAACCTGGAGGCAACATGGCTAATTTTCCGTTCCAACGTTTGACCGCTGAACTCTCGAGCTTGATCGCGCGCACACCCGCCGGTCAGCAGCTCCCTTCCGAACCCGACCTGGCAAAACAGCTGGGTGTCAGCCGCGCCACCCTGCGCGAAGCCATGCGTGCTTTCGAGACGCAGGGTCTGATCCGCAGGCGCCAGGGCGCGGGCACCTTTGTGGTTGGCAAGGTGCCGGTCATGGACAGCGGTCTCGAGGTGCTCGAAAGCGTCGAGACCATGGCGCGCCGCATGAACCTGTCGGTCACCGTCAGCGACCTGCATATCGAGAAGGTCATGGCGGACCAGGAACTTGCGACCGCCTTGAATGTCCCGCTTGCCACGCGCCTGACCCGTGTGCGGCGCGTGATGCAGACCGATGGGCATCCCGTTGCATACCTGGTGGATATCCTGACCGAGACGGTCCTGCGGCCGAGGACCTGCAGAACGATTTTGGCGGCTCGGTGCTGGACTTCCTGCTTGCCCGTTCCGACCCACCCCGCACCTCGCGGGCTGCCATCAGTGCCATCGGTGCAACCGCGGAGGTCGCCAAGGCGCTGGAGATCCAGCGCGGCGATGTGCTGCTGCACTTCAGCGCGCAGTTGTTCAATTCCAGCGCGACGGTCCTGGACTTATTCAATGACATATTTCATCCCCGGGTATTTCAATTTCCATGTGGTGCGCCGCGTTGGAAATGGCGGTTAGGCAGGTCCGGGAGATGACAGTGACAGTACAGGAGATCAAAAACCAGGGTTGAACAGAATCGCGAGAACATCATCCAGTTCATGCGCGATATCTGTGCCATTCCCAGCATGGATGGTCAGTTGAAGGATGTGGGCGAGCGCATCGGCGCGGAGATGACCAAACTGGGCTTCGATGAAGTCCGCTTCGACAAGATGGGCAACATCCTCGGGCGCATCGGCTCAGGGAAGCGCGTCATCGTCTACGATTTGCACATCGACACCGTGGGCGTGGGCGATCCCGCCGACTGGGATTGGGATCCCTTCAAGGGCAAGGTGGAGAACGGCATCCTGTATGCGCGCGGCGCCTGGATGAAAAAGGTTCCACGCCGGGCATGGTCTATGGGCTGTCGTTTGCCAAGGAACTTGGGTCTGCTGGAAGATACGACCGCCTGGTATTTCGGCAACATGGAGGAGTGGTGCGACGGCATCGCGTCCCAATGCCTTCGTGGAAGTGGACCCCGGCATCCGCCCGGATTTTGTCGTCATCGGCGAGCCGACCAAGATGCAGGTCTATCGCGGGCACAAGGGACGCATCGAGTTGAAGATCACCGCCAGCGGCCGCTCGGCGCACGCCGCCTCGCACTACCTGGGCGACAACGCGGTGTACAAGATGATGTCGATCATCACCCAGATCCGCGAACTGGATCGCCGGATGCGCTTTGGCATGGGCTATCACCCGGTGCAGGGTTATCCCTCCATCGCGGTGACCGATGTGGCGGCGCGCACCGCCTCGCTGAACGCCGTGCCTGACCAGTTCACGATCTATATCGACCGCCGCATCACGCTGAACGAGCCGCATGATGAGGTCATCGCCCAGATCAAGGGATTGATCCCCGACTATCTGCAGGATGAGATCCACGTCGAGGAGCTGTTCTACGATGCGCCGTCCTACACCGGCTTTGTCTTCCCGGTGCTCGAAGTTCTATCCCGCCCTGGCTGCTGGAGGATGAGCATCCATTGACGCAGGCGGGGCAGCGCACGATCGAGGCGCTGTGGGGCGAGAAGCGGGCGCTGGGCACCTGGGATTTCTCGACCAACGGCACCTACTGGGCTGGCAAGGCGGGCATCCCCTCGATCGGGTTTGGTCCCGGGGATGAGAAGTTCGCCCACACCAACCTCGAGCAGGTCCCGCTGGATGAAGTGGTCGCGGCGACCGGAGTTTTATGCGCTCGTTCCCGAAGATGTTGGATGAGCAAGTTGAAAGTAACGCCAAAGCAGGAGAGAATGAAGCATCAAGCAGGTTCATGTGTACGTCCAAAATCTAAATCACTCAATCTGGAGGTTCGTATGCGTAGTTTTGCTGGTCGTGATATTCTTTCGCTCAAGGAATTCGAGCGGAACGAGTTTTTCCATGTCTTCGATGTGGCCGCGAAAATGGAACCCATCGCGCGGTCCCGCAAGAACGTGGACATGCTCAAGGAAAAGACGCTGGTGACGGCTTTCTATCAGCCCTCGACCCGCACCCGCCTGGCTCATGAAGCCGCCATGCACCGCCTGGGCGGCCATGTGACGGGCTTCTCGGATGCCAAGATGACCCGCGCCGGTGACTTCTACCAGGAGTCGATCAAGGATACCGTCAAGATGCTGGAGTTCTACGGCGATGTGATCGTCATGCGCCACTTCCAGCAGGGCGCGCCGCACGAAGCCGCCAAGTGGGCGAGCATCCCGATCATCAACGGCGGCGACGGCTGGGGCGAGCACCCGACCCAGATCCTGACCGACCTGTACACGGTCCTGCGCGAGAAGGGCCGCATCGATGGGCTGAAGTGGCTGGCCGTGGGCGACATGCGCATGCGCACCATGCACTCGCTCGGCTATGCCCTCAGCCAGTTCGATTGCCCGATCACCTTCGTCTCCCCGCCGGACATGGGTCTGACGGATGACTTCAAGAAGGAACTCAAGCAGCTTCAGTGTGAACTTCAAGGAAGTCGACCATGTGGAGAAAGCCATTGCCGATGCCGATGTGATCCTGGTCGAGCCGGTGGTCCAGCCCGATTACACCAAGTCCCGCGATGAGCGCAGCAGGCGAAGCTCGACCTGACGCCCGCCAATTACAAGATCACGCGTGAACTGCTGTACAACGAAAGCCAAGTCGGACGCCATCCTGCTCCACTCCCTGCCGCGCATGGATGAGATCCCCGCCGATGTGGATATCACCAGCTGGTCGCGCTACTGGCAGGAAGCCTTCAACGGCGTCGTCATGCGCATGACCCTGCTGGCGCTGGTGCTGGGCGCGATGGAATAGACCTTATCGATGGCACAGCGTTGCCCGACGGCATCTGTGCATTTGCATAATATTCACAAGGAGAGTTAATAATGCAAACCAATTTTAGAGGCCGCGATCTGATCGGCGACCTCGACTTCACAAAAGAGGAAGTCGAAACTGTTCTGGATGTGGCCTGGGATCTGAAGCGCAAGCGCGCCCTGGGTGAACCGCATGCCTACCTGCGCGACAAGGTGCTGGCGATGCTGTTCTTCTTCTCATCCACCCGCACGCGCGGCTCGTTCGAAGCCGGCATTGCCCAGCTTGGCGGACACGGCGCGTTCATCGATTCGAACACCACCCAGATCTCGCACGGCGATACACCCGTGGAGATCGGTGAGATCTTCGGGCGCTATTTCGATGGCATCGCCATCCGTCATTGCGACTTTGGCGATGGCAACAAATACCTGAACGCTGTTGCCAAGAATTCAGCCGCGCGCCCGTCCTGAACATGCAGTGCGACATCTATCATCCCTTCCAGTGCCTGGCTGACCTGATGACCATCATGGAGAAGAAAGGCCGCGACCTGCGCAAAAAGAAGATGGTCGTCTCCTGGGCCTATGCTGCCTCCTACCTCAAACCGGTCTCGGTCGCCGCAATCCCTCATCCTGCAGATGCCGCGCTTTGGCATGGATGTCACCCTGGCTTATCCGCCCGAGTTCAAGCTCATGCCCGAGATCGTCGAGCAGGCCAAGGAACAGGCAAGGATCGCCGGCGCCAGCTTTGAGATCATCGACAGCAAGGATGGCATGACCGAAGCCTGCAAGGACGCGGATGTGATCTACGCCAAGTCCTGGGGTCCGCTGTTGACCACCAACGACAAGGCGGAAGGCAAGAAGATCCAGGATTCGTACAAGAACTGGATCATGGATGATGCCAAGCTCAAGGTCGCAAAGAAGGATGCCATTTACATGCATCCGCTGCCTGCCGACCGCGACGTCGAAGTGACCAGCAAAGTGCTGGATGGTCCGAACTCGGTCGTCTTCGATGAAGCCGAGAATCGCCTGCATGCACAGAAAGCCGTCATGGCGTTGACGCATGAGCGTAGTGACGGAGGCAGAGACTTATCATGGACAGAAGAAAAAACTTGCAGTGATCGCCATTGGTGGCAATTCCCTCATCAAGGATGAAGACCACAAGACGGTCGAAGACCAGTACCAGGCCGCGAAGGAAACCACCTTCCACATCGCCGATATGATCGAAGCAGGCTGGGATGTGGCCATCGGTCACGGGAACGGACCGCAGGTCGGGTTCATCCTGCGCCGTTCCGAGATCGCAGCGAAAGTGGAAGGGATGCACGAAGTCCCGCTGGATGTCTGCGGCGCAGACTTGCAGGGCGCGATCGGTTATGCCCTCCAGCAGACCCTGCAGAACGAATTGAACCGCCGCGGCATCAAGAAGTCGGTCGCCACGGTGGTCACGCAGGTGCTGGTGGACAAGAACGACAAGGCTTTCAAGAAACCCTCCAAGCCGATCGGCTCCTTCATGGACGAGGCCGAAGCCAAACGCCGCCAGAAGGAACTGGACTGGTCGGTCAAGGAGGATGCCGGCCGCGGCTGGCGCCGGGTGGTCGCCTCCCCAATGCCGAAGGAAGTCGTGGAAATCGAAGCGGTCAAAGCCCTGATCAAGGCGGGCACGATCGTCATCACGGTCGGCGGCGGCGGCATCCCCGTCATCCGCAAACCGGACGGCAGTCTGGAGGGTGTGGCGGCGGTCATCGACAAGGACTTCGCCTCCAGCCTGCTGGCGCGCCTGATCAATGCCGACCTGTTCCTGATCTCCACCGCGGTGGAAAAGGTCGCCATCAACTTTGGCAAACCCGAGCAGAAGTGGCTCGACAAGATGACCCTTGCCGAAGCGAAGCAATATCTTGCCGAAGGCACGCACTTTGCCAAAGGTTCCATGGCTCCCAAGATCCAGGCGATCATCTGGTTCCTGGAGAACGGCGGCAAGCAGGCATTGATCACCAACCCTGAGAACATCGGCCGCGCCATTAAAGGCGAGACCGGCACCTGGATCGTTCCGTGATTTGAAACACAGGGGCAGGGCATTACACCCTGCCCCTGAATTTTTCCCGATGCGACGCATTCATCCCGCCATCCTCCTCCTTGTTGTGGCGATCCTGTCCTACGGATTGCTGCTTCCCGTGTTGGGATTTTACTGGGACGATCTGCCCATGTCCTGGATCCGCTACCAGTTGGGCAGCGAGGCGATGACGCGTTATTTTTCGAGCAACCGCCCTGTCTGGGGATTGCTCTACCAGGTGACCACTCATATCCTGCCGCACATCCCCATCTACTGGCAGGTGTTTGCGCTGCTCCTGCGCGCCCTCACCGGTCTGCTTGCCTGGGGCATCTTCCGGCGCATCTGGAAAGACCACAACTCATTCGCCCTCGTGGCGGCGTTCTTTTTCATGCTTTATCCCGGTTTCAACCAGCAGTGGGGAGCCTACCTCTACAGCCATTTTTTCATCGTTCTGAATTGTTTCCTCGCCTCCTATTATTTCATGCTGCGCGCCTTTGATGACCCGCGCCGGTTCCGTCTCTTTACAGCTCTCGCCCTGCTCTTCTCCGCGCTTAACCTGTGGATGATGGAATACTTTTTCTTCGCCGAACTCGTCCGCCCGGTCGTCATCTGGATCGCACTGCAGAACCGGGAGCAGGGTGACAAACGCCCCTCATTGGCGGACCTATTCCGGCGCTGGCTTCCCTACCTGCTGGTCTGGTTCGCGGACCTCTTCTGGCGCATGTTCATCTTCAACAACCAGGTCTATTCGACGACCCTGCTCGCCGACCTGAAGACAGGATTTCCTCACCACCCTCCTGCACCTCATCAAGATCATCTTCGCCACATTCTGGACCGTGAGCGGCGAAGCCCTTGGGCAGGTCTTCCAACTCCCCAAGCCTTCCACGGATGGCTTGCGCACGACCGGGATGGTGTTTGGAGTGATGGCGGTCGTCCTGGTCCTGGCTGTTTATGTTTTACATATCACTTACAATAAATCGCGCCCGCGCTTTGCCCTGCAAGCCATCCTGCTCTCACTTGCTGCTTTTATCACGGCAGGCTGGCCTCTCTGGTTGATAGAATTTCCTCCGACCCTTTCCCACCCCACGAGCCGCTTCACCCTGCCTTTCATGTTCGGTGCCTGTCTTTTGTGGGCTGGTCTATTGGAACTGATGCCCATCCGGCGCTGGAAGTATCTCCTCGCCGGGATATTGATCGCCCTGATGGCTGGGCGCCAGGCATACTGGATGAACGATTACCGCCGCGAGTGGGACTCGCAGAAGGCTCTTTTCTGGCAGATGACCTGGCGCGCGCCCGGGCTTGAGAAGAATACGACTGTGTTGTTGAACGACAGGGCATTCCTCTCTCCTTCCGCGACCGGAGTGCTTCCACCCATCGACGCCCGGGTCTTCAACTATTACGCAGATAACTCCCTGGCGGCTGTCGTGAATTGGGTGTATGCACCGGATAACCACAGCGACCGGATCGACTACGTCCTGCTTTATCCCAAATCCCGCCTCGGCGGTTCCCTGCCCGCGTTCGAGAAGGACCTGCCAATTAATTATGATTTCCTGGCGGGCACCTTTGAGGGAAACACCTCCCAAGTGGTGGCGTTCTATTATGCCCCGCCCGGCTGCCTGCGCCTGCTCGACCCGGATATCGACTTCCAGAATCGTTTCATGCCCGATGAAACCCTGATGCGCGAGGCTGCGACGCTTTCCTCCCCGGATTGGATCCTGGCGGAAGGGACTGCCATCATGCCGGGCATCTACGGGAGCGAGCCGGAGCACGGCTGGTGCTACTACTTTGAACGCGCCGACCTCGCCCGCCAGCAGGAGGATTGGCAGGAGGTGGTGCGCATCGCCGCCATCGCCTTCGGATTGGATGACCACCCGAATGATCCGGTCGAGCGTTTTGTCTTCATCGAAGGCTATGCCCATGTGGGTGATTGGGCGCGGGCACAGGAATTGTCCATGGATGCATATCGGGTCTCGAAGGAATACATGGCTCCGATGTTGTGTTCGTTGTGGTCCCGCATTGCCGAAGAGACCCCCCCGGGCGGGACAAAACAGGAGGCGTTAAGAGCAATGGATGCTGCTTTTTCTTGTGATTGGTGAAAGGGATTTTTTTCAGGTTGTTTAGTGACATAAGCGACTTGTTCAATTAACCCAATCGGAATAGAATGATTTATGGCAAGCTACAGGATTGGTTGTATGGCTGACATCACGAAAGGAGGCTCCCGGCAGGTAAAAATTTGTGTGTTGGATCCGAAAGAATTTCAATCCCAAATACTCTAGGAGGAGTAGTTCATGCGTACAACATTGTCCAAGATCACAGTTCTGGCGATGATCATCGTTCTCGCAGTATCAGCGTGCGCTCCCAAGGCTGAGGAAGTGGGCGGTTTCCAAATTCCTGCAACCAAGGATGGCATGCTTAATGTCGCAATGGTCCTGATCGGTCCGCATGATGACGGGGGTTGGTCTCAGGCGCACTATGAAGGTCTGCTGTATGTGGAAGAGAATGTCCCCAACACGCACATAGCCTACATCGAAAACGTGCCGGAGGGCGCCGATTCCGAACAGGTATTCCGTGCGCTGGCGCGCAAAGGCTTTGACCTGATCTTCGGAACATCCTTCGGCTTCATGGACCCGATGGAGACCGTTGCCGCCGAATTCCCTGACAGCATGTTCATCCACCTGACCGGTATCAAGTCCAACGAGACCAACTTTGGCAACCTGATGGGCGCCATGGAAGACATGAAGTATCTGGCGGGCATGCTGGCCGGTGCACGCGCCAAGAAGGATGGCAATCCGAAACTTGGTTATATGGCAACCTTCCCGATCCCCGAAGAAATCCGCCTGGGCAACGCCATTGCCCTGGGCATGAAGAAGACCTGCCCTGAATGCACCATGGATGTCCGCTGGATCAACACCTGGCATGACCCTGTGCTTGAAAAGGAAGCCGCGGCTTCCCTGTTCGATGCCGGCGCGCAGGTGGTCTTCACCGGTGCGGATACCCCCGCCGTGGCGGATGTCGCTCAGGAAAAAGGCAAATGGGGCGTGACCTATGACTGGTACGGCTCCTGCAAAGTGGATGCGCTGCCTGACCGCACCGTACTGGATCTGGGGTCCGATCTATGCCGAGATCGCTGAAAAAGTGATCGCTGGAACCTATAAGCCCGGCTGGGATTACTTCGATGCCGAGACCGGCGCCCTCGGACTCTATCGGCTTCATGGAAGGTCAGGAACTCCAGCCCGGTGTTGCAGATCTGGATCCCGAAGTTATCCAGATGGTCCGGGATACACTCGCTGCCAGATGCTGGCTGGCAAGTTCACCCGCTTTGATGTGTTCACCGGACCGATCAATGACAATAAGGGCAACGTGGTCCTGCCGGCTGGTCAGAGTCTCCAGCAGGTTGACCTCGATGCCTTCCCTGAATACGGTCTGCCGTGCTCAGTCCTGTTTGTATGAAGTGGTGGGCTGAAGGCATTACCGCCGAACTGCCTGAGTAACAGTCGGTTGATGAATGGGGCAGGACTGCATGGTTCTGCCCCTTTTGTATAAAGTCAGCTGATATTCCAGCCGATTTGTTATGCCATGACGAAATTCGCAGGAGGATCATCTTTGACTGAATCCAACACCCTCCAATCTTGTCGTGGAAATGCGCGGCATTGTCAAGCGTTTTCCCGGCGTGCTTGCCAATGACCATGTGGATTTTGAATTGCGCGCGGGGGAGATCCATGCCTTGCTGGGGGAGAATGGAGCGGGCAAAAGCACATCTGATGAATGTCCTGGCCGGATTGTACAAGCAGGATGCAGGCATTATCAAAGTCAATGGGAAGCAGCGTGGAGTTTCTCCTCTCCACGGGATGCCATCAAGGCAGGGATCGGCATGGTGCATCAGCATTTTATGCTCGTCCCCTCGCAGACGGTCACGGAGAATATTTTGCTCGGCCTGGATGATCCGCGTTTTTTCATGCGCCTGCACGAGTACGATGACAAGATTGCGGACACTGGGCGAACAGTTCGGGCTGAAAGTGGACCCGCGCGCGAAGATCTGGCAGTTATCTGTGGGTGAGCAACAGCGTGTGGAATTGCTCAAGATGCTTTATCGCGGCGCGAATGTGCTCATCATGGATGAGCCGACGGCCGTCCTTGCGCCGCAGGAAATTGAAGGTTTATTCTACACTCTGCGTTCGATGGTCGCACAGGGCAAATCTGTTATTTTTATCAGCCATAAATTGCAGGAAGTCACTGCCATTGCCGACCGCGTCACTGTTTTGCGGCGCGGTATCGTGACCGCTTCGGGTGTACCTTCCAAAGGCGTGACCACGCCAGGAACTGGCGAAGCTGATGGTGGGGCGTGATGGTCGTTTTCTTTGTGGATAAGAAAGCCGGAGCAGCCGGGCGATGTCGTTCTCGATGTGAAAGATGTTCATGCGGAGAATGATAAAGGTCTGCCAGCCCTGCGCGGACTTTCGCTGAATGTGCGCGCGGGGAGATCGTCGGCATGGCGGGTGTGGCGGGCAATGGTCAAAGCGAACTGTCACAGGTCATCGCCGGGCTGCGTAAATGCAAACAGGGCGAAGTGCATCTGAACGGTGATAAGGTCAACAACCGCGATACTTTGTATCGGTATTCAACATGGCATGGCGTATGTGCCTGAAGACCGCACACATGTGGGCAGCTCGCCGAACTTGAGCGTGACCGATAATGTCATTATGAAAAAATATCGCAAGCCGCCGATCTCGAAAGGCAGTTTGCTGGATATGACCGCCGCCGACGAACTTTGCGAAGGAACTCAAAGCAGGCTTATGACATCATCGTGCCGAATGTTAATACACCTGTGCGACTTTTTCCGGTGGAAATTTACAGCGTGTGATCCTGGCGCGTGAAATTTCAGGACATCCCAACTTCATGGTGGCGGTCCAACCGACCCGTGGGCTGGATGTCGGCGCGATCGAAGGCGTCCACCGCCTGTTGCTGACCCAGCGCGAAGCAGGGCGCGGCAGTCCTGCTGATCTCTGAGGAGTTGGAGGAACTGCTCTCGTTGAGTGACCGTGTCTATGTGATCTATGAGGGGAAGATCATGGGCGAGATAAAGGTCGGATCAGCGGAACCAGACGCAAAGTCTGATCGAAGCGATCGGTCTGATGATGACCGGCACACCGCTGGAACAAATCCAGAAAGAGGGAGTGGCGGCACATGACTGAATCCACTTTCGCACAAAACGACGCGCAGGCTATCGCATCAAGATCGAACCGCGGCTGGATCGAACCACCCGCTGGTATCCTGCTGCTGTTTCCATCGGGCGCGATCGTCGTTGCGCTTGATCCTGGGCGGGATCCTGATCGCGTTCGCGGGAGGCAATCCATTTGCCTCCTATGCTCATATTGCGCAGGCCTCCTTTGGCGATATCGGTGTGCTTTCAGACACCATCGTGAAAGCCACGCCGATCATGCTGACCGCGCTGGCCTGTTCGGTGGCGTTCCGCATGAAGCTGTGGAACATCGGCGCAGAGGGACAGTTCATCATGGGGGCGTTGGGCGCCAGCGCGATTGTGCTTGCGCCTGTCCTGCCTGCGGAAACGTCACCGCTGGCTGTTCATCCCTGTGATGGCGATGGCGGGCATGGCGGCGGGCGCGGTCTGGGGATTTCATCCCCGGGTATCTGAAGGCAAAGTTCAATGTAAACGAGATCATCAGCACGCTGATGTTGAACTACATCGCCATTTCCTGGGTGAACTTCTGGGTCTTCGCAGTCTGGACGGAGGGCGGTTTTCAGATGAGCCCGAAATTCCCTGAGACGGCCTGGCTGCCGCGCCTGTCTGATTATGCCAAGACCATTCCCTTCTTTCGCGGGCTGACAACCCATGCTGGTCTGTTGCTCGGAATTGTCGCAGCGATCGTTTTATGGTTCATTGTGTATCGCAGCCGCTGGGGTTATGAGATCCGCTTGATCGGTGATAACCCGCAGGCTGCGAAATATGCAGGCATCAATATCACGCGCAATATCATCTATGTGATGATGCTTTCCGGCGCGCTGGCGGGGCTGGGCGGCATGAGTGAAGTGGCGGGCGTGGTTCATCGCCTGCAGACCGCGCCGATTGCTGCGGGTTATGGCTTTACAGGCATCATTGTTGCGTGGCTGGCGAAATTGAATCCGCTGGTGATCATCCTTGTTTCGATTTTGTTCGGCGCGTTGATCCTGGCAGGGCGTGAGATCCAGCCTTCGGGTGTGCCGAAGATGATCCAGGGAATCATTCTGGTTTGTCTGATCGCCAGTGACTTCCTGCTGCGCTATCGGGTTCGCATTGTGCGTGGAGAACGCGGAGGCTTAATATCATGGATCCCATCATCATTCTTCAGGCAGGCGTTGCAAGCGGAACGGTTCTGTTATTCGCCGCCTTGGGTGAAATTTTGGCGGAACGTTCGGGTGTGCTGAATCTGGGCGTGGAAGGCATGATGCTCATCGGCGCGATGTCCGCGCTTCAGTGTGACCATCGCCACGGGCAATCCGTGGATCGGTGTGCTGGTGGCGATGCTGGTCGCGGGTCTGCTCAGCCAGATCCATGCCTTTATCGTCATCACCCTGCAGGCCGATCAGGTCGTCAGCGGGCTGGCGCTCACCTTGCTCGGCACGGGCATCAGCCTGGTGCTGGGCGAAGGCCTGAGCAAGGCCGGCACCGTTTCGCTCATGCCGAATTTTTCCATCCCTTTGCTTTCGCAAATCCCGATCCTTGGCCCGATCTTTTTCACGAATCAAAGTGTACTGGTTTATATCGGCTATCTGCTCACGCCTCTGGCGTGGTATTACATCAATCGCACACGCCCGGGTCTGCATTTGCGCGCGGTGGGTGAGTATCCCTCTGCAGCGGATGCGCTGGGCATCAATGTTTTCCGCATGCGCTATTTATATGTCTTCGTCGGCGGGTTGCTGGCGGGTCTGGGCGGCGCGACCATCAGCCTTGCGGTTGCACCCGGCTGGTTCAGTGAACTGACCACAGGCGGGCAGGGCTGGATCGCGGTCGGGTCTGGTCATCTTCGCCCAATGGGATCCGTTCCGGGCCGCGATCGGTTCGTATGCGTTTGGCGCGCTCCGCCGCCTCATCCTGGATATTCAAGGTCCCACTCTGTTGTTCGGCTTGGACAATCCGTTTTATTACAATCCCTATCTGGGTTTCTTCCTGCAGATGCTCCCGTATGCGTTCACGGTCATTGTGCTGGTGATCGGTTCGCGCGAAGCCATCCGCAAGCGCCTGGGCGCGCCGGCCGCGCTGGGTAATCCCTATATCCGCGGTGAACGCGGAAAGTAGATCCATTTAATTTCACAGTACAATCAGCCTGTGAGTCGCTGAATCGATCGACATGCGGCGAATGGTGAATCCATCAACAAGTTGTATCGTCGGACATTTCAAATTATGGCTGTCAACAAATGATACAACTGGCAGCAATTCAGATTGTGGAACATATTACTCATATTATTTCTGTTACAAAATGTCTGACAATCTTTCGATAATGCTTCCAGTATACTGATAAAACAGGAGTGACCATGCCAGCCATGAAAAAGACTATTTCAAAGCGAATGGGTCTCCCGGTCTGATCGATGCGCTCCTGCCGGTCTTTGCCACTCTGGCGGCACTGGCTTGTTGGCGCGGTCATGCTGCTTTTCCTGAAGGTCAATCCCATTGAAGCCTATAAAGCGCTTTGGGAGGGGGCTTTTGGCAGCTCCAATGCCTTTGCAGAGACACTGGTCAAAGCCACGCCGTTGCTCTTGGTTGCGATCGGCATCTGTATCTCCTTCCGCGGGGATGTGATCAACATCGGCGGGGAAGGGCAGATGATCATCGGCGCGCTCCTGGCGACCTGGGTGGGTCTGACCTTCACCAGATCTGCCTGGCTGGCTGGTGATCACGCTTGCCATGCTGGCGGGATTTTTGGGTGGAGCGATTTGGGGTGGAATTCCCGGTTTTCTCAAAGCCTATTTCAATGTGAATGAAATCCTAAGCACGGTGATGATGAATGCCATTGCGGTGCAGTTGATGAACTTCCTGCTGCGCGGACCGATGATCGATCCTTCCCAGGCTGAGCTGGCTTCGAAGATCCCGCAAACAGCCCGCCTGTTGGATGATTTCCGTTTGCCTCGTCTGGTCCCACCCGTTTGCATCTGGGCGCTTTGATCGCAGTGGTGCTGGCGATCCTTGTTTACATCCTGTTGTGGCGCACGACGCTGGGTTATCGCATCCGGGCAGTGGGACAGAATCCACATGCCTCGCGGTATGCAGGGATCAAAGTCCAGCGTTATGTGGTGCTGGCGCTTGTTGCTCAGTGGTGCATTTGCAGGCCTGGCGGGAGCGATCCAGGTTTATGGTGTGAACTATCGCATGATCACGGATGGCTCCTCTTCGGGTTTTACCGGCGGCGCCGGGTTCAACGGCATTGTGGCTGCCCTGTTTGGTCAGCTGCATCCGCTCTGGTCCATCCCGGCTTCGATCCTGTTTGGTGCGCTGCTGGTGGGAGCCAACAGCATGCAAAGGGCGGTGCAGGTTCCCTCCGCGTTGTGACCGCATTGAACGGACTGGTGGTGGTCTTCGTGGTCAGCAGTGAGATCTGGCGGCGACGCAGGCAGAGACGCAGGCTGGCTGCCATGCAAGGAGGATGAACGCCGCCTCCCAAGCCGATACAGAAACATTACAGCAAGGGGAGGTAGCCGTCATGATTTCTGATCTTTTCACCACCACTGTCCTGGTCGGCATCCTTGCCTCCGGCATCCGTCTGGCGACTCCCTACCTGTATGCTGCCATCGGCGAGACCTTTGGTCAGCGCAGCGGCGTGCTCAACCTGGGTGTGGAAGGCCAGATGCTTCTGGGTGCTTTGCCGCCTTTTATGTTGCATTGACCACCGGCAACCTCTGGCTGGGTGTGCTGGCTGCCATGCTCGTCGGTGCAGTGATGGGACTTGCCATGGCTTATGTGACCGTCAACCTGCATGCCGAGCAGGGGATCAGCGGCATCGGCTTCTTATCTCTTTGGCCTGGGGATGAGCGACCTGCTTTTCCAGAAATTGCTGGGAACGGTGGAGACCGTCAAAGGTTTTCCGAAAATTTATATCCCGGGCTTGAGCGATATTCCCGGTATCGGAGAAATTTTCTTCAGTCAGAATATCCTGGTCTATGGCGCGTATCTGCTGGTGCCGATCGCCTGGTTTGTTCTGAACAAGACCACGCTTGGGCTTGAAGATCCGCTCGGTCGGTGAAAACCCGGATGCAGCGGATTCGCTGGGCGTCAGTGTGGCGCGCATCCGTTACTTCACGATCATCCTGGGCGGGACCCTTTCCGGGTTGGCCGGCGCCTCGCTTTCCATCGCCTTGCTGAATGTCTTCCAGCAGAACATGACCAGCGGCATGGGCTTTATTGCGGTCGCGCTGGTCTATTTTGGCGCCTGGCGCCCGGTCGGGTGTTTTGGGTGGCGCATTGTTGTTCAGCATGGTCAACTCTCTGCAATTGTGGATTCAGGTGTTGGGCATTCCCATCCCTTCTGATATCGCGGTGATGATGCCTTATGTTCTGACCATCCTGGTTTTGGTTGCCACCGTTTCAAGAGTTCGTGCTCCATCTGCATTGACAAAACCCTTTGAAAGGGAAAATTGAAATTCTGGACAGGAGGTGTCTGCCAGCAAATAGTAATCAATTTCAATGTCCATGATATCTTGACCCGTACAAATCATATTCAATTAGGAGAAGAAAATGAAAAAGTTTGCATGGTTGTTGACTGTTGTTGCAATTCTCGCACTCGCGTGTGGCGGCTTGCGCGCCGAAAGCCACTGAGGCTACCGGAGCCCGGTCACGCCACCGAAGCTCCCGCCACTGAAGCCCCGCTGCCACGGAAGCCCCCGCCCCGGTTGAGCAGTTCCGCGTGGCTGTTGTCATGCCCAGCGCCATCAATGACCTGGCTTTCAGCCAGAGCATGTATGATGCACTTGTCCGCATCCAGGAGGAAATGGGCGGAGCCGAGTATTTTGAGTTTGTCTATTCTGAGAACATGTTCGTCGTGGATGATGCCGCTGCAGCCATCCGTGACTATGCCTCACAGGGTTATGACCTGGTGATTGCGCATGGCTCCCAGTACGGTTCCTCCCTGCAGGAAATCGCCCCGGACTTCCCCGAGACCAGCTTTTGCCTGGGGTACCACGGTGGATACCTTTGGTCAGCCCAATATCTTCGCCTATGAAGCCGCCTCCCAGGAGGGCGGCTATGTCAATGGTGTGTTGGCAGCCACCCTTTCCGAGAGCAAGTACCATCGGCGTTGTCGGACCGATCGAGACCGGTGATGCGAAACTGTATGTGGATGGTTTCAAAGCCGGTGTTTTGGCGACCAATCCCGACGTGACCGTGAACGTCAACTACATCGGTTCCTTCTCTGATGTTGCTCTGGCCTCCGAAGCTGCGACGACCCACATCGCTGCCGGCGCGGATGTCCTGACCGGCACAGCCCAGATGGTTGTCGGCGCGATCGGCAAGGCTGAAGAAAATAACGTGTTGTGGTTCGGCACCCAGTCCAACCAGACCTCCCTTGCTCCCACCATTGTGGTTGCCAGCCAGGTCTATCACTGGGAAGTCGTCCTGCGTGAGATGATCACCCTCATCAAGGCCGGTACGCTCGGCGGACAGTCCTTCGTTGCCAATCTTGCCAATGGCGGCGAAGTGATCGAATTCAATCCGGACTATGCACTTCCCGAGGATGCCAAGGCAGTTGCTGAAGCAACCATCCAGGGCATCATCGACGGAACCATCACGATCACTCTGCCGTAAGTACGATCTTGATTTACAAGGACTTTGGGAGTCTTCGCGGCGGGGACTCCCAAAGTTCAAGGATGTGCATCATGACCGAATCCAACATACTCCCTTCCGGAATGACCCGGATAGACAGCCTTGAAATGCGTGGGATCACCAAGCGATTTCCCGGTGTGCTTGCCAATGACCACGTTGACTTTGATGTGAAGTCCGGCGAGGTGCATGCCTTGCTGGGGGAGAACGGCGCCGGCAAAAGCACGTTGATGAAAATCCTGTATGGCATGTACCATCCCGATGAAGGGGAGATCCTGCTCAACGGCAGGCGGGTCAGCATCTCATCACCCACGGATTCGATCAACCTTGGGATCGGCATGATCCACCAGCATTTCATGCTGGTGCAGACCCTGACCGTGGCGGAAAATGTCGCCCTGGGATTGCCTTCCTCCCGCGGCGTGCTCACCGACCTCGACCGCGTCTCAAAACGGATTCATGGAACTGGCGATCATTTATGGTCTGAAAATTGACCCGGATGCTTATGTCTGGCAGCTCTCAGTGGGGCAGCAGCAGCGTGTTGAAATTATTAAAGCCCTTTATCGCGGGGCGGCCCTGCTCATCCTGGACGAACCTACGGCTGTTCTTACCCCGCAGGAAGTGGATGAGTTGTTTGTCCATCATGAAACAGATGGTGAAGGATGGTCATGCCCTGATCTTCATCTCGCATAAACTGCATGAGGTGGTGGAGATCAGCCACCGTGTCACCGTGTTGCGGGATGGCACGCAAGATCGGCACGCGCCCAACCTCGGAAGTAACCAAGCAGGATCTGGCCAACTGGATGGTGGGGCGGGAGGTTGGTTTCACGCCCGATCGCGGTCAGGTCGAACCTGGCGAGGTCCGCCTGCGGCTTGACGGATGTCGCCTGCGGCAGTGACCGGGGCACGCCGGGCTTGCGCGGTGTCAGCCTGGATGTGCATTCCAGTGAGATCCTGGGGATTGCCGGCGTTTCCGGGAATGGTCAGCGTGAACTGGCGGAGACCATTACGGGTTTGCGGAAGGTGGTTGGGGGTGAGATCGAACTGGATGGAAGGAAGGTCACGGGTTTGTCTCCTGCCGCGCTCACGGAACGGATGCTTGCTTATATCCCTGAGGAGCGCATGCGTGACGGCATGATCAGGGAATTTACTGTCGCTGAGAATATGATCCTGCGCGAGCATCATAAACCTCCATATTCCCATTCCGGATTCTTAAACCTCCGCGCGATATATTCGAATGCGGATAAGTTGATCTCCAGGTTCAATGTAAAAACTCCCTCGCGCGATACGCAGGCCAAGAATCTTTCGGGCGGTAATATTCAGAAGGTTGTGCTGGCGCGCGAAATTTCCCGCAACCCGCGCGTCATCATTGCAGCCCAGCCGACGCGTGGCCTCGACATCGGTGCAACAGAATATGTCCGCGCCCAATTGCTTGAGCAGCGCCGCAAGGGAGCAGCGGTCATGCTGATCTCCGAGGACCTGGATGAGATCCTCGCTCTCTCGGACCGCATCGCCGTCATCTACGAAGGTCGCATCATGGATATTGTCCCGCGTGAACAGGCAAAGGTCGAGCTGCTTGGTTTGTTGATGGCGGGTGTTCATCCGGAGGAAAGTGTCGCCGCCTAGCCAATGCCTGGGAAGCACGGATTTGGCTTGTGCGTGGATCATTATTTGCAGATGATTCATCGGTTTGGTGGTCGCTGTACTGTGACAGCGGCGTTGGGAGCATCTCCCATCGAAAAGTACCGCCGTATTATAAGGAGAGTACGCCACCAATGAACCTTTGGCAGGAATACAAACAACCCGCCTCCATCACGGAGGCAATTCAAGCGCTCACATCCGCCCCGGGACCCGCCCTGCCCATCGCGGGCGGGACGGACCTGCTGCTTGACCTGAAACAGGGTCGGCATGCCCCCGTCCATACCCTGGTGGATCTGACCTCTGTTCCCGAGTTGACCTGCCTCGAACTGCGGGGGATGAGCTTTTCATTGGCGCAGCCGTCCCGGTGAACCGCATTGCCCTGGACTCCTGCGTGAACCTGCATGCCCAAGCCCTGGTCGAAGCCTGCAACCTGATCGCCGGTCCGCAGGTCCGCAATACCGCCACCCTCGGGGGGAACGTTGCCCATGCCCTGCCCGCCGCGGATGGGACCATCGCGCTCACCGCCCTGGATGCGCAGGCGGAGATCGCCGGGGTCGCAGGCACCCGGCGCATGCCGTTCACATCCCTCTTCCTCGGTCCGGGAAAATCCGCTGTCGATAAGAGCCGGGAGATCATCGTCGGTTTCCATCTCAGGCAAACCCGTCCGGGACAGGGTTCCTGCTTCAAGCGGATCATGCGTCCCCAGGGCGTGGCGCTTCCCATTCTGAATTGTGCGGTCTGGATCGAACGCATGGAGGATATTGTCCAGGACGTTCACATCGCTGTCGGTCCCGGTGGTGGGACACCCTTCCGTGCCACCCAGGCTGAAGCGACCTTGCGCGATCAACCCCTCAATGCACAGACCATCAGCCTCGCGCTTACTGCCCTGCTTGGTCAGGCTCATTTTCGCACCAGCGCCCGCCGCGCCAGCGCGGACTACCGCAGGCACATCGTTGGCGGATTGTTCAAGGATACCCTCGAGGAAGCCTGGAGGAGGGCTGGTTCATCCCGTTCGCCTGCATAACTCTCCCCATTCAGGTGCAGCCATGGAGTTTGGAATGATGGATATTCCCGCTTTTCTAAATCAATTACCTATAGCCTCCCAACTGGGCGCGGCTGGGATCCAGGCGCTCTGCGGCTGAATTGGAATACCGGAAGGTTCCAGCGGACACCGTTATTTTTAAACAGGGGGAGGCTGGTGATGCCGTCTATATTCTTGCTTCCGGCAGATTGCGTGCCACGGTTTCTTCTGATGTGGAGGCAGGACCGTTCATCAGTGAAATGAAGGCGGGTGATATTGTTGGAGAGATGGCACTGCTCACAGGGCAAACGCGCACTGCCACAGTGACTGCCATTGAGGATTGCGAACTATTGCGCCTGGGGAAACCGGTCTTTGACCGCCTGATCCAGGACCATCCCGATCTCATTACAGCGTTCGGCAGTCAACTGCTTCCGCGCTTCCAGCGTGACCAGACCCGCATTGTCCTGAAGCAGGTCTTTGGCGGGCTTGATGATGAACTTCTGCGCAAGTTGTTGGGGCAGTTGGATTGCGCCCATCTCGATAGCGGTCAGACACTTTTTCACCAGGGCGATCCCGGGGATGCGATGTATATCATCATCCAGGGTCGGGTGCGCTTTGTGAAGGATGACGGCTCCGGGGAAGCGCGCATCCTGGGGGAGGCAGGCACCGGGGAGACAGTTGGCGAATTTGCCCTGCTTGCCCAGGAGGGAACACCGGAAAGCCGGCGCACAGCCACGGCGTTTGCCACCCGATCCACGGATTTCATTGTCATCTCACGCAAGGTCTTCGATGATCTGATCTGCCAGTATTCGGATGTTTTGCTCAACCTGACCCGCCAGATCGTTCAGCGCGCCATCTCCCGCGACAAGCCTGTAGCGGTCCGGGAACACAGCATGGCGATCGCCCTGCTGCCTCTGCATGCCGGGCAGGAGCTGGATGATTTTGCAGATCAGTTCGCCGCGGCGTTGACCTCCCTCGGTTCCACCCTGTTGCTGAACTCCCGGCGTTTTGAAGACCTGTTCGGCAAAGCGGGAGTGTCCGCGACGCCGCTTGACCATCCATTAAGCATGGTCATCAATGTATGGCTGGATGAGAGGGAGCGCGAGCACAAGTACACGCTTTACCAGGCAGACCCGATCCTGGATGGATCCGGTCGTTTACCCCCCTGGACGCGGCGTTGCATTGAGGATGCCGATCTCATCATGCTGGTGGGGGAGGCAGGTGCTGATTCCAGCCCCGGGGAAATCGAAAAAGAACTGGCTGAGCTTCGATCCCGCTCGCGCCTGGAATTGGTCCTGGTGCATCCATCCGGCAGCCAGGTTTCCACCGTGGCTTCGAAATGGCTGTCCCTCCGCGATTCGGGTGAGCACAGAGTGGAGGCTCACCACCATGTCCGGCTGGGGAACCTGTCGGATTTCCGGCGGCTGGCAAGGCGCGTCAGCGGCAAACCCATCGGTCTGACCCTCGCCGGCGGCGGCGCGCGCGGCTGGGCTCATGTGGGCGTGCTGCGAGCCATGGAGGAGGCGAACATCGAATTTGACTGGGTGGCTGGTGCCAGCATGGGTTCCATCGTGGCAGCTGGCTGCGCGCTGGATTGGTCCAGTGAACGCATCACCGAACTAGCCGCCATGTTCTCAGATCCGAAGAAACTGCTGGATTACACCCTGCCCTATGCATCCATCACCTCCACCCGGTTCATCACGAACCTGTTCCAGGAACTGTTCGCGGGCGCGTATATCGAGGACACCTGGCGTCCATTTTTCTGCGTCTCAGCGAATCTATCGGAAGGTGCGGAGCGTTTGCATACCCGCGGTCCCTTGTGGAAGGCGGTGCGCGCCAGCATGGCGTTCCCCGGCATCTTTGCTCCCGTTCTCGAGGAAGGCGCTGTCTTGATCGATGGTGGCGCTGCCAACAACCTGCCCATTGACCACATGCGCAGGATGTGTCCCCAGGGAACCGTGATCGGCGTCAACCTGGTCGAATCCAGCCCGGTCAGGGGCGAGTACTCCTTTGGTCCCAGCCTCTCGGGTTGGGAGGTCCTGCGCGGGCGCATCCTGCCCGGAACGCCCAGGGTGAAAGCCCCGAGCATGCTGGATATCATCTCCGGTGTTGTTTACAGCAACAACTGTTACCGCTTGAACGAGACACAGCATTGCGCCGACCTGTTGATCAAGGTTCCCGTTCATGAATATGGATTGCTGGACTTTGACAAGTACGCCGAGATCATCGACCTGGGTTACCGGACAGCCCGGGAAGCCTTCGAAAAATTTTAGGAATATTAACCAAATCTGATCATAGGAATGGAACAGTGACCAATCAAATCTCCCTTACAGTTAATGGCATCCAACACACGCTCGATTCCGTCCCCGGCGAAACACTCTCGACCCTGCTGCGCGAACGTTTGAACCTGACAGGCACCAAGATCGGCTGCGAGGAGGCTGAGTGCGGCGCCTGTACCGTCCTGGTGGACGGCGAGCCGATGATGTCCTGTGTGTATCCCGCCGAGCGCGCAAATGGCAAGACCGTCGTCACCATCGAAGGATTGGCTCAGCGCGTCCATGACGTGATGAAATTGCACCCTCTCCAGCAGGCTTTCGTGGAGCACGGTGCGGTGCAGTGCGGGTTCTGCATCCCCGGGCAGATCATGACCGCGTATGCCCTGCTTAAGCGCAACCCCGACCCGGGCAGCGCAGACATCCGCCATGCGCTCAAGGATACCCTCTGCCGGTGTGCAGGTTATCCCTCCATTGAGAACGCCATCCTTGCCGCAGCCCAAGCCTTGCGGACCGGGGAACCCGTCCAAAAGCCGACCCATATCCCGGATTCCATCCATGAACATCAAACCGTTGGTCGCTCACACCAGCGCCCCGAAGCTGTGGAAAAGGTCACCGGTCAGGCAATTTTCACCGATGACCTGAAATTCGACGGCATGCTGCATGCCCGGGTCAAACGCGCCATGGTCCCGCATGCTTTTCTCACCCGCCTGGATGTATCGAAGGCACGTTCACTGCCGGGAGTGATGGCGGTCCTGACCGCCGAGCGATATTCCCGCAGAACACAATCACGGTCTGGTCATCTACGACTGGCCTGTCATGGTGGGGATTGGTGAACGCATCCGCTACGTGGGCGACGCGCTTGCCATCGTTGCCGCCGAGACCCGGGAGATAGCCGGGCAGGCATTGGACCTGATCGAGGCGGATTTCGATCTCCAGCCGGTCATCACGAACCCGGTGCAGGCGCGCCAGGAGGGCGTCCCTCAACTTCATGGGAAGGGCAACCTGCTCAAGCATATCAAGGTGCGCAAAGGGGACATGGAGGCAGGCTTTGCCGGTGCGGACGTGATCCTCGAGCACACCTTCCACACGCCGACCACCGACCATGCCTTCATCGAACCCGAATGCAGCATTGCCGTACCCCTGCCCGATGGGCGCATGGAGATCTACGTGGGCTCCCAGATCCCATACCAGGATCGGACCCAGGTGGCGCGCGTCATGGGTTGGGCGGAGGAGCGTGTCCATATCGTCGGTCAATTAATGGGCGGTGGTTTTGGCGGCAAGGAAGACGTCATGGGGCAGATCCATGCCTGCCATGCTCGCGGATGTCACCAGGCGCCCGGTCAAGTTGTTGTTTGACCGCCAGGAAAGCCTGCTGGTCCATCCCAAGCGCCATGCCACGCAGATCAAGGTCAAACTCGGTGCGAAGCGCGATGGTCGCCTGGTTGCCGTGGAGACCGAGCTGTACGGGGACACCGGTGCATACGCCTCGCTCGGCGAGAAGGTCATGACCCGTGCCACCACGCATTCCGCCGGTCCGTACGATATCCCGCATGTGCGTGCCGATTGTTACGCCATGTACACCAATAACCCGCCTGCCGGCGCCTTCCGCGGTTTCGGGGTCACCCAGTCCGCCTTCGCGGTCGAGTCCATGATGGACATGCTCGCTGAAAAACTGGGGCTCGATCCCGTCGAAGTGCGCCGGGTCAACGCGCTGCACGTCGGCAGCATCACCAACACCGGTCAGGTTCTGAACGAGTCGGTCGGGTTGATGGAATGTCTTGATAAGGTGGATGCGGAACTGCGCAGGCGAAACCCCCGTCCATTCACCCCCGTGGTTGACAGTGCCGATCCCAACCTGGTGCGTGCCTGGGGTCTTGCCGCGGCATATAAGAACACCGGTCTGGGGGGCGGCGCGCCTGATATTTCCGGTGCGGATGTGGAACTCTACGCGGACGGCACCTTCCAGGTACGCAGTTCCGCCGCCGAGCTGGGGCAGGGACTCGTCACCGTCATGCGCCTCACCGTCGCGGAGGAATTATCCGTCCCGCCCGACCAGGTGCGCGTCCTGGTCATGGATACCGACCTGGCGCCCAATGGCGGTCCGACCACCGCCTCCCGCCAGACCTTTGTCACGGGCAATGCCTCCCGTTACGCCGCGAAAACCCTGCGCGACCAGATCACCGCAGCACTGGCGGAAAAATTCGATGTCCGCCCCGCGCAGGTTCGTTTCCAGGATGGCTTGGTGCATGTCAACGGGAATTCGATCACCTATGCGGATGTCTACAGGGAAATGGTCGCTGCGGGTCAGCAGCCGCGCGTCCGCTATGAGTACGAAGCTCCACGCACCCAGCCCCTCGGCACAGGCGGCGACATGCACTTTGCCTTCTCCTATGCCGTGCAGGCTGCGGAGGTGGAAGTGAACAGGCTGACAGGTGAGGTGCGCGTCCTGAACGTCATCTCCGCCAACGATGTGGGCATGGCGGTCAATCCCCTCGGTCTGCAGGGGCAGGTCGAAGGCGGTGTGATGATGGGACTCGGCAACTGCCTGACCGAGGAGTTCATCATTGAGAATGGGGAGGTGGTTACCGACCATCTCGCCCGCTACCGCGTTCCGGGCATCATGCTTACGCCCGCCATCACGTCCATTGTCGTCGAACATCCCACTGCCGAAGGTCCCTATGGCGCCAAGGGGGTGGGCGAGGTCTGCAGCATTCCCACCACTCCCGCCATCACCAATGCCATCTATAACGCCGTCGGTGTGAGGATTGACCGGACGCCAGTGGATCAGGAGATGATCGCCAGAGAGTTGTGGGAGAGGGTGGAGAAAACCATCTGATGCAGGATGGACAATTCCAATAACAATTGCGGCGGATTTGAGATCCGCCGCAATTACTTTAGGGGATGAAAATGATTACGATCACGCCCAGCCTAACAACCGTGCAATGCTGGCGGTCAGGAATGTGACCAGGAATGCAGTCCCCAGGGTGATGACCACGCTGAGGGTTGCCCACTTGTAGGACTTGGTCTCCTTGTAGATGGTCATGATCGTTGTTCCACAGGGATTATGCAACAGAGCGAACAGCATCAGGTTGATGGCAGTCAGCATCGTCCAGCCATTGCCGTTGACCAGCAGGTCGAAGATCGCTGCGTTTGTGGCGGGTCCATTCACCATCATGCCTGCCCCCATGTACATCATCATCATGGTCGGGACGACGATCTCGTTGGCCGGGATGGCAATGATGTATGCCAGCAGGATCACGCCGTCCAGCCCGAGCAGCAGACCGAAGGGATTGAGCCAGCCTGCGATAGCCGCGGCAAGGTTGGAATCCCCGAGCGGAATGTTTGCCAGGATCCAGATGATCGCGCCTGCCGGGGCGGCTGTTTGCATGGCGCGCCAGCAGTACAAAGATGGTCCGGTCGATGATGGAGGTGTAGAGGATGCGGCTGACGTTCGGGCGCCGGTAGGGCGGCAGCTCAAGCGTGAATGCCGAGGCTTCGCCTCTCAGCACCGTACGGGAAAGGATCCACGACATAAGGAAAGTGAACACGACACCGATCAGCACGATGCCCACCACGGCTCCCGATGCAACAATGGATGTGAGCGCAGGGGAGAACCCCGCCGCCACGAAGACGGTCGCCAGCATGATGAGCGTTGGGAAGCGCCCATTGCAGGGCACGAAATTGTTGGTCAGGATGGCGATCAGCCGTTCGCGCGGTGAGTTGATCACGCGCGTTGCCACCACCCCTGCCGCGTTGCAGCCGAAACCCATCGCCATGGTCAGGGATTGCTTGCCGTGTGCGCCCGCCTTCTTGAACAGCCAGTCCATGTTGAACGCCACCCGCGGCAGGTAGCCGAGGTCTTCCAGGAAGGTGAATGCCGGGAAGAAGATCGTCATCGGCGGCAGCATGACCGAGATGACCCAGGCCAGCCCGCGATAGATGCCGTCCCAGATAAAGCCCGTGATCCACCAGGGGACGTTCCAACTTACAAAGAGCGCGCGCGCCCAGTCACCGATGCCGAATAATACATTGGCGATCCAATCGGAGACCACGTTCGCGCCTGTGACGGTCAACCAGATGATGACCGCCAGCAGGACCAGCATGATCGGCAGGCCGGTCAGTGGTGACGTAACGAGGCGATCCATTTTCTGGTCAAAATCGTATTTCCCCTCTTTCGCCGTTTTCACCGCGCGCTTTGCGATGGTCTCCGCTTCAGAGTACAGCGATTTGACGATCTCATCCCGGAATCCGCTGGAGAGACTGTTTCGCAGATTCTCGGCTTTTGCAAGAATATCGTTGGAGTTGGATCGTGTTCATTGCCTGCCCTCCACCGACATCTTCCTGCTGAATTGAACATCTGCCCGGGATTGTCGCGCCACGATGTCCGCCAGTTCGCCGCTCTCCAGTGCTTTTTGCACCCGCGCATCTCCATCCAGCAGGCGGATCGCCAGCCAGCGTGCATTGGGGATGCCGGGTGTCATCTGTTCGATCATCGTTGCCAGTTCCTGGACGGCATTCTGGAATTCGGGTGTGCCGTCCACGCGCAGCGGCTTGGTGGTGATCAGTCCTTCGATCACCTCCGCGACGGTTGTCAGCAGGGTGGACATGCCTTCGCCGGTGCGGGCTGTGACAGGGATGGCGGGCACGCCCAGGTCGCGGCTCAGCTGACGGGTGTCCACCTCCAGTCCCTTGCGGCGGGCTTCGTCCATCAGGTTGACCGCCACCACCACCTTGTCGGTGATCTCCATCACCTGCATCACCAGGTTCAGGTTGCGTTCCAGCGCGGTCGCGTCTGTGACCACGATCGTGCAGTCGGGCTGCCCGAACAGGATAAAATCGCGCGCCACCTCCTCGTCCTGTGATGCTGATAGCAGCGAGTAGGTGCCTGGCAGGTCGACCAGCTTGTATTTCACTCCATTGAACTGGTAACCGCCCTCGGCGCGTGTCACGGTCTTGCCGGGCCAGTTGCCGGTGTGCTGCTTCAACCCGGTCAGGGAATTGAAGAGCGTGGATTTGCCCGTGTTCGGGTTGCCAGCCAGCGCCACCACGCGGTCAAAGTCACCGACCTTGATGCCCATCTGCTCCAGTTGCGCATACGCGGGGCAGGTCTCGCAGTGTTCGGTTGGAAGTTGTATCTTTTGTGATGTCATGGTTCGTTCCTTGTTGAATGAGACGTTTGGGTAACAATAAGTAATTGGATCGATCAAACTCCGATCACTCCGGAGAGGATGAAGACAAAGATGGCTCCCAGGATGATTCCCAGGGCGGTGAAGTGCTGGTGACCGTGTTTACTTGCCATGGGCACCAGTTCATCCAGCGTGATGAAGACCATCACACCGCCCGCGAATGCCAGTGCCGCAGGCACCAGGTCGCCAAAGGATGTCAACACCAGTGCCGCCAGCAGTGCTCCGATCGGCTCGGTCAATCCTGAGAGAACAGCAAACAGCAATGCCTTCCCCTTGGACATCCCGCCCTTATACAATGGCAGTGCGGTGGCGATTCCCTCCGGGATGTTGTGCAGGGTGATGGCAATGGCAATGAACAACCCGAAGGCCGGGGTATGAGCATATCCTGCTCCCACCGCAATCCCCTCCGGTGTATTGTGGATCGCGATGCCAAGTCCCACCAGCAATCCGGTCTTCAGAAGTCCCATGTCCTTGACCTGCAGGGTTCGCTGTTCCAACTCCACCTGTGGCGCTTTTGTCGCCTGGGACCTTCCTCGATCGATGGTTCTTTCTCCGGGTTCCCTTTTCCGTCAAATTCCTTTTCACTGAACCGGATGTGAGGTATCAGCATGTCGATCAGGAGCATGAAGGTTGCGCCGATGGCGAATCCGATCGTGGCTGTCCAGATGCCTGCCTGCTCGATCGCGTGGCTGATCAGGTCCACGAAGGAGAGTGTGATCATCACGCCAGCTGCCATGCCCATCAGCAAGCCAAAGCTGCGCTTGCCCGGTTCCCGCAGGATGGCGAGCACTCCTCCCAGGGCTGTTCCCAGCCCGGCGATCAGTGTGAGTCCGAGTACGGTCAGGATCATGGTTCAGCAATGTCCGGTCGATTTCATGAAACTGGTTTGACCCAGATCTGCACTGCCTGGTCTTTCCGCAATGCGATCAGGGTGCCGCGCACGCGGTAGCCGCGCGGGTCGCCGAAGAAATTCTTCAATTCCGGGTGGATGATCGTCCCCGGGGTCAGCCCCAGGTCCAGGAAGCGCCGCCTGGTAAATCCCTGCACCGCCTCGTCCAGCATGACGATCTCCCCGCGCTCGCCATGGGGCAGCTCCACCAGCGGGATGGCTTCCCGCTTGATCAATTCGCTCTCGGGCAGTGGAGCCACGTTGATGTTGGAAGCCACGGTCGGCGCCAGCCGGTATTCGTGTCTCTCCATCGCTCAATACCACGCGCTGGGGAGTCCGTTCCTGGATGCGGATCTCCTGCCCGAGGCTCAGCCCTGCCGCCAGGATCTGCTCGTAAGCCAGCGCGGGTTCATCCTCCAGGTGCACGATGCGCGCGGGACGGTCGATCTGCCACGTGGTGATGGGAACGCCCATCTCCCGTTCGATCTTTCCCTCGCGCGTCGGGATCGGGTCGCCGTGCGGGTCATGAGTGGGATGTCCAAGCGCTGCATCCAGTTCATCGAGTTGCGCATCGGTAAAATCATGCTCCCGGCGGTGGGCTTCGGTATGGATCTGTCCCAGCGGCATGCGCGCTTCGTCTGCCAGGTAGCGTTCCCACAACCGGTGCGCCCGAACCACGTGCAGTGCCCAGCGTTCACCTTCCGCGCTGAGATGGATCTCCGTCCCGCGCGTCTCGACCAATCCCTGTGTCTCCATGCTTTCGATCAAGCTGGTCACCTTTGACCGGGAAAGGTTCAATGTCCCTGCCAGCGATTCGGGTGATGCGTGGCGTCCGCTTTGTTCGCGACCGATCAGGTGCTTGAGCGCGTCCTCCAGCTGTTCGCGATTCTGAGTGGCACGATTGTTCTTATATATGGCGATCAATCCCACGCGCGGCAGGAAGGAAACCAGCAGAAGTATGCCAATTGCGATAAGCCAGAAGGTAATGTTCATGTTTTATCCTAAAAGTTTTGGCAGGAACGCACCTGTCGTCTTCATATAGTTGCGGTACTCGTCACCGAATTTTTCGATCAGGTGCGCTTCTTCGTTGGGAGTTCTTATTACGATCAGGAGGAAGGCGATCATCGCCGCAGCCAGGATGAACCAGTTGTCGGCCATGATACCCAACGAAATAATGAAAGTTGTGCCTATAGTATAAAGCGGATGGCGAACCCAACGATACGGACCATGCTTCACCAGTTTATGTTCAGTGCGGGTGGCGACAGTGGGAGTGATGCCCGCGCCGATGCTGCTGAACAACCAATAGATCAGACCGACACAAATTATACCGAGGCCGACTCCGGTCCAACGCATCGAATTTGCCAGTCCAATCTTTGACCAGGCCATCCACGCGGGATTGACCACATAGGCGATGGGGCTTAACCAGAGGACAAGCCCTCCAAGCCGCAAAGCCAGGAACAATGGCTTACCCTCGTCCTTGATTGAGACTTTTTCACCGGATTCCTTGTCCGCCTTATGACGGTAGGTAATGGAGATGCCAACCCCTGTGAAACAGGATGACGGCGAGCAGGATGCGGAAGATGCCATCGTTATTCATGGTTATACCTCTAATGAATTAATCTGTTTCGACATAAATGTGATCCGTGATCTCTGTACCTAAAATTACGTTGGGCGCGTGACCTTCAACCCGGAGGGTGAGGTTGCCGTCAAATTCGGAATAGTTCAGGACTGTGACTTTTACTTCCGGCAGGATGCCGATCTCCTGCAGGTGCCGAAGCAAGGCGGGGTTGTCATCAGGTACGCGTTTGATGGTTGCAGTCTCATTAGCCCTCAGGGAGGAAAGCCGGCTTGTCCTGAAAACCGGCATGCTCAGATCCTCATTGGGGATCGGGGCGCCGTGCGGATCGCGCGTGGGGTTTCCCAGTGCGGAGGCAATGCGTGTCTCCAAATCCTCCGAGATCACATGCTCGAGCCGGCATGCCTCCTCGTGCACTTCATCCAGGGGATAACCCAGGATGCTGACGAGGTAGGTCTCCAGAAGGCGGTGGTGGCGGATCACTTCCAGCGCGGCGCGTTCCCCGGCTTTGGTCAGAGTCACACCCTGGTGCTTTTTATAATTCACCAGCGGAGACCTGGCGGAGGCAAGTTTCTGCAGCATCCCGGTGACGGATGCCGGTGCGATATTCAGCCGTTCCGCGAGCTGGGTGGTGCTGGCAGGGATGCCATCCTCGTTCAGCTCGTAGATCTGTTTCAGGTAGTCCTGGATGGATTGGGTCAGGAGTTCTTTCATGGCTAATTTATAATTTAGGTTTACCTAAATTATTCTATTCGACCCTGGTGACATTTGTCAAGGGTGGGTATTGACTTTTCATGTGAATTCCTGTACAATGAGTTTGTAAGTCCAGTGAATTTACAAAGTCTCCCAATCCTATAGACAATAAAAAATCCGGATCCTCGATGAAAAAAGCCACTCATCAACAGACAAAACAACATAATCGCGACTTGATTCTGCGCACTATTTTTTCAAACGAGTTGATTAGTCGTGCTGAGATCGCCCGGATAACTCATCTTACGCGCACGACCGTCTCTGACCTGGTCAATGTCATGCTGACCGATGGGCTGGTGGAGGAGATCGGTCTCGGCGCTTCCATTGGCGGGAAATCGCCGATCCTATTAAGCGTTGTGCCTGATGCCCGCTACATGATCGGGTTGAACCTGACACAGGATAAGTTCATCGGCTCCATTGTGAATTTACACGGGGATATCAAGGAAACCGTGGAAGTGGAAGTATCCGACAATAACGGGGAAAAAGCGCTCCAATTTGTGTACCAGATCATCGACCAATTGATCCGCAAAAAATTGAGACCCATCATTGGCATCGGGGTCGGCGCACCCGGTTTGATCAATACGCGCGAAGGGGTGGTGGTCAACGCGGTGAACCTGGAATGGCAGGATCTGCCCCTCGGGCAGATGCTCCAGAAGAGATATAAGATCCCCGTTCTACTGCTAAATGACAGCCAGGCGACTGCCATCGGGGAGTTTGTTTATGGCGGCGGGCATAGTTCCGACCAGAATCTGATCGTGGTCAATGCAAGACATGGGATCGGTGCCGGTATTTTGATTAACGGTCGCCTCTTCCAGGGTGACGGAGGCGGCGCCGGAGAGATCGGGCACGTCGTTGTCCAGGAGAACGGCGAACTCTGCAGATGCGGGAAACGCGGCTGTCTTGAGACCTTGTCAAGCGCGCATGCCGTGTTGAAACAGGCTGGTTTGCATTCCATGGAGGAGGTCCGTGCTGCGCTTGAGGCTGGTGACAGGCGTGTGGGGCAGGTGGTGGATACCGCCGGGCACTATCTCGGTATTTCCCTTGCCAACCTGATCGGTGTTTTGAGCATCAAAAAGATTGTCCTAACCGGGGATATGACCCGGTTGGGATCCCGCTGGCTGGAGGCGGTACACACTTCCATGCGCAATGCTGCCTTGTCCCGCATGTCCGAGGAAACACAATTTGAGCTTGGAAAATTGGATTATCGCGCCTGCATTTTGGGTGCCTCCGCGTTTTTATTGATGGATAATTACTCGCTTCTGTTCACTGAGGAGAACTGATGTCCGTGGACCTGGTTGCGCCAAAGGTTACGCCCCCGTTGGACGAATCCTTCCGCCCGGCTGTGTTGGCTGATCGAGCCTTCCAATCTGCAACCGCAGATTCCGGTGCGCGATTGATCATTGGCTTGCAAAGAGGCAAGGACGAGTTCTCCCGTTTTGAAATAGGCATCTTTCCTGAGGGACATTCCAGATTTGACGATAATTTCTATTATGTTGAACGGATCGTAAAGTTTCTCCTATGGCAGCGTGGCGGACATACGCTCTACGTCGGCGGTTCACCGCGCATTGCTGAATATCTTGCCGGGGCATATTCCGAGGATGGCGCGCAAAAATTTGATTATCACTTCATGGGCGAACAGGTCTATGAAAAGCGGTTCACGGTACGGTCATGTGCTGTGGATGAAATGCCCATTTCCCATGAAACCGGCAGGTCGCTCGGTCGCCACCTGGAAGGCTGCCGCATCGGGTTTGATCTCGGCGCCTCCGACCGCAAGGTCAGCGCCGTGGTGGATGGGGTTCCGGTCTTCAGTGAAGAGGTGGTCTGGGAGCCGCGCAAACATGCCGACCCGGAATATCACTACAATGAGATTCTGACCGCCATTAAGACTGCCGCATCATGGCTGCCCCGCGTGGATGCCATCGGAGGCAGTTCAGCGGGTATTTACATTGACAATCGCCCAATGGTCGCCTCGTTGTTTCGCGGTGTTCCTGCGGAACGTTTTTCCGAGGTCAGGGGACTTTTCCTGCGCCTCAGGAATGAATTGGGCGTACCCCTGGAGGTCATCAATGATGGTGATGTGACCGCCCTGGCGGGTTCCATGTCCATTGATGACAACGGAATTCTTGGAATAGCCCTCGGTTCGAGCGAAGCTGCAGGCTATGTCAATATGGATGGTCACCTGATGGGCTGGTTGAACGAACTCGCCTTCGCACCTGTGGATTACAGCCCCTCCGCGCCGCTCGAAGAGTGGTCCGGGGACAGGGGTTGTGGCGCCTCATATTTTTCCCAGCAATGTGTTTTCCGTCTCGCTCCCCGGGCGGGCATTCAAATTCCCTCTGATGTGCCGGATGCCGGGAAGTTGAATTTTGTTCAGCAAAAACTGGAAGCTGGTCACGAAGGAGCTGTAAGGATCTGGCAGAGCATGGGAGTTTACCTGGGTTACGGTCTTGCACATTACGCCGGGTTCTATGATCTCAAGCATGTTCTGATCCTGGGTCGCTGTACATCCGGTTCCGGTGGCGGGCTGTTGCTCCAGGGTGTGCGTGATGTTTGGAAGGTTGAATTTCCGGAATTGATGGAAAAAATCACCCTGCATCTGCCGGATGATAAAGTTCGACGCGTGGGTCAATCAGTTGCCGCAGCCAGTCTGCCGGCAGTGGAAGTGCATCATGAAGTTTCATCTTGAATCTGCCGAAGTGATCGTCCCGGATGGTCTGCCGGTGGTGCAGGCGCTTGCGCGTACGACACATCTGTGCATTTCAGCCCACCAGGATGATATCGAGATAATGGCAGCCCAGCCGATCCTGGAGTGCTTCCAGAAAAAAGACCAATGGTTCACCGGCGTGGTCATGACTGATGGACGGGGTTCACCGCGCAATGGCTTGTATGAAAATTATTCAGACGAGGAAATGCGCCTGGTCCGGAGGAAGGAGCAGCTCAAAGCTGCGGTGGTCGGTGAATATGCCGCCCAGGTGATGTTGGATTACAAGAGTCAGGTGATCAAGGATGCCTCCAGCATGGAGCCGGTGGAGGATTTGATGTCCTTGATCCGCTCCACGCGCCCGCAGGTTGTTTTTACCCATAATCTTGCAGACAAGCATGATACGCATGTGGCGGTTGCTTTAAGGGTGATCGAAGCACTGCGGAGACTGGATCGGGCTGAGCAGCCTGTGCAGCTGTTGGGTTGCGAGGTTTGGCGTTCCCTGGATTGGATGGCTGATTCGGATAAGGTCCATACTGGATGTGTCTGCTCACGAAAATCTGCAATCGGCTTTATTGGGTGTATTTGATTCACAGATCGCCGGTGGGAAGCGTTATGACCTGGCGTCGATGGGGCGCCGCCGGGCGAATGCCACGTATTCTGAGTCGCACGGCGTGGATGTCTCAAGCGGGTTGTCGTACGCGCTGGATATGACACCCCTGATGGTTGAACCCTTGCGGGATCCTGGTGACCATGTCCAGGAATTCGTAAATCATTTTTCCAGGGATGTAATGGAACGTATTCGCAGGATGAGTTAGCCGGTCGTTGAGGATCATAATTCGTCCGCAGAAAGGAGAACAGGAGAAGATAGAATTTTTGCTGAGTGCAGGTTGTAATCCCAAATTGGATATGTTCACTTTCAAGGAGAAGAAACCATGCGCAAGAATCTGTATGCTCTTTTGTCTGTATTGGTGCTGCTCAGCATCGTGTTAACAGCCTGTGGCGCCAAAACCCCGGAACCAACTCAACCGCCCGCCACTGAACCCCCCGTCGCGACAGAGCCGCCTGCGACCGAACCCCCCGCGGAAGCGGTGACCCTGAAGATCTATCTGCTCGACTACACTCCCGATACCATCGCGTGGTTGAAGAGCGATATCAATCCCGCCTTCGAAACAGCGCACCCGGGTGTGACTGTTGAGATCACGGAAGGTTCCTGGTCCGGATGGGACACCACCTTCAGTGGTTTCTTTGCAGCCGGTGAAGGTCCCGATATCATCAACCTCGGTTCTGAAATGAATACGCTGTACGGCGAAAGCCTGGCTGACATGGATCCTTACCTTGGCGAAGCTGCCTGGCCTGATATCAAGAACTTTGGTCCGGCATTGGAAAATGCCAAGTTCGAGGGGAAACTGCGCGGCTTGCCAATCTTTACCGCCCCACGCTACGTGTTCTGCCGCACAGACCTGATGGAAGCCGCAGGCTGGACCACTGGTACCCCGAAGAGCTTCGAAGAATGGGTCACATTTGCGGGGCAGGCCTCCACGATCGATCCCGCCACAAATTCGCTGACCCAACAGGCACTTGTCCCGGTGGATGCCGCTTCGATGGCGGATTGGCAGTGGTGGCTGCTCGTATATTATTCCATCGGTGGTCAGCTGTATAAGGCTGACGGCACCCCGAACTTCGATTCCCCCGAGGCGTTAGCCACCACCAAATTCATGCTCGATATGCGCGAAGCCACGTATGGACCTGCCACCGATGCTGTTGGCTCGCTTCCCACCGGGACGGGTTCTGTGATCGATGCGGACGATGCCACCAGCAAGGATAATGGGGCGGTCTGCCTTGCCCACTCCGGCTGGGCAGCACCTGCCTTCACTCGTCCGATATGGGAAAAGGTCAGCATTGATCCATTCTATGGCGACCCCGCCAACTTCCCGAACAGCAAGCCGGTTGTTCTTGCTTTCAATGACTGGCTGGCTGTCCCCGAATACAGCGAGAACAAGGAACTGGCCGCGGAGTGGCTCAAACTGGCTTTCACCAAGGAGGCAAATCACAAGTGGAACGAGACCATGAGTCTTATTCCCGCCCGTAATGATGCCCAGTACGGCTATGTGACCGATTCTCCACAGTTGAAGATCGAAGCGGAACTGGCCTCCAAGTATGGCGTTGGTTTTGCTGGAATTCTGGAAGCAGCCAAGCTCTCCACCATCATGCAGGACGCTCTCGGAAAGCTGATTACCGGCGAGTTGACACCTGAAGAGGTGGTGGCAAAGATACAGGAAGAATACTCCGCAGCACTAAAGTAAGCCATCCAGTTTATACTAAAAGGTGGAGGGGCAGTACCTCTCCACCTTTTCCGTTAATCCCTGGAGTAACGCCCATGATAAAAAATCCCTACCTTGACGTTTTGGTGACAGCCGCGTTTACGATTCTTTTCATCATCGTCAGCAGTTATGCCCTGGGAATGCTGGCACGTGCCATGGCAAAATTGGGCGGCGCCACTCGGCGGAAACAGGAAAATACATTTGCCGGCTATCTCTTTGCCGCTCCATGGATCGTGGGTTTTTTGATTTTTGTCGTTGTCCCCCTGGGATTTTCATTGTATTGGAGTTTCACCGATTACCGTGTCACTTCCAGCCAGCCGCCGCAGTGGGTGGGAATTGAAAACTATCGTACCCTGTTATTGGATGACGACAATTTTCGCGCCTCCCTGATCAATACTCTTTATTTGACGGTCATTGGGCTGCCGCTTCAACTTGGTGTCGCCCTGTTGCTTGCAGTAATGCTCAACCAGAAGGCAAAGGGCGAGAGAATCTTTCGCATGGCTTTTTATCTGCCTGTGATTCTGGGCTTCAACACAGCCGTCCTCCTGTGTTGGCGCTTGATGCTGAACACCGGAACCGGCATCATCAACCAGATCTTGCGTGCCATGGCGGCGTTTCCTCCTTTTTCCTTGCTCATGCGTGGTGTGATTTTCATCCAGGAGATATCCTCGGCATTCTTCCTTGGAATTAACAATGGGAATTTCAACCTGTTGAACAAGATCATCGAGGCGGGTATCCCGGCAGCCAACCGCGTCCCGCTTTGGGTTCAGAGTCCGCTCTGGACAAAGATGTCGGTCATCCTGTTGATGATCTGGGGTTGTGGCGCGATGATGCTTATCTTCCTGGCAGGACTCAACAACATCCCCAGGGAATTGCATGAAGCTGCCGAAGTGGACGGGGCAACAAGTTGGCAGCGTTTCTGGAAAATTTCCTTTCCTCTGCTTACGCCCTACATTTTCTATAATCTTGTGGTTGGCATGATCAGTTCCCTGCAAATATTTGAGCCGATCTACGTCCTGTATCGGGATAACCAGCCACTTGTGTCGTCAGCCCTCTCGATGGTCTATTATTTGTGGCAGAAGAGTTTCAGCCACTTTGAGATCGGTTACGGCTCAGCCATCTCCTGGGTGGTGCTCATCATCATTCTGATCGTGACCGTGATCCAGTTTAAATTGCAGGATCGCTGGGTTACATACGATGTGTATTAGGAGGATGCGATGAAACATATCTGGCAGATCGGGAAAAGTTTGTTTCTCTATTTTCTCCTGACCAGCACAACCATCCTGATGAGTTTCCCCCTGTTCTGGATGATCTCATCCTCCCTCAAGACCATACAGGAAACGAACTCGCCGGGCATTGTATGGATTCCAGATAACCCCACCCTCGAAGCTTATGTCAATATTTTCAAAAACAAGGATTTCCTCACTGCCTACTTCAACTCGGTTTTCTATGTTACGCTCGCTTTGGTGGGAACGCTGATCTCCATCGCCGCAGTCGCATATGCCTTTAGCCGTCTGGAGTGGCCGGGACGAAATGTTGTCTTCTTTCTCATGCTATCCACCATGATGATCCCTCCACAGGCTTTGATTGTGCCGCAGTATGTGTTCTTTAACAAGCTTGACTGGGTCGGTACCTTTAAACCTCTCATCATCCCCGGCTACTTCGCGGGTGGCGCGGCCATGATCTTTCTTCTACGCCAGTCCATGGCACAGATTCCCAGGGAGTTGGACGAATCCGCTTTTGTGGATGGCGCCAACCATATCCAGATCTGGTGGGAGATCATACTTCCGCTCGTAAAAGCCCCGCTTGCGACCATTGCCACCTTCCTCTTCGTTGGTCTTTGGAACAACCTGCTCACGCCCTTAATGTATTTGCAGAATGTTTCCAAATACACCCTGCCGGTCTATGTCGCCACGCTCTACAACATAAATCTGACAGTTCAACCCTGGCCGACCATCATGACTGCCGCTGTGCTCACCACATTGCCGCTCATCATTATCTTCTTCTTTGCACAGCGTTTCATTCTCGAAAGTGTTGTCATCTCGGGTTTGAAGGGTTAATGTGGATACTCCACAAGCCATCGGTCAGAGGCTGTTGCTTGCCTTCGAGGGAAAGGATCGTCCTTCCCGGGAAATTGTTCGTGCCCTGCGGGATTATCAGCCTGCAGGGATTTCACTCTTTCGAACCTTAAATATTGACAACTCCTCCCAACTGCGCGCATTAACCAACTCCCTGCAACGCACTGCACACGACCTGGGTTTGCCGCCGCTTCTCATTGCGACCGACCAGGAAGGAGGTCAGTTAATGGCTCTGGGAGATGGCACACATCTGCCCGGGAACATGGCTCTTGGCGCGACCGGCTCCGAGGATTTAGCGCGTCTTGCTGGTGAAGTTCTGGGACGGGAACTCGCCGCTGTCGGTGTAAACGTGAACTATGCCCCATGTGTGGATGTAAATGTTAACCCACATAATCCGGTAGTGGGAATACGCTCGTTTGGTGAGGATCCGATTGAGGTCGCCAGGCTGTCTGCTGCCATGATCGCCGGGATTCAATCACAGGGGGTTGCCGCCACTGCAAAGCATTTCCCGGGTCACGGCGATACATCCGGCGATTCCCATCATGGGATGCCCATTATTCCACACGGAATCGAGCGTCTGCGGGCTGTGGAATTACCTCCTTTCCAGGCTTCCATTGACGCAGGCGTCAAACTGGTGATGAGTGCTCACATAGGATTGCCCGCGATCGATGGGGCGCAAGCTTTGCCTGCCACCCTGTCGAAAAACATCCTCACAGGCATCCTGCGCCGCGACCTGGGATTCAACGGCGTGGTCGTAACTGATGCGCTTAACATGCACGCCATTCGCCAGGGCGAGATGCTCGGTGAAGATGCTGTTCGCGCAGCAGACGCGGGAGCCGATTTGTTATTGATCACCTCCGATCCAGATGACCAAATGCGCATCCATTCTGCTTTAACCCGGGCAGTACACGATAAAACACTTAAACAGACTGAATTGGAAGCATCGGTAGGTCGAGTTATTGCCCTAAAGAATTGGGTGACCGCCCGGCAGACCCAGCCTGATCTGAGCGTGATTCGCTCACCTGCACACGAGGCAGTAGCTGCTGAGATTGCCGAGCGATCGATAACTCTTGTCCGTGATGGCACTGGTATATTGCCTTTACGATTGACTGCAAACCAGCGGATCGCAGTTATCGTACCGCGACCAATCGATCTGACGCCCGCAGACACTTCTTCGTATATCACTCCCGGACTGGCAAAAGCTCTTTCCAGATATCATCCCTGCCTGGAGGAGTTCATTATTCCGTTTGCGCCGATGGATGGCGATATCGCGGCGCTCCTGGAACAAACGCGCGGGTATGATGTTGTTGTCATCGGCACGTTGAATGCATATAATCAAAATGGTCAGGCTGCACTTGTGCGGGCGTTACTCCAGGCATCCGTTCCTGTGGTTATCGTTGCGTTGCGCCTGCCATATGACTTGATGGTGTTCCCCGAAGCGCCAACTTACCTCTGTACGTATGGTATTCTCGACCCCTCCATGCAGGCGCTGGCTAAGGTGATGTTTGGTGCTGCTGAAGCGCACGGGCGATTGCCGGTCTCCATCCCGGGTATATATGCGGCTGGTTACTCTTCTCGACAGGAATCCTAAATCTTATGTCCCTCCACTCTGAGATCTCCGAACAACCCGATCGTATTGAATCCCTTTTATTGTCCCAACGGAAGTCGGTGGAGAAAATTGCCGTCGCCATCCAAAAGCGTGATATCCAGTACGTCTTCCTCGCCGCGCGCGGCACCTCGGATAATGCCGGTCGCTACGCCAATTATCTCCTTGGCGCACGCAACGGACTTCCGCTGGCGCTTGCCACGCCGTCCCTTTTCACCTACTACAGGCGTCCCCCGAAATTGCGTGATGCCCTGGTGGTGGGTATCTCGCAGTCCGGGCAGTCTCCTGATATCGTCAGTGTTCTCCAGGAGGGCAGGCGGCAGGGATGTCTTACCCTTGCCATCACAAATGAGCCAGGCTCGCCCCTTGCCCGTTCAGCGGATTTTCTGTTGAATATCCGGGCGGGTGCGGAAAAGGCTGTTGCCGCCACCAAGACCTACACAACACAACTGATGACCGTGGCGATGCTTTCTGCGGCACTGAACGGAAGTGGGAAGGACTGGGATGAATTGGGAAAGGTGGGTGGGTGGATGCGCTCCGCGTTGGAGCAGGAGGACATCATCGCCCGGGTTGCCCAGCGCTATCGCTACATGGACCGCACGGTGGTGTTGGGGCGCGGCTTTAATTATTCCACTGCCTTTGAATGGGCTCTCAAACTCAAGGAGTTGACCTATATCATCGCTGAGCCATATTCCTCGGCGGACTTTGCCCATGGACCGATCGCCATGGTGGATTCCGGATTCCCCGTTCTGGCGGTGGTTCCCAGGGGGAAGGTGTTCCAATCCATGTTTGATGCATTGAAACATCTGCGCGCGGATTATGGCGCCGAGTTGGTGGTCATCTCCAATGATAAGCGGGCATTATCCCTGGCGCAGCTGCCGTTGACCATTCCTCAGGCTGTGCCCGAGTGGTTGTCTCCCCTGGTGAGCATTCTTCCTGCCCAATTATTTGCCTACCACCTTACGCTTGCCAAGGGTTACAACGCCGAACGCCCGCGCGGTCTCCGCAAGGTGACTGAGACCCGCTAGGGTTTTATAAATCCCTCCACCCCCAATATCCTTTCCAGGTACAGGCGCGCGTCGTCTTGTGCCTTCTCCCACCATCTTGTTTCGGCTGGCAGGTACAGTTCCTTATATTCGTGCTCCATCCATTCGCGTGCCTTGTCCTCACCGCCAAACCGGCGCAGGCAATTTTCCAGCACGGTTGTCCGCAGACTGCGGGCAGCCTCCAGGAAGGAATCCCCATACGTTCCGAACTCAAAGGAACCAACATAATTCGACTGCTTGGAAGGATCGGACTCAAGCAGCTTGAGCAGGTGATCTGTCATTTCACCATGCATTGTGTAGAACTCATCCGGGTTGGTTCCCACCACGCGGGGAGGTTGATAGCGCTTGGCGAGCTCTTCCGAGGTCCGCTTGATCTAATGGCGGGTTCACCAGGGTCATCTGCCAGCGCGGTCCATATCCAGTGTGGATATCAAGAACGACGACCTGCGTGTAGTCAATGAAAGACTTCTGGAATAGTTCGATCAAGACGCGGGTTTCTTCCTGCTGCTCGAACCCTCCGAAGTAAATGCCATCCTGGACGCGGTACTGTCCCATCAGCGCTGCTTCACGGATAAACCTGGCGCCCTTCACCAATGCTCTCAGAACATTGAGGGTGAATGCTGTTTTTTCGTATAGTGGACTTCTGAGTGGTCTTCCCGGGTTCAATAACTGCCGCAATGACTCGTAATGGGGGTTGACCGCTCTCAATGCTCCAAAGTCGGTGGTGAAATTGCGGTTCAGGTCAACGCTGTTCCTGTTCACCCTTGTCCAATGCTTCATCCCGAAGGGATTGATCGGGTGGACGAGAACGATGCCTGTGGTATCGGGGTCAATGCGCGGCAGGAATTCCTCGGTGAATAATTGCAGGATGCCCGAGCCCGCATACCCCTCGATGCCATGCAGACCGGTGGTTATCATCAGGCGCTTTTCCCTGGTCTGCCTTGCCTCTGCCGAGATGACCTCGATGGTCAGGTCAGGCTCCCCGGATATGGGGATGCTGGTGATGCTTGCTTTCTGCCAGAGTTTTTGAATTGTTGGGAGGCTTGCCCGGAATCGCTCCCGGGAGGCTTCATACGATGCAGGGATGGTTGCCATTTAGAAGGGTCCGTAATTCATCCATACCGCGATGGCAATGAATCCCAGCGACGCCAGGATGACCCAGACCCACAACCCCAGCACCCACTTCAGCCATTTGGGGTAGGTGACCGCGGTCAGGCTCAGGCAGATCAACAGGACCGCGCTGGTGGGATACGCCAGGTTCGAGAAGCCATCGCCGAAGAGATATGCCTGTACCGCGGTCTGCCGCGTGATGCCGACCAGTTCCGCCAGCGGGATGAGCAGCGGCATCAGCAGGAAGGCTTTTGCCGAACCGCTTGAGACAAAGAACTCGATGCCCAATGTCAGTGCAAAGATCAGGAAGGCGGCGGTGATCGGATTGGCGCCCGCAAAGGCGTTCGCCGCGCTGTTCAGGATCGTGTCCAGGATGCCGCCCGAGGCGATGATATGTTTCACGCTGGCTGCCATCAGGATCAACGGGATGGCGGGTGCGATGCCTGCCAGTCCATCCGCTGCCGCCTTCCATGCATTCCTGCCGATGCCCGCGATCAGGCTGGAGCCGATGCCTGCGACCAGGAACAGCAGCCCGACGATCGGCAGTGCGTAATCGCTGATGGCGGGGATGAATGGTCCCGCGATGAGCGTCGGCGAAGATCAGCAGCACGCACACCAACAGGAAGGTGATGGCGGGTGTGGTGCCCTTGTTTTCCTGCGCGATCGCATCCGCGCTGAAGTTGCTGTATTTCTCCCGCGTCGCCTGTTCCTCCGAATGGACGGGTGAGGCTTGCGGATTTGCCTCCACTTTCCGCGCGTGGCGGGTGAGGAAGACCGCCAGCAGGATGTACATGAACAGGAAAATGATGATGCGGTACCAGGCGCCCGAGAAGGCGGGCAATTCTGCCAGTCCCTGCGCGACGCCGATGGTGAAGGGATTGGCGATGGCAGCTGAGAACCCCATGTTGGTCGCCAGGATGGACATTCCCAGCCCTGTCAATGTATCCCAGCCGAGGGAATATGCCAGCGCGATCATCAACGGGACCAGCGGGACCACCTCTTCGAAGATCCCGAAGAACGCCCCGAGCGTCATGAAGAAAAAGCAGATGACCAGCAGCAGGGTATATTTTTGTCCCCCGAAGCGCCGCACGATGCGCGCCAGCGCGGCTTTCAGGATGCCGCTCTTGTCCATGATGGCAAAGGCGACGCCTACCATCAGGATGAACACGATGATGACGATGATGGTCAGGCTGTCAGGTCCCGCCAGCACTTCCAGCGGAGCAGTGAACCAGCGCCAGATGGGATAATCTGGTCGCTCCGTGATCGCATAGGAATCTGCGACGATGGATTCCCGCCCGTCCAGGTCGATTCGTTGGTACTCTCCTGTCGGGATGATGCGGGTCAGGATACCCGCCACGATCATCAATACCAGCAGGATGACCGCGGACTGGATGAATGCCTTCCGGCTGATCTGCGCACCCGATTTTTCCTGCATGACAGCCTCCCAAAATGAGTATTAATCTATAAGTATTCAGTTGATTTCATGTTTTAATAATTCCCGGAAAGACCAGTAATACATGGAGCTGAGAAGCAAGCCGAACGGCACAATGGAAGGAATATTGGTTAGAGAGAGTATGCCTAAAATGATGGTTATTCCAATTTCCCAAATTGCTTCTTTTCTCTTCTCCTCAAACGCACTCCTTTGGTCATCGGTAATTTTTCGGGTAGATCCAAAACGTATGATCAATTCCTACAAAGACAAACATTAATAGTCCCATGCCAATGAAAGAAATTCCGATAAAATTTGGCATTCGAAAAGGATCCAAAAGGCTGTAATGGCCTCATCGATTGATCAGTGATTTCGATTGACCGGAGGAAGAATTGGAATGGGAAGATTAAACCGATCGCAATAAGCATGTAAAAAAATCCATATACCCGTGCAATCGTCCCAGATCTGATCCCAATATGAGTGATCGTTACACCTCTTGATCAATCCATAATACGCGCATACCGCACAATAGAATAAACCACCCCTGGGATGAGTGAGGAATACCCAGATCGATAAAAGCCAGTTCGCCAGGGATTGTGGATTCATTGATCCTCGGATCGATCAGGTATGCGAAGATGAACTGGTAACAGCTATCTATTTATACTTTCTCAATACTTCCCGTAATTGATCGGCTCGCTCATCTGCGGCTTCACTTTCAGCCTCTCCTGCGCGCCGAGTTTCTTCCAGTACTCTTCCCGGTCCTTCACGCCGTACACCCATTCATCCAGGTATTGCTTCACCGCCTCGGGTGACTCGCTGATCTTGTCCCAATTCAGGTAGAACTCGTTATCGCGGTCGTAATATCCCTGCGCGTAGGATGGATGGCACGCGTATGGCACGTGGCAAACCGCGCTCACGATGATGCCGGGGATCATCGTCCGGTTGGGATCGGAGCGGATGACGGATTCATCCACGATCTCCTCCGCCGTCAGGATCACCTTCTTCGCCGCGAATGCCGCCTCTTTTTGCTCGCCGATGATGCCCCAGAGGTGCGCATTCCCCTCCACGTCCGCGCGCTGCACGTGCACGATCGACACATCCGGGTTCAGGGCAGGCACAGCGATCAGGTCCGGACCGCCGTACGGGTCGGCGATTCGCTTGATCTTGGGGTTGGCTTTCTCCAGGTCGGTCGCACCGGTCTGCTTCATCGGCAGGAAGGGCAGTCCGCTCGAACCAGCCTGCAGCCGGGTGATCATCCCGAAGTGGGAATACTCCTCCCACTCGAGCTCGCCTTTTTCCAGCGCCGCCCGCACCAGGCGCAGACTCCCAACGCCCGGGTTGCCCATGTACGAGAAGATGACCTTGCGCGCGCAGCCTCCCGCCACCATCTGGTCGTAGATCAGGTCCGGGGTTGCCCGCGCGAGGGTCAGGTTCTTCTTGTGCTGCCGGATGATCTCGTGTCCCGCGGCAAAGGGGATCAGGTGCGTGAATCCCGCCGCGTACACGCTATCGCCGTCGTTGACATATTTTGCGATCGCTTCGGAAAGGGGGATGAGTTTGCTCATATTTACTTCTTTTGTTGCTGGACTTTTTCTTTCTTGGCGGCTTCACGCCGTTCCTTGATTTTCCGGATCGACCTGAACCGCTCGGCTGCCTGCGGTCGGGGTCCTGTTCTCCGGAACAGGTACCCGATCACGAAGAGCAGCACGCTTCCGCACAGCAAGCTGTAGTCCGCCCGCTTGCCTGTGATATCCGCGCTGGCATCCGACGCGATGAACAGCAGGATCAAGCCCACGCCTACCAGGTATAGGAATACCCCAATGCGGCTCAGGAAGTCTTTCATGGAAATGGTAGAGCGAGATTAATCTCGCTCTACTCTTTTTATCCTCTACCGGCGGGTGGCTTTCTTCGCCGTCTTTTTGGCTGGCGCTTTCTTGACAGCCTTCTTGGTGACTTTCTTGACGGTCTTCTTGACCGCCTTCTTCACAGGCGCGGGCTTGATCAGGGTCTGGATCTGCTCGTGCATGTACAGCTGCACGTAGTAGTTACCGCCGCCGTTCTTGCCGCTTGCGCCGGAACCTTTCCAGCCGCCGAACGGTTGGAAGCCCGGCCACGCGCCGGTGGTCGCTCCCTGCGGGCGGTTGGCATAGGTTACGCCGGCTTCGATTTTGTCGAAGAACCAGCTGGTTTCCTTGGGGGAGCCATAGAAGCCTGCCGTCAGACCATAGTTCACGTCGTTGGCGATCGTCATTGCCTCGTCCAGGCTGTCCACCTTGCCGATGGTCGTGATCGGCAGGAACATCTCATACTTCCACAGGCGGTGGCTGAAGGGCAGGTCAATCACGAAGGTCGGCTCGCAGAAGTAACCCTTGTCGAAACTGCCGCCGGTTTTCACTTTGCCACCGGTCAGGAACTTACCGCCTGCCTGGCGGATCTCTTCGTTGAATGCCTTGAAATCTTCGTAGGAGCCCTTGTTGATGACCGGACCCAGGTAGGTGGTGCGCTCGGTCGGGTCGCCGATCGCCAGTTTCTCGGTTAAGGCTTTCAGCTTGGCGATCAGTTCATCATAGACCGGTGCTTCCACGATCACCCGCGAAGCAGCCGAGCACTTCTGTCCCTGCAAGCCAAATGCAGAGCGGACGATGCCGGTCGCGGCATCATCCAGGTTGGCGTTGCGCGAGACGATGACGGGGTTCTTGCCGCCCAGCTCCAGCACGACCGGTCGGACGTAGTTGCGGTTGGCGAAATCGCGGAACAGTTTCATGCCCACGTCGAACGAGCCGGTGAAGGTTGCGCCGTCGAATTCGGGGCTGTCCACCAGTGCCTGCCCCAGCGTGGAGCCGGGACCGGTCACAAAGTTGACCACGCCGTCCGGGAAGCCCGCGTCGCGCAGGCAGTCAGCGAACAGGCGCACGATCCAGGCGGTGTCCGTCGCGGGTTTGATCACGACCGTGTTCCCTGCCACCAACGCTGCGCCGGTCGGACCGCCGGTCAGCGCGAACGGGAAGTTGAACGGGCTGACAATCAGCCAGACGCCGTAGGGCTTGAGCACGGAGGTATTCGTTGAGTCATAACCGACCAGCGGATCCTTGCCCATCGGCTTGACGAAGCCCTTGTTCTGCTCCATCATCAGTGCGGAGTAGTACATCAGGTCGGCGGTTTCCTGCACGTCGCCCAGCGATTCCATGCGGTTCTTGCCCACGTTCATCGCCATGGCGGCGCCCAGTTCAAAGATGCGCTTCTCGATCAAGCCCGCAGCCTTGCGGACCAGCCTGACGCGTGTCTGCCAGGGAGTTCGCCCCCAGGCGGGAGCTGCGCGGCGGGCTGCCTGGATCGCCAAGCTGGGCATGGTATGCACTGCCTTTCTGCATGCGTCCCAGCACCCATTCCGTGTTGATCGGTGAGCGGACCTCGAACTTCTCGTTGGCAAATTCTTCCTTGCCGTCGATGAACATCCCATATTCCTTGCCCAGGTTCTGCTTGAGCGCTGCGACAGCCTTGTCGAAGCCCTTGTGCATTTCTTCGGGCGGGTTGAACATGGTTGCATACGTCAGTTTGAAAGCCATACTTCCTCCGGTTTGTGGGGTTTGTTATTGGTGATTATGCAGCTGGTTCGTCACGCAGTTCCATCATCACCTGCAGAACTACATGACTACCTGACTACATAACTAATTAACTAATCAGAGTATAGCGTAGGATATCACAACCGTCAAAGTGACGAAATTCATGTGTTTATAATCGGATAAATTTTGTGGTAATTATATTCGGGTTGAATGCGTCTGGATATTCAATAAAGGAGATTCCATGTCCCGTCCAAAATTGCTCCTGGGTCTGCTCATCGTAGCTCTGGTTTCCGCCTGCTCGACGGCGCCATCCACGCCAGCCTTGGAAGTTACCCTGCCAGTTGTCCTCGGTCCGACGGCGACGTTTCAGGTTGAGCAGCCTTCGGTGGAACCTGGAGTGACAGCCGCACCCACTGAACCGGTATTGCCTGCTGCCACCTCCCGCGGTCCCAACCTTGAGGCTACCGATCCAGCCTCGGTCTCGCTCGCCTCTGGCGGGTTGCAGCTCGTCGAATTTTTTCGCTTCACCTGAGGCACCTGCCGTTCCATGGCGCCCATGGTCCATGGGCTTGAAGCAAAATATTCCGCAAAGATAAAATTCTCATACCTCGATGCCGACGATCCCGCTACGCTCGATTTTCAACGAACCCTTGGCTTCCGGTACCAGCCTGAGTTCTATCTTCTGGATGCCAATGGACAGGTTCTTCAGAAGTGGGTCGGTTTTGTCTCCCAGGAGGATTTCGAGGCAGCGTTTGCCCAATTCCTGCCTTAATTTTTTTATTCGCCTGTAGGGGCGGGGTCTCTCCGCCCTTTTTATTTTCCCGCCCTTTATTTATTGTCTCGACTTGACATCAACGCCTCGCCCGTTGATAATCGATGCTTGATGGATGCCTCCCCGCTTGTCGTAGAGAATTTGTCATTCCGTTACCGCGACCGGCAGGGTTTGGCAATCCACGACCTTTCTTTTTCCGCGAACGCGGGGGAGATTCTTCTAATCGCAGGAGCCAGTGGCTGCGGCAAGACCACCCTCATTCGATGCATCAATGGTCTGATTCCACGCAGTTACAAGGGGGAGATGACCGGTCGAGTTCTCATCCATGGTGAGGATACGGCGAAGTGGAAGCTCTCCACGATATCTCAGAAAGTTGGAACTGTTTTACAGGATCCCGAACGCCAAATTCTCGGCACCAAGGTGTTGAACGAGGTCGCATTTGGATTGGAAAACCTTGGTCTCTCCCGCCCGGAGATTTATCAGCGCGTGGACGAGTCGCTTGCGCATCTGAAGATCACCCACCTGCGGGATCGAGACACATTCCTTCTTTCCGGCGGCGAGAAACAGAAGGTCGCGCTGGCGGGTGTGCTTGCCATGCGTCCCTCCATCCTTTTGCTCGATGAGCCTCTCGCCAGCCTTGATCCTGCCTCTGCCGGGGAGACCCTGGATGCTGTGCGTGTCCTGGCAGACGAGGGCATGACCGTTCTGATGATCGAGCACCGCGTCGAGGATGTGCTGCGCATCCACCCCGAACGCGTCATGTACATTGGGGAGGGCGAAATTCGTTACCTTGGCGATGTGCAGGGGTTATCAAAAGTGGTGAATTATCACGAGGTGAAACTCCCCGCGCAGCAGATTGTCGAGCGCGCAAGGAAGGATCCTGCTCCACCTGGGTTCAACGTGTTGCCTGGTGCTGACTTGCCGGTAACCGGGTCAGGTCCGCTCGTTCAGATTTGAGGATGTGGCGTTTGGCTATGAAGCGGATATCGAGGTTCTGCATGGGATCAATCTTGAGATCAATCGCGGCGATATCATCGCGGTCCTCGGTCCGAATGGTGCAGGCAAAACCACCTTTGTTAAACATGCCATTGGCTTGCTCAAGCCTCGCTCCGGGCGTGTCCTCGTCAATGGCAGGGATACGGTGGAAGCCAGCGTGGCGGAAATTGCCGGCACACTCGGTTATGTGTTCCAGAGCCCCAGCCACATGTTGTTCGCACCCACTGTGCGCGAGGAACTGGAGTTCGGTCCCAGGAATCTGAAACATCCAAAGGAAGAGATGGAAAAGGAGGTGAAAGAGGCGCTGAGAATTGTGAACCTTTCCGATAAGGAGCAGGACCCTCCGCTTGCCCTGTCCTTTGGTCAGCAGAAGCGCGTCAGCATTGCCGCCATCCTTGCCATGCGCTCCCGCATCCTGGTGATGGATGAACCGACCGCCGGGCAGGACTACCAGAACTACATGAACTTCATGGATGCCATCCTGCAGCTGCCTGGCTTTGAGGCCGTCATGTTCATCACGCATGATGTCGACCTGGCGGTCATCTACGCCAACCGCGTCATGCTCGTGGCGGATGGACGTCTCGTTGCTGATGGTTCCCCGCATGAAGTCCTGCGCGATTTTTCCCGGTTGGAGTCCTGCCGCGTCGTCCCCAGCTCGCTCCTGGCTTTGAACGTGGAACGCTACCCGCAAACCGGTCGTTTCCTGCGGGCTGAGGCGCTGGCGCATGTTTGATCTATTTTCATTGATATTTTCAAAACCGAATTTTCAGTAAAAGGAGAATGCAATGGATAAACGTTTGTCTTCCGTCCTGATCTGGTTGGTTGCGATCTTTGCCATCTTTGCCATCATCGTATTCGTGCTGGGCAACATGCTCGGCATTGAACGCTTCCAGACAGACAATGCCACCCTTGGCCTGCGCTTTGGCTTTGTCATCCTTGGTCTGTTGATCGCCTTTGCGGTGTACTTCTTCAGCAAGGACAACAAGGCCTGGGAAGTCGGCACACGCGAGGTGGTCTGGATGGCGGTAGGTGCCGCCCTCTATGCGGTCTTCTCCTGGTACTTCAATGCCACCGTGTTCGTTGTCCCCTCCCTCAGCCAGGTAGCCCTTCGTCCCGCCATTGCCATCCCGATGTTCTTCGGTTACGCCTTCGGACCCATCGTTGGGTTCTTCACCGGCGCAGTTGGTAACATGTTCGGCGATGCCATCTCCGGCTTCGGTCTCTCCCCGCAGTGGAGCATCGGCAACGGTCTGGTCGGATTCGTTGCCGGTCTGCCCGCCCTGTTTGCGAACCGCAAAAAGGTCACCGACACCGTCCTGTGGATTGGTGGTCTGCTGGCTGTGCTTGCCACGGTGGTCTATTTCCTGAACCGCTCCCAGACCAACATGATGTTCTACGATCCCGCACAATAACGTGTTCGGCGATCAACCCATCGCCCTCACCGCCGGCATCGCCCTCCTGATCGGTTTCATCCTGGTGTTGATCGTCCGCTTTGTATTCGGCAAGAACATCAATATCGCCGAGGCGGTCATCTGGGGCATGCTCGGGAACATCCTTGGCATCGGCTTTGCTGCCATCTCTGATATCTGGATCAACGGTTTCAGCCCTGCCGCTGCCATCGTCGGTGAGTTCCTGCCCGCCGCTGGACCGAACCTGATCTTCGCCGCCATCCTTGTCCCATTGCTCGTGGCTGCCTACGCGGCTCGTCCAGAAGCAGTCTGGTCGCTAACTGTCTGGTTCTTTGTGGTGGTCAGTGATCAGTTCCCCTGGTCACTGACCACCAGCCTCTGATCTACTGAACACTGATTACTATGCTTGTCGCCTGGCGTTACCGTAAACGTGAACGATCCTTCATCCAGTCCTTCGATCCGCGTGCCTGGATGATGTTCTATGGTTGTTTCCTTGTTTCCACGCTTGGCTTCTGGGATGTTCGCTTTTTGTTGTTCTTCTGCGTGCCATCGCGATGTTCGTCCTGCTTACTTCGGGCGTTACGTGGCAAGAGATTCGCCGCGCGTTCCTGTTCATCGTTGGCTTTGTCTTCTATCTTTGCGTTTTTTACCTTCCTGACCGGTCGTGGCGGCACGGAGATCTACGAGCAGGAGCACCTTATCCGCCGATCTGGAAGCCTCCTTCTCCATTCTTGGCTGGACTCCCGCCCTGGATATCACCGTGGAGCGCGCCTTCTTTGGCGTCAGCCAGTTCGTGCGCGTCTTCAGCATTGCCATCATGACCATCCTGATTCCCGTATTCCTGGTGGGTCTCACATGGGGATAAAAGCCCAGGTTTCTTTTGGAAACCTGGGCTTCATTTACTTCAATTCAGCCATGCTTTTCGTCGCTCAGCCCCCTGGCTTGTATGGCAATACCGACAGCGATCAGCGCGAGCATGCCCAGCCACCCCAACGGGCTGGTCAGTTCAACAGCCTTGATAATGATGCTCGCTCCGACGATGCTTGAAATGATGATGATCGCCCAGTCGAACATCTTGGCGACCATGATGATTCCCAGCACACCGCCGATGATGTAAATGATGAATGTGAGCAGTGAGTTATCAATTCCCAGCCAACCTGCCAGCATGACCAGCAGTGCACCGCCACCCAGAAATCCAGCCAGCCCGATGCTTACCGATTTGAAGAAGACTGCCAAGGCTGCGAATACCAGCCCTGCCAGGATTCCCACGATGATCGCCACTGCCTCAGAGCCGTGCCACCCCATCGTGACCAGGTTGACACCTGCCAGGAAACCTGCCGCGCCGACGAAGAGCCAGAACAATTTGCGCCCGAAGACCAGGAGACCGATGCCCAGCAAAATGTAAATGACGGATAGCATTTCTCCTCCTCGTTTTTGGTTTGTGGAAAATGGTGTACTGTGATTATATTCGAACCCCCATTAAGACGTGGAATATTATTGGGAAGTTCGTTTTGTCTTGATCAGGTCGCGTATTCCTTCTGCCAGTTTCGGCGGCAGTGAAGGGGATATGCGCCGGAAGGTGGTGGCTGTCAGGCTGTTGGAGGATGTCGAGATTACCTGGCGCAGGAAATAGGTGGTCTCTGTGGGCGAAACGGAATACAAAGCCTGGAAGAGATCGATGAGGTCTTTTTGAAGCGTTCCGGGCGCGGCTTCAACAACGTGTTCAATGATATCGAAAACAGGGGGAAGGTTACTGTAATTTGGATCCTTGATCAGTGGCAGGAGCGCCTGGATGCCGTTTGACCACAACCGGATCCGTTCCGGGTTTAACCATTCTCCAACCAGCAACAGGAACTGGTCGGGCGTTTCCTTCCGCAGCCTGGTCAGGCTGGTGCTCAGCAGCGCCACTTGCACGGATGGATCGCGCACCTGTGTCGTCCAGGCGGTCAGGCGTGCCAGCAGGCGTGTTTCGCTCGGCGGCAGTCTCCCGAGCAGGGATGCCGCCAGTAATCGCATCTCCAGCCAGCCTTCGTCCCACAACTGGTCGGCGAGATTGAGGGTCTGTTCCGGCTTTTTCAACGCGAGCGGGGCGAGTTCGATCTCGATATGTCTCAATATGACCGGAGGGGTGCGGTAGGTATTCAGCACCGATCCCGGCGCCGCTGAATCCACCTCCCGCAGGCTCCGGTTGACATAATATTCCAGTATCTCATGCAGGGCGCGCAGAAATTCATCCGGTTGATCAAAGAGATCCGACAGATGGATGGCTTGTTTTTTCAGACGTGCGAGTTCGATGGCGGGCATGGGATTGGGCGCCCGGTGCCACTCGTTTCAGGGATGTGGCACCGGGACGCATGATTCGTTAATATGCTCGGGCGAAGTACACTTTCTTTTTCGCGGGTTTCCCGCAGATGATGCATGTACCGTTGCCTTCAGGCTGGTCAAGTGGGATGTTGCGCGTGGTCGCCCTGGTGTCTTCCTTCACTCTGGCTTCACATTCCTTGCCTTCGCACCACCAGGTGAGCGCCCAGCCGTCCGCCACGATGTTTTTCAGTTCATCGTAGGATTTGGGCTCGTGGATGTTCGCATCCCGGAATTCGGTGGCGCGTTTCAATAACGCATCCTGGATGCTGGTAAGCAGTTGATTCACGGTCTCCACCAGGTTTGTCTGGGGGACGAACGACTTTCCATCCCGCCCGGGGATGTCCCGCCGCGCCAGTGCCACCGATCCCTTTTCCACATCCTTTGGACCGATCTCCAGCCGGATGGGCACGCCGCGCATCTCCCAGTCGTTGAACTTGAATCCCGAGCTGACGTTATCGCGGTCGTCCACCTTGACCCGGATTCCCGCGGCTTTCAGTTCCGCGAACACCCGGTCTGCCACTTCCATCACCTTGCTCTTCTCCACCTCGTTCTTGAAGATGGGCACGATGATGACCTGTGTGGGTGCCAGCCTGGGAGGCAGGATCAGTCCCTGGTCGTCGCCGTGCGTCATGATGATCGCCCCGATGATGCGCGTGGAGAGACCCCAGGAGGTCGTCTCGCAATATTTGAGTTCGTTGTTCTTGTCCAGGTACTGGATGTTGAAAGCCCTGGCAAAATTCTCTCCGAAGTAATGCGAGGTGGCGGATTGCAATGCTCGCTTGTCCTGCATCATCCCTTCGATCGAGGTGGTGATCTGGGCACCTGCAAAGCGCTCGGTATCACTCTTGTAACCTTTCAGGACGGGCAGTGCCGCTTCGTTCATGGCAAAATCCACGTACACATCCAGCATGCGGTACATCTCTTCCTTGGCTTCCTCCGTGCTGGCGTGGGCGGTGTGACCCTCCTGCCAGTAGAACTCAGCCGTACGCAGGAAGAGTTTCGTCCTGCAGTTCCCAGCGCAGCACGCTGCCCCACACGTTGATCAGCACGGGCAGGTCGCGCCAGGATTTGATCCACTTGGAATACATGTGCCCGATGATGGTTTCGGAGGTGGGGCGCACCACCAGGGGTTCTTCGAGCTTCTCGCCGCCGCCGTGCGTCACGACCGCCAGTTCGGGCGAGAAGCCTTCCACATGTTCCTTTTCCTTCTCAAAGAACGACATGGGGATAAGCATGGGAAATGCCGCGTTCACATGCCCGGTCTCTTTGAATCGCTTGTCGAGCGCCGCGGTGATGTTTTCCCAGAGCGCCCAGCCGTAGGGCTTGACCACCATGCAGCCGCGTACGGGGGCATAATCCGCCAGGTCCGCCTTCAACACCAGTTGGTTGTACCATTCCGCGAAATTCTCTTCGCGGGTGGGGAGTTTTTCTTCAGCCATTTTTCCTCTTCGTTGTTCGGTCAATGGATTTGACCTAAGGATTATCCAGCATTTTTACGGCAGTTTCCACGTCCGGCGCGAATTGTAACAGGTCGCGTTGGTTGGCGGGAATGTACGTTTCGAACTCCTGGAAGAACTGGTCGATGGTGGACTGCCAGCCGCCTCCGACCAGTATCAACGGGCTCCGGTGGCGGGACTCCACGATCATCAGGTTCCATGTCAGGGCGATCTCGGTCAGGGTCCCGGGACCGCCGGGCAGGGCAATTGCTGCATCACATCCCTGGATCAGGGTGCTTAGTCGTTCGATCAGCGTCTTTCCTTTCTGCTCCTCTTTCACCCAGCGGTTCGCGCCCACCTTGCGCCATTTTTCGATCTCTTCGCAGGTCACACCGATCACATGCCCGCCGGCTTCAGCCGCGCCCCGCGAGACCGCTTCCATCGTGCCGATGTAGCCGCCGGTCAGCACCACGTGTCCCTGTTTTGCAAGAAGTTCCCCAAGCCTCCGGGCTTCTTCGTAGGCTGGTGTGCCTTCCCTGGGTTGTGAACCGCCAAATACGCTGACCTTCATGTTTATCCTTTTTTATCCTCCACATCCCACTCGCGGGATGCGTTGATCTCCAATTTCTTCAGCACTGCCTGCTCCAGGTCAATGCCGGTGACTGCCGCCAGTTGCAGGAGGTACAGGGTCACATCCGCGATTTCGCCAGCCAGTTCTTCCTTATCCTTCACCTTTTCCTGCCATTGGAAGTGCTCCATGATCTCCGCGGCTTCCAGTGCCAGTGAAATGGAAAGGTTCCTGGGTGTCTGTGGGCGTTTGCTGTCGGCTGCGTACCAGCCTTTGGATTCAACGAACGCCTGCATCAGCTTTGTCAATTCCCTCAACTCCATATGTAAAGTCTCCAAAATAAAAACGGCTCGCCAGGTCTGGGAGCCGTTCAGGCATGCGGTTGCGAACCTATCCAGACTTGGCGGTTTTTTCCTTGCGCGGTGCCGGGGTTCGGTTCATTAACATGCGCCGATTATACCAATTTCTTTTAATTTTGGTAGAATGATTTATCTTCTACCTGTATCTTAATTAGTGCGCTTCACCCATCTTTCGATCCTTGAACTCTTAATATGAACTTGAAATCATCAAATGTGAAACCTGGGACTTCTTCCCTCCACTGATCTCTGGACACTGAACACTGATCCTTCCAAAAATCCATCCTCCATAACTACTACTGCAGGAGTATTATGGAGGGGGTTTATTTGAGTGGATGGAGTAAAATATCACAAATGCCCCCCTTTCTACAATTCCTCATCCGCCGCATTTTTGCCATGTTCGTTTCCTTGGTGGTCATCACCATGATATTGTATGCTGGTGTGATGCTCACTCCACCTGAGGCGCGCGCGAGGCTCTATGTTCCTCCCGGCAAGAGTGGGGATTATGCCGCCAGCGATGCGTTTATAAACTCGCTCATCAGGCAATACCATCTGGACGACCCCTATCTTGTGCAATACTGGTACTGGGGCAAGTCCCTGGTCACAGGATCATGGGGATATAGCCCCACTCTCCGTAGTGATGTGTTGCCTGCCCTTCTGCACCGCACACCTGCCACTTTGGAACTTTCATTCTATTCCCTGATTCTTCTGATTCCCCTTGGTTTGGTCAGCGGTCTGGTTGCGGGTTGGAACCAGAACAGCCGGTTTGATGGGCTTTTCCGTACCACTGCCTTTCTTGGCACATCCACGCCGCCCTTCATCCTTGCCATGTTCCTGATAGCCATTTTCTATGTCCAGTTGGGCTGGCTGGCTCCCGGTCGCATGGATGTTACGACCGAGCTGGATATGACACGTACAGGCTTTGAGCAGGTCACCGGCATGCTGACGGTGGACAGCTTGATCAATGGTCGTCCTGATATCCTGTTGATTGCCCTGCGGCACCTTGCCATGCCGGTCATCACACTATCTCTTTTCCATTGGGCGACCTTGAGCCGGGTCACCCGTGCCACGGTCATCGGTCAGCGCAACAAGGAGTATATTGTTGCCGCCCGTTCCCGCGGTGTGAGCGAAAGATCGCTGCTTTGGAAACATGCCCTGCGTGCCATCATGGCTCCCTCGCTTACCACCATGGCGCTTTCCGCTGCCAATGTAGTCACCAGTATCTTTGTGGTTGAGATCATCTTCGGTCTGACGGGTGTTTCCTCCGTCATCGTGGAGTCCATGCAAAGCTCTCCCGATGCGCCTGCTGCCCTGGGATTCGCGGTCTATAGCGTGCTCATGGTGGTGGGTTTGATGTTCATCCTGGATATTGTTCAGGCGATTTTAGATCCACGCGTGCGTGATGAGGTCATGCAGGCATGAGACGGGCTCGGGTCTTTTTCTCCCACTGGCAGAATTGGTTGGGCATGCTCATCGTGCTCACGTTTACCATTGTGTCTGTATTTGCACCTCTTCTTTCCCCACCCAACGACACCACGCAGGGGGCTTTTAAGAAAATCGGATTTTCCGGCGATCTGAGACCTCACGCCCCTGACGAGGATGCCATTCTTGGCACAATTCCCGGGCAAATCGACGTTTACCATGCCCTCATCTGGGGCGCACGCGAAGCCATGATCTTTGGTCTTTCGGTTGCCCTCGGCGCGTTCATCTTTGGGAGTCTTTTCGGTGCGATCGCGGGCTATGTCGGCGGCGCGGTCAACAGCTTCATGATGCGCATTGCTGATGCATTTCTCACCTTCCCCGCTCTGGCGGGAGTGGTCTTCCTCCAGCAGATCGTGGGCTTGACCATCGAATCCATGGGCGGCACTTATTGGTTCAATAATTATTATTATGGCAAGCTGGTGTATTTTGATTTCACTCCTCCGCCGTTCGCGGTCTTCCTGATGATGGTTGACCCGATTCTTATCAGTCTCATCATCTTCTCCTGGATGCCGATTGCCCGGATCGTGAATTCGATGGTCCTCACTATTCGTCAGACGGATTTCATCCAGGCAGCTCGCGCCATGGGCGGCAGACCGTTCTGGATAATTCGCAAACATCTGCTTCCCAATTCCATCGGTCCCGCGTTTGTGCTTGCCGCCCGGGATGTTGGCAGTTCCGTCATACTCCAGGCGACCATTACCTTTGTTGGGCTGGGAGGCGCCTCTGCCTGGGGCACCCTGCTTTCCCTTGGTCGCAACTGGATCATCGGTCCTGGTGGCAACATGTTGTCTGCGTGGTGGGTCTATCTGCCTGTCACGCTTGCCCTTCTTCTCTTTGGCATCGGCTGGAACTTGATCGGTGATGGGCTGGCTGAAGCCTACGACCCGACTTCTGTCTTAAGTGGACGTATGATGCGGAGTGCGGTTGACTGACCATCTGGACATCTCTCGTTACATAACCTCCCAACGGCTCTCTCTGATCAGACAGGTAACTCACCTTGCTGCAGAATTCGGATTCCCCGCCTGCCTGGTGGGTGGGTTTGTCCGCGATGCCCTCCTGGGGAAACCGGTCAACGATTTTGATGTTGTCGTCGAAGGTGATGCCACCAAATTAGGCCGTGCCCTTGTCAAGCGCTTTGGCGGACGTCTTACTGTGCACGCTCCGTTCAAGACTGCCACCTGGTTCCTTCCAGATCCTCCCGATGATTTCATCGACTTGATTTCTGCCCGTTCGGAAACATACCCGGAACCCGCTGCCTTGCCCACGGTCAAACTGGGTTCATTGGATGACGACCTGCGCCGCCGCGACTTCACCATCAATGCCATGGCTTTACGTTTGAATGGTGATGACGCTGGCGAACTGGTCGACCCTCTGGATGGACACGCGGATCTCAAGGATGGTCTCGTCCGTGTCCTGCATCCCCGTTCGTTTATCGATGACCCGACGCGCCTCTTCCGCCTTATCCGTTATGCGGAGCGTTATGCTTTCGCCATCGAATCCGGGACCGGAGATCTTATCCCGTCTGCCTTGGACTACGTGGATCGACTGTCTCCTGAGCGTCTGCGCCATGAATTGGACCTGGTGCTCGAGGAGGAGAATTACCTCCCGATGTTGGATAAACTGTGGGCGCATGGGATCCTGCAGCAGATAAAACCCGCCCTGCCTTTCGATGAAGGTGCGCGAGACCGGCTCCAGTGCATTCCGTCACCCCTTATCCCGAATGAGATTCATCAGGCGCGCGACCGGCGTTGGACCGCCTGGTTGATGGGTCTTCCCGAAAAGAATATTCGCGCTCTTGCGAAGCGCCTGCACTTTACCTCGGACCTGTTGAAGCAAAGTATCGGAGCGTCCGCGTTGTATAAGACGGCGGATTCATTAGCCGGGCTGTGCCCCAGTGAATGTGTTGCCCGCCTGGATAAGTTTCCTGGAGAGTCCATACTGGTGGCTTTATCCTGCATCCCACAGGTGCGAACCCTTCTTCAGAAGTACCTGGTGGAATGGAGGAGCGTCAAACCTCACACGACTGGGGAGACGCTCATGTTGAAGGGCGTGCCGTTCGGTCCGCAGATCGGGGATATTCTCTGGCGTCTGCGTGCTGCCCGGCTGGATGGCGAAGTGACAACCGATGCCGGGGAAGAGGAATTCCTGGATGGGATGTTGAAGGGCATGGGATTTGATTAGAACATGTCTGATCGCAGGCGTCCGGCACGCGGGTATATTTTTATCATCTGGGTGGATTGGGCTTGATGGATCGTCATATCGCCAATTCTCACGGATTTTCATCAAAGTAATCGCTTCATCTGTCAGCCTTGCCTGGTTTCCTCCGACCTCATTTCGGGAATAATGGCTCAAATGAGTAATGATAAATTCCAAAAACTGTCTTCTTCCCTGACCGCCCGCATGTATGACGCGGAACGCGACCTGGAGCAGATGCTGAATTTGTTGATGGATGCGCGTTCTCGTACAAGCGACTGGCGCTATGCCCACGTTGGGGAACTGTTGTTTAATTTCTTTATGGTGGTTTGCCATCTTGATCCGCGCGAGCATGTTCGCCTCTGGCATGACCAGGCGGGCAGGCTGGTTGCTTATGCAATGTTGGGGGAGGACCCATTGTTCGAATGCCAGGTATTGCCGGAATACGAATGGTCCGGTCTTGAGGTGGAGGCGTTGAACTGGGCGGAGGCGCGCCTGGTTGAACTCCGGAATGTTAACCCTCTGAAGTGGAGCGGTCACCTTGCTTCGGGTGTCCGGCAGGATGACCCGCGGCGTATTGAGTTCCTGGAACGGAATGGCTTTCACTACAGCGGGGAATATGCTGAGGTGAACATGATCCGCTCATTGGATGAGCCCATCCCTGAACCGGAACCACCTGCAGGTTGCCGGGTCAGGGCGGTTTCGGGAGCAGAGGATATTCCAGACCGCGCAGCCATCCAGAACGAAGTGTGGCAGCCATATACGGTTGGAAATGTCAGCGCTGAGGATTATGCTCGCTTCATGTGTTTACCCGGTTACCACCGGGATTTGGATCTTGTTACCATTGCCCCGGATGGCATGCTTGCCGCTTATGTGAACGGTTGGGTCGATCCGGTCAACAAGATTGGGGATTTTGGTCCTGTTGGTGCGCGTCAAGCGTATCGCCGGCAGGGAATGACCCGCGCCGCCCTTCTTGAGGGTTTGCGGCGCATGAAATTACATGGCATGCAGCGTGTCTGTATTTCCACGGGTGTCAATAACACCCCTGCCAGGCAACTCTATGAGTCCATCGGTTTCAAAATAGTGAACAGATATCTCGATTATGTGAAATCCGTTTGAGTTTTTCACGGAAAAAAGTAGTAGACTTGGGGGGAAGCAACTTGGGAACAAGCCAGTTGGTAAGATCACAATGGATTTACCAGCCTCTTGGTTCATGAGGAAAAACATGGATACCCTGGATGCGATTCGCAAACGAAGAAGTGTCCGCCAGTTCAGGAGCGGGGACGTCCCCAGGCAGGATCTCGAAACCATTGTGGATGCCGGTCGTTTGGCGCCGACCGGATACAACCGCCAGCCCTGGGATTTTGTTGTAGTCACTGAAAAGTCCACCATCGGCAATTTCAAGATTATCTACGCCTGGCTCGAGACGGTCCCCGCCTTGATCGTGGTGGTCATGGATAAAAGCACCGATTGGTGGGTTGAGGATGGCGCCGCTGCCATCGAGAATATGCTGCTCGCCGCCACCGCCCTGGGTTATGGTTCCTGCTGGGTCGAGGGAGACGCGATGCCCTATGAGGAGAACATCAAATCCCTTCTGGGCATCCCATCGGACCGGCATGTGATGGCGGTCATTCCGGTTGGCATCCCGGGCGAGGTTCCAAAGCCGCCAAAAAAGTCTTTGCAGAAAGTTCTTCATTGGGAAAAATATTAGGATCAGGGTCAGGAGCTTCGCGGAGAACTTATGAACGCCAGGCAGCTTCACAGGTTGTTCAATCCCAGGTCCATCGCCGTGATCGGAGCCTCCAATACGCCCGGTAGCATCGGGTATTCGTTGTTTCATAACTTGATCACAAATGAATTTTCGGGTTCGGTCCACCCGGTCAATCCAAAACACGACCGGGTCCAGGGTGTCAAAGCCTACCCGAATATGGCTTCCCTCCCGGACAGGGTTGACCTCGCGGTCATCGCCACGCGGGCTGAAACTGTTCCGGCGATGGTGAATGAGTGCATCGCTGCCGGTACGCTCTCAGCGGTCGTCATCTCCGCCGGGTTTTCTGAAGCAGGTCGGCAGGGTACCCGTCTCGCAGATCAGATTCGGCGCTCGGTCCAATCCAGTGGAATGGCTCTGCTGGGTCCCAACTGCCTTGGGTTCATGCGTCCGAAGTTGAATCTGAATGCCAGTTTCTCCCGCAAGACGCCATACAATGGCGGGGTTGCCTTCATTTCCCAGAGTGGCGCGCTTTGCAGCGCGGTGCTCGATTGGTCCGTTAAGGAGCATGTCGGCTTTTCATATTTTGTATCCATCGGCGATATGGTGGATATCGGCTTTCATGACCTGATCGATTACTTCGGGAGCGATCCCGAGACCAAAGCCATTCTTATCTACATGGAAACCTTGACCGAGGCTCGCCGCTTCATGAGCGCAGCCCGGAGTTTTGCCCGCACCAAGCCCATTATTGTCCTCAAGGTGGGTCGGAGCCGGGAAGGTGCCAAGGCTGCCCTGTATCATACCGGCGCCATTACCGGGAACAACCAGGTATTCGATGCCGTATTCAAGCGCGCCGGAGTGCTTCGGGTTGGCAGCATATCCGAACTCTTCGATTGTGCCAGGAATTTATCCATGCAAAGGCGTCCCGTCGGGAACCGCCTTGGCATCGTCACCAATGCCGGCGGTCCGGGTGTGATCGCCACCGATGCCCTCATGGATCAGAAGGGCAGGCTGGCGGAACTCTCCTCGGAGACCTTGATCTATCTCGATGAGCAGATGCCGCCTGCCTGGAGTCATGGAAATCCCATCGACATGCTGGCGGACGCCGATGCCGCCCGTTATGGCAAGGCTGTGAAAGCCTGTCTGCGTGACCCGAACGTGGATGGCATCCTTGCAATATTGACTCCCCAGGCGATGACCGATGCTGCCGCCATCGCCCGGGAACTGGTGGGGACAGCGAAGGGCGCCTATAAGACCTTGCTCGCCTCCTTCATGGGCGAGGATGATGTCGCGGAAGGTCGCCGCATCCTCGCAGAGGGGAAAATACCCGCCTACGAACGCCCCGAGGAGGCGGTCAAGTCCTTTTTGAACATGGTGGAATTCCAGCGCAACCTCAAACTGCTCACCGAGACCCCTGCCACCATTCCGCATGCCTTTTCTCCGGATATCGCCGCCAGCCGCAGGCTCATCAATGAGGTTGCATCCTCCGGCAGGTACATCCTGACAGCCCCCGAGGTTCGGAGCATTCTTGAAAATTACGAGATTCCTGTCCCCAAGGGCGGTCTCGCAAAAACACCTGCCCAGGCTCGTACGATCGCTGAACAGATTGGCTACCCCGTGGCGATGAAGGTGGTATCGCCGGACATCATTTATGAAAGTGAGATTGGAGCGGATTTTTCAGGCATCGAAAACGAGGAGGAGCTCGATCTGGATTATGAAAGGATAATGGATGCGGTGCATGTAAAGGCGCCCAAAGCCCGCATACTGGGGGTGTATGTGGAGGATATGGTTCAAAAACGTTACGAGCTCCTCATCGGGTCGAAGAAGGATCCCATATTCGGACCGGTCATTGTGTTCGGCATGGGCGGGTTGGCGGTGGATGTTTTCAAGGATACAACGATTGGTATTCCACCCCTCAATATGGCTCTTGCCCAGCAGCTCATCGATGGGACCAGGATTTCAACTTTGTTGAAAGGCTATCGGGGAACGGAGGCTGTGGATGTTGCCTCCATCCAGTTCATGTTGTATAAATTCGCATACCTTGTTATGGATTTTCCTGAGATTAGTGAAATTGACATCAATCCATTTGCCGTGGATGAACATGGAGGGATTGTCCTGGATGCGAAGATGATCCTTGATGAAGAACTGGTTGGTAAGCCTGTCAAACCCTTCTCACACATGGTCATCAGCCCGTATCCGAAAGAATATGAGAAAACGGTTGAGATAAAGGGTGGCAGGTCGGTATTGCTCCGACCCATCCGCCCGGAGGACGAGCCCCTGGAGGAGGAGATGTTTAAGACCTTCTCCGCCCAGACCAAGCGATTCCGTTTCTTTGGACCGATCGGGGATGTCACCCATGAGATGCTCGTTCGCTACTCCCAGATCGATTACGACCGGGAGATCGCCATCATCGCCGAGTTGGTCGAAGGCGGCAGGAAGAAGATGGCTGGTGTTGTCAGGGTCATCGCCGATCCCTATAACGAGACAGCCGAATATGCCATCGTCATTGGCGACCCGTGGCAGGGATTGGGATTGGGCACCGTCATGACCCGCTATATCATTGATATTGCCAGGGAGCGCGGTATCCGGAAAATATTTGCCTACCTCCTGGAGGACAACCTGGACATGCTCCACTTGTTCCAGAAGTTCAACTTCATCACCCGCAAGGAGGATGATCTGTACCGCGTAGACTTGGAGTTAAACGGGAAAGCGTAAATCTTTCTCCATCATCGTGAACGATCATGGCTTGTCTGGCTTTCCGTTCTCGTTCTGGTCCATGTCTTGTTTTGGATTGGCGGTGAGCTTCTATTTCCCCATTAGCTCTCAAGTGGGGATTTGATCCCCGTGGTTATCTTGCTTATCCCACCTTAACTCACTTCGAGTACAATACCGCCCATGCCTAAATCGCTCCGCCCGACTTACCTGGAGGTCAACCTCAGCCAATTGCGCCGCAACCTCGAGGCGATTCGCACACGCGTTGCACCCGCAAAGGTCATGCCCATCCTCAAGGCGAATGCATACGGTCATGGGCTGGATGGTGTTGCCAGGTATATCGCAGCCTACGCGGACTATCTTGGTGTGGCGACCCTGGAGGAGGGTATTCATCTGCGCCATCTCGGCGTGGATATCCCCATCCTTGTCATGGGCGGAACCCTCCCTGAGCAAATTCCCTGGTTCCTGCGCTACGATCTCACCCTCACTGCCTCCTCTCCGGATCTCCTGGCTGCCGTGGAGGAATATGCTGCTCCATCCGGGGATAGGATTCGCGCCCATCTCAAGATCGATACAGGCATGGAGCGCGTCGGTGTACGCGACTCGGATGCCGAATCCTTCCTCACACAGGCTGCCGCCTGCCCGCATGTCGAGGTGGAGGGCATCTACAGTCACTATGCCAATGGCGACCAGCCTGACCTGACCCACGCCCGCCTCCAGCTCGAACGTTTCAACCAGGTTCTCCGTTTCTATGAACGGCACAGTCTGCCTCTCCCGCCTCTCAGGCATATCTCCAATTCGGGCGGCATCCTCCAGATTCCCGAAGGCAACTTTGACCTGGTCCGACCTGGCATCATGTTCTACGGTGTCTACCCGGAACCCGGGATTCCCCGCACGGTGGAGGTAAAGCCTGCCATCACATTGCGCTCCCGGGTTGCTTACTCCAAGATCACCCCGCCCGGTCGTCCTGTCAGTTATGGATCGATCTGGCAGACCGACCATCCAACCCGCATTGTCACCATCCCGTGCGGTTATGCCGATGGTTATTTCCGGCGCATGAGTGGTAAGGCGCATGTGCTCATCAATGGCAGATCCTATCCGCAGGTTGGGCGCATCTGCATGGATCAGTTCATGGTGGATGTGGGGGATGACCCTGTTCCTCTTGGTGCGGACGTTGTACTGCTCGGAGATGCTATTTCAGCATACGATTTTGCCGAATGGATGGGCACCAATGCCTATGAAGTCCTCACGAGCATCAGCGCCCGTGTGCCGCGTGTCTTTGTCGATGACGAGTCCACGGATCCCACCCTGTGATTTTCCTCTCGCCCACGAACTGAAATGAAACTTTTACTCCTCTGAGGTTTATTTGAAACGAAATTTTGCAACCTATCTGCCCCTCGTTTTATTTGCCGGTCTGATCGTCGCATTGGATCAATGGACGAAATGGCTCGTGCGCACGAACATCCCCTTTGGTAGTGCCTGGATGCCCGAAGGCTGGGAATGGCTGAAGCCTTATGTGCGTATAGTCAATTGGGCGAACACAGGCGCGGCGTTTGGTATGTTCCAGAACGGCAATGTGATTTTTGCAATACTGGCGGTCATTGTCATTATTGTGATCCTTTACTACTATCCCCTTGTTGACCGTTCCGACTGGACCCTCCGCATCGCCATGGGCATGCAGCTGGCGGGCGCGGCTGGCAACCTGGTTGACCGTCTGACCTTTGGCATGGTCACCGATTTCATCTCGATGGGTTCATTCCCGGTCTGGAATGTCGCGGATGCCAGCATCACCGTTGGTGTGGGGGTGCTTCTCCTCGGTGTATTTCTAAAGGAACGGGCGGCAAAGAAGATTGTCCTGTCTGTTCCCGCCGATTCCGCCACTGAAAACGATACCGTAAAGTAGGTTTTTTCCCAAATGAATAAGAGCGCCATTGACTGACCGAATCGAAACCTTTCGCACTACTGGTTCTGCTCCTGAACGCCTGGACAAATTCCTTGTCGAGCGCCTGCCGGAATTCTCGCGCGCCCGCCTGCAGGGATTGATTGCCGACGGCTTCGTACTGGTGGATGCCTCTCCTGCCAGGAAATCAGGTCAGATGCTCAACCCTGGTACCGCGGTGGAGGTCCGCATTCCTCCACCCGTACCATCCGGTCTGGTGGGGGAAGATATCCCTCTGGATATCGTCTTCGAGAACGATGATCTGCTTGTGGTTAATAAACCTGCCGGCATGGTGGTGCATCCTGCCGCCGGGCATGACACAGGGACGCTTGTTCAGGCGGTCCTCGGATATGATCCTGATATCGAGGGGATCGGAGGTGAGGAGCGTCCGGGCGTGGTTCATCGCCTTGACAAGGATACCTCCGGTTTGATTCTGCTTGCCAGGAATGACCGTGCCCATCATTGGCTGCAGGATCAATTCCGTCTGCGGAAGGTGGAGAAGACCTATCTCGCCCTTGTGGATGGCGCGCCTCCGACACCCTCCGGCAGGGTGGAAGCCGCCATCGGTCGCGATCCCGCTCATCGCAAGAAGATGGCGATTTTTCCACCCGGCAAAGGCCGCGAATCAGTCAGTGAGTATCGGACTCGCGAGAAGTTTTCCCGCCATACCCTGTTGGAATTCCATCCCCTCACCGGTCGTACGCACCAGGTCCGCCTGCATTGTGCATTCCTCGGTTGCCCGATTGTGGGGGACAGGATCTACGGTCGCCATACCCCCACACTGGTCATTCAGCGTCATTTTTTACATGCCGCTCAACTAAAGATTATATTGCCCGGAGAAGAACAGCCGCACATCTTTGAAGCCCCGCTGCCGCCGGAACTAACTCATCTGCTGGAACTTGCCCGCAAGGAGAATTGATATAAATCTTGTTGATCTCAGGTCCGATACTGTCACCAAGCCCACTCCCGCCATGCGCGAGGCTATGGCGAAAGCGGAAGTCGGCGATGACGTCTATGGCGAAGACCCGACCATCAATCGTTTGCAGGAAATGGCTGCTGCGCGCACCGGTAAGGAGGCTGCCCTCCTTGTTCCGACCGGCACCATGGGCAACCTTGCTTCCATCCTTGCTCACTGTCAGCGTGGCGACGAGGTCATGCTCGGTGACAAATCACATACATTTCTATATGAGGCGGGGGGTATCTCCGCTTTGGGCGGCGTCCATTCGCGTCAGCTGCCAAACCAACCCGACGGTTCACTTCTCCTTTCGGACCTCGAAGCGGGTCTGCGCGGTCCCGACTCTCATTTCCCTCCATCCCGTCTGGTCTGCCTGGAAAATACGCATAATCGCTGCGGCGGTACGTATCAAACACCGGAGTACACCCGTCTTGTGGCCGAGTTTGCGCATGCGCACGATATCAAACTCCATCTGGACGGTGCCCGCATCTTTAATTCAGCGGTCGCCCAGGGTGTGGATGTCAGGGATTTTACTCAGCATGTGGATTCGCTGACATTCTGCCTCAGCAAGGGATTGGCTGCGCCCGTAGGTTCTCTCATCTGTGGCACGCGGGAGTTCATTAGTCGGGTGCATCGCTCCCGCAAGATCCTGGGAGGCGGGATGCGTCAGGCGGGTATTCTTGCTGCTGCTGGTATCGTTGCCCTGGAAACCATGGTGGACCGTTTGCGCGACGACCACGCGCGTGCTCGTTCCCTCGCTGACCGGCTTGGACGCATGCCGGGTCTGGTCATGGACAAGGGTGGACCCGCGACGAATATGATCTTTGTCTCGCTCGCGGATTCAGTTCCGTTCTCTGCCAGGGAAGCGGCTGAAAAATTAAAAGCGCACGGTATTTTGGTGGGTGTCGTAGGGACTCGGCAATTCCGCCTCGTACTTCATTACGAGGTGGATGATGCGGGTGTGGAACAGGCTGCCGCGGCTTTTAAAGATGTGATTAGTTAGGGACGCCTTCGATCTGGTCGCGCCCGCGTTTTTTCGCCATGTAGAGGCGTTGGTCGGCAAGATCGATCAATTCAAAGATTTCGTCCGCTTCCTTCGGGAAAAGGGCAATTCCCTGGCTGACGGTGGGTGGCGGGATCGTCCTGCCATTCCGGTCGGGGAAGGTAAATCCCCGCATGGATTCGCTGATTCGAGTTGCTACGATTAGAGCCTGCTTGGCGCTGGTTTTGGGGAGTGAGATGACAAATTCCTCTCCCCCCCATCTTCCAACCATGTCAGTGCTTTTGATATGACTGCGGATGGTATTGCACAGGAGTGTCAGGATTTTGTCCCCTGCCAGGTGTCCATAGGTATCGTTATAGGATTTAAAGAAATCCACATCCAGCATGATCAGGCTGAGGAGCGTTCCGCTGGAGGTTGCATCTTCCGCCTGTGATTTTAGTATTTCCAGGAAGTATCCATGGTTATATACTCCCGTCAGGCTGTCCAGTCGTGCGCGTTCTGTCAGCTCAGCCTGTCGGTCCACATTTTCGATGGCAAGCGCTGCGTGTCGCGCCAGGTTGGATAAAAGCTCCAGGTCGGCGCGGTTGAAGGCGTTTGGCTCATAGGCACCCAGCGCCAGCACACCTCGAAAACTGGTGCTGTTCATTGGCACACCGATCCATGACAGGCTGGTTTTGTCCTTCCCGATCAGGATGATCTTGATTCCTTCGAGGTTAACAGGTTGCCTCAGATCGGGCAAAAATAGTCCCTCCTGGTTTTTATCCACCCAGTTGGTAAGTGTTCCATCCGCCGGGGCGCGTACATCGTTGAAGTATTCGCCATCATCATAGCAGAGTAGGACGTGGATTTCATCTCCCTCGACGGCAGTAATGTAATAGGAGTTGGCATTGAGTGCATTCGGGATGGTTGAGTTTAATAGCTCAAATACATCCTTCCTGTCATTTGCAGCCGCCACCTGCCGGCTGAATGTGTTGATGATTTCCAATCTGCCTACCTGTTTGCGGGAGATGTTCAGTATCCTGCTGTTCATCTCGCCGATCAGGATGGCAATGATGGGTATGCCAAGGTGTTCCACCCATTCGAGATAGGTATCGATATCTTCGTAATGGTTGATAAGATGACCTCCGATGGCAAGTGCGATCATTATGAGTGTGGGTAATCGTCCCGAAAATGTGGATACGGATATAACGCCGAGTAATAATAGCAGGTTGAAATATAGGATCAGATGGTCGGGAAGAATGATTGTATATAACCAATATCCCGCGCCACAGACCATGACGTTTACCCAGGTGAGGGTATCCTTGTTGGTGCGTGCAGGGATCAGGTAAAAACTGTAGGCTGTAATATATATAGCAGTTGTGATGATTAACAGCGTTATCGATCTCTTGTCCAACGCGACAATGGAATCTTCGATCCAAACGTTGATCAAGAGTATTGTCAATACCAGGATGGACGCCACGGATGTTGGCAGGATGAAGTTCCGGTATTCCTGCGAGGTGAGATCGCGAAGGGATTTGGTTCGATCGGTCATACTGCTCATGGTTTAAACGATTCCTGGGCTAGGGTTGTTTCCAGTACACTGATAACCTGTGGATCGAAAAGGATGCCGGCCTGTTCGTGTAGATACGTCAATGCTTCTTCACGGCTGACACCCGGGCGGTAGGGACGGTCGCTGGTCAATGCGTCCAGCGCATCTGCCACCGCGAAGATGCGCGCCAGGTAGGGAATATCCTTGCCGCTCAATCCGAGTGGGTATCCGCTTCCATCCCATCGTTCCTGGTGGTAGCGGATGACCGCCTGGGTATCCTCCAGGAAGGGGATGCCTTCCACGATGCGCGCTCCGATACTCGGATGCGTCCGCATGATCTCCCATTCTGCCTGGTCGAGAGGTCCGGGCTTGAGCAGGATCGTATCCCGGATGCCGATTTTTCCAATATCGTGAAGCAGTGATCCGCGTTCCAATGACTTGAGTTGTGCGGGAGTCAGGTCCAAATATTCACCCAGCTTGCAGGCAAGTCCTGCCACGCGCAAGCTGTGTCCCTCGGTCTCACGGTCCCTGGCGTCCAGTGCTGACATGAGCGCTGCCAGTGTATGGTCATAACTGGTTTCCAAATCCCTGTAGGCGGATTCCAGTCCCCTCGCCTGGTCCCGGGATTTTGCCAACAGGAGCAATCGTTCCAATGCCACCGCCGCCTGGTTGGCAAGGGTCTGCAGGTTTGTGGCAAATCGTAACCCGCTGCGGTTGGGCAACAGCAGCCAGAGTGCGCCATACATCCGGGAGGGCGTCTTAAGCGGGAAACAAATGCTGTAGGTTTCATCTTTGGACGGAGTAAAGATGCTTTGCCCGCTGTTCATCGCTTGGTGGATGAGATGCATGGGATGTGCAGGGGTGACGTGTGTGCCGCTGGCGTCCAGTTGCGCCTCAGCCTCCACCTCATTGTCCGGCGTCAGGAGCAGGATGCCGCTTGAATTCGCGCCGCTGACTTTTTGTGCAGCCTCTGCTATGTAACGTGCCGCTTCATTTAGTTCCTGTGCCTGGATGATGTGGGAACTCAATTGGTAGAGTTGGGTTGCGCTGGTTAAGTTCTCGCGCACCTCGTTGGAAAGCCACGCGCTTTCTATCGCTGCAGCTGCCTGCGAGGATAACAAGCCTGCCAGCGATTTATCATTTTCGGAGAAGAATACCTCTTTTTGTTTGCCAAATGCCAGTATGGCTCCCACGCTCTGGCGCTGGACTCGAATTGGGATTGCGAGAACGGTGCGTAAGGCGGGCAGGTCGATGTCTATGTGAGAGGCATGTTTGTACTTTCGGAGATCGCGGACGCGAAAAGGACTGGCTGAGTTCAATGCTGCTTGCAGCAGAGGTTCATCGTTCGGATTTGGTCTGATGGATCTAAGTAATCGCGGTGCAAGACCCGCCGTTGCGATCTGCGGTACGTTTCCCTCCTGGTCCAGGAGGGTGACATATGTGAAACGGGCGCGCAGAGTATGGCGGGCGATGGTTGCCACTTCATCCAGTGCCTTCTGCGGAGTCGGTTGTGTGGTGAGTGAAATACCTGCCTGTATCAGGTCGGTTAATCGTTGGTGGTAGTCGGAGCGTTCCCATGCCCGCAGGAGTTCAGCCGCAATCGCTTCTGCGATCTGAACGTCTGAACCGCTGAACGCATTCACCTCGTCGGCGTTGATCTCCAGGAAGGCTTTCACATGCCCGTGATCCACCAGCGGTACGACCACCGTGGAGAGGGTCGGCTCATTTTCGGTTAGTTTGACGAACTCCGGTTCCAGCCGGGAATCATTGACAACCTGTGTTTTTTTCAGGCGCGCAGCCCGCCCGAGGATTCCGGTGTTCATGGTTTGGCGATATCCCGGTGGGAGAATGTTGCCGCGCGTACCAGCGGCAGCCAGGGCTGCCATTTCATGCCGTTCTGGTTCGAGGACGTAGAGCACAGCCAGCGAGCAATTGAGGGCTCGTTGAAGGGTATTGATGGCAAGTTGGGATGCCACCGGCACGTCCAGTTTGCTTTCAAGTTGCTGGCTGAGTTCTGTCAACATGGTCAATTGGATGGTACGCTGTTTCTCTTCAGCCAGTTGTTCGTTCAGGGTCTGGATTTTCCGGTTTTGTAGGTCAACCTGCTTCTGCACATCCGGGGTTGAATCCGTGAATGGTCTGATCAACCGTTCAACCCGTTTGCTCCAGCTGATATCGTCTGCAAATTCATTCTGGGGATCAGATGGTATGTTGGCTTTTCCGGAAGTCTTGGTCGATAACCCGTTGATCATTAATATGGTGTTTATCAAACCATAGGACAGGAGAAGTTCCATCCCCAGGATGAGCAGGAACGAAAGCTCCCGGCTGGTCGAATGGTAGGATTTCCAGGCACTGGAAGCTTCCGGTATTTCTGCTGCATTCAATAAAGAGCCTGCCATGACCAGGAAAATAGTCTGCAGGATCGCCGCGATCAGGATGAAGCGTTTTCCCAGGATGTCAGTTGCAGGCAGTTTTAGTCTATCCCAGGGAATGAGGTCAGCGAATATGAGCGTTGCAGCCAGGGCGATTGATGGGATCAGGCTCGCTAAATTCAACTCCAGTGCGCAGAGCAGCCCCCAGCCAAGCCAGGGGATTGCCAGCAATTTGGCTGGGATCCGTCTTCCCTTGGATTGTGGATTGAGCAGGGTATATACGCCTGCCATGGATGAAAGTAAAAATAGAACGCCCAGGGGGAGGCGAAAAGGAGTCCAGGCATCAAAACCGGGTATATCCTGAAAGGATCTCCAGAAGATCAAACCTGATCCGGATGCAAGGTTAAGCAGGGTTGAAAAAAATGTCAGCAACTCCCTGTCAGCTTTCGGATGGCGTCCATTCAAATAGCTGGAGATCGGGATCAGGAGGACCAATCCACCCGATAGGAGCATTTCCAGGTTCCGACCGGTAATTGCATATTGATATGTCAGTCCGGATAGTGATAGGACTGAGAGGAAGTTAACAATTCCATCTTTCCATGACTGGGAATGGCGTGACACTCGCGCCAGGGCTGCCATGCCGGTGAATACAAAGAGAAACCCAATTAAGACCCGCAGCGCCGGGGAAATATTCACGATCATCCCCCCGGGATGTTGTGGTAGAAGCAGAAAACCCTGCCCCATTAATAGCAAAATTCCAGCGATCAGGGTGCTTAGTGGGTCAATGGAGCGTCGTATCATTTTGGGTCGAGGCCGGCATATTGGAAATGGGTTTGGTGTTGAAAAAACCTTGCAATTCAGTATATTCAGGAAATTGGGGTGGTAATACAGCCGGGGCAATCTCTGATATAATTTTAAGGCTTGGGAGTCTTGCCCGGCGGGGAAAGTGTCTTCCAGGTGTCTTTACATACGTACAATTTATTATCAGGAATGGACATGTTTGAACAATATCACTTTGCAACAGATCAGGGAAGTGGCAGAAGCGGTTCGCTCCCGGATAAAAACCTCACCGCGCATTGGGCTCATCCTTGGTTCAGGCTTGAACTCTCTCGCAAATTCGGTTGACAACCCCCAAATTATACCCTTTGGCGACCTTCCGCATTGGCCTCTCTCCACGGTTATGGGGCATAGTGGGCAACTGGTGGTTGGACAGCTGGAGAAGCAGCCTGTTTTTGTATTGCAGGGGCGCGTCCACTATTACGAAGGGTACAGCATGTCGCAGGTCACCCTTCCTGTGCGTGTGATGCAATTGCTGAAGATTGAGATTCTGATCGTGACCAATGCCGCCGGGGGCATCAATCCGGACTTTGTGCCGGGCGATGTGATGCTGATCACCGACCACCTCAACCTGGCAGGTATGTCCGGTCTGAATCCTCTCATCGGACCCAATCTGGATGAAATTGGTCCTCGCTTCCCGGATATGAGCCAGGCTTATGATCGTGCTCTTGCCGGGCATGCACGGGATGCTGCGCGGAAAGAGGGCATAACCTTGCGGGAAGGTGTATATGCCGGGTTGAGCGGACCTTCTTTCGAGACCCCAGCCGACCTGCGATTCTTGCGGGTGGCAGGCGCGGATTCGGTGGGTATGTCCACCGTTCCGGAGGTAACAGTTGCCCGTCACGGCGGAATGCGTGTACTGGGCTTCTCAGGCATCAGTAATAAAGCCAACCTGGATGGTTCAACCATCACGACCCACGAGGAAGTCATGGAGGCCGGGCGCGTGATAACGCCGAAGATGGAGAAGATCATCCGCGGGGTATTGCGCTCCCTTTAACGGTAGTTTTTCATGCAGCAAGTATTTCTTTTTCTGGGAAGATATGCCGGATTCTTCTACCTGCTGTTATTGCTGGCAGGTCTCTATTCCTTTCGGCGGCTTTGGCGGGCGTGGAAGGAATGGCGCGAAGCCTATTATGGACTGGAGCGTGAATTCACCATGCGCCGGATGGGGCAATGGATGGTCGCCGCCACACTTGTGTTGGTCTTGTTATGCGGGGTTTTCATTATCACTACATTTGTCGTTCCTGCAATTCCTGCTCTGGATTTGCTCCCCACACCCACTCTTGATCTGTTGGCGACCAACGCCCCTGGTGGTTTATCGGAAGGTACGCTTGTCTCCATGACTCCGGTTGCAGCCCAACCGGTGGCTGGTTCGCAGGGCTGTATTCCGGGCGAATTGGAGATTACCTCTCCGAAACCGGGGGATGAGATCACTGGTACAGTGACGCTGGTCGGCACGGTCGATCTGCCAAATTTTGGTTTTTATAAGTACGAAGTGGCTCTGCGGGGTACGGATATCTGGAGCACCATCTCCGCGCAGAGCGAGACCAAGAAAAACGAAGAATTGGGTGTTCTGAATACCTCGGTTCTCACACCCGGAGATTATCTGCTGCGCGTGGTCGTGCTGGACAATTCCACGCAGGTGATCGGAACCTGTATCATTACTATTCGCATCAAAGGATAACATCACACATGCCCATCGAAATCCGTCCAGCCGTATCCACAGACCTCCCTCGAATGATGGGGATGGACCATTCGGTTTCCAGTGAATACGTCTGGCAATTGGATCTGCGCCGGGAGATCGGGCAGATATCAGCCAGTTTGCGGGAGGTCCGCCTGCCGCGACCGATATCCGTTGCCTACCCGCGCAACCCATTCGCCCTGGCGGATGAGTGGCAGTATAAGAGCGCGGTCCTTGTGGCAGTGGATGAAACCTTGATTGGCTATGTCTGCATCGTTGAGCAAAGTGCTGCAACGGTTGCCTGGATCACGGATCTGGTGGTCATTCCCGAACTTCGCCAGCAGGGGATTGGATCCCTCCTTCTGAAATCCGCTTACGACTGGGCAGTGGAACGCAACAGTCGCATGATTATCTTTGAGATGCAAGCCAAGAATCAACCCGCCATTCGTCTGGCACAGAAGGCGGGCTTGGAGTTCTGCGGGTATAATGACCATTATTACGCCAACCAGGATGTGGCTTTGTTCTTTGGTCGCATGCTTAAGTAGTGTGAAATAACCTTAAAGGTGTTTACGTCCGGGAAAACCTTTAAGGTCCCCAATTTATTCGGGAAGGTATATGTTTAACGGTTGGTCGGAAAGTCTTCTGGCGGGGATCCAGACGGTAAATCAGATCTTAACGGCCGGTATCGCCATCACGGCCTTTTCCCTGTTTCTCTACGCACTTATCGTTTAATTTACGTGATCGGGTGGCTCGATCCTTTGCGGTCATCCTGTTGGGGGTTGTGGTCGTATTTACCACCGATGCTTTGCAAAGCAAGGATCTGCCGGATTGGGGGATTGAACTGCTCCTCCAGCTTCAGTGGATTGGCATTGTTTTCCTGCCAGCCGGGTATTTCCATCTGTCTGATGCCCTGCTGGTGACCGCTGGGCGACCTTCGCGCGGGCGCAGGAGATTTGCGGTCCGGTTCGCCTATCTTATCTCTGCCTTTTTTCTGATTCTGGTCGCCACTGGAAATTTACTTGGACCGCTGGTTGCGGATGGTAAACCCGCACCGTACCTCCAACGCACTTTATGGACGGAAGTCTTCACACTCTACTATATCGTGGTGATGGTCTGGGCATGGATCAATTTTGCGCGTGCCTATGGGCGCATGCTGACCCGTTCTGGTCGGCGCCGGATGTTCTATCTCATGGCGGGTGCCACCGCACCTGCGCTGGGTTCGTACCCCTTCCTGCTCTATGGATATTCCATCGCAGCCCAGCATCCCTACCTGTTTTGGAGCATGACCACCCTGATCAACCTCGCGGTGGGGGGATTGGTGGTCGTGATGGCGTACGCGGTTGCCTTCTTTGGCGTTTCCTGGCCTGACCGTGTGGTAAAAAGCCGCCTCTTCAAGTGGATATTGCGCGGACCCGTCACTGCCTCCCTGGCTCTTGGCGTGATGACCATCATCCGCAGGGCAGGCGTGTTGGTGGGGACGGAATATAACGCCTTTGTCCCGCTGTCTGTGGTGGTGGTTGTGTTGTTATTTGAGCATGCCATTACCCTGGTTGCACCGGTTTGGGAACGCCGGCTTTTCTTCGGTGGCGACCGTGCCGAGTTGGAACTTCTTCAAAATATCGAAGAGCGCCTCCTGACCCGGGGTGACCTGCAGCAATTCCTGGAGACTGTGCTGGCAGCCGTGAGGGATCACATGCAGTCGCCTTCTGCTTTCATAGCTGCGTTGGATGGCGAAAACCTTTCCTTGATAGTGTCAGCAGGAAACCGCGGATTCTTTGAGCAGGAGAATTTGTCCGGTGCGCTCCAGGTGGCGGAGGCGCATGACGGGAATGGCGGTGGGCGCAGGGAATTCATCTGGGGGGATTTCTGGGTCCTGCCCATCCACCAGCGGAAACGCGCGGATATGGATCCGGATGAGATCCCATCCCTGCTGGGCTTGCTTGGCGTCGCGCGTCACTCCGACCAGCCCCTCGATTCTGATCAGCGCGACTCGCTCTGGTTGCTGGCGGAGCGTGCTGCCCTTGCTCTCGAAGATCGTCAACTCCAGGGGCAGCTCTTCCGTTCGTTGGAGGATTTGCAGCCCCGGGTGGATATGCTTCAAAAAATGCGCGCCCTCGGTCGTTATGACAGCCGCGCCGCCCTGCTCTCCGGGGAACTTCCTCCTGAATCGGATCTCCCCAATTGGGTCAAGGATGCGCTTACGCATTACTGGGGTGGACCGAAATTGACCCAGAGTCCACTTATGAAGTTGCAGGTTGTTCAGGATCTTGCCGGTGAACATGAAGGCAATTCAGCCAATGCCTTGCGTGCCCTGCTTCGAAAAGCCGTGGATCAGATCAAACCCGCGGGAGAGCGCCGCTTTACCAGCGAGTGGATTTTATTCAATATCCTGGAAATGAAATTCATTGAGGGTCGCAAGGTGCGCGAAGTGGCATCCAGGCTTGCCATGTCCGAGGCCGACCTGTATCGAAAACAGAGGGTGGCGGTCGAGGCTGTGGCTCATGCCATCCTGGAAATGGAATCGGAAAAACAATTATTGAGGTAGAGGAGGATATATGATTGGTCAGAAAAAAGTGATGGAACCGCCCCCGCCTGTTGATGATGGTTGGTGGGAGTTTGTTCTTGCTGAAGAGGAGCGATACAAATCCCTTGTTCCCCCGCGCCCGGCAAAGGATGCGAATGGGAGAAGCGGGAGCAATGACAAACCGGTTGATCGCGTCGCGAATCAGATCGACGTGCAGGAAAAACCATCCCCGGACTGGACTCGAATTCAGAAATTATTCCATGGCGATGAAATAATTCACATGAATGTCACCGGGTTCAACCGGGGCGGCTTGCTGGTTGAGGGGGATGGATTGTTTGGCTTTGTCCCATTCTCACACCTGGTGGATCTGGCAGGCAGCGAACCAGCCGACCGTGACAAGGCACTTGGCGAATATGTGGGACGTGCGCTTCCCCTTAAAGTGATTGAGTGCGTTCCCGAAGATGGGCGGGTGGTCTTCTCCGAACGCGCTGCGCAAGCCGAGCCTGGACGCCGCTCCAAGATTTTTGGCAGCCTTCAACCCGCCCAGAAAGTGACCGGTACGGTCACAAATATCACTGATTTTGGTGTGTTTGTGGATCTGGGTGGTGTGGAGGGTTTAATTCACATATCCGAGCTCTCCTGGGGTCGCGTGGCTCACCCCAGTCAGATTGTCAGCCTTGGGCAGGATGTGGATGTGTTGGTCATGGACATTGCTGCTGAACGCTGCCGTGTTGCCCTCAGCCTGAAACGTCTCCATCCAAATCCCTGGCTTTCCGTTGAACGTGATTTTGCCGTGGATCAGGTGGTTCCTGCAACTGTTACAGCCGTGCTCTCCTATGGCGCTTTTGCCCGTCTGGATGTGGGTGTTGAAGGTCTCATCCATGCCTCCGAGATGCCCCTCATGGAAGGTCGTTTGGTCAAGGATATTCTTAGCGAAGGTCAACGGCTGGATGTCCGGATACTGCATGTTGACGCCGCTCACCAGCGCATGGGACTTAGCCTCCGTCTGGTCAAGGAAAAAGCCTGATACTATGTCCTCCCCAACTCAAAGCCCGCAGGAAGATCCGAAGAACGATTGGCTTGATCGCCTGGCGCAATTCAACGCGCACTTTGGTCGCTTCATTCGTGATGTGAGCGGTGTGGTCCTGCTCGCGATTGGAGCCATGACTTTGATGGCGGTCTGGGGCATTACGCGTGGTGCCTTGTTGACCCCTTGGGCGGCATTCCTGAAGCTGTGGCTGGGATGGGGTGTCTATCTTTTGGTTCTCGCCTTCGTCTTGTGCGGGATATTCCTCCTGAGGCGGGATTTACAACCGATACGGTTTGGTTGGATCATCACTTTTGAAATCGTGAGTTTCCTTTCCCTGGGATTGCTGGCTGCCCTGGGTGGCTTTGATCTTGCCCGGGCTGAACTGGGCAGGGATGGCGGTCTGCTCGGGTGGGGTTTGGCGACGTTTCTTTACCACCTTGGCAGGTCCCGTTTGGGGCGTGGTTATTCTGATTGTTCTCTGGTTGGTATTCCTGTTGGGGGTGTTCAATGTCTGGTCTTCGCTTGAAGCACGCTTGCACCATCTTGCAAAATCTGAATCTTCATCCGGTGCACCAACTGATGGTTCGGAGGAGAGTCACCCCAAGCCTGCTTCCCGTAAAAGGGAGCCTCGCAAGCCGGCTCCTGCAATTCCCCCCGAGTTCCGCACCTCGCTTCGCCCGCATGAAGCCAGGGACGAAAAACCCGTTAAACCGCAGCCTCGCAGTGATCGTTTACCGCCACTCAACCTGTTTTCCACTGAGCAATCCTATCGTCCCGATGAAAGGACGATAAATCAGACAGCAGGTTTGATTATGAAGACCCTCTCGGAGTTTGGCATTCCGGCACAGGTGGTTGGTTATCGTGTTGGTCCCGCGGTCACCCAATTCGCCGTACAGCCTGGATTTATAAAGAAACCGGGTACCAACGAGGATGACGCCCAGCAAATGAAGGTGCGCGTTGCCCAGATCGCGGCGCTCGAAAAGGATCTGACCCTTGCCCTCTCTGCAGAACGTCTGCGCATTGAGGCGCCTGTGCCGGGCAAGCCCTACGTTGGCATCGAGGTCCCGAATTCCCGCACATCCCTGGTGCGCCTGCGCCCGATTTTGGAAACCGAGGCATTCTTCAAGATCACCTCTCCATTGGCGATCGCGCTTGGTCGTGACGTATCAGGTCAACCTCTGGTTGCGGACCTGTCTCGCATGCCGCACCTTTTAATTGCAGGTGCAACCGGTTCAGGCAAATCGGTTTGTATCACCTCCATTGCAGCCTGCCTCGCGATCAATAATCCTCCCGAGGATATGCGTCTGGTGTTGATCGATTCGAAGATGGTGGAGTTGTTGCGTTTCAATGGGCTTCCGCACCTGTATGGCAAGGTTGAAACGGATATCCAGCGCATCCTGGGTGTCTTGCGCTGGGTGGTCGTTGAGATGGAACACCGCTACCGCCTGCTCGAGTCTGTCCATGCGCGCGATTTGACCTCCTATAACCGGAAGCTGTCACGCCGCAAGGATGGTGTCACCCCCCTGCCTCGTATTGTTGTCATCATCGACGAACTGGCTGACCTGATGATGTCCGCCCCGGATCAGACCGAGCATAATCTTGTCCGCCTCGCGCAAATGGCACGCGCAACCGGCATCCATCTTGTGGTTGCAACGCAGCGTCCCTCCACGGATGTGGTGACCGGGCTGATCAAGGCAAATTTCCCTGCCCGAATTTCCTTCTCAATGGCATCCGGGATTGACTCGCGTGTGATCCTGGATACAAGTGGTGCGGAGACCCTGCTTGGTCGCGGCGACATGCTCTTCCTTAACCCGGAGGTTGGTAATCCGATCCGCGCCCAGGGTGTCATGGTCACCGACCAGGAAATTGAACGTCTTATCGGTCACTGGCAGAAAATAACCACGTACACCGAGCAGCACGCTCCCTGGGAGAAATTGCTGTCCGAACCGGATGAAGGCGAAGATGATGGCTTGATCGAACAAGCTGTTTCCATCGTCCGTGGAACAAATCGTGCCTCGGCCTCCCTGCTCCAGCGCCGCCTGCGGATAGGCTATCCGCGTGCTGCCCGTCTGCTCGATCAACTTGAAGAAATGGGCATTGTTGGTGAATCGCAGGGAGGTGGTCGTGAGCGGGAGGTATTGATCGGTCCTGAAGATGAGGAATTGGAGGATGATGAGTAGCTCCCAACAGCGAGCTGCCGGGATGTTTTTCGTCCGTGCACTTGTAGTATGATAGGGAAATCTCTTTTTAAAGGATGATCTTTGGAGAAGGAAAACAACCCCCAAAAATTGACATTCAGCGACCGGCTAAGGGTCTGGTTCAAATGGTTCCTGGACCCCGCCGCCGGATTCTTCAACCGTATTGGTCTGACCCCCAACACCATGACATTGTTGGGGCTGGCAGGTAACTTTATTGCCGCATTCTTTGTTGCACAGGGACGGATGACCACGGGTGGTTTGCTGATGTTGCTCACCACCCCGCTGGATGCATTGGATGGCGCCATGGCGCGTTTGCGCGGGAATGCCAGCGAATGGGGGGCATTTGTCGATTCCGTCACTGATCGCTATTCGGAGCTGGCAGTCCTTGGCGGGTTGCTTTATTACTTTTCCAGCACAGGTGATTGGGTGTCTTCCGTTGTCACCTTTGCGGCTGCAGCAGGGACGGTTCTGGTTTCTTATGTCAAAGCGCGTGCGGAAGCGGTCGGCTTCAATGCCAAGGTCGGTTTCTTGACGCGCGTGGAGCGATTCCTTGTTCTTGCACCTCTGCTGGTCTTTAATCAACCTGTTTGGGCGGTCTGGTTCATAGCAATATTCGCGAATTTTACAGCCCTTCAAAGAATTTATTACGTCCGTGCCCAGGCTCGACCGCAAAGGCAGTGAGATCGCCATCCCATGTCATTCTGAGGAGAGTGTTTTTCCCGGCGGTTGCGCAGCTTCCTGAAAGAAAGCAATCTCCTCAAAATGGGATGGTGGTTATTTTTGAGACGCGTTTTGTAGTTATTTAGGAGAGATTATGATTCGCTTTCTATTTGATGGTATTTATATCTTCCCCGCCAATGGTGATCCCTGGCGCCTGATAGCATATTATGGAATTATCCTGATGCTCGGTGCTGTGGCGTGGAGCTTGGCTGGCTACCCGGGAAGCCAGGCGTCGCGGGCACGACCCCGAAGTTGTTTGGGATATGCTGGTGTATCTGATCATCGGCGGTGTGATCGGTGCGCGCCTCTGGCACGTTTTCACCCCGCCCCCTTCATCCATCGAGCAGGGCATCACGACTGCCTATTATCTGACACATCCTCTCGACCTGATTAACCTGCGGAAGGGTGGTTTGGGTATCCCTGGGACCGTGATTGGCGGCGCGATCGCCCTTTATTTCTATACCCGAAAACATAAGTTGAGCTTTGCGGAGTGGCTGGATATTGGCGCACCTTCGCTGGCGCTGGGTCAGGCTGTCGGGCGTTGGGGAAACTTTTTAATCAGGAACTATATGGCGCGCCGACGAACCTCCCTTGGAAGATCTATATTGATCCGCGCAATCGTGTGACCGGCTTTGAGAACTACGAATATTTCCATCCTCTCTTCCTGTACGAGTCGCTCTGGAATTTGGCAAACTTGTTCTTCCTGATGTGGATCTCGCGGCGATTTGTTGATAGGTTAAAACCCGGTGATGTCCTGCTGACTTACCTGATAACCTACCCGGTGGGTCGTTTCTTCCTGGACTTCTTGCGCCTGGACGCGGCAGAGATTAGCGGGATCAACGCCAATCAAACCTTTATGGCTGTCGTCGCCGTGGTCGCAGCCGTGACCCTGGTGTTGCGCCATCTCCCCTCCAGGAAGACAAACTAGGACGCGCCTTGCTCCTCCTTGACCAACGATGATAGAAACCCATGACCTGAGCAAGAAATTCAACGATTTCTGGGCTGTGGACGGTGTCACCCTGACCGTCCGCCCCGGACAGATCTTGGCTTTGCTTGGGCAAAATGGCGCTGGAAAGACCACCACCGTCCGGATGCTGACGGCGCTCTTGCTGCCCACACGCGGCTGGGCGCGTGTCAATGGATTTGACATCGCCACCCAGGGCGCACAGGTTCGTGCTTCCATCGGAGTGCTGACGGAACAACACGGTCTGTACATGCGCATGAGTGGGATTGAATACCTCGATTTCTTCGCCGACCTTTATGGACTGGGCGGGACTGCGCGGCAAGTGGAAAGGGATCGCCTGCTTGATTACTTTGGTCTGGCCGAGGCTGCCCATCGTCGCATCGGCGAGTATTCAAAAGGCATGAAACAAAAATTGGCGTTGGCGCGTGCCCTCATGCATGATCCACCCGTACTCCTGCTGGATGAACCCACTTCAGCCATGGATCCTGAATCAGCCCGGCTCGTCCGCGACCAGATCGCGAGCCTGAAATCCTCCCAGCGGACGATAGTCATTTGCACCCATAACCTGGCGGAAGCCGAGATGCTTGCCGATGTGGTCGCGATCATCTATCGCGGGCGGATTCTGGTTAACGGCACTCTTGAGGAGTTAAAAGACTCCATTCTTGGACCGCGTGAATACGAAGTTCGTTTGACACAAGGTTGGGATTCGAGCGGGTTCCTGCCGCCTGACGGTGTCACCATCAGTGGGCGTGCAGCGGATTGGATGCGCTTCCAGATCGATAAACCGCAAATATCCAATCCTCTGCTGGTGCATGAACTATCCTCTCATCAGGCTCCCATTCTGTCTGTCCAGGAATCGCAGCGAACCCTGGAGCAGGTATATCTGAAGGTGATGGCTGATGCGCAGGTTGAACGGGATGGTGGCGTATGATGAAAGGCAACCTTCATCCCGTCTGGTTGATATGTAAACGTGAATTGCGTGATCAATTCCGTGACTGGCGCATTCTCTCACCTCTTGTCATTCTGACGATTGGTTTTCCATTTCTGATGAATGCCATTGCGTATGAAGCGGTCAGCTTCGCCAATCAATATGGTGGCAATCTGATTGTTGACCGCCTTGTACCCTTCTCGGTCTTGATCATCGGTTTTTTCCCCCTGACCATCTCCCTCCTGGGAGCGCTTGAATTGTTTGTCGGGGAAAAGGAACGCGGCACCATCGAGCCTTTGCTGGCGACACCGCTCTCGGATTGGCAGTTATATCTTGGCAAACTTTTGGTGGGCGTCATCACGCCGCTTGTCTCAAGTCTCCTGGCGATTGGTATTTACCTGGTGGTTGTGTCGCGTCAGCAGGTGCAAATGCCCGACGCGACCGTGTTTGCCCAATTGTTCCTGCTTACGATCGCACATGCTGTCTTGATGGTCAGTGCCGCGATCGTATTTTCCATCCAATCCACATCCGTCAAGGCTGCCAATCTGCTGGCATCCTTCATTGTCATCCCGGTGGCTTTTTTGATGCAGGGCGAGAGCGCCCTCCTGTTCTGGGGCAATAACCAGGTGTTATGGCTTGCTGTCGTGGCGGTCTTGATCATGGCGGGATTGCTGGTCCGCCTTGGATTGGCGCATTTTCAACGCGAGTACCTTCTCGGTCGTGAAGTTGACATGCTCAACGTCCGCTGGATGGCGCGCACTTTCTGGCAGTATTTCAAGGGTGATTCGCATTCTTTCTGGAGCTGGTATGCCAATTCTGTCGGCGGTACCCTTCGAAAATTGGGAAAGCCGATAACGTTGTTGATGGTATTGGCTGTATTAGGCAGCGGGATTGCCTACATCTGGTCAGTTGGCAATCTGCAGGGGTATCTGGATGCTGCCGATCCCGAACAGATTGGGGAGATTCAAAAGCAGCTGATCGGGATGGGAGATATATCAGATGTAGATCTCAGCCTGACTGCTGCCTCCCTGTTCTTCCATAATATTCAAGCCACGCTCTTGATCGGTTTCTTTGGTCTTTTTTCCTTTGGCGTCCTGGGAGTTATTCTCTACCTCGTGAACCCCGCGGTCGTGGGTTTGGTGTTGGGTCTGTTCAAATTAAAAGGCTATGCAGTGCTGCCTCTCGTTCTGGCAGGCATCATTGCCGCATGGAATGTTTGAAATTCCTGCTCTGATCCTGTCATGTGCAGTGATTCTCCATGGCGGTCTGGTCCTGGTCACCCCGCAGGCTGGGCGGACAGTGGGGGAAGTGCTGATCGAAGCTGTTGCGGATTGGGCGCGCATCCTTGTCGGTGTGGTTATTCCCCTTCTGGCGGTTGCAGCATGCGTCGAAGCGTATCTTACACCACTGTTGGTGAATGCCATTAAGTGATTTATCAGGTCGTAAATAATATTCCTGGTGATGGGAACCAAAAAAAGAACCCGTTTCTAAAAAACGGGTTCTTTTCTACCAACCATTGATGTACGGTTCCCACTCGCCATATTCGTTCAGGTGGCGCCCAAAAATGTAAGCCGCGTTGGCAGGAGGTTCCTTGGGCAGGTGATGCAGGTGCATGTGTGCTTCATCCGGTTTACGCCCGCCTTTTCGGTGATTGCACCCGGCACAAGCCGCCACCACGTTCGTCCAGGTGTGCTCTCCCCCCATGTGCCGGGGAAGCACATGATCCACGGTCAGGTTGTTCTCTCTTCTGCCGCAATACTGGCAGGTATAATTATCGCGTCGAAACACTTCGCGCCTGGTCAGTTTCACCCGCGGTCGCGGGCGTTTGATCATATCCTCCAGCCGGATGACTGAAGGTCTGGGAAATACTTGCGAGATGGCGCGGATATTTCCACGACCGTTCACCACCATCGCGGCTTTACCGGAAAGGATCAGTCCGATGGCGCGGCGCGTGTTGCAGATATTGATTGGTTCATAATTGGCGTTGAGCACCAATACTGGCTCTCTCATGAGCCCTCCGCAATGCGCCGATTATAGCACAAGGATTTTTGGAGGAGACAGCATGAATGTAATGATAACTGGCGGCACGGGTCTCATCGGCAGCGCCATAACGCGCTCGTTCCTCGCGGATGGACATCAAGTATGGGTATTAACCCGCGATCCCAAAAATAAATCCGTCGATCATCCCGCGGGTGTAACACCGGTGGGTTGGGATGGACGTACCACCCAGGGGTTGGGGCGAGTTGGTGAATGAGATGGATGCGATCATCAACCTGGCGGGGAAAAGCACTTCCACCTTCCCGTGGAATAATTCGCACAAGCGATCCTTCTGGAATAGCCGCGTTTGGGCTGGGGAAGCAGTCGCTGATGCCATTCGTGTAGCAAAGAAGAAACCGCGCGTTCTCATTCAGTCATCCGGGATCGGTCATTATGGAATTCATGGGGAAGTGGCGGAAGAATCCACGCCCCCTGCGGATGATTTTATGGCGCGTCTTACGGTTGCCTGGGAGGCTTCCAGTCAATCCGTTGAGGAACTTGGCGTGCGCCGCGCGGTAATTCGCACTGCAGTTGTATTGACACCGGACAACATCATTATGAAACTTATGGAATTGCCTGTTCGGTTGTATTTTGGCGGGCGTTTGGGTAGTGGGCTGCAAACCCTGCCGTGGATTCATATTGCAGACGAAGTGGGAGCCATCCGCTTCCTCATTGAGAACGAACAGGCACATGGCGCCTATAATCTCATTGCCCCCGAATCTTCGTCAAATGATGTATTTTTGAGAACTCTGGCGAAGACGCTGAACAGACCGTACTGGTTTCATGTCCCCGCATTTCTCCTCCGTCTTCTCCTCGGAGAAATGAGTGTGATGGTCTTGGAAGGGCGCTCTGCATACCCGCGGCGCTTGTTGGAGGCTGGTTATAAGTTCAAATTCCCGGTATTGGAGGCTGCTCTAAAGGACCTCTACCATAAAAAGTAAAATACACCCGCCCTTATTCCTCGTGGAACGATCGACCGGTATGGACGCGGTATAATCGTGCGCATGTCAGATGTCAGGGAGTATCGTCCTGAGTTGTTATCCCGCCGTGGTGAATGGCTGGCTTGGTTTGCGGGCATCGGTCTGGTGGTGGGGCTCTTGGTGGTTGGCGGGCGTTTTGGGAAGTTGCCGGTTTCCTACTGGATATTTGCGGGCTTGATGATTTTTTTTGCATTGAGCATATCCCTCGGAAACTGGATGGATCGTCGCTCTATCATCCGATGTCAGCTCGGATGGAATTGCTTTCGAGAACGGGCTTCGCTCGGTGAGCATGAATTGGTCGGAGATTCGAAGTGTGGCGGTTTCGCCAACCAGGATGGGAAAACGGGTGCAGGTTGAGGCTGCCCGTTCACATTTTGCATTCAAGATGATGTGGCAGTCCTCCTTGGTCGGGCAGGAAATGCGCACGGGTTTTCCTGAAGGACAGCAAATTCTGGAGACAATACTAAGGGAAAGTGGTTTGCAAAGGAACACGGAAAAGAACGGGATGGAATATTATGCCCGCCCCTGAACGGCTGGTTTTACGACTGACGCATCACGTCGTAGAACGTGGTGCGTTATTTTTTGTAAGTGAGGTGTGTGATGAACATCGATCAGCAGGTTGAACTACTAATGCAGGGTACGGAGTATGGGGATGAAGATCTGAAAAAGGCAATGGCAGCCGAATTGCGCGAGCGTCTGCTGGCATCCGAAAAGGAGGGCAGACCGTTGCGTGTCTATTGCGGCTACGATCCCACCTCCACCGATCTGCATCTTGGTCATACCATCTCCATGCGAAAACTTCGCCAGTTTCAGGATCTTGGTCATGAAGTGACCTTCCTGATCGGAAATTACACTGCCCTTGTGGGTGATCCCTCGGACAAGAACAAGGCGCGCCCCATCCTGACCCAGGAGCAGGTTGCCGCTAATGCAACAACCTACGCGGAACAGGCTTTCCGTGTCCTTGATCGCGGGAAAACAAAGGTCCGTTACAACGGCGAATGGCTCTCTGAGCTTTCACTGGTTGACCTGATTCGCCTCGGTCAGAATTTCACGGTGCAGCAATTTCTGGCGCGCGAGAATTTTGCCAACCGGCTTAAGAAGGATGAGCCGATCTTCCTGCATGAGACCTTCTATGCATTAATGCAGGGCTATGATGCGGTTGCCATGCAGACGGACATCCAGGTCGGCGGTACGGATCAACTGTTCAATATCATCGTTGCAGGTCGAAAACTTCAGGAGGCGCTGGGTCAAAAACCCCTTGTTGGTGTCATTTGTGGCATCCTGCCTGGAACCGATGGTGTCCAGCGTATGTCCAAATCCACCGGCAATGTCATTCCGATCAACACCACCGCGGATGATATGTATGGCAAAGTGATGTCCATCCCTGATATGGCGATGGGAAAATTTTTCCGGCTGGTCACGCGCTTCAGCCCGTCGGAGATCGCAGGTATCGAAAAGGGTTTGCAGGATGGTTCCAGCCATCCTCGTGATGTAAAGATGAAACTTGCCCGCGAGATCGTTTCAATTTTCCACGGGGATGACGCTGCCGACGCCGCCCAGGAAAACTTTATCCGTATGTTCCAGCAGAAGGAGACCCCTGGCGAAATGCAGGAATATCTGCTCAAGCCCGGGCAGTCGGTCTTGGATGTTCTGCTCGAATCAGGTCTGGCGGGAAGCAGGAGCAAGGCGCGAACCTTGATCGATCAGAAGGGTGTTCGCCTGGATGGAGCGACTTTGGATAGGGCGGATGTTCCCTTCCCTCATCCGGGGGTGCTCCAGGTGGGTAAACGCCACTTCCTGCGGGTGAAATGATAAAAAAAGGATGGACTGAAAAGCCCATCCTTTTTATTCGCCCTCTGACATCATTTCGAGGAATATCCTTGTGATTGATGGATCAAATCGTGTTCCGGATTCATTTGTGATGTAATCAATGGTGCGTTCCCTCGTCCAGGTCTTCCGGTAGGGTCTGTCGGAAAGCAGGGCATCCCATACATCCACGATTGCAAATATTCTTGCTGCCAGCGGGATTTCCTCACCTTTCAAGCCGCGAGGATAACCGGTTCCATCCCATTTTTCATGATGGTAATAGGGGATATCGAGTGCCGGGCGCAGGTAGGTGATCGGGTAGAGAAGGTCGTAGGCGTATTGGGGGTGTTTTCGCATCTGCTCCCATTCAGATTCGTCCAGCGGTCCTGTTTTCCGCAGGATATGGTCTGGCACTCCCATTTTCCCGATGTCATGCAGGAGGACGCCGCGGTGAATGTGAGTGATCTCGCTGTCGCTCACATTCAGCCGGCGAGCCAGGCGTACGGTCAATTCGGTCACCCGCCGGGTGTGCCCCTCGGTTTCCTTGTCTCTCAATTCAAGAGCTTTACCCCAGCCTTCCAGTGTGGTGTCGTAGGCAAGGGATAATTCCTGGTTGGAGCGTTGAAGGTTTTCGAACATCTGGGCATTATCTATGGCAATTGCCGCCTGCCCGACGATGGTCTGCATGAACTCCATCCAGTCGTTGTCAGGGGAGAAGGGAGACCGGAAAAACACCTCCATCACTCCCTTGACCTGCCCTTTTCCAAGCAGTGGGAACCCACTATAAGTGACAAATTTCTCTTCACTCAGCCAGCGCATGCCGGAAAACTCCGTCTGCGACAATTTCTGGATGTTGAGCGGTTTCCTGGTGATGGCGATCTTTCCTGCCAGTCCTTCTCCTATCCGGAATTGTCGGCGCGAGGACCCACTTCTAAACCCGACCGATGCGATGGGTTCGAGAACTTGAAGATTGTTGTTGTAGATAAGTATGGACATCGCGTCCGCACGGAGTTGGGAAGAGGCATTATCCATCAGGATATTTAGGGTCACGCGCAGGTCCAGGCTCGAGGCGATCGCGGTATCCACATCCCGCAGGGCTGTCAGGCGGCGGATCTGATACTCACTCTTTTCATGCATTTGCGCATTATCGATCGTGATGGCAGCCTGGTTCGCATATGCTGTTGCCAGGCGGACGTGTTCCTCTGTGAAGTAATCGGGTGCCATGCTGTCCACGGAAAGCATGCCGATTACCTCCCCATGGGCGATTAGAGGCACTCCCAGCCACGATCGGATGCGGCTGTGTGGTTCATTTCGGAATGAATCAAATAAATTATGTATCGAATTGATAAAAATAGGACGTCGTTCCTGGATGACGACAGTATTTGGGTTGTCTCCGGGAATGGGGAAACGCGTTCCAAGAACGGATGATTCAAATTGCCCTCCACGCCCTCCAACGATTTCCAGGTAGTCATCTCTCAATAGCTGTACCGAGGCGCTGTCGTAGGGTAATACGTGGGCTAACTGCTCCAGGATGAGTTCAATGGCGCGCTCACGTTCCAGCGTTGTGGCGACAATTGCGGTTGCCTCGCGCAGGGTTTCCGCTTCCTGCCGGCGTTGTTGCTCCGCGTGGAAGAGGCGTGCATTCTCAATTGCAATAGCTGCCTGTTGGGCAAGACTGGTCAGGAAATTCAATTCTGTCTTTTTAAATCTTCCTCTTTTCCAACCCGCCACACTACCAGGAGCCCTGTCAACTGGTCTTTTAAAACCACCGGCACACCCATGATATGCTCGAATGGGTTGGCTTCGGTTCCTTTGATTGTAATGGCGCGTGGATCCGCCAGAGTGTCGTTGACGATTTCGCCGACTTTTTGAACAGCGATGTTTCCAAGGATGCCGGTGCCCAGCGGGATCGGATCATTCTTAATTTCATCGGCTTCCACGCCAATTGCTGCTATGGCTCGCAGGTCGCCGGAAGTGGGTTGGGTGAGGTAGACGGCACTTGTTTCCGCGTGTAAAAGGTCTTTGGCGTAGATCGCGATCCGTTCAAGGACAACGTCCAATTTCAGGGTTGAGGAAATATCGCGCCCAACTTCTGCGATGGCTGCAGATTCCTGTGCCCGGCGGGAGATCTCCCCGAACAAATGTCCCGAATTCGATGGCAATTGAAGCCTGGTGCGCGATGGCAACCAGGTAATTCAGTTCTGTCCCGCTGAACAAGCCGTTCGCGCGCAGCCTCCAGGCATTGATGGCGCCAATGGGTTTTTCCCTCAGAATGAGGGGAGCGGACATCATGGTCTGGCTGTCACTGTCCTTTTCTGACGTTCCCGGAACTGTGATGCGGCGTGGGTCGTTGATGGTGGCGTCAACAATTTCAGCCACACCTCTGGCGACTATATTTCCGGTGATTCCATCACCGACTTGGATGGTGTGGGAGAGCAGGGTGTCCTGGTATGTCCCCTTGGCTGTGACGATCTTGAGCGTTTTATCATCATCCTGCAGCAGGTAAATGGCAACGTTACTGGCGTTCAATAGTTCCAGTGAGCGTTGTGTAATTTCGTCCAACGCCGCGGACGTATCCCTGGTGGTCGCGATCACATTTGCGATTTCAGCCAGGGCTTCGATGATTCTCGCACGGCGGCTTTCTTCTTCGAAGAGCCGCGCATTGCCGATCGCGATCGCCGCCTGTTGTGCAAGGCTTGTCAAAAAACTTAATTCCGGAGATTTGAAATCTTTTCCTTCGCCAATGCGCCACACCACCAGGAGACCCGTCAATTGGTCTTTCAAAACCACGGGCACACCCATGATATGTTCGAAAGGATTGGCTTCGGTTCCTTTGATTGTAATGGCGCGTGGATCTGTCAGTGTGTCGTTGACGATCTCACCTGCCATGTGTATTGCGATGTTTCCAAGGATTCCCGAGCCCAGCCGGATTGGGTCGTTTTTTATCGCAACCGCATCCACCCCGATTGCTGCAATTCCTCGCAATTCATTGGATGCGGGTTCCGTCAAATAGACGGCGCTTGTTTCTGCTTGTAGAAGCTCTTTGGCATAGGTGGCGATCCGTTCCAATACAACATCCAGTTTCAGGGTCGAGGATATGTCGCGTCCGACTTCGGCGATGGCTGCAAATTCCTGTGCCTGGCGTGAGATTTCCCCGAACAAATGTCCCGATTCGATGGCAATCGAAGCCTGATGCGCGATGGCAACCAGGTAGTTCAGTTCCGTCTCGCTGAACAAGCCGTTCGCGCGCAGCCTCCAGGCATTGATGACACCGATCGGTTTTTCCCTCAGGATGAGGGGGGCGGACATCATGGTCTCGGTCTCGCTGTCTTCTTCCGACGTGCCTGGAACCCGTATCCTTCTCGGGTTCTCCAGGAAATTATTGACGATTTCCGCCTTGCCAGTTTCCAGGATATGACCGGTAATTCCCTGCCCGACTTGGATTGTGTGTGAGAGCAGGGTGTCCTGGTATGCCCCTTTGGCTGTGACGATCTTAAGGGTTGTGTTGTCATCCTGCAGCAAATAGATGGCAATATCCCTGGCGTTGAGGAGTTCCAGGGAGCGTCGCGCAATTTCATCCATCGCGGTGCCTGTATCCCGGGCGGTTGCGACCACATTGGCGATTTCAGCCAGGGCTTCGATGATTCTGGCGCGGCGGCTCTCCTCCTCAAATAGGCGTGCATTTTCAATTGCTGATGCAGCCTGGTTCGCAAATGCCATTAATCGCTCTTTATCCTTCTCGGAGAAGAAGTTGGGTTTATCATGATTCAGTGCAATTACTCCGATGACCTGCTCCTCCACCAGGATGGGGGCAAGCAGATAGGAACGGATCCATTTCGTTTCCGGGAAACTGACCCATTCAGGATCATGCAGGACATCCGGGATCAACTGTGGTTGATGTGTTGTAATTGCGCGTTCTAAGTCGGCGAAGGAGTCGCTTGATAGTTGTATTGTATTGATCCAGTTCTCCAGGCCTCGTTTGGAAAAGCCTCGCTGGCGGATGGTATTCGCCACCCCGTTTTGCACCAGCATGATCAGGGCAGTCTCGCTTGGGACTACCCGATCGATATTTTCGAGGATCAGGTCCAGGACGGTGTTGAAGTCGAGCGTGCTGTTTAATGCCGAAGCGGTATCCCGTAGCGCCTCAGCCAGGATTCGTTGTTCCCGCTCGGATTTTTCACTCCGCAGACGTTCGATCACGGTTGCCAGTTGTCCGGCGATTGTGCTGAGCAGGCGCTCGTCATCGATTGTGAAGAAGGCTTCCTTCGTACTTTCCGCGTTAATGATGCCGATCACATGTTCCCCGATCTTTATCGGTACACACAGCTCGGATCGGGTTTTGGGGTCTATCTCAATGTAATTCTGGATATTTCTAACGTCCTTGATGTTCAGTGGTATGCCGGTCGCTGCCACCTCACCTGTCACCCCCTTACCGATCTCAAAATGAGCCATAAGATCCGGATTGATCGCGCCTTGATAGGACAGGTGTGGGGAATAGCTGGTCCCATCATCATTGATCATGAGAAATCCCAGCAGATCCGTATATAGGGTATTCCCGATGATTTCTGTTGCCCGTGCGATTAACTCTTCTTCATTCGCCGCATTGGTTCCCTCGGTTGTCAGTGCGTGCAGGACGGTCAATTCCCTGAGCTGACGTTCCTGCGAGTCCTGGGTTAATCGTCTTTCGGTGACATCCCGGGCTATGGCAAAAATTACATCCTGTCCGAAGTAGGATGCCTTGTAAAGATGAACATCAACTGGAAAAATTTCGCCGTTCTTGCGCAATCCCCAGAATTCAATTTGTTGTGGTATCCCATTCAAGGCGCGTCTCGTCACTTTTTGGAGGGATTCCAAGTTGTTCTTGCCCGGCGCGGCAAGAATATCATGGGTCCGACCTAGAAAATATTCGCGTGGATGACCAAATATCTGTGATGCACCAATATTGGTATCCAGAAAACGCCCCACCCGATCCAGGACAAAGATTGCATCGGTCACACTATCGAATAAACCCCGGTAGGCGCTGGCAACCTCACCCAGCGCATTCTGGGCATCCTTTTTGCTGGTCACATCCAGCAGGAAACCCTGCCAGAAGAGAGGTTCTCCAGCTTCGTTCCTGATCAGGGCGGATTCTTCCAGCAACCAGATCACCTTTCCACTTTTCGTGATGAAACGATATTCCTCCCTGAACGGCTCGCCGGTCTTGTTGGTTTCCGTGTCGCGTTTCATCACCTGTTCTCGATCTTCCGGGTGGATCTGGTTGAGCCATAAAGATGGATCAGAGATCCATTCTTGTTGTGAAAATCCCGTGACTGCTTCCACCTGCGGGCTGATGTAATGGGTGATTTGCTCTTTTACCGGATCATCGATATAAACGATGGCAGGCAGATGTTCCACCAGGGCTTGATACCTCGCCTCGCTCTGCTGTAATGCGCTTTCCGCCCGCAGCTGCCCGGTGATATCGTAGAACATGGACAGGATGGCTTTTTGACCATCTACCACGATGCCTTCATAAAATGCTATGGTTTCAAGTTTTATGCCGCTCGCTGTTAGAAATGGGGTATTCTGTCTATGCAGGGACGAGTTTGAATCGATGAATTCCTTAAGCCATTTTTTTCGGGCTTCTTCTTCAATGAAGTGCAGCTCCACTCCCGTATGACCTATGACCTGCTCCCTCTGAAATCCTGAAAGCCTCAGATAAGCCTCGTTCACATCCAGGAAGGTTCCGTCCTCGAGTGTGGTGATGCAGGCTGCGATCGGCATGGCATGCAGTGCTTTATGAAAACGATCTTCACTCCGCTGGATGGAGGACTGCAGATTCATTTGATCGGTGATGTCGATGAGGGTCCCCTGCCGGTATATTGGATTTCCCTGGGCATCCCGGATGAGCCTGGCAAGATCCCGGACCGAGGCGGTATGACCGTCCTTGCAGATGATGCGGTAATCCATGTCAAAAGGTTCGCCACTGGCATTGGTCCGCTCGTTTTCATCTATGAATTTTTCTGATCTTCCGGGTGGACTGCGGCTCGCCAGAATCCAGGTGCGTTCCATTCAGCGGGAGTAAAACCCGTGATCGCCTCTATCTGGGGGCTGATGTAGACGCTGGATTTGGAATCTTCCTGTGGGGTTTCAATATATACCGCCACCGGGGATTGCTCCGCCAGCGTTCGATTATGAACGTCGGCGGTCCCTGCAAGGTCTTGGGTATGTTTTTTTCCAGTGATGTCCTCTACAAATCCAATATAATGAATAGCTTTGCCTGACGAGTTGCGTACCACGTGTGCGGTGGTGGACGTCCAAATGATTGATCCATCCTTGCGTTTATGCCGGGCCTCATAACTTTCCAGCGAATTTGCCTTCTCCAGCAGTTTTTTAAAGCGTGTGCCCGCCCCGGGTTCGGCAAATATTTGTCTGGATATGGATTTCACCGATCGAATCATCTCGGCTTCTGATGAGTATCCATACAATCTTGCCATTGCTAGGTTAACGTGTAAATACCGCCCTTGGGGCGTGGATTGAAAGCCCCCTTGTGTCATGGTATTGAAAATGTGCTCGTGGAATTTTTCGGATGAGCCCATAAAAAATATTATAGCCTATGGTATGTTTTTCATTATCATAACATCATTGTAAGTTAATAAAAGGGAATTCGTTGTGGAGCACAACGGATCGGATTAACCGGGAACATTAAAAAGTAAAACGCCTTGCGGCGTTAGAGGCGTCGACGGGATTCGAACCCGTGATGAGGGTTTTGCAGACCCTTGCCTTACCACTTGGCCACGACGCCGTGAAAACAACCAGAGCGGGCGATGGGATTCGAACCCACGACCTTCTCCTTGGCAAGGAGACGTTCTACCACTGAACTACGCCCGCAGTTTCGGCCGTTCTTTCTGGCCGAGAGTGCCGAGACCCAGGATCGAACTGGCGACACCGCGATTTTCAGTCGCGTGCTCTACCAACTGAGCTATCTCGGCCAGATCTATTCGGTTGTTAAGCGTGCGGAATTTTACTAGTGGATGAATGGATTGTCAAGCAAGGTGTTGACCGTGTATAATCCCGCTTCGTTTCCAATGACATCACCGAGGAGAATCCATTGAGCCGCGTCATTAATCCAGATTCAGCCGGAAAAGATCGTGCCCGTTTGAGCAAGGCGATTGTGCTTGCCATACGTGAACTTGCAAAGCAGCCTGAACCAACAGCCGAAGCCCGCGATCTGGCAGCCTTCATTTCCCTGGCTCTCTCCTCCATTTCCAGTGGCATTGATGTATCTGTTGTTGCCTGGGAGAAACGGGGGTATTGGGTGAAGGCTGATCGTTTCCGGATGGAATGGATGTGGGCTGGCGATACCGCAGCCAGGATGAAGGCAGCGGTGCTTTCTGATGATTGGGGCGGGATTGCTATGTTATTGCCGCAGATTGCCGGAAAGCTTGGCAAAGTGCAGGTCTCCGATAACCATCGGCTTGGCAAGCCTTGGGAAGGCGCTTATACCAATCTAATAAGCTGAAGATTGAAAAACCCCCGCCAGTTGCAACTGGCGGGGGTTGGTTATCCTCTGGAAACCGGGTGGTATCATTTTCAGGCAGGTATTAATTGTTCAAGGCACCTGCCATGATCCAGTCGATGATTATTTGAATCTGTTCGGGTGTCAATTTCGGTCCTTGTTTCGGCATCTGCCCGCCGGATACTAATTGGACTAAGAGACTGCCATTGGCGTCACCTGGGATGATTACTGCGCCATCGATTGAGCCTGCCATGATGGATTCATAGGACATGAGCGACAAACCTTTTCTGGCTTGCTCACCGCTATGGCAGCTTGAGCACCTGCTCTGAAAAATTGGTAATACATCATTGGAGAAACTCACGCCTGCCGGTAAAGCTGCGTCTGTGGGCGCAGGCTGGGTGTTCTCAACAACGGCGGTTGGCTCAATACCGCTGGTTACGGTTGGTACCGCCGTGTCAATGGACACGGGTTGTGTTCCGGGGGCTCCGCAGGCTGTCAAAACAATAGTTAGAACTGTAAGAACCGATAGAGTGAGTTTGTTCATTCTTTTCTCCTATAAACCATACAAGATGACACCGCCAAGAAAGGCAAGCGTGATGGATAGACCGAAACTGACAAAGTAGGCCGCAACGTACACAGGTTTGCTCCGCGATTTGAAGATATCCGGATTGCGCCAGCGTACAAGGCTGGTTCCGGCAGTAATGACAAGGAGCACAGTTGCCAGGATCATTTTCGTGCTTGCATTTGGCGCACCGCCGTCATAATTCTTGATGTTGTCCATCAAGCCGGTCAGCCCTGCTGCGATGGTTCCAAAAGTTGCTAGAACTATATTTGCAAAGGCAGCTTGTTCAAGCCCCTGGTTTTTCCGCCAGAGCAGCAAGCAGAATGAAGAAACTCGCGGCACCGGTCAGTGCAATCGGGAAATGGACAAGCATCGGGTGGATTGGGTGGACCGTTGTCAGTGCATGGATGACTTTTTCGATAAAGTCCATGACGCCTCCGAGGATAATGGATAATTTAGACCTGATATGGATTAGATAAAACGAACCCGCCCAATCTTACCCTCGCTGAATTGCTATATACCTGGGGGTTAGAACATCTGCATTTGTGTCGGGGCTCGACGCCCGTTTACCAGCACGAAAGGGGCTGCGCGCTGCACGGCAATGCCAAGTTTTCGAAGATGCGTCAATTCCAGGAGCCTGCCATTGCGTCTTGCCTGTAAGATGGCGTCAGCCCCTTTTGGACCTATACCGGGTATCTGGATCAGTTCGCGCTTCTCTGCCTTGTTGATCTCAATGGGTTTTTCGGTCAGGTTCACCCGTGCCCACGCCATTTTGGGGTCTTCGTGGAGGGGGAGGTTGGCTTCCTGTGTGAACTGGAGATCCTCCAGTTCGAATCCATAGTCCCGCAGGAGGAATGATGCCTGGTATAGTCGGTGTTCCCGCAAGGGATCGGTGGCAGGTTTATCTTCAAGCGGGGTATTGGGGACAGGAGAAAAAGCTGAGAAGTACGCCCTTTTCAAGTGCACATTCTTATGAAGCCAGTCTGTTGTGGTGAGCAGCTCCAGGTCTGACTCGTCTGCACCGCCAGCCACGAATTGGGTCACCGTGGATGGCCAGCGCCCCTTCCAGCCCTTGTACTCTGGAATGGTTTGGCGAATTTCATCAACCCACCGCAGTGGTTGAAGTAATTCATCCATGAACTGCTTGTGAGGTGCAAGATGTGCCAGCCGGTCCGTATTGGGCGCTTCAAGGTTTATTGACACCCGGTCGGCTAACTGCATCGCCCGGAAAACCTGGTCCTTCTCCGCTCCCGGCATGATTTTTAGATGGATGTAGCCGTGAAATCCCAGTTTGTGGCGGAGAATGTCTGCTGTATCAATCAACAGATCCTCCGTATGAACGCCACCGCCGATCATTCCCGAACTTAGGAAGATCCCCTCCGCCGCGCCGGACTGGGTCAGTTTGTAGAACAGCCTGGCGAACTCCTCCGGCTGAAATGTGGCGCGGGCAAGATCCCTGCCTGCCCGGAATGGGCAGTAATAACAATCCCTTTCACAAGCAGATGAAAGAAGGGTTTTTAACAGGAGAATATTTTTACCGTTTGGAAGTTGAGCCGGGTGGATGAAGGTTTGATTCTGTTCCTTCCTGGTAAAACACTCTGGTCGTGCTGCATTTGCCCGGAACTCTGTGTCCGGCTCGTACGACATCTGGGAGGATAGCAGTTTCAAGCGGGCAATGGCGTCCATGCCCTAATAATAGAATAGTTGTTCTAATTTGTCAATGGATCGGTATGCTGGTGTAGATCAGTAAAAATGCGGTTGGATGCCCGGTTAATCGTCATTTATGTCTTTTCGCTGAAGATTGGATGGTGGAAATGTAGATGCCGGAAAGGATGAGTATGCCGCCAAACAGGGTCAGTGTAGTTGGGGTTTCTGCCAGGATAAAAAATGCCAGGATGGCAGAACCGATCGGTTCCCCCAGGGTGGTCACGGAGACAAGTGAGGCGGGCATATAGCGTAAAGCCCAATTGTAGGTGGTATGACCGATCAATTGGGGCATCAGGGCAAGCAGGAGCATCCACAGGTAGGTGATCGGTGGATATCCAAAAGGACTGATTTTTACTGCAAGCATATAAATAATGAGCGCAATGGCTGCCACGGAATAAACAATGAATATATACGGGATAAGGTTAATTCTTGTCCGTAGATTGCGACCGATTATTAAATAGGCAGCTACCGCCCATGCTCCGATCAAAGCCAGGACATTTCCCAGCAATGCCGACCCCGTTTTCAGGCTTGCGAAGGGGCTGCATTCCAAATGGGAGTTCGAAATGGTGCAAGAGTTGCCCATGCCAATGATGATTCCACCAAGGAGTGCAAGTCCCATGCCGGTCCATACCCAGCGGGATGGAATCTCCTTCAGGAAAACCGGTGAGAGAAGTGCCACCCAAAGCGGTCCCGTGCTGACCAAAACGACCGATGATACAACAGAGGTGAATTCAAGTGACGTGATCCAGGTTCCGAAGTGAATGGACAGGAAGAGACCCGAGATCACAGCCAGGATCCAATCCCGTCTGGTCAGGGAGCGGATCTCACTGCGATATCCAAGGAGCGCGAATGGGGCAAGAAGGATGCTCGCGAGGCTGAGGCGGACTGCTGCGATGACTATCGATGGAGCGTCCTGTTGAGCCTGTCGGATGAAGATGGAGGCGGTGGATACAGCCAGGATGGCGATGAACATCGCCAGGTAGACCCGTGATTTTTGCATGGATGGACCCGGTTGGATTGTAGATTAGATGGAAACCCGGCCAGGTGCAAGCATGAAAACCTCCGGGATGTTTCACCCGGAGGTTGTTGTTATTCAGCGGTCCTGGAAAGCTGCCGGCTACCCTTTACTCACTTGGCACTATCATCCAGAACAGGAAGTAGGCAAGCAGACCGGGCACACCGCCGGGGATTAATGCAATAACGAATACCAGGCGGAACCAGAAGGAACTGATACCGAAAAACTCTGACAGTCCACCACAGACACCTGCGATTATGCGGTTGCTCTTGGAACGGCGTAATGGTTGTTTTTGAACAGACATGATAGTACCTCCAAATTTGTTTTGCTTAAAAGGTATACGCAGTAATGCAAAAAAAGATGCTGCCTTGCCAGGTTATTTCATTGCTTCATGTTCAAGCGGGATTATCACCTTTTTCACAAACAGAATAAGCCTCCAGTTCATATGTTAATTAATTGTATAAATAAGCTCCGAATTCTTGACTTTTACATGGAGAAGGGTAAAATACCTCAATATAACCCAAGGAGAGAAAAATGGCATTCGAACTTCTCAAACTTCCCTATGCAGTTGATGCGCTTGAACCCTACATCGACGCGCAGACCATGACCATTCATCACGACAAACATCATCAGGCGTATGTCACCAATCTTAACGCCGCCCTCGATAAACATCCTGAACTGGCGGGTAGATCACTGGAGACCCTGCTCGGTGATTTGAATGCGGTACCCGAGGATATCCGTATGGGCGTTCGCAACCATGGCGGGGGCACCTGGAATCACAACATGTTCTGGGAGAACATGGCACCGAAGGCAGGCGGTGCACCCGGGGGCGATCTTGCCAAAGCGATCGAATTGGGCTTTGGATCTTTTGATGCGTTCAAGGCTGAATTTGAAAAAGCCGCCATGGGGCGTTTTGGCTCCGGATGGGCGTGGCTGGTGAAGAAGGGGAGTGGTCTCGCCATTCTATCCACCGCCAACCAGGATAATCCCATGTCCGATGGAATGACCCCCCTCCTGACCCTGGATGTGTGGGAGCACGCCTATTATCTCAAGTACCAGAATCGTCGTGCCGAATATGTCACCAATTGGTGGAACGTGGTCAACTGGGATGATGTTGCCCGCCGTTTCAATGGCTAACTCCGCCTTCCATAGTTAACTTGAAATCAACCCAAAGCCAGATATAATATATCTGGCTTTGTGACTTCAGAAAAGGAGAACTGACATGACACATATTATCACCAGCCTGTGCTTGCGCGATAGTGGGTGCGTCGAGGTTTGTCCCGTTGAGTGCATTGTGCCCGGCGTGCCGCAGGATAAACATCCCTGGTACTATATTGACCCGAACACCTGCATTGATTGTGGAGCCTGCGTTCCAGCCTGCCCGTACAACGCCATCTTCCCGGAGGCGGATGTTCCTGCCGCCTATACTGCCAAGGGTGGGGAATACATCTCCAACCTGGGGCTGACCGGTCATTATGAAGGTGTCAACGAGCATGGTGTCAAGGTGACACTGGAAACAACGAAACAGCTCGCTGCCGGCGAAGTTGTCGATCTAACCGCTGACATCAAGCCGAACTACGAGTATTTCGAAAGCGGTCCCGGTTATAACGCCAACGACACCGACGAAGCAAAAGCCGCCCGCGGCGGTTAGGATCGTCAATTTGATGTGATCAGAAAAGCTCATCCTCACCGGGTGAGCTTTTATTGATGTTATTCCATGAAAGAACCACTCACCAGTCTCTCAAACCCGCTAGTGAAACAGGCGCGCACTCTTCGTCAAAAAAAGGTGCGTGCCGATACGGGTCTTTTTCTTGTCGAAGGAATTCATCATGTGGGTGAAGCCGCCGAGGCGGGCTGGGATATCCAATCTGTCCTCTACGCCCCGGACCTGCTGACTAGTGATTTTGCCCGTGAACTGATTGCCGGTCTTGAGCAGAAAGGGGTGCGCACCCAGCCTGTATCCGCCTCGGTCATGGAGTCGCTGGCTGAAAAAGACAACCCGGTGGGCATCCTCGCCATGGTTCGCCAGAGAAGAATCGCACTCGCAGATTTTCCCGCCACAGGAGTCTCCTCCGCGGTGGGGCTGGTCTCGCCCCAGGATCCCGGGAATGTCGGTTCCATCCTGCGTACCATGGATGCTGTGGGAACGGATGCGCTCTTCATTTTGGATGGCGGCGTGGATGTCTATCACCCTTCCGTGGTGCGAGCCAGCATGGGTACGCTCTTTTGGAAGCCCGTCCTGCAGGCTGGATTTAACGAGTTTCTCGATTGGTCGCATCAAACCGGACTCAAGCTGGTCGGTACATCCGCCCATGCCATGATCGATTACCGCGAGGTAAATATATCCGGTCCCTGGGTATTGATCTTGGGTTCAGAACAAAAGGGGCTGTCCAGCGTACAACAATCTGCCTGTGATATGACCGTTTCCCTGCCCATGCGCGGACGCGCCAGTTCACTTAATTTATCTGTCGCAGCCGGTATCCTGCTTTACGAGTGGTCGCGAGAATAAAAAATCAACGGCGGCTAAAAGCCGCCGTTGTGGTTTAAAACTCGTCTTCTTCCTCTTCCCAAAGTTCGTCATCTTCTTCCTCATCGTCTTCCCATTCGTCAACTTCCTCTTCCTCATCCCAGTCATCGTCGGCAGCTTCGCCTTCGGACGGGGAAAATGTGGCACAACCTGTATCGGGATCCAGTTCCACTGCGGCGGCACTGCAGTAACCTTCATCAACAAAAACACATTCGATATAGTGACAACGGATGCGGGGCATGATTATCCTCCTAAGATTGGGGTTGTCGGATCAATCGGATGATGGACAGGATGAATATGATGGTCATGACTATCTGTGATGTCAGGCAGAAAGGACAAATAGCATTGAGGACGGCAAATTCTATGTATACCAGGTAGAGTGTGAATATGAAACCGGTCAACGACAATCCGAAGACGAACAAAGTCCCGTTCTGGCGCACGAAATCATTCCGGCTGTCCATCAGCAGCAGAAGGAGAATGGCGGCATACCCTCCGACACCCACCAATGCCACGGGAATTCCATAAATCTCGGAATAAGGGCTGGCATTGACTGTCGAGCAATCTCCGCTTCCCAGGCACATGCTGTTGTTGTTGGTCCACTTGTAAATCGTCATGTAAACTGCAACGAGCAAGCCGACCACGGTCAGAACCAGCATGATCTTACGCGACCATTTTTCCATGAATGACCTCATATATCAGACCAGCCAGGCTTCCACTTCCTGACCGGCAGGGCGGGATTTTACCCCAGCGGGGATAATTAGTAAAGCGTTTGCATCGACCAGCGAAAGCAGGTTTCCGGAACCTTGATGACCGGTTAATCTGGCTGAACCATCCTCGCCGACAATCGCCCGCAGGTAACTCTCGCGCCCGTCCGATTCGACCGCCTCGGCAAGCCTGACGGTTATTCGGCGCCTGGGGCGGGGTTCCAAGCCGGATAGTTTTTCGATGGCTGAACGGGCAAACACTTCGAATGTGACAAAAGCGGAGACGGGATTTCCCGGCAATCCAATGAATGGAATTCCCCGGTATTCGCCAAAAGCCAGGGGTTTGCCCGGACGCATATTCACGCGCCAGAAATCCAGGTTCCCCTTCGTCTCGACCACTTCTTTAATAAAATCGAAGGCACCGACAGAAACGCCAGCCGAGCTGATGATCAGATCGGCACCGGCAGTTGCGGCGCGCTCGAGCAGACTCTCCACGGCAGTACGCTCATCAGCTGCGACTCCAAGGCGGATGACCTGGGCGCCAGCCTCCTCGATCTGGGCTGCCAGCATGGGGGAGTTTGAGTTGTGGATCCTGCCACCAGTCAACTGTTCCCCGACCGGAAGGAGTTCATCGCCGCTGGAAAGAAGCGCTACATGAGGGATTTCATATACCTGGACCGTCTCCTGACCAAGCATTGCCAGAAGACCGATGTCTTGCGGGCGTAGTCGCGCAGGCGCGGTCAGGATGGTTTGCCCCGACCGAATATCACTGCCGCGATGGCGGATGTTCTCGCCAGGCTTGACCGTACGGGAAATAATCACATGAGCTGGTGCCGGACTGCCGGGGTCGCGGCTGTTGAAGTCGGTTTCCTCGACGGGAACGACCGCGTCCGCGC
>CAWGMC010000031.1:0-68076 GCA_963823545.1 uncultured Chloroflexia bacterium | reverse complement strand
GCTTTCCCCAGAGTGTTAATGATATTTTGTCGCTGTCAATCCGCCGTTGCAGCCCCAGCCATCTTTATTGCATGAGATAAGGAACTGTTCGGAGAGATCCGTCAAAGGTCCGCCGCCTTTCTTGACTGCCGACTCCATGACACCAACGGTTCCAAACGCCCAGCAGCTGCCGCAGCCTCCCTGGTCACGCACCGCAGGGACGATCCCCTGGGTTCGCCAGTCAAATGAGGCTGGCAGAGCAGTCTTGAGTTCATCCAGTGCAGCGTAGGCATCATTGCTGCCACTTTCAGAGGATTCTTTCTCAATGAGGACAGCCGGTGTCGGATCGCTCAGGTCGATGGTGTTTACCGCGCCTGGCATCCAGATGCTTACCTGCGCATGGGGTTCTGCAGATGCCTCCCATATGCGGTGATAAAGCAAGCGGATGGAGGTATCCCCTGTGCGGGTCGCCGCCAGCCGGATGGTCTGGATGGATGGCACACCCACCCCGCGATATCTCATCGCAAAGGTGGACTCACCCTCCTGCACATAGTCCCCCGACAAAACCTCCCAGGTGTACCCGGTCGTGTTGCGTGCTTCCAGATTCAAAGTGACCGGTTTCCCTTCCGAGGGCAGGTAGATCGTCAGCTCAACCGCGCCGCCCAAAAAGTCCGTCCAGGTCGAGGCGGTGTCGAACAACGCCGTGCTGATCTGCGTCAAATCCTTCTGACCCTGCATCGAGAGCCAGCCGTCTTTCAGCCCCGCGCTGATCCCCAGCATGCGCATGGATTCGGTCCAGGCGCTTCGGTCAAGCAATGCCAGTTTTGCGGCCTCAGGCTGCAATTTCACCGCGGCCTCCCAACGGACCCCCGCGGAAGGCGGCACTGCCGCGCCTGCAGCACTGCCCCCCAGCATGGAGGCAAACATCACCGAAACCAGCAGTGCGGTCAGCAGCAACATGAATCTCTTTTTCATTTTTTCTCCTTCTCAAGTTTGCCAAAAGTCTACTTGCACGAATACCAGCGGTTCTGGACCTGGGAGTGCGGGATTAAAATCGGTTTCGGGATGACCATCCTTTCAAAATATCAATGATATTTTTGATGATATCTATTTCATCCAATCTGTCATGCTGACAATGCTAATCGCGGCTGCAGGCGTCCAGAAGTGACTGTAAACCGGACAGGTCCAGCACCTTTCCCACGGTGTTCCCATTGGCATCAATGCAAACACCATACACTTGCGTGGACGAGCCGTCGCTCTCGGTCACGGTCTGGATCTCCATGCCGTTCAATGCACACCATGAAAAATCCTGCCCGCATGTTCCTCGCAGGAATTCCCATGCGTCACAGCTGGATCCGTCCGGGAAAACACATGCACCGGCTTGCCCTCCGGCTGTTTCCATAATTCCTGTCTCGTAACCAAGCAGGGAACAGTAGGAGGCGGCAGGATTGGCGATGGATACACCTTCGCAGGAAACGGACCCATCCGGTGTTGCTTCAACAACCGGCACTTCCCCATTGGAAGTACAGGAAACCAAAATAAATCCCACCAGCATTCCCCCCAAGCACAACCTGAGGAACCTGCCCCAACCCATGCCTGCCTCCCGTTTCAAGCAAATATCCTTGCTCAAATATCATTATAGGCACAATAAACGAAATTACAAGAGGGATCCCGTTACAGAAATGCAAAACCCGGCGCTTGTGTAAGTACAAAAAGGCTTCCAGCCGGGTCGAGTGCTTTAACAACGCCTGAATCAGGCTTCAGACAACAGACCTACGGACTGCGAGTATCGTCGCCGCGGGATTGTTTCTCCAGAACGACTGCCGGGTCTGCAATGGCAGTGGTGTTTGCAAGGTTCGCCCAGTCCACCTGGAGAATATCCGCATCGGCATCCCTGTAAAAGCCAAAACCGACCACCCCGGTCTTGAAGGTGGTATCCGTTCCAGACCAGACCAGTGTACCGTTGATGTAAAACTTCAACGAGCTGCCAACCGCGATCACCTTGAGGGTGTTCCAGTCGTTCACAACAATTGCGGCGTTGGCAGTCCATCCTTTGAGCATGACGATCGAAGTGCCGTTGACTTTCCTGACCGAGAACTGCCCGTTGTTGTTATAGGCAAACTTATATTCCTTTGCCCAGTTCTTCGCAGCGTCCAGTGGAGAGGGAACACCGCGGATCGAGATGTGATTGCGCAAGCTGCGCATGTGCCGGTGCGCTTCATGCGCACCTCGTAGGTCAGGTCCCCGTACTGGGTGACGTGTATTGGCGGAGCAAACAGGTTCGGTTCGCCCGCTGACTGGTAATACATGCCGCTGTCGATCGCCCAGGTGCCCGATACCGGCACCCAGCCACCCGAGGTCCCGTTGAAATCGGAGCTGAAATCACTGCCGATGATCGGAGGTGCGGAAGTTCGCCACGGTGTAATCGGTGTTGTTCAACACCAGGTAATTCCTGGCGCTGGCATTGCCCATAGGCGCGCCCGCCAGGTCTTGGACGGGTTGGACCACCACTGCAGGCGGGTGCAGTTGTAGCCCAGGACAGTGCATTTGTTGTTATATGCCATGACCGTGCGCCAGCGGTTGTAGTCGGTGCTACCCGGTGTGCACATAACCGTGACCATAGGAATAGGGTGTATTGGTGGGATCCACATACGTATCGTGGCGCGCGCCCTGCAGGTGACCGAACTCATGCCCGAAGGAATAGTAGCCGGTCGCGCAGGAGCGATCCGTCACCTGGAAGGCGTTGGCGGCGGTCGCCATGATGGCATTTGCCAGGCCGCAATATGGCGCCGCCGTTCTCCACGATCAGGCCCACCATGTCCGCGCCATAGGTGTTGCGCAGCGTATGGATGGTGGAGAAGTACGCATCCGTGGTGTTCCTGAAGCGGTTTAGGTCGGTGAACAGGTCACCTGTCTCGGCATAGGAATACTCCTGCACGTGCACCAGGCGCAGGCGGGTGGTGATGCCCGAGTTGGCGTAGGAGGTGTTGGTCTCGTTCAACGCGGTCAGGATGGTGGCCTTGATGGCGGCTGTGCCGCCAGCCGCGGCGCGGGCATCATCGGTGTAAGCGACCATGATGTCGATCGTGGCCGCCGGTATCCGCAGTCCTTCCGAGCGAACCTTCAGGGATGACCATCCCCGGCGGATCAAATTTTGCATTCGGGTCACTTGGTCGATGAATTTGGATTGATCGATCGGATGGCTTTATAGATATTTCCGGCCGCAAGGGAACTTCGTATACTCCCTGCGTCGAGGCCACATGCGCCATGAAAACGCCATCCACCACGGTCAGGTAAAAATAGCCGTCCTCCACGCCCTTGAGAGTACCCGTCCAATAGGAACCCCAGCGGTCCTTCCAGGCACGCGACATGACCCCGGTGTAGTTGACGTCCGGGAACAGGTTCAATGAGACCTCGGGCAGTTTTGCCTTGCCGAGTTGCCTGCCATTGGCGGCGAACAACGTTCCAAGGTTCACATAGATGAAGCGAACGCGCGCCACATGCGCCTCGTTCGGTGCGCCCGCAGACGGGTGCGCATCTCCCGCGTCCCCGAACATGGGCGGCGGTCCGCCCTGCGCCTGTGCGGTCGACAAACTGGCAGCCATCAAGGTGGCAACCAGAACCAGCGCAAGCACGGTTTTCGAAATCCGATTTTTGGTAAACATAATGTTCTCCTTTTCAAATTGGCAAATTATTTTGGGACATTGTTATTTGTCAGCCTTCACCTCCTGGAAATTTGGTCTGGTCTATCTCGATAACCCTATAGAGTCTCATCCTCTATAAAAACCACCTCGTAAATCCCCTGCGGACTCCCAAAGTGCCCCATAAATACGCCGCTGGTGTAAACCATCGTAAAGTAACTGTATTGCACGTTCTTCAAGGAACCGGTCCAGGACACGGTATCCCCGGCCTGTTCCACCTGCTCGATCACGCCGGTGTAAATCACATCCGGAAAAAGATTGAGGGTGACTTCCCTGACATTGCGGGATTGTCCCGCTTCATCAATCAATTGCCCCAAATTGACCGTCACGAACCGCGCGCGGGAAATATGCGGTTCGGAAGGAAAATCACGGGTGCGGTCGGTATCCGCAAACAACCCGGTGGAGTTCGATGTACTGGTGGAAAAAGTGGGTGTTTCCAATGGTTCGGTCGGTTTGGAACTACAGCCAAAAAACAGCATGGACAACAGTCCAATCCGCACAACAAACAATGTCGTCCGCATTCAAGCAACTCCAGTCTAATGCAAGGCGCCCCCGTTGCGCGTCACCTTCGCCTCAAGTGAAAAAGAACCAATCCAAATATTATTATAAACTCAATTGGCACAAATAGACAATACTTGCAAGAAAGAAACCCCAGCCGGATACTCCCGGCTGGGGTTGTAGTTGCGCCTGAGACAGGCTTCAAGTTTTGAGCTTACGGGGATTGGTCGATGGAACCACCGGTGAGTTCGACACCCGGCGCAACATCCTCGACAAGATTGAGATCTGCCGTCGGGGTGTTGCTGGCTTTCGCCCAGTCTACCCATAGGGTACCGGCAGCGGCATCCCGGTAGTGACCGAAGCCGACCTGCCCGACCTGCAGTGTGGAGTCAGAAGCCGTCCAGACCAGTGTACCGTTGATGTAGAACTTCAACGAATTGGCGACAGCCACCACCTTCAGCGTGTTCCAATTGTTCGGAATGATCGCAGCACTGGAGGTCCAGGCTTTCAATGCCACAGTCGTTCCGGCACTGGTCGCCTCGTAAATGGAGAAGTTCCCATCATTGGAGTACTGGAAGTAATAGGCTGGTTTCCACCAGTTGGTGGAGAACAGGCTGCCGGGATTCCCGCGGATGATGATGCGGTTGGCGCATGTGGTGCATGTGCCGCTGCGCTTCATGCGGACTTCGTAGGTCACTTCACCGTACTTGCCTGTACGTTTGGCGGAGGCGCCTGTGTTGGCAAGACCAACTGATCGATAGTAGGCAGAACTGCTGAGAGCCCAACTACCCGTGACCGCCGACCAGCCGCTGGAGGAAGCATTGAAGTTGTTGTAGAAGTCACTGGCAATGACCTGTGTCCGGAAGTTCGCAACCGTGTAATCGGTGTTGTTTAACACCTTGTAGTTCTCGGAAGTGCCTGTCACACCCATCGCGGCGCTGTTGTAGGTCTTGGTCGGGTTCGACCACCACTGCAGGCGGGTGCAGTTGTAACCAACGACGGAGCAGTAGTCGTTATAACCCATGACCGTGCGCCAACGGGTTGCAGTCGTGCTCCCGCGATGCACATAACCGTGACCGTAGGCATACGGCGTATTGGTGGAATCCACATAGGTATCGTGGCGGGCGCCCTGCAGGTGACCAAACTCGTGCCCGAAGGAATAGTACCCGGTCGCGCAGCCGCGATCCGTCACCTGGAAGGCGGTGGTGGCATTCGCCATGATGGTCGAAGCCAGACCGCAGTAAGCTCCACCGTTTTCAACGATCAAACCGACGAGGTCAGCAGCGTAGGTGTTGCGCAGGGTATGGATGCTGTCAAAATACCCGTCACCATTGGTCCGGAAGCGGGTCAGGTCGGTACTCAGGTTGCCGGTTTCGGTATACGAATACTCAACCACCTTCACCAGGCGCAGGCGGACGGTCACGCCCGCGTTGGCATAGGAAGTGTTGGTCTCATTCAGGGCGGTCAGGATGGTAGCCTTGATGGCGGCTGTGCTGCCGGCAGCTGCGCGCGCATCATCCGTGTAGGCAACCATGATATCGATCCTGCTACCCTGAATCAGCGGAAGCGCCAAGCGAGCCTTCAGGTAATACTTCACCGGAGGGTTCAAAGCTCCAGGCGTCGTCGTGATCCTTGAACTTGGACTGATCGATCTGGATCGTCCGGTAGATGTCACCCTCCGCGAGTGAAACTTCATACACGCCCAGTGCGGAAGCCACATGCGCCATGAAGGTGCCTTCCACTACCGTCAAGTAGAAGTAACCACCCTCAACACCTCTCAATCGCCCGCTCCAGTAGGAACCCCAGCGGTCGGTAAAGGCTCGGGTAACCACACCGGTGTAGGTGACATCCGGGAAAAGGTTCAGGGTGATCTCGGGCAGGCTTGCCTTGCCAAGTTGTTTCCCGCTGGCATCGAACAGGGATGCCGTGTTGACAGTTACAAAGCGTTCACGCATGATCTGCGCTTCACCGGGTCCAAGTTTGGACAAATTCACATCGCCCGCGTCCCCGAAGAGGGTCGGCGTCCCGGTCTGCGCCTGGGCAGCAGTCAAGTTGCCCAAAGCCAGGGCGGCGATCACGAACACAACCAGCATGCTCCTCAAAAATCTATTACTGTGTTAACATTTTTCTCCTGATTCTGAATTGACAATAAAGTTTGGCGAATCAATATTTAAGTTGGAGATATTTATTTCTTAGTCTTCACCTCCCGGGAAGTTTCGTTTGGTCGATCATGATGACCCGGTACAGGTCACCTTCCACAAATGCTGTTTCATAAATCCCCAAGCGGGCTGGCGAAGTGCCCCATGAATACTCCGCTCGTATAGACCATGGTGAAATAACTGGTATCCACATCCTTCAAATATCCCGACCAGGAAATACTGTCCCCGCTCTGTTCCACCTGCTCGATCACGCCGGTATACGTCACATCCGGAAATAGATTGAAGATGATCTCCTTCACATCGCGCGCTTGCCCCGTCTCATCCATCAATAGGTCCAGATTGATCTTTACAAAGCGCGAACGCACGATATGCGCCTCTTCGGGGATTTCACGGGTCAGGTCGGTGTCCAGAAAAAGCCCCCGGACTCCCCCGGAATTGGCTGGGACAACTGCTGTGTTTCAGCTGGCATGGCGGTCATCTCACCTGGCTTTACGGTCGCTTTCGCTCCACAACCGCCAAGACTCAGGATCAACGAGGCAAAACGGCAAGCATTAATGCAAGGAGTCTTCAAAAATAACCTCCATAATACACGCATATATTACCACATATTTCGGATAAATTAGACCCAATTTATAGTAATTAATCCATATCCTTCAACATAATACCCTTTATACCAATCTTACCCCGCCATTAGTACTATTGACTAGTACCGATTCTTTCCAATCCATCCTTTCCTTGGGAAATCTTGTCTTCCTTATGATACATTTGGATATTATCATGACCAGATGGCTTCACTTCACCACCACATACCCGAGGATATCCTCCTCCCGGTTATCCACTTCAAGCAATTGGATTTGCATCCACTTGTTGCAGGGGCATTAGTCAATCGCGGTTTCACCGACCCCGATATCATCCAGCGCCTTCCTTCATCCGGATCAATTGCCATCCACGCCATTTCCCAGATCTGGAGATCCGGCTCCATTGGCGGAATTGGCTTGGCACTGGAACGCGTGAACCAAGCGTTGCGAAAAAAGGAAACAATCTGCGTCTGGGGTGACTTTGATGTGGACGGGCAGACCTCCACCGCCCTGCTCGTTCAAACCTTGCGCGCTTTGAGCGCGGACGTGGTTTATTACATCCCCATCCGCGGCAGGGAGGGTCATGGTCTCCACATCGACAGCCTGAAACCCCTCCTCGATAACGGTGTGAAATTGATCATCACCTGTGATACGGGCATCACCGCGCACGCTTCAGTGGATTACGCCACTTCGCGCGGCGTGGATGTCATCATCACGGACCATCACGACCCTGGCGAAACGCTCCCAAACGCGCAGGCGGTCATCGATCCCAAACTTCTACCGGACGATCATCCCCTCGCAACTCTTGCAGGCGTGGGTGTGGCATACAAATTTGCCGAAGCCCTGCTCGATTCAAAAGAAAAAAGCGCAGAACTTCTCGACCTCGTCGCCCTTGGATTGATCGCCGATGTAGCCATCCTCCGAGGGGAGACACGCTCCCTCGCCCATAAGGGCATCCAGGCATTGCGCAAGGGAAAGCGTCTCGGCTTGCAGGTCATGGCGAAACTGGCGGGCGCCAGTCTCGAGACTCTCACCGAGGAGACCATCGGCTTCACTTTTGCCCCGCGTCTCAATGCGCTGGGACGCCTGGGGGATGCCAATCCGGCGGTCGACCTTTTGCTCACGCAGGACAAAGCCCGCGCCAACGTGCTTGCCGCGCAGATCGAGGGGCTGAACGTCCAGCGCAGGCTACTCACCAGCCAGGTCTATGAAGCCGCAAAAAAACAACTGGAAAAGGATCCCGGGCTGATGGCGGAACCCGCCATCGTCCTATCCCATCCCAACTGGCCGGGCGGCGTCGTCGGCATCGTCGCCAACAAGCTCGTTGAGCATCATCACAAGCCTGCCATCCTGTTCACCGAATCCGAGGATGGTATCCTGCGCGGGTCCGCCCGTTCGATCGAAGGATTGCACATCACACGTGCGATCGCCACCCAAAAGGAACTGCTGCTCGGTTTCGGCGGTCATCCCATGGCTGCCGGCATGTCCCTCCACAAGGACAACCTGGACAACTTCACCCGCGGTCTGGGAAAAGCCATCGAAGTTCAGCTCGGTGAGATCGTTCGCGAAGAACCGACCCTGCAGATAGATGCCTGGCTTGGATTGGACGAGATACACATCGGTCTCGCCGAGGCGATCGAGATGCTGGCTCCCTTCGGTGCTGGCAATCCTGAATTGACCCTGGCGACGCACAACGTTACTTTAAAGTCTGCGCGTGAGATCGGAAAGAATAAAGAACACCTGCGTCTGAACATTGAGGATGAAAGTGGGAACACTCAGAGCCTTTTGTGGTGGGGTGGCGGCGGGGAGGAATTGCCGGAGGAGGGCAGTAAATTCGACATTGCCTATTCCCTCCGTGCCAGCACCTACCGCGGTCAGAAGCAGGTCACCCTGCAGTTCGAAGATTTTCGGATCACGGAGGAGGCACCGGTCGAGCTTCGCTCTCGCAAGTTTGAAGTGGTCGATCTTCGTTTGCGGGGCAGCCTGGAAAGCCTGGACAGCGGAACATTGGTCTGGGCGGAGGGAGGGGACAAACCAAAAGGTAAACCTCGCTATGAACTGATCCAGGCGGATGAATTCGCCATCTACACGGCTCCTCCCTCTCCAGCCGAATTACGGCAGGCAATGGAGATCGTCAAGCCAAATAAGGTTTATGTCTTCGCGATTCCGCCTGCGGAGGAAAGACCGGAGGACTTTCTAAACCACCTGGCTGGTTTATGCAAATATGCCCTCAATCAGCGCGGCGGGAAAGTAGCGCTCCATGAACTTGCATCAGCCATGGCATCCACCCGCCGGGCTGTCGAAATCGGGCTTCAATGGCTCGCTTCCGGCGGTCAACTGGTAGTGACGATGGAAGATGATCAGGTCAAGTTATCGACCGAAAAGGGGGAAAAGAACCCATATTTGCAGTCGGAGTTGTTCATCGCCTTGCGTGGAATTCTAAATGAGACCTCCGCCTATCGCAATTACATTCGTTCCGTTGAGGATCTGTCGTCGATTTTGCAGGCAGCGATGAATTTATGAGGAACATACCCGACCTCTTCAGCGTCCTTGAGAAAATGGAGAACATATGAAACGCCTATTCCTCATTCTCGCCATCGCCTCTCTCCTCGCCGCCTGCACCTTCTACCATGGATTCCCCGCCCGCAAACCCCGATTCACCCGTCTCGGAACCACCGATCAGCCCCAATGATCCGGATTTCACCATCGTCCCGGTATCCCCAAAGACCGACAATACCATCCCACGCCATGGGGATGATGCGCTCCTGCGCGGAAACGTTTATCTTGATTCCATCGATCTTCTCACCATGGAAAGTTATCCGCTCCAGTTCAGCCTTGCGTTGACCGGCAACCTGCCCACCCCCTGCCACCAACTGCGCGTCGCGGTTGCTTCGCCTGATGATACCAACAGGATCCTGGTGGATGTGTACTCACTGGTTGCCGCAGATGGCATGTGCGCCGAGGTGCTCCAGCCTTTCACGCAGAACATCCCCCTTGGTTCATTCCCCACAGGTCATTACACCCTCTGGGTGAACGGCGAGCTGGTGGCAGAGTTCGACGCGTAGGCAGGTCTCTTTTTCCGGCAGACCGCTACCGACGAACTGGAACATTTTCCAGCTTTCCCCAATCACCCACTCACGTCACCTTCTCAAACCTCGCATTCGTCAACCGTGCAAGGTCCTCCACAGACAGCCTGATGTTCAACCCCCGCATCCCCCCCGACACATGGATCTCCCCCAGCGCCTGTGCCGATGAATCGATCACGACCTGGAATCCCTTGTTGATCAGCGCGAGCGGGGAAATGCCTCCCACCTGCAAACCCGTCAGGGACTCCGCCTCATGCTCGGTCGGCAGGAAGACCTTCTTCTCACCCAGCACCGCTGCCAGGGATTTCAAATCCACCCTGCGATCTCCCGGCACGATGACCAGGAGTGGCTTGCGTGGTTTCTCGCGAGTCACAACAATAGTCTTGTAAACAACATTTGGATCAACGCCCAGAAACTGCGCTGTCTCCAGCGCGCCCAGCTTGTCCGCGGGCGTTTCAAAAGCCTCGTATTTGATCCTGTGAGCATCCAGCAGACGGGTCACATTCGTGGTAATGGACATTTTTACTCCCGTGCAATACAATGCGATGATTGTACTACCTCATCAGGTGTGATTTTGCGAATGAACGGAGGTGTCATGAACAGGGAACAGGAACGACTTAAACGATTGCGCGAACGCCAGTTGACGGATCGCGATCCGCTGGTCAAGCAACGGCAATTCCAGCGCACCTCCGCCCAGAAGGAACGCAAGGCTCGTTCCAAACGCTACTCCCTCAGCGAGGCATGGCGGACCATCCCTCACATCTACCGCAGTCCCTTCATCGGATTGCTGCTCGGGCTGCTGGTCTTGTTCATCCTCCCCTCCCTGTGGGATTCCTCCTGGGCATTCTGGACCGGTCTGGGCATCACCTTCTTTTTTATCCTGGTCGGCGTTCTCACCGGACGCGCCCAGGATGTCCAGGAAAATTTGAAGGATGCTTTAAGACACTAACCGGTAAAAACCATCCACCCGAATTCCATCCAAAGACTCTCCCCTCCCAGGGCGGGTCTTTGCGATTAATCCTCAAAGTGTGCTTCCTGATTGGGATACAATTATCACCATGAAAACCGCCCACGAGCTGACAGGCATCGATGACCTGATGGCTCTCCTGCCCGAGACCTACAACCTTGCCGACCGCGAGTTGGTCCAGCGCGCTTATCGGGTGGCGGAGGAGGCGCATCGCGAACAAAAGCGCGCCTCGGGCGAACCCTACGTATCGCACTGTGTCGCGGTCGCACGCATCCTCGCAGACCTGGGTGTCCCACCCGAGGTGGTCGCCGCAGGTCTTTTACACGACACGGTCGAGGATACCACCATCACCCTCGAGGATATCCGCCTCGATTTCGGCGAGACCATCGCTTCCCTGGTCGATGGCACCACCAAGCTGACCAACCTGCCGCGCGTTTCCCGCAGCGACCAGCACGCCGGTAAGAACAACGGGGACGTGGACGAGGATGCCGAGGCAGCCCGCCTCCGCAAACGCAATGCAGATCTTGCCACTGAAACACTGCGCAAGACCTTCCTCGCCATGGGTGAGGATGTACGCGTCGTGCTCATCAAGCTTGCTGACCGCCTGCATAACATGCGCACACTGATGCACATGCCGGAAGCAAAGCGCCGTCGCATTGCCCAGCAGACCTTCGATATTTTTGCCCCGCTCGCCAACCGCCTTGGCATCTGGCAGATGAAGTGGGAACTGGAAGACCTTGCTTTCCGGTACACAGATCCCGATAAGTACAAGGAGATCGCCGAGCAGCTCGCGGAACGCCGCCCGGACCGCGAGGCCAGCGTGACTGCCATCATCGAATCCATCCGCAAGCTGATCCAGGATCACAACATCCCGGTCGAGATCAGCGGGCGCCCAAAACACATCTACTCCATCTACAAAAAGATGCTGCGGAAGGAAAAGACCTTCGAACTGGTTCGCGATATCCGCGCGGTCCGCCTGATCGTGCCGGACATTCCCTCCTGCTATTCCACCCTCGGTCTCATCCACACCACCTGGCGCCCCATCTCAGGCGAGTTCGATGATTACATCGCGGCGCCCAAGGATAATTTCTACCAGTCCCTGCATACCACGGTACTCTATGATGATGGAAAACCGGTGGAGGTCCAGATCCGCACCGCCGAGATGAACCAGAAGGCGGAACTTGGCATTGCCGCCCACTGGCGCTACAAGGAAGGTCAGGCACGTGACCTGGCTTTTGAGCAGCACGTCAACTGGCTGCGCGCCATGATGGACTGGAAACATGACGTGGAGGACGCACAGGAATTCGTGGATGGCATGAAGTCGGATGTCTTCATGGACCGCGTCTACGTCTTCACGCCGAAAGGGGACATCATTGACCTGCCCGCAGGCTCCACGCCGGTTGACTTTGCCTACCATGTCCATACGGACATCGGTCACCGCTGCCGGGGCGCCCGCGTGAACGGTAAACTTGTGCCCCTGGACAATGTCCTGAAAACCAGCGACCAGGTCGAGATTCTCACCGCCAAGCGCGGTGGTCCGAGCCGCGACTGGTTGAACGCCAATCTCGGGCTGGTACGCACCCAGCGCGCCCGCTCCAAGATCCGCGCCTGGTTCAAGAAGGAGGACTACGAAAAGAACCTGACTTCGGGACGCGGTCTCCTGGATCGCGAACTCCAACGCCTGGGCATGGCGGAGATCAACCTGGAAGCTCTCGGGCGGAACCTGGGTTACAAACAACCGGACGAGATGTTCGCTGACATCGGCTGCGGCGATCTCTCTCTGAGCAGGATCGTAAAACTCCTCTCGGAAAGCAAGGACGGAAACGACCTGCTGGAAGCTGCCGCTCCCATCAGCGAAATCGTCACGACCGAGGCGATCAATGTGGTGGGCTTGAAGGGTTTGCTGACATCCATGGCAAGATGCTGCAACCCCACTCCCGGCGACCAGATCATCGGTTACATCACGCGTGGCCGCGGTGCCACCATACACCGCCAGGATTGTCCCAACATCCTGCGCCTCAAGGACCGTGAACGCCTCGTAAAGGTATCCTGGGGTGAGCAGGTGCGCACCTACTCAGTACCCATCCGTATCTCCGCCTATGACCGTACAGGTCTGATGGGTGACATCTCCAACATGCTGAACGCCGAGGGGGTCAACATAGCGGACGTGGGCGTCAAGGTCGCCAACAACATGGCGGACCTTCGCCTGGTCATTGAGGTTAAGGACATCTCCCACCTCAGCCGCATCCTGACGCGCCTCGAAAGCATCCCGAATATCCTGGAAGCACAAAGGATCAAACCGGGGTGAGCTCCTCCCGGCTGCGCCCCACACTCTCCGCCCTTTTCGCTGTCATCATCTGGGGTGGGACGTTTGTCGCCACCAAGGTCGCCCTGGGGGAAGTTTCGCCTGTCACGATAGTCTGGATCCGTTTCGGGATCGGCGTAATCGTCCTTGGTCTGGCTGTCCTGGTACGAAAACAGTTTGCCCTACCCGCCAGGAGCGACCTGCCCTGGCTGATCCTGCTCGGTTTCATCGGTGTCACCTTTCATCAATGGCTGCAAGCCACCGGATTGCAAACAGCTCGTGCAACCACCGCCGCGTGGATCGTGGCGACCATCCCAGTCTTCACCGCCCTGCTGGGCTGGCTGGTGTTGAAGGAAAAAATAAGCTGGCTGCGCGCCGGTGGCATACTGATCGCTGCTTTGGGAGTAACCCTGATCGTCAGCAATGGGGATTTCCGCGCACTTATCACCGGCGAAAGAGGCACCCTCGGCGATATTCTTATTCTGATTAGTTCGTTGAATTGGGCGGTTTACACAATCCTCTCCCGGCGTGAGCTTGCGCGTCACCCTGCAGCCCGCATGATGTTTTATGTGATGTCCTTCGGCTGGTTGTTTACCTGTCTATGGATTTTTGGTCCCGGTCCCGGGCTGAGCGAACTGCCCCGCCTCACCACTTCGGGCTGGATTGCCATCCTGATACTCGGCGTCCTCGGCTCAGGAATAGCCTACATCGCCTGGTACGATGCCCTGCAGGCGATACCCGCCACCCAACTGGGCGTGTTCATCAACATTGAACCGCTGGTGACCATGCTATTCGCCCCCATTATTGGAGAGACTTTTTCCCCCCTTTCCCTGATCGGTGGAGCCATCATCATCCTGGGAGTGTGGTTGGTGAACCGGAACTAGCAAAATTGTTTGGTAGGGAAAATGCAATTGTGATAAAAAGTATTTTATGGTATGAATTAGTCAGGTGATATGGATACTCAATCTGAAAGCCCTCCCAGCCATCCCGAATCCCTGGAGTTGATCTACGCTCTGAACGCGGTTGCGACCAGCTTGCAGAACTCCATCGAGGATGAATCAAACATCTATAAGGTGTTCACCCAGCAGGTTGTCAGACTGGGATTGCGTGGGGGAATAAGTATATACGATATAAGTTCCTCCAAACTCGTTTTTAAAACCATTGCGTTTCCCAATCCCCTCCGCAGAATTCTCTCGCGTTTTGAAAATGACCTGGATACCCGCGCAGAGGGATATGCCGTCCCGGTTGCAAACGTGGATGTCTATCAGCGCGTGGCGGAAAAGGGCGAATCGGTATTCGTCCCCGACACAAGCACCATTTCTTCACAGGTTGTCCCGCGTGCGGTCAAAGGACTGGTCTCTCCCTTGTTAAAATTTCTTGGCAGCCCTCCAGGCATCTTTGTCCCGTTGATCTTCGAAGGAAGGGTCAAGGGAATGCTGAACATAGTTGGCAGGAATCTAACTGAAAAAGACGTGCCAACCATGCAGGCATTTGCCAACCAGATCGCTGTCGCGCTGGAGAACGCGCGGCTCATTAAAAACCTGCAAAACGCGCATGCTGAATTGGAAGCTGCCTACCAGGCGACACTGGAGGGCTGGGTGGATGCGCTCGATATGCGCGACAACGAAACACAGGGTCACTCCTTGCGTGTCGCTGAATGGACTGCGGGGCTTGCAGAGTTTGCAGGCATCCCTTCCGCCGACCTGTCTCACATCCGGCGAGGTGCGCTTCTCCACGACATTGGAAAAATGGCTATTCCTGACAGCATTCTACACAAGCCAGGTCCGCTCACTGAATCCGAATGGGAAGTCATGAAAATGCACCCGGTAACTGCCAACATGTGGCTGTCAAAGATCCCCTTCCTATATTCCGCGCTGGATATCCCCTACAACCATCACGAACGTTGGAACGGCAGCGGGTACCCGCGCGGTCTTGCAGGGGACGAGATCCCATTACCGGCGCGGCTCTTTTCCGTTGTGGATGTATGGGACGCCATGAGCTCGGATCGACCCTACCGCAAGGCGATTCCCGAGAAAAAAGTTCTTCAACACATTCGCGAGCAGGCTGGTCATTTATTCGATCCGAGGGCGGTGGATACATTCCTGGATTACCACTCAAAGAAGTGAATGTCCGGGTACGCGAATTATCACCCCGACCGGAAATCGTTTATTGAAAAGCCGGTTGCTAGTACACCGGCAGATCCTTATCCACGTCACGCGCCCAGGCGTTGATACCACCCTTCAAATTTTTGACCCTCTTGAATCCCGCGCTGACAAGCAGCTCCAGTGCGCGCGTCGACCGCGTCCCCGACTTACAAAAGACAATCATCTCGCGCGCGGAATCCAGTTCAGAGAGGCGCGCAGCCAATTCGCCGAGGGGAATATTCGCAGCACCGGGCAATGCAGAGATCGCCAGTTCATGCGGCTCGCGCACATCCAGCAACAGGAGATCAGAGGGTCTGCGCGAGACGGGTCTTTAATTCAAGGGCGCTGATATCCAGTTCCACCCCTGCGGAACCAGCATCATGATCATGCCCCGGGAGTCCACAAAACCCTTCATAATCGATCAAAGTGGTCACATCGGCATTGGGACCACAGACGCGGCACTTTGGGTTTTTCTTCAAGCGTACGAATTCAAACGACAGTTCAAGGGCATTGTAGATAAGAAGTCTGCCGATCAGCGAGTCGCCGATCCCCAACAGGAGTTTGAGTGCCTCGCTGGCTTGAATGCTGCCTATCGTGGCAGGCAGCACACCCAGCACACCTCCCTCCGCACAGGTCGGGACCAGTCCGGGTGGAGGAGGTTCAGGGAAAAGGCACCGATAGCACGGACCTTCCCTGGCATAAAAAACACTTGCCTGTCCGTCGAACCGGTATATCGAACCATACACATTCGGCTTGCCGAGGAAGACGCAGACATCATTGGAGAGATAGCGGGTCGGGAAATTGTCCGTGCAATCGATAAGCACATCGTATTCCCCTGCGATGGACAGAGCGTTCGCACTGGTAAATGGTTCGTTATACGCGTCCACCTGGATGAGGGGATTGAGGTCAAGCAGGCGGTTCCTTGCGCTTTCCACCTTTAATTTTCCCACTGCGCCCGTGCCATGGATGACCTGCCTCTGGAGGTTGGAGGTGTCGACCACATCGTAATCAACCAACCCGATCCTGCCCACACCGGCAGCAGCGAGATATAACGCGACCGGTGAACCCAGCCCACCTGTGCCAATAACGAGGGCGGAGGATGCTCTTCAGTTTTTTCTGTCCATCCAGCCCAATTTCGGGGATGAGCAGGTGACGGGAATATCGCAGGATCTCTTCGTGAGTAAGAGTCAAGTCAGCCTCCTGCGGCAGACGCCAGGAGAACCACCCTGTCGCCGGGTTTGAGAACGGTGTCCAGACCATTTAATTCGCGAATATGTTCACCGTTGACAAAGATGTTAAAATGCCGGCGCAATTTCCCTTCCGTATCCAGCAGGTGGAAACCCAGGGTGGGATAACGTTCAACCAGTTCGTACGAGCAGATCATTCACACTGGAAGCGGAAATCTCCAATTCGCGTTGATTTTCAACGTAGTACCTGAGGGCGGGCGGAATTTGAAGGACGGGCATACGGTCATTCTACGAGGAAAGATGGGAATGTCAAGTATGGAGAGGAACCAGACACAGATGGTACAATCATGCGAGTTTCCCACAGGAGGCTACCCCATGACAGAAACCATCAGCAGTGAAACCCGCTTTCTCCACGCCATCGAGATGGGTCTGGGTGCATGGCAATTTGGCGACCGGGTCATGTGGTCCTATGGGCAGACCCATAATGAAGATGATATTCATGGCAGCATTCCAGGCAAGCCTGGATGAGGGGATCCGCTTCATTGACACAGCCGAGGTCTATGGCATGGGCAAATCGGAAAGATTCCTGGGCGAAATGCTCAAGAACACCGAGCAGCCCATGCTGGTCGCGACCAAGTTTTTCCCCTATCCCTGGCGGCTCCATCGCTGGTTCATGGGTAATGCATTGAAAAACAGCCTGGAGCGGTTGGGGTTGGAACGAGTCGACCTTTACCAGATCCATTGGGCTACACCCATCATCCCCCCCGAGACCTTGATGGACTGGATGGCTGAGCAGGTCAAGGAGGGGCTTACCCGCACGGTAGGCGTCTCGAACTTCAATCCCAACCAGACGGTGCGCGCTTATTCCAGCCTGGCACGGAAAGGCATTCCGCTGGCATCCAACCAGGTGCAATATAACCTGATCGATCGAACCATCGAAAAGAATGGCTTATTGAAGCGCTGCACTGAACTCGGAATCCGGGTCATAGCGTACTCACCAATTGCCAAGGGTTTCCTGACCGGGAAATACTCCGCAGATAAACTCCCGCCAGGTCCTCGCGCTGCCAACGCTGCAAGCATCCTGCATCGCATCCAGCCGCTCCTGAAACTGATGACCAAGATCGGGCAGGATCATGGCGGCAAGTCCAACGCCCAGGTGGCGCTAAACTGGTGCATCTGCAAGGGCACTTTGCCCATCCCCGGCGCAAAGAATGCGGAACAGGCACGTCAGAATGCCGGCGCGCTCGGCTGGAAATTAACCCCCGAAGAGGTGGCTGAATTGGATAAGGTTAGTGATGAGGTGGAAAAATAAATACTGCCCGGATGGAACTCGAGATAAAAAGACGGTCGCCTATGTAGGCGACCGTCTTTTTATCAGATCAGCGCTGGATGATATTGTATTATTTTCATCCATTCCATTCGCGATCGACTTTCGCAGTTGCCAGGAATTCCGGCGGCTTGCGGATCTTCGTCACCTGCTCGAACGCATACGCCAGCCTGATCAGCATGGGTTCCTGCCAGGCTTTCGCAAAGAATGATATCCCCACCGGCAAGCCAAAGATATACCCGGCGGGCACGGTGATGTGCGGGTATCCTGCGACAGCAGGATAGGAGGTGCTGTCCATATCCCAGTTGCGGACGCCATCTCCATTTACAAGGTCAATTATCCAGGCTGCACCGCCAGTTGGACAGACGATGGCATTCAGGCGATGTTTTGTCATCACGGCATTAATGCCTTCCTTGCGCGAGAGGCGGTGATTTTTCTCCAGTGCATTCAAGTATTTTTTGCTTGACAGCGAACCTTTCTCCTGCGCCGCCTCCATGCGTTCCTGTCCAAAGTATGGCATCACCCGCGCCCGGTTCTCCTGGTTGAATTTGATCACATCCTCCATGGAATGCACCTTCACATCCACGCAGGAAGATAAATAGGCGTTCAGATCCGCCTTGAATTCATAGAGCAGCACTTCCACTTCTGTCTTTCCAAAACCATCGCTGGATTTTAACTCTACATCCACCAGGCTGGCTCCCGCCTGCTTCATTGCATCCAGGCTGGACTCCATGATCTTTTGGATACGTTTATCCGAGCCAAACAACTTACGGGCAACACCGATGCGAGCGCCTTTTAATCCATCCTTGTCAAGAAACGGAGTGTAATCCGTCAATCCGCGCTTTGCACTCGATCGAGTGGCGGGATCCCTGGGATCCGGTCCCGCCATTGCCCCGAGCAGGATCGCCGCGTCACTCACCGTCCGCGCCATTGGACCGGCGGTATCCTGGCTGTGGGCGATCGGGATGATCCCGGAACGGCTGATGAGCCCCAGCGTGGGCTTGATCCCAACCAAGCCATTTGTCTGTGCGGGACAAGTGATGGATCCGTCCGTTTCCGTACCGACACCTGCAGCCGCGAGGTTCGCAGCAACTCCTGCGCCCGAACCGGATGACGAACCGCAGGCGGAGCGGTCCAGCGCATAGGGATTGCGCGTCAAACCGCCGCGTGAAGACCATCCGCTGACGGAATTCTTCCCACGGAAGTTCGCCCACTCGCTGAGGTTGGTCTTTGCCAGGATGATCGCACCTGCAGCACGAAGTTTTTCCACGAGACCTGCGTCACCGATCGGCATGATGTCCTTCCAGCGCCAGGGAACCGGACGTGGTCTGCATCCTGTCGGCGGTATCGATGTTGTCCTTGATTATGACCGGGATCCCGTGCAGAGAACCTTGCAGCACTGCCCGATGCCCGTTCCAAGTCAAGCTTGGAGGCGATCGCCTCGGCATCGGGATTAACCTCGATGATCGAATTCAGGCGCGGACCATTCCGGTCGACCGAGTTCGATCCGTTCCAGGTACATCCTCACAAGCTGGCTTGAGGTAAATTCGCCTGTTTTAATTTTTGCTGGAGGTCGTCGATTGAATATTCCTGCATGTTGATCACCTCTGTCATCAAGAATGGGTTATCTTTCCAGGGAGATTCGAGCTGTTCCTGCCTTCCATCATAGCTCATTTTCAAGGAATTCTAACTGGTCGATAAAAGCCCGTAAATGATAACCCAATAATTAAAAAGACCTCCCCAGCCTGCGGGGAGGTCCACTCATCATTGAATCCTGTCACTTACTTTGCCAATCCGACATCCTTGTTGAACGCAAGGATAAGTTCGTCTATTTCATCAGCCTGTTTCTGGACATCCGTCCAGTAGTTTGGCTCATACCATTGCTTCTGGATCTCATCATAGGTGCGACCCTGCTGTTCGACCCAGGTGTAGTACTTCAGGTTATGGATGCGGCGTCGATCCGTGTAGCGCAGCTCAAGCATGTTATCCGTGGACTGCTGGAGGATCCAGCGCGCATAATCAGCCGCGGCATCCGTTTCCTTGTACTCGCCCATCTCCTGGCGCATTTCACCGATGCGGGAATGGTAGAGCTCCATTGAATCGGTCAGGATGGTGATGATGACATCGTTCTCGTCCATCTCGTAATATTTCGCCATCTTGATGGCTGTCAGTACATTGGAGATTCCGGAGAAGCCAAGCAGATCAAGCTGATCGACCAGTTTTTCGGGCACGCCACGCTCTACCAGGTAGGCACGCCCGGACTCTTCGTTGAACAGGCGGGAGACATTCACCACGGCATTATCGTCAATGGCAACGACAAGGTCAGTGTTCTTGGAATTGTGGATCCACGGCACATGCTTGTCGCCGATGCCTTCAATGCGATGCGCGCCAAATCCATTCTCAAGCAATGTCGGGCACTGCAGGGCTTCGCTGGCAGCAATCTTGGAATCCGGGAAGACCTTCTTCATGTAATCGCCGCTTGCGATCGTCCCGGCTGAACCGGTGGCGGAGGTGATGCCGCGGAAACGTCCTTTGGGACCCGCGACCTTCTTGAAGACCTCTTCCATCGCGTGACCGGTCACCTCGAAGTGCCAGAGATAATTTCCAAACTCCTCGAACTGGTTGAAGATCATCAGATCCTGCCCGGATTTGCGAAGCTCCCAACACTTGTCGAAGATCTCCTTGACGTTCGATTCCGAGCCGGGGGTTTTGATCGTTTCACCCGCAACCTTGGAAAGCCACTCAAAACGCTCCCTGGACATGCCCTCAGGCAGGATGGCGATCAAATCACAGGCGAGCAAGGCAGAGTCATACGCCCCGCCGCGGCAATAATTTCCCGTGGATGGCCAGACCGCTTTTTGCGTGGTGGGGTCGAATTGACCCGTGACCAGCCGCGGCACGAGGCAGGAAAAAGCCGCGCCGACTTTATGCGCACCGGTCGGGAACCACTTGCCAACGATGGCAACAATGCGCGCCCGGACACCCGTAAGGGATGAGGGAAGCTCAATGTAGTTGACACCGCCGAAGGTCCCGCCTGAAGCGACCGGCTGATTGTGCCAGTTGATGCGGAACAGGTTGCGCGGGTGGATATCCCATAACCCAATTCCCTTCAATTCATCCTTGACCTTTGAAGGGATCTTTGAGGGGTCTTTCATCTGGGCATAAGTGGGAATGATGATGTTGCGCTCGCGGGCACGTTTTACAGCACGGGCGCGGCGTTCTTTGTCAATGGTGAGATCAATTGTGGTCATTGGATTCTCCTGAAAAGTTGTCTGACAACTCGCATTATAACTTAACACAGGATTTCTTGATGAGATATTTTTCGGAATGATTTTCCCCATAGCTGTATTTTCTAACAGAACTATCAACTGGTTTTAATCATAAGCAAATCTTCCTGAAGTATGATCCCAATAACAGAAAGGAGGTAACCATAGAGACTCCGCCTGAGAACTTCCAAAAGGGAAGGACTGGAATGCCTTGAACTGGAAAAGGCTCCTGCCTTGAAACCAGACGTTTACCGAACGAATAGGAAGGCAGCACACCCCACTCCTTCCCCGTAATAAAACATGCCGGATGGGCGATGCCCATCCGGCATTTTTGTTAATTCTGCGGGATAAAGACCACTTGCACCGGGCGCACCAGCAGCATCGGTATTTGCAGGGTGGGCATCTGTGAAATCTGAGGAGAGCTGACCTCTGCATCATAGATGGAAACCCAGGGCGAATGAGCGATCTGCAGGCTGGTGACCAGGTCGGTTTGTGCTGAGATGCGGATACTGCCAGTCACCAGGAACAAACCCATAAACAGCATGATGCGCTTATTGACGCGGTTATCTTCCTTGGGATTGTAATCCAACTGTTCCTGGGCGGGAGGCGCAAGATGAAATCCAATAATCAGGGGGACGGGTATCAGTAATTCATCATAGGCAAGAGACTTAAAGGACCCCCCGCTTACCTGCAGCCATTGCGGTTTATACAGATGAATGTAATCCGGGGCACTGTCAGTCCGGAACCAGGTGTTTATTCGCACGCTCTCCCTGGTTACAAGTTCACCGCGCATCAACCCGGTCTGGGTATATGCCATGACAACTGAGACTTTATCCTCGGGACCAAGTGTATACATATGTCACGCTCCTGAATTTCATGAAATTTTATCACCAAAATCATGCGTCAATTTATCAACCAACCACCAACAGTTAATTGCTTCCACAAGAATAGTATCAACAGAACAAAGTATATAACAGAATGATGCTTGGGAGTATATTTGAAGGTTGAATGCAATTTTTGATATGGAATAACCATTAAAACTATGCGAATATCTTTTTGGCGAGTAAGGATATTACACCAGAGCTATTCTATTTAGTCTGGTATGCTAATCCAAAACTTTTTCTAAGTGATCGACAGAGCATATTCGGAAATGGTCTAAGAATCCGCACTTAAAATTACAGATGATTCATGCCGCCTCATCTCTGAATGGTTACCAAGGCATCCGGAAGTATTTACATCTTGGTTATTCACATATAATGGAAAGAGACTCAATGGATATTCGCATCGTCACCGACAGTACCTGTGATCTACCTGAATCCATAGTGAAAAAACATGGCATCACAGTAATTCCCCTGCATATTCAGCAGGGAGGCAAAACCTTTTTGGATGGTGTAGACCTGACGCGGGAGGAGTTCTATCACAATCTCCCCACGTTCAATCCCTCATCCCACAACAGCCGCCCCAAGCCCGGAAATTTTCAAGCAAGCCTGGGACAAGCTGGCAGAGGCTGGAGCAAAGGCGATCCTCTCAATTCACATTTCAGAGAAACTGAGCGCCACCATCAACTCTGCCCGTATCGCCGCAGAACAATTCACCCACGTTCCTGTCACCGTGCTGGATTCAAGCCAGCTCAGTCTGGGCATGGGGTTCATTGTTGAGAAGGCAGCCCGGATGGCGGAACTTGGTCACAAGATGGAGGAGATTATTTCCTCCCTGAGTGAATTGATGGAGCGCACCCATGTTTTTGCATCTCTCAAAACGCTGGAGTATCTGCGGCGCAGTGGACGCATGCACTTCGCGCTTGCCCGGTTTGGCGAGTTGTTTCAGATCAAACCCCTGCTCCATATGAACAAGGGCATTCCCGCCGCTCATCGCGTCAGGACGCAAAGCAAAGCAACTGCCAGGCTGATGGAGTGGCTGGCAGAGTATGCTCCATATGAACGCCTTGCCATCGTACACGCAGGCGTCCAAAAAGAAGCTGAGGAAATGCTCCAGCGTATCAAGGATTACCTGCCGAACGGCGACATTCCCATCGTGCAAATCACTCCTGTGCTTGGGGTACATCTCGGCGTCGGCGCTCTCGGTTTCGCCTGTATTGCAAAGGATAACAAATCATGAAGACGACAGATCGCAATGCGCTAATAGTTTTCCCAGTTTTGATTCTGATCGGCTACCTGGTCGCGCTGGCTGGAAGCCAGGGCGGCACCACGCTTGGCGGCGTTCCGATATTTGCCATCGCGGTTGGGCTGGCTTTTCTCATCCAATGGCTGGCCTTTATCCCTGCCTATTTGTTTCAAACCGAAAAATTCTTCGACCTGACGGGGAGCATCACCTACATCTCTGTGGTTGGCGTGGCGGTTTGTTACAGCAGGTACAGCGTCGAATTGGATGCGCGCTCCGTTCTGGTCGCGGCGCTGGTCATCGTCTGGGCGCTTCGCCTCGGGACGTTCCTGTTCACCCGCATCAAAAAGGCAGGCAAGGATGACCGCTTCGACGAGCTCAAACCATCCTTTATCCGCTTCCTCAACGTTTGGACGATTCAGGGTTTGTGGGTCACCTTCACCGCGGCCGCCGCGCTGGTTGCCATCACAACCACCACACGCAAGGAATTGGATGCGTTTGCCATCATCGGCTTCCTCGTGTGGGTCTTCGGCTTCGCCATTGAAGTAATCGCCGACTCCCAAAAAAGCCGTTTCAGCGCGAACCCGGAAAACAAAGGCAAGTTTATTCAAACGGGCTTGTGGTCCCGTTCCCGCCATCCCAATTACTTCGGTGAGATCATGCTCTGGATCGGCATCGCCATCATCGCCATTCCCGTTTTGCAAGGCTGGCAATGGGTCGCGATGATCTCGCCCATTTTCGTAACCCTGCTCCTCACCCGTGTCAGCGGCATTCCTTTGCTGGAGAAAAAAGCCGATAAAAAGTGGGGTAGACAGGCGGATTACGAAACGTATAAAAAGAATACGCCTGTGCTGATTCCCCGATTGTCAAAGTAGGAAACTATGAACATCCTCAAAATCCTTCAAATCATCGCCGTCATCGGCACCATCGTTACCGGACTTGTATCCATGCTCTGGCCGCGCAGTGTTTTTGGTTTCACGGGCTTAACCGCCCCTGGCGGGCGCGGCATCACCGAGATCCGTTCCGTGCTGGGCGGTCTCTTCATTGGTCTGGGCATCGCTGTCTTCCTGCTCGGGACGCGTGAGGTGTACCAGATGCTCGGCATCATGTACTTCGCGATCGGCGCGGTGCAGACTCGTCTCCATGGTCCTCGACAAATCCATTGAACAGTCGAACATCATCAGCTTGATCGTGGAGATCGTCTTCGGGATTATCCTGATTCTGTAATGAAAATCGCAAAAATCATCTCCTTATTGGGCGTGATCGCCATGACCGCCGTCCTGATCTACGGATTCACTGTTGGAGATTTCCTCCGCGAAGGCAGTCAACTGACTGCCATGCCGTGGGGCATCGTCTCGCTTGTGGACCTATACACCGGTTTCATCCTATTCTCAGGATGGATCATCTACCGCGAAAAATCCCTGCCCGTCGCCATCCTGTGGACGAGTCGCCATGATGACCCTGGGGTTCTTTGCAGGAAGCTTGTATGCCTTCATTGCCCTGCAAACCAGCAAAAACGACTGGCGTAAATTCTGGCTTGGAAAGCATGCCTGAATCGAACCACAAAGCCCGGGAACTGCTCGAGGAATTCCGCGCCGTCGCGGGCAGGGTCGGTCTGCTGGATACCATCCTGCCGCCCATTCTCTTCCTGATCCTGAATGGACTGGCAGGTTTCAATGCCGCTATGATCGGCGCATTGGGATTGGCTGTCCTGATCGCCATCCTTCGCCTGCGTCGCGGTCAATCCCTGCTCTACGCGCTGGCTGGAATGGCAAGCGTTGGGCTGGCGATCGCGCTGGCATATTTGTTCGGACGCTGCCGAGGGATATTTCCTTCCTGCCATCGTAAATGGCGGTTTGACGATTGCGCTGGCGCTTATCAGCCTGGTAATTCGTAAACCAATCGTGGCATGGACGAGCTACATTGCCCGACGCTGGCCGCTTGATTGGTACTGGCATGCCCGCGTCCGTCCCGCCTATACCGAAGTGACCCTGGCATGGATCCTTTTCTTTTCCCTGCGCCTCTCCTGGCAGGTATCCCTCTTTCAAGGTCAAGATGTCAGCCAACTCGCCCTGGTCAATGTCCTGACAGGCTGGCCTGCCACAATCGCCTTGCTGATCTTCAGTTATCTTTACGGCACATGGCGCCTGGTAAAACTGGGCGGACCCAGCGTGGATGAATTCAGAAACCAGACCCCACCCCCATGGATCGGTCAGCGCCGTGGATTCTAATTCTTGAACGATGCAACTTTGATGAAAAGGAAAGGCATTCCATGAGTAAACGAGTTGAACTAAACCAATCCGCACCCGATTTTTCCCTGACGGACTTCAAGGGAAACGACGTCCACCTATCCAATTATCAGGGAAAAAAGAACGTCCTGCTGGTCTTCAACCGGGGCTTTTTTTGACCTTTCTGCCGCAGGCACATGGCGCAGTTGCGCCAGGATTATGACCAGTTCGTCGCCCAGGATACAGAGATCATCGTGGTTGGTCCTGAGGACACAAATGCATTTGCCAACTACTGGCAGGAAAACGACCTCCCTTTTGTGGGTCTGCCCGATCCAAATCACACGGTTCTGAAACTGTATGGGCAGGAAGTCAGCCTCTTCAAGTTGGGAAGACAACCCGCCCAGGTTAGCATCGATAAGAACAAGCAGGTGCGATTTGTCCATTATGGTCATGATCCAAGTGACATTCCGGAAATACGAAATTCTTAATCTCCTGCAGATAATGAAACCTGCAAACCATGAGAGCCATCTGGTGGATTCGACGCGATCTGCGTCTTACGGACAACGTTCCACTCCAGTCTGCCATCAAATTGGGTGAGGTACTCCCCGTTTTCATCCTCGATCCCCGCCTGCTTTCGCGCCCTGCCGCACATCGGCAGTCCTTCCTGTTCGATGGACTGCACGCCCTGGACAAGGATCTGCGCTTTCGTGGTTCATACCTGATCCTGCGTAAAGGCGATCCTCTGGAGGTTTTACAAAATCTTGTTTCGGAAACTGGCGCAAATTCCATCCTGGCTGAAGAGGATTTCACGCCCTATGCCCGTCAGCGCGATAAGCGGATCATGCGCAGACTGCCCCTCACCCTGACCGGCGGGCAGACAGTCCATCATCCCGGTAATATCCTCAAAAGTGACGGAAAGCCATACACGGTCTACACACCCTATTCGAAATCATGGAAGGCGCGCCTGCCAGACATCGATCTGATCCCTGCGCCTAACGATATTCCAACTCCCCCGGGGATTCCCTCCGTGCCTATACCGGAGTTTTCCACCAACCCGCTGTTCCCGGCAGGCGAGCAGGAAGCCCTTGTTCGCCTGGAGGAATTTTCATTCCAGAAGATCCACACCTACAGCGAAAACCGCAACTATATGGGGCACGATGGCACATCCGCCCTCTCGCCGTATATTCGGTTTGGCATGCTCGGGTTGAGGCAGGCTGTCCATGCAGCAAAACAGGCGATTGCTCAGAAAGAAAGGCAGTGGCGCAGATATATGGTTGAATGAATTGATCTGGCGCGAGTTCTATATCCAGATCCTGTACCACTTCCCCCACGTCAGGGGACGCGCCTTCAATCCCAGGCTGGCGAATATTCCATGGCGGAATAATCCCCATGAATTTGAAGCATGGAAAACGGGTAAAACAGGCATCCCCGTGGTGGATGCTGCCATGCGCCAACTCAAGGAGACCGGCTGGATGCACAATCGGGCTCGCATGATCGCTGCTTCATTCCTGGTCAAGGATCTGCTGATCGATTGGCGCTGGGGGGAGGAATGGTTCATGGAAAACCTGTTGGACGGTGACATCGCTGCGAATAATGGTGGTTGGCAGTGGACAGCCGGGACAGGCACCGACGCCGCGCCGTACTTCCGGATCTTTAATCCCATTCTCCAGAGCATTAAATTTGATCCGAATGGAGAATACATCCGCCGCTGGGTCCCCGAACTGCGTGGGATGGATGCAAGGGATATCCACGCGCCGTGGGAAAAGGGGATCAAGATCCAGGATTATCCTGACGCCCCCATCGTGGATCGAGCTGTCGTCAAGGAGAGAACCTTGAAGGCATATGCGTCGTCAGGGAGATAATTCGCCTGTCGCTTTCAGGCAAACTCCACCTGTAGATCTCCATTCTCATCATAATAGGACCGCGCTGAAAATGGAGGATCCCCAGGCTGTATTTGCAGAATTCGTCCAAGAAAAATCGCAACATCCTCCACCAGGGGTAGATCCGCCAACCCGGATATTGGATGCCATTCAAGCGCACCTTCACTGGAATGCCGAAACTTTCCATCCGGACACTCACCAGAGAAGACATAAATCCCAACCCCGATCTTTTCATCCGCGTCCACGATCACAGTACCAACCAGCCTCAGGTTGGCAACAAGACCCGTTTCCTCCAGCAATTCCCGGTGGGCGGCGGAAAGGACATCCTCCCCGCGCTCAACATGACCACCCACACCATTGTATTTGCCTGCCCAGAGACGCTTGGTCGGTGCCCCCTTGAGAAGAAGAACTGATTCCCCGCGGCGCAGAAAGATCAGCACGCGGGGAATCAACATATAACGATCACGCGTAATGCCCTGGTCAGAGACTGGCATTATATTGGCTCAGGATGCAGCGCAATTAATCAGCCAGGTCGTCCGCCAGCTCTTCATCCACCTTGTCACCCAGGTAGAACTTGATATCGGGTTGGATGATCACCGGCTTTACGAATTTTTCCACCAGGTCCCTGGTATCTTTCATACCAAGCAGGGTAAACAACTTCTCGAACTGACCTTCCCATGCCTTGCCCAATTTATCGAGGTCAGCCTTTGGCAGCGCATAAGCCCGGGCTTTGAAGGGACCGACTGCATTCTTGCGGGTCTTGTAGTAAAACTGCTCATCGGTCATGCCGGGTTTACGGTCGGCTGCGGAGTTTTTATCCAGCCAGGCATACATCTCCGCCTTGAGATCCGCGGGGATGAGATCATAGAACATGTTCATGAAGTTGGTAGCCAGGTGGACCTCGATCGCCTCGTTCTCAACGAATTGATGGAACGCATCCTCGGGCAGGGTGGAGGCGCCGTGCTGGACCGTTCCGCCCATGCTGTAATCCTTGCGCGCCACGCGGCTGAGTTCGCGCAATGTGTCGAAATCAATGTTCACCTTGGCAATCGAACCATCCGCGAGGACGGTACCGCCATGAGAGGTGCCTGTCTGGATGCTGATCTTGCTCAACCCAGGCTTGCCTGGTACGCGCTTCTTCATCTCGCGGTTGTAACCATCCATGAAGGCACGCAGTTCCTCTTCCGTGGAATTATGACCGCCCACCTCGCCGATCTCGCCACCGACGGAGATCGTCATTCCCGCGGGTTCGATCGAGCGGACATAAGCACCCATCTCTGCGGAGAGTTGTACGTTGGTTTCCTGCTGTTCGGGGATGGTTGGCTTGCTGATGTCCACCAGCGTGGACGTATCGATGTCGATGTTGTAGAAACCTGCGGCAACTGCCTCCTTCGCCAGGTCTTTGACCGCCTGGACCTCCGCCTTCGCATCCGCGGCGAATTTCTTGGCGGACATCTGGAAGTGGTCGCCTTGCAGGAAGACAGGACCTCGATAACCTTCGGCTATGGCAGCTGCAAAAATGTTGGTGGAATATTCCGCCGGGCGCTGGGCAGTGTAGCCCATCTCGGATCGGGCGATCTCGAAGATGAAAGCCCCTGCGTTCATTTTCTTTGCCGCGCGGAACATGGCGCTCGCCGCGTGGTAGGAGAGCACCCGCAGATTGAAAGCTGGCGTAGCCCAGGTCATGGGAGCATCCCCGCGGCCGCGCGCCAGGTACAGGTCATGGATCGAAGCAGGCAGGATGCCCAGGGCGAGCGCAGCCCCGCGCACAAGATAGCGCGCCCAACCCTGCACGGCGCCGGTTCCGAGCGCCGATGCCTCCACCAGTTTGCCGATGTTTGCCCTAAGTTTGGATTCGTCAACCACCTTGACGGTCGTTCCATCCAACTTCAAACTGCCCCCCACCTGGGTCAAAAGTTCATTCAGTTCCTTGGACATGATGCCTCCTAATTCTTGCACCTTTTAATGAAAATTTATGTGGAAAAGTAACAGTCGCAAGTCGCGATTGTCTCGCTACAATCCCACATGGTTCAGCCAAAATGGTTGCTTGATTATAACTCTGAACTCAGGCTATAATGTGAACAAGGCCATGCAACATCATCAAGCCTTTTCCGTATATGTGTCAGGAGGCACCAATGAGCGATCTTTTTGAGAAAGTTACCAACGCCCAGGATATCTTCAAGAAACTGGCCAGTAAAATTCCCGGATTCAGCGGCTATATTGAACGCCAGAACCGGCGCGCGGCGGACAAACTCCTGCGCGAAACCGTTGCCCAACGATACGAGGAACTTTACACCCGCGCATCCAGCCCTGCAGAGCGACCTGGTCAACACGGGCATGATCTCCTACGTGGATGACATGGAAAAGGCGGTCATCAAGATTCGCACCTTCATCGACAAGATCAGCCGCGCCACCTACGGGCATACCGGTCTCTTTGACGCGATCAAGATCAACGAGAAGGAATTGGCAGCCCTGTACACATTTGACAACGCCTTCTTTGACCTGGCTGAGCAGACCAACCGTGCGCTGGATACGGTGGAAGCCAGCCTCGCGGACGAGGCTGCACTGCCTGCCGCGATCCGCAACCTCACAACCCTGGCGCGTGAAGCAGTAAAAACTTTTGAAACACGCCGGGATGTCATCAAGGGTTCCTGAAAAAACGCAAGGGCGGGGTAATACCCGCCCTTAATCTAAATATGTGGCACGATTATTTCACTGTTGCATCCACAGATGAGGCTGTCCGCCTGCTTTCAGAAAAAGGGGAAAGTGCGCGCATTGTGGCAGGCGCCACGGACCTGATGCTTGAATTGGAACGCGGCGTACGCAAAGGTGTAAACACTCTCATCGACATCACGCGCATCCCAGGTCTCAACCGCATCCACCTCGACAAGGAGAACATCCTCCATCTCGGTCCGCTCGTTACCCATAACGATGCGGCTTCCTCTGAACTGATCCGTACGCGGGCATACCCACTGGCGCGTGCCTCGTGGGAGGTTGGGGCGCCGCAGATTCGCAACCGCGCCACCGTCGCCGGCAACCTGATCACTGCCTCGCCTGCCAACGACACCATCACCCCTCTCATGGCTCTCGGCGCTTCGGTGACATTGCTCTCCGTGGAAGGTCAACGGACCATTCCCCTATCCGAATTTTATAAAGGGGTGCGCAGGAACGTGATGCAGCCGGATGAACTGCTTGTGGATATACTCATCCCCGCCATGAGCAACTCGCAACGCGGCACGTTCATCAAGATCGCATTGCGCCGCGCCCAGGCGATCTCGGTCGTGAATGCGGCGGTCATCCTGGGATTTTCCGGGGATACCGTTGATTCGGCTTCGATCACCCTCGGCGCGGTTGCACCGACCATCATCCACGCACCCGAAGCGGAATCCTGGCTGGTTGGGAAAAAACTTTCGGACGAAGTCATTACCCATGCTGCACGCCTTGCCATGGAAGCCAGCCGACCCATTGATGATATCCGGGCATCTGCCGCCTATCGCCGCGAAATGGTGCGCGTCAGTGTCCTGCGCGGCTTGAGAAGCCTGCGCGATGGGCAGGAACAGGCGGGTTTCCCGCTTGAACCGGTCCTATTGTCAAGTCAAGCGACAATCGATGGCGAAATTAAAGCTGTTCATCATCCCGGGCAAGCCATTGAAACCACGATCAACGGGCAGAGGATGGTTTTCACCAGCGGTCATGAAAAGAATCTGCTCCGCCTTCTCCGAGATGAAGGCATGTTGACTGGCACAAAGGAAGGCTGCGCCGAAGGCGAATGTGGTGCATGCACTGTGTTCATGGACGGCAAGGCTGTCATGGCATGTCTTGTCCCTGCACCTCGTGCTCATGGGGCGGAGATCGTCACCGTGGAGGGTCTCGCGCAGGGGGATCAACTCCATCCTGTCCAGGCGGCGTTCATCCAGCATGGAGCGGTGCAATGTGGCTATTGCACGCCGGGTTTCCTGATGTCTGGTGCCAAATTGCTGGAGGAAAGACCCAACCTACCCGTTCCGAGATCGAACAAGCTCTGACAGGCAACCTGTGCAGATGCACGGGCTACTATAAGATCGTGCAGGCGATTGAAACCGCCAGCCGGATGAGGTGATCATGTCAAAATATCGCACCTATCAACGCCAGGCTCCACCCCCGCAGCGGGATCCCCATCCCATCTGGCGCGGGATCGGTTGTTTCATCATGCTGGTGATACCTGTTCTTTCGTTTGGAATCAGCACCATCCTCATTCAAGCGGCACCCTCCATGGGCATCCAGCTGCCGGTTGAACTCCTCGGTCGTCCACTGATGCCTGAATACATGTTCGCGGTACCCGGGTTGGTTGGATTTATTAAATGGCTGGAGAGCATCGATAATCTATACGCCCTTCTGCTGGGGACATTCATCGTTGCTGTTCTCCTTTCTTCAGTACTTGCGCTGATCTATGCCTTTGTTTACCGCATTGTTGGTCCGTCTCGTTATACGGAGTTGGACGCACCGGATCAAAACGTCAAAGTAAAAAGATACAAGCGATAAACCATGTCCAATCGATCCATTGGTCAATCCACACCCCGCGTGGATTCACGCGGCAAAGTAACCGGCGAGACGCCCTTCTCCGGCGATCTGTCCATGCCGGGTATGGTGCATATGAAGATGCTCTTTGCAGAGCGCCCGCATGCCCGCATAAAAAGCATCAACACAGCGATGGCGGAGAAAGCGCCCGGCGTCCTGGCTGTTCTGACCTCAAAGGATGTTCCCGTCAACGAGTATGGTCTGCAGTGGCAGGACCAGCCTGTCCTGTGCGGACCCGGTCCCATCCCTCCCCAGGGAGTCGCCCCCGACGTTGTCCGCTGTGTAGGTGACCAGGTCGCAGCTGTAGTCGCCGAGACGGAGGCAGCCGCTGCCCAGGCAGTGCAATTGATCGAAGTGGAGTACGAGGACCTGCCGCTTGTCACCGATGCGGTGGAAGCCATGAAACCCGGCGCTCCTCGATTGCATCCCGAGCGCGGCGATTCGAATATTTGTGTTCACTACAAGATCCGCAAAGGGGATGCAGAGTCCGCCTTTGCAAAAGCAGATGTGATCGTTGAGGGCGAATACAGCACTCCCTACCAGGAACATGCCTATCTCCAACCCGAAGCGGGTCTGGCATACATCGACGAAGAAGGTCGCGTCACCGTTATTGCGGGTGGACAGTGGACTCATGCTGACGCGCATGAGCTCTCCCACTGCCTTGGGCTGCCCGAGGAGAAGATCCGCGTTATCTATCCTGCCATCGGCGGCGCATTTGGCGGACGCGAAGATATGTCGGTGCAGATCGTGCTGGCACTGGCTGCCTGGAAATTGGGACGCCCCGTCCGAATCATCTGGACCCGGCGCGAATCCATCATCGGACATGGCAAACGGCATCCCGTCCTCGCCCGGGCAAAATGGGGCGCGACCAAAGATGGCAAACTCGTCGCCGCGGAAATCGAACTGATCGGCGATGGCGGCGCGTACATGTACACCTCCAACAAGGTGCTTGGGGAATTCGACCATCACCTCCACGGGACCCTATTTCATCCCGAACGTAAAAACGGATGTGTATGGTGTCTACACGAATAACGTCCCCGGCGCTGCATTCCGCGGCTTTGGCGCGCCGCAAGCCCTGTTCATGGCTGAACTGCAGATGGATAAACTCGCCGAAAAGCTGGGCATGGATCCGGTGGAGTTCCGCCTGAAGAATGCCTTGAAGGATGGCGATACGCTGGGGGTGGGCACCCCTGCCCCGGGTCCGGTGACCATCACGAAGGTCATGCAGGAGGCAGCTGCCAAATTTGGGTGGGACACCTATACAAAAACAAACACACCTCACAGTCATCTATTGCGCGGACGTGGTTTCGCCGCGGGCTTCAAGAATGTCGGCTTCTCGTTTGGCTATCAGGAGAACTGCTGGGCGAAAGTGGAGATCCACGGGAAAAGTTCCATCGAGAAGGTCATCGTCCACCATGCAGGCGCGGAAGTGGGTCAGGGCACGCACACAGTCATGGCTCAGATGGCGGCGGAAGCCATTGGCGTGACCGCGGACAAGGTGCAGATGATCACATCCGATTCCGCCACGCATGGGAAATTCCGGCTCGGTCTCCGCCTCGCGCATGACCTTCATGGCAGGGAATGCCATCAAAGGCGCGGCGGAAGCGGCGCTGGAGAAATGGAAAGCCGAGGAACGTCCCGCCATCGCCGAGTTCAAATATCTCGCCCCGCGGACCACCCCCTTTGAAAAGGAGACCGGTCACTCCATGCCCAACTTTGCCTATGCCTATTCAGCACAGGCTGTGGAAGTGGAAGTGGATACCGAGACAGGGCATGTGCGCGTTCTGCGGATCGTCTCCGCGGATGATGTCGGGCAAGCCATCAATCCCATGCTCGTGGAGGGACAGATCGAAGGCGCGGTGGTGCAGGCGCAGGGCTATGCCCTGCTTGAAGATTTGAAAACTAAGGATGGGCGCGTCCAGGCGAACCAGCTCAGCACCTATCTCATCCCGACCATTCTGGATATTCCCGAAAAAGTGGAAACGGTGATCGTGGAAGTGCCCGACCCGAATGGTCCCTGGGGCGCGCGCGGTCTGGGCGAATTGCCCTTCCTGCCCACCGCTCCAGCCATCGCCGCCGCGATCCACGATGCGACCGGTGTCTGGTTCGACGAATTCCCACTCACGCCAGAGCGGGTACTGCGAGGATTGGGAAAAATATAATCCATAAGGACACGGCAGAAAAACCACCGCGGGTTGATAATCCTGGGCTGTGCCAATCAACAGGTAATGTCCTTCCCTTACTTGAACGAGACAGAAGAACTGACAGATACCGTCCGCGCAACAGCGGGCGGCTCTTTCATCCAACTGTCGGATGGATCCTGCCATTACGAGATTAACAAATCTGAGGGCTCCCAAACAGTTGTCCTCATCCACGGATTTTCCGTCCCCTACTATATCTGGGACCCCACCTTCGACTTCCTGGTGAGATCCGGTTTCCAGGTATTGCGCTATGACCTTTTTGGTCGCGGATATTCTGATCGTCCAAAAACCATCTACGATATCCATCTCTTCGTGCGGCAATTGAAGGAGCTGCTGGACGCGCTGGAGCTGAAAAACCCGGTGCATCTCGCCGGGCTATCGATGGGGGGACCCATCAGCGCCTCCTTCGTGGATCAATTCCCCGAACGCATCCGGAGTCACATCCTGATCGATCCTGCGGGGGCAAAACCAGTCCGTCTCTCCCTGGCACTCAAAGCGGTAAAAACGCCCATCCTCCCAGAGTTGATCCTTGGATTGTTCGGTGGGGAGCAACTCGCCAGGAGCATTGCCTCCGATTTTTTCACGTCAGATCTCATCGGTCAATTCCAGGAAAAATATCGCATCCAGATGCGATACAAGGGTTTTTTGCGTGCCATCCTTTCCACCATCCGCAATGGCATGTTGGATTCCTTTCATGAGACGTACCGGCGCGTTGGTGAACTGAAAAAGCCGACCCTGCTCTTTTGGGGAAAAAATGATACAACCGTGCCATTTTCCGAAAGCCGGGATCTGATGGCTGCCATTCCCCACGCTGAATTCCATCCGATCGAACATTGCGGGCATATCCCACATTATGAGCAACCCGCCCGGGTAAATCCTCTCCTGTTACAATTCCTTTCCGGGGTTCCTTAACGAACATCTCAGCCAGTGCTCATTTTTCCGGGCATTCTTTATGGTAAAAATAAGCCGGCTTCCAGCCTGATATCGTCTTTTCGCCGGGAAACCTCGGTGGGAGAAAGCCTCCTTTTTTTTATGGAAATATCATGAAATCTCTCTTTGGTTCGGTCCTCTCATATCGCTACAGGCTTGCCATCTTTTTCCTGCTGGGTGGCTCGAGCATATTTTCCGTCGCTCTCTACCGCTTCCGCGGATTCTGGTATGAGGAACAGGGATTTACCTTCCTGGTCTGGAATCTCTTCCTCGCCTGGATCCCCCTGCTCATGGCATATACCGCCTGGGTGGTCTCATTGGGGCGAAAATGGCTGTTCTTCTTCATCCCCATCGTGGCTTTTGTCTGGCTGATCTTCCTGCCCAACGCGCCATACATCATCACCGACTTCAATCATCTTGCTGATCCAAGCAGCGTGGTCCCGGTCTGGTTCGATGTAATGATGTTGATGTGGTTCTCCTGGACGGGCTTGCTGCTGGGGGTTGTATCGCTCTACCTCATGCAGGATATCGTCCACCGGGAGTTTGGACGCTGGGTCGGCTGGATCATGGTATTCATCGTTTCAGTCCTGAGTGGTCTTGGGGTATATATCGGTCGCTTTATCCGCTGGAACTCGTGGGACATCTTCTCCGATCCGGTGGGAATCACCAGCCAGATCGTCTCAGGCGCACAGGACCCCAGCATGCGTTCCATCGGATTTATAGCCATCTTCGCAGCCTTCTTCCTCTTCGTCTATTTAACCCTGTATGCTTTCGGGCACCTACTCCAGGAGCCGGTAATCACAAAATGAACACTCTCATTCTCCTGCGTGGTGGTGGCGACCTTGCCAGCGGCGTTGCACTCCGCCTGTTTCGGGCAGGTTACCAGGTGGTCATCCTGGAATTACCTCGCCCGCTCACTGTCCGGCGTCTCGCCTCGTTTTCCGAGGCGGTCTACCAGGGGCAAATCACCCTGGAAGGACTGACTGCCCGCCTCGTTACACCGGACCAGGTTCAATCCACACTTGACGCCAATGAGATTCCCGTCCTGGTCGACCCGAACGCGGATATCCTTAATCAGTTGTCTTTTTCCGCGGTCGTGGACGCCCGGCTGATAAAATCCCCCCCGCAACCTTTGCCGGTTCAAGTATCACTCCATATCGGGCTGGGACCAGGTTTTCACGCGGGGCGGGACTGCCATGCCGTGATCGAAACCCGGCGGGGTCACACCCTGGGGCGTGTCTATTATTCCGGGACCGCCCTGCCGGACAGCGGGCAGCCGGATGGCGATTCCCGCCGCGTCCTGCGCGTACCTGCCGATGGAATTCTGAAGACACATGCAAAAATTGGGGAACATGTAGCCGAAGGAGAACTCATCGCAGAGGTAAAAAATGGGGATCATCGAATGGAAGTTCACAGCCCGTTTGCGGGCGCCCTGCGCGGACTTCTCCACGATGAATTGGAGGTGACCCGCGGCCTAAAACTGGGCGACGTGGACCAGCGTGATGACCCGTCCTTGTGCCGCCTGGTCTCGGACAAGGCGCTGGCTGTGGGCGGCGGAGTGCTCGAAGCCCTGCTGGCTGCGCGTCTTTACCCGAAAATCTGATGCTATAATTGGATCATGACAACTCCCGACCCCATCCCCCAACCGGAACTGACTCCCGAACAACTGGCGGCAAAACGCGAGACGGAACGCCAACAACGCAATGTGATCATCGGCGTTTCAGTGGTACTCCTGCTGATCCTGGCTGGGATGATCTGGGCAGTCATTACACTGATGAGTCCGGCAACCCCGGTCGAGACGGTGACGCGCATCCGGGACGTTTTCCTGATCTTCATGGCATTGGTATCGCTGCTCATCGGCTTTGCCTTGGTGGTGCTTATCATCCAGGTGACCAGCCTGATCAACCTGCTCCAGAACGAGGTCCGACCCATCCTGCAAGCCACCACCGATACCGTCAACAACCTGCGCGGCACCGCGGAATTTTTGGGAGAGAACGTTGTCCAGCCGGTCATCAAACTCAACGGCTACATGGCTGGTTTGCAACGTGTGATAGAATTAATCGGAATAAAACGACGCTAATCGCCAAAATGTTATATTCAACAAAAGGAGAACAATATGTCTGATCGAGATGAATTTGGAGCCTTCCTCGTCGGCTTTATCGTCGGCGGCTTGACTGGTGCGGTTGTATCCCTGCTGTTCGCCCCGCAATCCGGGGAGGAAACCCGCGCCCTGATCAAGGATAAGAGCATTGAACTGCGCGACAAGGCTGCCGTCACCGCAGAGCAGGCGCTTGCCAGGGCTGAGGAAGCCGCAAACGAAGCCCGCGCCCGGGCAGATGAACTTGCCAAGGAAATCAAGGCAAGGGGTGGCACCCTGGTCTCCGATGTGAAATCACGCGGCAAGAGCGCCCTGGATGCTGTCCGCAAGCCAAAGAAATCTGAAGACGAAGTGGCCATCTAGCCGCAGCCAAAACAGGATAAGGGTTTGACAGCCGTCAAACCCTTATTTTTTATCATGCGCCTGATCGCCCGCCTGCTCACTTTTTTCTACCGCCACCTTTACCACGGTTTCGCCTTCGCCTACGATGCGGTCGCGACGGTGGTTTCCTTTGGGCAGTGGATCGAGTGGACCAGGACGACTCTTCCCTACGTCCAGGGAGCGCGCATCCTCGAGATCGGTCACGGTCCCGGGCATCTCCAGCGCATCTTGAATGAGTCCGCGGGTACGCCGCAAGCAGGTTCCGGTTTGTTCGTGGCAGGCTTGGATGAATCAGCACAGATGGGTCGGATCGCCCGCCGGAGGCTCCTCCGTGCAGGAATCGACTCGCCCTGTCTGACACGCGGCCTGGCTCAGGCGCTCCCATTCCAGGCAGAGACATTCGACACAGTTGTATCTACTTTTCCTTCCGTTTATATTTTCCAGATGGAGACACTGGCGGAAGTGCATCGCGTGCTGCGCTCCGGAGGCAGGCTTATTGTTCTTCCTGCCGCCTGGCCGAAAAGTCCACCTTTACGATGGTTGTATCGCCTTACCGGTGAGAGCCCGGCTGGGAGCATCCATTCTGTAAGGGAAAAATGGAGACAGCCCTTCCTGCATGCGGGATTTGAAGTAACCATCGAAACTCTTGATATAAAATCAAGTTTATTGTTGTTGATCCTCGCCGAAAAACCCGTGGAGAAATAATGGATTCGACCGATCTGATCATGGGAGTTCTGGTCACAGGAATATTAATATTCGCGGTCATCCTCGCTTACCTCCAAAGCAGGAACCGGGGAAAACGTCTTGCATTCCAGGCAGGAAAGCGTGGCGGGGAGATTCACAAGGGCGGCTTGTTCAGCATGTCCGAGTTGTGGATCCCATTCAAGGACATTGTGATCGTCATCCGTCCTGTGCCGGGCAGCAGATACAGTTCCCCTAAAACCATCGCACAGGTAAAATTGGGTTCGCCGAGATTGCCTCCCATCCGCATCCAGCGCAACGACCTTTGGCAAAAAACCCTCACTGCATTCGGCAGGGAGAGGCTGTCCACCGGAGACGAAGAGTTCGACAGCCGATGGGTAACACGGGTGGACGACCCATTAACAGTCCAAAAAATAGTTACCGTTGAATTGAAAGCAAGATTAACAGAACGCATCCTGCAATCGCTTTCCATCTTCATCCAACCCGAAGAGGCAACCTTTACCATCAGGACCATCCCCTCGAACGACGAGGGCTACGATCAATTTATCGATACGGTCCTGTCCGTTTTAAAAATAATTCTATAAGAGGTATTACATGTTAAAAAAACTTCGCGAACCCGTTAACAGTCTGACCCATTGGGGTGGCGCGATCCTGGCACTGGCGGGGTTGATCGCACTGTTGATCGTAGGCTGGAGCACGCCTGCCAAGATCGTTTCATTACTGGTGTATGGCATCAGCCTGATCGCCATGTTTTCTGCCAGCGCCACCTATCACATGGTGCAGGCAAAGGACAGGGTACTCCTGGTCCTGCGTAAAATTGACCATTCAGCCATCTACATGCTCATCGCGGGGACGTATACTCCCTTCTGCGTGAATGCCTTTGATGGATTCTGGAAATGGGGCATGCTTGCCATTATCTGGTCGCTTGCCGCGACAGGCATCCTTGTAAAGGTTTTCTACATCAAGGCACCGCGCTGGCTGAACGCAGGCATCTATGTCGTCATGGGATGGTTGTGCGTGGGCGCGGTGGGAGAGATGCTCACGACACTCCCCGCCTGGGTGGTCGGGTGGCTCTTCGCTGGCGGTGTCATCTATACCTTGGGTGCTGTCGTGTACATCACAAAAGTCTTCAATTTCTCTCCCGGTGTGTTTGGTTTCCACGAGGTCTGGCATATCTTCGTTTTGCTGGCAGCAGCTGCACATTATGTGGCGGTGATGGGAGTGGCTTTGTAATCAACGAGGAGGATTTCAATGGGCAATTTCAACATCGAACAGATCTTATTCTTCCCGGTCAGGGAATCGGAGTCCCGGAAGAATTTTCTGATCGGCACACTGATCTATTTTGCCGGTTTCATCATCCCCATCCTGCCGATGATTCTGGTCATGGGATACATCGCGCGCATCATGCGCCAGGTCTTCAACGGCGAGGAACCTCGCATGCCCGCCTGGGATGACTGGGAATCAATGCTCAGGGATGGCGCATACATTTATGGAGTGCGCATCATCTACACGCTGCCTCTGCTCATCCTCATTGCACCCCTCTTCATCGGGGGGATGTTCCTGCCTTTGCTGGCGGATTCCTCGAACGACCCGAATGGATTCGTCATATTTTTTCCCTTCCTTCTTTTCGGCATGCTGATGCTGATCATCTTCCCCCTTTCCCTGGCACTCGGCATCATCGTCCCTGCCGCGGAGGCACACACCATATCGAAAACCGAATTCGCGGCTGGTTTCCGCGTCCGTGAGTGGTGGTCCATCTTCCGCGCCAACCTGGGCGGTTTTGTCATCGCCTACCTGATCGCGCTCATCGCCAGCTTTGGGCTCTCATTGGTGGTTCAGATTGCCATGATGACCATCATCCTGATCTGCATCCTGCCTCTCATCTTCCCCGCCATCACCTTATATTCCACCCTTGTCATGTACGCTGCCTTCGCCCAGGCATACAGGGATGGGAAAAACAAGATTTCCTAAACACATCAGATGCGAACCCTCGAGATCATCATCCCCATTCTGCTTGCCGTCCACGCCTTGTGGTCGCTCTTGACGCGTCGCCCGCGTCCAACCATGGTAAATCTTCTGCCATTCCTCGCCCTGCTCCTCACCATCGTGCACCTCCTTTTGGAAGGTTACCGCTGGCAGATGATTCCCCTATATGTTCTCACTGCTGTAATTTCAATCCTGTGCATACCCGCGCTTCTCAGGAGGGATTCATCCGGTCCATCCCACCGCGGCTGGGGCATCGCCGCTTCCATCCTGACCCTGATCCTGCTCATCCTCGCGACCGCCCTGCCTGCCCTCCTGCCTGTCCCACGTGTTGCGGCACCCTCCGGTCCATACCAGGTCGGGACACAGACCTTTGTTATCACGGATACATCCCGCCAGGAGCTGTATTCCGGCAAGGAAGAACCTCGCAAGTTCATGATCCAGGTCTGGTACCCCGCCACACTCCGTTCAGGTGACATTCAAGCTCCCTGGATGCAGGAGGCGGACATCTTTGCTCCTGCGATCGCAGAATTCCTGAACCTTCCATCTTTCTTCCTCGACCATCTTGCATTGACCAAAATACCTGCATTCCTGGATGCCTCACCTGCCCCGGCGGAGAGCGGGTACCCCATCATCCTCTTCTCGCATGGCTGGAACGGTTTCGCCGCCCAAAACTCAGCCCAGATGGTGGAACTTGCCAGCCACGGGTATGTCGCTGTCGCCCTCCAGCATACCTATGGTGCCATGGTGACCGTCTTTCCAGATGGTCAGGTTGCCAAGAACAATCCGGATGCCCTGCCTGAGGGCATGACCGAACCCGGGTACACAATAGCCGCACGCCTGCTCGTGAACCAGTGGGCTGGCGACCTCTCGGCTGCGCTTGACTACCTGGCAAAACAGAACACAGACCCATCCAGTTCCTTCCATGGGCTCCTCGACCTGACCAGGGTGGGTGTGTACGGTCATTCCACCGGGGGTGGAGCAACCATCCAATTCTGCGGCACGGATGTACGCTGCAGCGCGGGTCTTACCCAGGATGCTTTCATGACGCCCGTCTCACAGCAGGTGCTGGACGAGGGCGTGAAGCAGCCATTTTTCTTCATCTTCAGTCAGTCATGGGCGGATGATGAACAGGGGAAAAACAATCAATTATTTGAGGGGTTCTACTCGCACCTCCCCGCTCGAGCGCCGGTGGTCACCATCCTCGGAACACGCCACTATGATTTCACCGATCTGCCTTTACTCAGTCCTCTTGCCCCGCAATTGGGAATAAAAGGACCGATCAATGGAAAACGCGTGGTGAAGATCCTGAACGATTACCTTATCGCCTACTTTGATCAGGAATTGAAAGGCATGCCATCCCCCCTGCCATTTGGTCCCTCGGAGGAATACCCGGATCTCCGCTGGGAGAAAAAATAAAGAGTGGCGCAGGCTTGATGCCTGCGCCACTTTTATTTCTGGAATTACTTCCGCACGACAGCCGGTTCGAGCTTGCGGCGGCGGATGATCTGCGGAGGCAGTACCCGCTTTTCGCGGCGCGCGATGGCGGAAAGGAAGATGCGCTGCAGGAAACCCTCCACGCCGCCGGGATCATCCTCCATCATGTAATCCGCGGAGGCTTTTTCCTCGGGCATGTTCAACACGCTGGGGTTGGAGTTGATCTCCAGCAGGAAGAGTTCGCCTTGATCGTTCATCCGGATATCGGCTCGTCCATACCCCACCCCACCCAGGGCAAGGTAGATCTTTTTTACCAGGCTCTTCAGTTTCCTTCAAGAGTGCGGGGTCGGTGACATATTTCAAGTCCATATCCACGTTGGGATCGAACTTCATCGCCCAATGCTTGAAGGTTTCGCCTTCCGGGAAGATGATCTCCAGAGGCTGGTAGATGTATGGATCGTCCAGGTTATCCGGGTTGTCCACGATCAGGACCGTGAATTCACGACCAGCGATGAATTCCTCGATGCGCGCACTGCCGTATTGCCCGCACATCAGGTCGAATCGCGATCGAAGCTGTTTCATGTTCTCAACCCGCGATTCCTTCGTCATGCCGACGCTGGCATAGCTTTCATGATGTTTCACGATCATCGGGAATTTCAATCCCGCCGCGGTCACCATTTTTTCCACGTCATCGCCAAGTTTTGCTTCCAGGCCGCGCGGGAAACCGATGTTCTTGCGCTGCGCCATCATCTGGGTTTGCTCGCGCGTGGGCGCGTAGAATACACTGTCCGCACCGGTAAAGGGCAGGTTCAACAGTTCAAGCGCCTGGACCACATCAATGCCCGGACGATCTTCATCCGCCGAACCATCGCAAAGATTTAAAAAGACATCATATTCTTCGCGCATCGCGATATCACGAATGAAATCAAGTGCCGGTCTTTTTACATTGTACATTTTCCAATCGTGATTGAATAAATATCCCTCAGGTGTGTAGTTCCCGAATACTTCATCAGCTAAAACGCAAACTCGCATGTCACCTCGCATCAAAAAATTTATTTCCATCGTCAATATTATTCATAATCCATCGTTATGACAATATCTGCGACCTATCAATTACCTTAAAATATTACATGCATTAAATCATCATGCAGGACAATGATTGACATCACTGAAATCTTAAATTTTAAGGTTTTTAAGGTTGGATGGATGCGATTTGGGAACGATCAATGTGAACAATTCATCAAGGAGCCAATTGGATGGGGTTCCCCTAAGGATGACAGCATCGCGGAAAAATGCGTTCATCAATTCTTACAATGCGATTGGCATGCCTGCTTCCCGATTAATAACAACAACGCCCATTCCGGGCGTTATTGAATATCAACCATGTTGAATATTTACTTATCTTCCGGTGCTTCCCGCACGATATAGAGCGGTCTGCCTTTTGCTTCATCATACAGCCTGCCGACATATTCCCCCAGGATGCCGAGCGAGATCAATTGCACACCCCCCAGGAACAGCACGGAGATCAGCGTGGTGGTCTGACCCTCAAAGAAATGTGAACCTGCCAGTCGCAGGATCGCCACCACAGGGATGGCAAGGATCGCGATCCCCGCGGAAAAAAAACCGACATAGGTCGCGACCTGCAGCGGAAAATACGAAAAGCCCGTGATGGCATTCATGGCAAGTTTCAGCATCTTGCGGAAAGGGTACTTGGTCACACCTGCAGTACGTGCGGCGCGTTTATATTCCACGCCAATTTGCTTGAAGCCCACCCATGCGGACATGCCGCGGGGAAAACGGTGGCGTTCCTTCATTTTCACCAGCACATCCACCACCTTGCGGTCCATCAGTCGGAAGTCTCCGGTATCCACGGGTATGTTGACATCCGTGATCCAGCGGATCAGGCGGTAGAACAGGGCTGCCGATGTTTTTTTGAACCATGTCTCCCCCTCCCGTTCAGCACGTACAGCATACACCACCTCATACCCTTCCTTCCATTTCGCCGCCAGCTCGGGGATGACCTCGGGAGGGTCCTGCAGATCAGCATCGATTAGGACGACCGCATCGCCTCGTGCATAGTCCCAGCCTGCGGTGACGGCTACGATGTGCCCAAAATTCCGCGCAAAGATGACCGGTCGTACATGCTTGTCAGCTTTGGCTAGTTCACGGATCTTGTCGGTGGAGCCATCCGTCGAACCATCATCCACGAGGAGAAGCTCCCATGGTTTTTTCATGGAGGTCATCACATCGCGCACACGGCGATATAGCTCGGGCAGATTTTCAATTTCATTATAGATGGGTGCTACGATGGAATACGTGATTTTCGAAGGCATGGATTTGCTCATTTGGTTTTGCGTCGATTGGTCGTTCTTTGTACTTGCGTCTTCTGTGGTACCTCTGTTGAGGCAGTATTGACTTCAACCACGGGATCTGAAAGCGGATCCGGCTCTTCATCCTCGAATGCCGGCAGGTCCATGAGCCTGGCATGAATGTAATGCCCGATCACTCCCAGCGATGCCAGCACCGGGACAACGATGAATGCCCCGATGATTCCCGTGAATATGACCGCCGCGATGATGACAACGAAAACAATGCCCTGGTGCATGTGCACGCTGCGACCATAGATGAGCGGACGCAGCCAGATGTTCTTGATGTTGATCAGGACCACGTAGAGTCCAGCCACGATGAGAGCAAAGATGAAGTTGTTGACCGGAAGCCATGTGGAGCCCTCCAGCAGGGCGACAATGATCGCCAGTGCGGTTGCCGCGAAAGGGACCCACATCCGGGATCAAGCTGAATACTCCCGCCAGGATGCCCAGCACCAGTGCGCCCGGCAAGCCGATGATGGACCACAGGATTCCAAAAACGATTGCGACAATGGTCATCAGGGTCAACTGCCCGCGCAGGTAGCCCATCCAAACAGCCTTGATCTGAAGATACAGGCGCCGCAGGTCATGCTGTTGGTCTGTTGGCGCGAGTTGAATCACCCAGTCTCGCAGCTTGTCCCAATCAGTCATGAAGTAATAGGTGCTGACCAGGATCACCAGGAACCAGAGCGTGCCACGCGAGGTGGATTCAATGATCCTGAAGGCATCCTCGGGCAGGAAATCCTGCAGCGCCGCCAGTGAATTCCGGAGGTCGGGGATCAAGGTGCTGAAGCTCAACTGGAAGTTCGCGATGACGATCGGTTTTACCAGGAGTGCTTCAAGGTCATCCATCGTGGCAACCAGGTCGGTGACCACCACTTCCAATTCACGATACAAGGTAGGCGCCAGTGAGACTGGCACAAATATGATCAACGCCAGGATGAAGAAAAAAACGATACGGGAGGCAGCTCCCTGGCTCAGCTTGAACCAGCGCCGCAGCATCTCGACGAAGGGAAAGAAGATATAGGCGATCAACCCGGCGGTGATCAGGGGCGTGAATATCTCGCGTATCTGCCAGATGACAAAAACGACGAAGATCAGGACCAGCCCGATGACAAAATAGCGCGTGGTGGGAGTCCACCGGTCTTTCATAATAATTTTCTCACTGCCTCCAGGGTCGGTTCAATAATGGGAGCTTCCACAACGGCTTTCATGGCAGCCCGCACATCCTTGAGACCACTCCCTGTATTCATCACCAGGACAGGATCGTCGCTCTTGACCAAACCTGACTTCACCGCCTGGACCAGACCCGCATATGCCGTGGCACCCGCGGGTTCTGCGAATATGCCCATCCGCCCAAGTTCCGCGATCGACTGGATGATCTCGTCATCAGGCACGGTAATATAGGTTCCGTTGGTTTCCCGGGCTGCCCGGACAGCGCGCACTCCATCCCGCGGCAGGTCCACCGAGATGCTGTCCGCAAGCGTGGTTGCTGAAACGGGTGTGATCGTCTCGGTTCCTGCGCGGAATGCATTGGCGATGGCTGCGGAACCCTCCGCCTGCACGCCGATGATACGCGGCAGGTTGTGGATCCAACCAAGGCGCAACAGGTCTTTGAAACCTTTGTGAATACCGGAGATGATGTTTCCATCCCCCACCGAGACAAAGATGGAAAGCGGCGTATGGTTATCCAATGGATTGCCCTGCTGGTGCCAGTCCCGGTGAGCCTCCACCCACCACTCCCAGATCTCAAAACCGGCGGTCTTCTTGCCTTCAGCCGTGAACGGGTTGTAGCCCGTGTTGCGGCAGTACCATCCAAATTCGTCCGCAGCTTTGACGGTGAGATCGAACGCATCGTCATACGTACCATCCACCAGGATGACCTTCGCGCCAAAGACGAGCAATTGTGCCACCTTTGCCGGTGGTGCGGATTTGGGCGCAAAGATGATGGCTTTTTGCCCCACCGCGGCTGCCATGCATGCCAGCGCCGCACCCGCGTTCCCGGTGGAGGCGGTCACCACCACCTCGGCGTTGATCTCCTGCGCCCGCGCGACCAGGATGGCGGATGCGCGGTCCTTGAAGGATGCCGACGGATTCCGCGATTCGTCTTTGAGCCAGAGATGCTTCAAACCGAGTTTCTCGGCGAGGCGCGGCAGCTTAAAGACCGGCGTCCACCCCGCCATGTGGAGTGGTGTGGCTTCCCCCCTGGGTATCCCCACGGGCAGGAGCGGTTCGTACCGCCAAAGCGAAAAATCCAGGCGGCTGGTGATGTCTTCAGGTTGATATTTCCGCTGGATGGTTTCATAATCCAGTTCAACGTCCAGGTTTCCCCCGTCTTTCGGACATGTGTAGGTCACCTGTCCCGGCAGATATTCGGTCCCGCATAATGAGCAGCGATAGGCTGTGAATTTTGACATATGCTCCTTTTCCTCCCTTGATTTTACCCGATATGCCGACCTGCCCAAAAACAAAGTCGGGCTGGCTATCTGCCAACCCGACCATGATTTACATCTTTGGATCGCGCTTACTTATTTTGGGTCTGGTACTGACCGGCTCCCCAACCGCCCATCATGCCGCGACCGTAGCCATACCCACCACCGCCCATCGGGCATGTGCCGGAACCATAGCCGTAGCCATTCTGAGCCATGCGCTGGAGCATAAAGTCAGCCTGCGCCTGGGTGATCACGCCATCCTTGACCGCTGCTGTGAAAGCCGCCTTGTGAATATCGGTCATGAAGGCGGGCAGATCAGCCGAAGCTATTCCCTGTGAAAGAGCGATATCGTACATGGTTTCACCAGCCGTCAGGCGGGCGTTGATCGCATCAACGGTCAGGTTAAGCTTGGCAGCCAGGGCTTCCACCACATAGGTGTGCACCAGCCCGTTTCCACCCCGCCCGCCCATCATCGTGCCGTAGGGCACGGTCGGGGGATTTCCACCCTGTGCATATACCACTCCTGCACCCAGGGCGCCGATTGCCAGTACAACGATCGCTACAACCAATAGTGTCTTTTTCATTTTCATACTCCTTTGTATACAGTTCTTGGATTTTGTTACCGTTACGCCCCAAGGATAGCAAACCATTGTAAAGATACCATGAAGATTTGTCGAAGATGGAAACAAGAAAACAAGGCTGGAAAACCAGCCTTGTCCTGTATGGTACATTCATTTTTTGTATGGACGGTTGAATTCCTCGATGGTCTGCAGGAGCTCATCCTGCATATCCATTGCCAGCGCCGGTTTGGAGGGGTATAGATCTTTCAACTCTTCCCGGTCCTCGTCCAGGTTATAGAACTCAAATCCCGAATAATGAGAGTATTGGTATTGGATCAAACGATGACCCTGCCTCATCAGCGAGATGGAGTATTGTTTGAAACTGGAGAAAGATGAGGCGGTTTTGGCATCGATGGAATAGATGCTACGGTTGGGATCGTCGACTCCGCCCAATCCTGGTAAAAGTTGACCATCGCTCCAGGCTGGGATCTCCGCCCCCACCAGGTGTGCAAGTGTCGGCAGGACGTCCACACCGCTGGTGAATGAATGGATATCCTTGCGCTCCGGTCTGCCCGGGCAGTGAGATCAACAAAGGCACCTGTACCACCGGGCTGGAAAAAACGAAAGTGTTGTGACCGATCTCGCCCCGCTCGAAAACTTCGCCATGATCGGAGGTCAGCACCACGATGCTCTTCTCCAGCAGACCGGAGCTTTCCAGGTATTCGATCACGCGCGCAAATTGGGCATCCCACGCCGCCAGGTACTGGTCGTACCGCAGGCGGTTGATGAGTATCTCGTCCAGGGGATGCCGGGCGCGTGAAAGTGGATGGGTCGGTTTTTCAACCGGCATCCAATCATCCGCGAACAGGTCTATGAATTCTTTCTTCGGTGCATAAGGTTCGTGGGGCGGATAGACATGGAAGTATGCCGCGGTTGGCGCTTCGAACCCGCGGATGGTGTCGATCATCCCATCCGTGAGATTATCCAGGCTGAAGACTCCGCTCGCGATCGGGAGTCCCGCGGGATATTCGCCCAGGTATGCCCGGCGCAAATCCTGGTAATTGGCAAGCCCCGCCAGCCGGGAGATCATCCCCAGGTAGAGGGATCCACTGGACCCTTTTCCATTCCGGATGATATTGTTCTCAAAACTGGCGAATGCCATCTGGTTGTCATTCTTGAACAGGGGCAGGCTGGAAGCCATGCGTCGTTCCAGGTTGAACTGCCCCTCCGGCACATAATTATCCAGGTATTTCTCGAACTGGTACAGGAAGATATCCGCGTAGGGATTCTGCGCATATCCCATCGTGGAATGACTCCCCGCCAGCGCGGAGAACAGGTTGTGCTCCTTGTGCGCAGGCGTCACCCCGCCCGCGGTCAACTGCACTGCCCGGTGGTTCCACGGATGCAGACCGGTCAACAATGAGGCGGTGCCCGGCACGGTAAAACTTCCATTGGAGTAATGATTGTGGTAGACGTGACAGCGCCCGGCAAAGCGCGTCAGGTTCGGCATGGTATCGCGGGGATAACCGTGCAATTTCATGTTCGCCGCGGTCCAGGCGTCAAATACAAAGATGAGCACATGCGGCGTGGTCGCATCCGCCCTGGGGTTCAACAGCTTGACCAGGGGGCGCGCAGCCAGCGCTGCCGGGGCAAGTGCCATTAATTTCAGGATGTCGCGGCGCGACAGTTTGGGATTCACGCTCATTTCATCACCAAAGCAGACGGATCAACACAACCAGCAGGGAGATGGCTCCCAGCGGGATGTATATATAGGAAAAGATGGTCAGGCGGTCCAGGATATCCATGACGATTTTACGCAGGATCTTTATAAACTGCACCAGCAGTACCGGCACCAGCCAGAGAATCAGGGCGCGTACCAGTTCAAGCGCCAGGAAGCTGATCTTCGGCTGGTTGGTCATGATGTACTGCAGGTGGATGGAGATGACGGCAAACGCGATAAAAAAGAAGGAAGCCTTGTACGAAAATCCATCCTTCAGGAGCACGCCCGGCAGGAGGACTGCCAGGAACACCATCACCAGCATCACCAGCAGGGTCTCCAGCAGTGCGAAAGCCAGCATGTAGGCAGCAATGACCAGTATCTCTCCCATGCTGTAGGAAAGCATAAATGCCGGAAAATTGAAGAACAATGCCCGCAGGGTCCATGTAAAAACAAGGAAAGCCGCCATGGAAAGAGCAAGAAACATCTCATTCCTGGCGGGCAGGCGGTGTTCGATGAAAACAGCGATTTTATTCAACATGCAAATTCGTACCTGAAGAGTTGAGATGCGGGTAGAGTGCGGAATTATACCAAAGTGGTTTGCGAGCCCGATTGTTGTTATTACCCGCTCGCGCCTGGTTCGGCTGACTGAGGCATTTGATATTTGATGTGGTGCCCCAGGTTCATGATGGGTCTTTCCACGAAGCGGTACGATAATTCCGCGATCAGGAACAGGAGGACGCAGGTGACCAGGATGCTCACCCATGGTTCAAGGACGATGGATGTGCCTGCCAGGAGCATGACAAAGACCAACCGCACCGGTTTGTGCAACAAGTATATGCCATAGGATCGCAAGCCAAGCCACCCCAGGAATTTATTGCCAAATAACAGTCCGGGCTTTTCGGGTGAGCTGACCAGTGCCAGCAGGAGCAGGTCTGCATAAAAGAACGCAAGAATGAAATGTCCCAGGGGGTTTCCGAGCCCAGTCTTCGCAAAGACCAGGTATGCGATCCCGGCAAAAAAGAATGGCAGTGCGATCAGGTAATACTTTTTGTGCTCCTGGATGAAGTTACGGGCTTTCCCGGATTGCCAGAGGATGGAGATCAAGACGCCCAGCATGAGTGAGTCTGCCCGTTGCAGTGGAAGCTGGTACGCAGCCAGCGGGCTGTCGGCGAAAAATCGCAGTACCGGAGCCAGCAGGATCAGGAAGATCGCCAAGCCTGCCAGGTATCTCTTCTTCAGGTAGCGAACGGAGATGGACAGGAAAATATAGAACTGCTCCTCCAGCGCCAGCGACCAGGTCACATCCATCCACGGGTCACGCCAGAAATTCCTGGCGGAATACAGGAAATTTTGAGTGAATGTCAGGTAAGACCAGAACGGCAGGTGCTTGGCAGCGGAGGAACCCAGTAGTTCCGGGACGGTCTTCATCAGAATGGCAAAGATCACCAGGAGCAGCCAGTAAAGCGGGATGATCCTTGCAGCCCGCCGGATGTAGAAGGTCAGGTAATAATTCCTTGCTTCGACGTTTTTCAGGAGGATGTCGGAGATCAGGAATCCGGAAAGCACAAAGAATAGATCCACACCGCTCCAGAAAAGCGGGGGTCTGTATGGCTCGGGGACGTAATGGTAGATCAGCACGATCAGGATGGCAATTCCCCGCAGGGCATCCAGCGCTGGCAATCGTTTCATTAAAAAGCTGCTCTTTTTCTTTTCCGGGACTGGCAGAACGGCGAAATTATACCAGAGGCACGAATCAGCCCCTCAGGTATAATTCGTCCAATACCAACAGGAATGAGGTGCTGAAAAATGGAAATGGAATATCGTCGTCTTGGGCGCGCCGGCATCAAGGTCAGCGTGCTGTCACTTGGATCCTGGGTAACCTTCCATAACCAGGTCAATATTGACTCGGCTGTTGAGATGATGTCGGCAGCCTACGACCAGGGAGTCAACTTTTTCGACAACGCGGAGGTCTATGCCCGCGGGAAATCCGAGGAGGTCATGGGCGCCGCACTGAAAAAACTCGGCTGGCGGCGGTCAAGTTACCTGGTCTCCACCAAATTCTTCTGGGGGCTGAACGATGGTCCCAACGAGAGGAATACACTGAATCGCAAGCGTCTCCTCGAGGCGATTGACGGTTCATTGCACCGCTTTGATCTGGATTACATCGACCTGATCTACTGCCACCGCCCGGATGCTAATACCCCCATCGAAGAGACTGCCCATGCCATGCACGATATTGTCCAGTCGGGGCGAGCCATCTATTGGGGCGTCTCCGAGTGGTCCGCCGATGAAATTCGCGCCGCATGGTTGATCTGCGACAAGTATGGCTGGCATAAACCCATGATGGAACAACCTCAGTACAATCTGTTCAACCGCGAACGCGTTGAAAAGGAGTACGCGCGCCTGTACAAGGATATTGGTCTCGGGACGACGATCTGGAGCCCGCTGGCTTCAGGCATGCTGACCGGGAAGTACGTCAATGGCATCCCCAAGGGCAGTCGTGGTACGCTGAAAGGTTTTAACTGGTTGAAGGATGAATTAACGGACAAGGACAAGATCGCAAAAGTCAGGAAATTGATGCCGATTGCCAAGGAATTGGGGTGTACATTGGCACAGTTTTCCCTCGCCTGGTGTGCGAAGAACCCGAATGTCAGCACGGTCATCACGGGCGCCAGCCGCGTGGAACAGGTCCATGAGAACCTGAAGGCACTCGAGCTGCTGCCAAAGTTGACGGACGATGTGATGAAGCGCGTGGATAAGATTGTCGGCAAGCCGGAAATCGAGGAATTTTAGGAAATATCAATAAATAAAAGTGGCGGAGATATCCCCGCCACTTTTTCCATTATCGTCAAATAATCTCCCTTACATCGGATTTCACGAATATGAAAAAAAACACGATCTACAAATCGCTGGCGCTGCCTCGCCAATCGTCATCCCTCCGCCTTCCTCCTGGCTGCTCAATTGCTCAGCCTTCTATTGTATGTTATCTTTGATGGAAGCACCGGCGGACGTGTCTCTCCTGAATTCGTTCGGGGTCCTGGTATTGGTTCTGGTGGTCTGGGTAATCACTCACAGCCCGTACATCCGCTGGATCGTCTGGATTCTTGTGGTTCCGGCGATAATACTCTCACTCCTGTCAATTCTGTTCACCAGTCCGACCCTGACATTATGGTCATCCCTGCTCGAGGCGACCTTGTATTTCTACGCGGTCGTCACCCTGGTACTATACATGATGGGAGATTACCGCGTCACTGCAGACGAATTATTTGCCGCTGGTGCCACCTTTACACTTCTGGCGTGGGGTTTTGCCTATCTCTACCTTGCCTGTCAAACTTTTATTCCCGGCAGTTTTATCGGCGGGATCGAACCGGAACGACCGCGGACATTCATTGAACTCCTCTCTCTCAGCTTCACCAATCTCACAGCCACCGGATTGGGCGACATCATGCCGATCGCACCGCTCTCGCACGTCCTCGTCATGCTCGAGCAGTTCACAGGCATCGCCTATGTTGCCGTGGTTGTCTCCCGCCTGATCGGGATGACGATTGTGCGTGAAGAGGACAAGCGTAAAAATCCATGAAGGATGTGAATGAGGCATGATAATAAGGACCTGACATGGAAATAACCATACGCAAGGCAACTGCAGACGATTACCTTGTGGTATGTGAACTTCTCGACGAGATCGATGCCTTGCATCGTGACCGGCATCCTCGCATTTTCCGAAAACCCGCCTCTCACGCCCGCACATGGGATTTCTATTCAAACCTATTAATCGATGAGAAGGTTGGTCTGTTTCTTGCAGAAGAAAACGGGAAAGCGGTTGGATTTGTCCATGTCCTGGTCAGGGATATGCCGGATTTTCCGATCTTTGTCCCACGCCGCTATGCCGTCATCGACACGATCGTTGTGCGATCCGGGCATCGAGATCGCGGGATCGGCAGAATGTTGATGCAAACCTCCGAAGAATGGGCGATTGCACAAGGGGCTGCATCCGTTGAGCTGGGTGTATATGAGTTCAACGAGACCGCCATCTCCTTCTATGAAAGCCTTGGCTTTCACACGCTCAGCAGGAAAATGGAAAAGGTACTTAAAACAGGTGAATGAATAATCCACCTGGTTGCATCCCGGAAAAGCCTGGTGGGATGCACTTCTGCGGTATGGAAATTGGAGATGATGAAAAAGAGACAGTCACGTGGCTGTCTCTTTTTTCAGATATATCAAGTCCGACTACATCAACCATTCATCTTACAAATCGATCTGCGCCTTCAACATGCCATTATTCGGATCCATCACGATGGAAGTGAAACCCACCGCCAGGCACAATTTTTTCATGGCATTATTCTCAGGGGAGATAAAGGCAATGATGCGCTTGACTTTTTCATCCCTGCCAATATTAATAAGACGGGTTAACAACTCCCTGCCCAATCCCTTGCCCTGGTAACGGTCGGAGATAAGCATGGTGACCAGTGCTTCCTGGTCATCCGTGCCACGTAATTTGCTCAAGCGCACAATACCGAAGATAGCCTGCTTTCCAGCCTCCTCTCCCTCGACCACCAGTGCGATCTCCCGGTCATAATCGATATGGGTCACGCGCGCCAGGCGTTCGTGGGCGATCCGTTGACTGAGCAGCATGGGGGAAAGGTAACGCAGGTATACGGTCTTATCCGATAGTGACGCGTGGAAATCGCGTCCCAGCTCTTCATCATCCGCCTTGATCGGGCGGATGACCACCTGGGTGCCGTCCTTCATGGTCCATTTTGAGACATACTTGTTCGGATATGGGCGGATCGCCAGCTTGGGCAGGGCATTCTTATCATCGCCTTCATGGATCAGCACGCGCGCATCCAGAGCCAGCAACCCATCCGGGGACGCGATCAACGGGTTGATATCCAGTTCCTTGATCCAGCGCTGCTCCACGATCAACTGGCTGAAACGTACCATCAACTGTTCGAGGGCGGCAAGATTCACCGGTGCGCGTCCCCGCACCCCTTTCAGTGCCTCATAGATCTTCGTCTGCTCGATCATGCGGCGTGCCTGGATGGTATTCAAGGGCGGAAGTCCCAACGCGCGGTCCTTGAATACCTCGACCAATTGTCCACCCATGCCGAACAGCAGGACCGGACCAAATTGCGGATCGATGCTGGAGCCGATGATCAGCTCGTATCCATCCAGTTTAATCATGGGCTGGACGGTGACACCCAGGAAATGACCCTCCCCGGCTTTTTCGGTTACACCCTCCCGGATCGACTCGTAAGCAGACCTGACTGCCTGCCGTCCGTCAAGTTGAGCTGCACTCCGCCTACATCGGTTTTATGGGTCACCGTTTCGGAATGCAGTTTCAACACCACCGGGTACCCCAGCTTTTCCGCGGTTTCGACTGCCGCATCCGGCGTGGTGGCGATTATGGTCGGCACGGTCGGGATGCTGTAGGCCGCCAACAATTGCTTGGACTCCGCCTCGGTGAGCAGGTGGCGTCCGGTCGTCGCGGACATGCTCGATGATCGCTGACGCAGTTTGACGGTCCAGCTCGAGCCGTTGCTGTCAGGCGGCAGGCTGACCGTTTCGTAGAGGGACTGCAGGTTGCGGGTGAATTTATACATATAAGTGAAGGCTGTAGCAGCAGTATCCGGATACATGAAGGTCGGAATGCCGCACTTGTTCAGAATGGCTTCGCCTGCCGCGATATCCTGTCCCCCGGACCAGGATGCCAGGATGGGCTTGTCATAACTCTGTGCATATTTCTTCAATGCTTCCGCGGTGGCGGTTGGATCGGTCATCGCCTGGGGGGTGAGAATCACCAGTAAACCGTCGCTGTGCTCGTCCTGCGCGGCAACTTCCAACGCCTGTGCATAACGTTCCGGGCAGGCATCCCCGAGGATGTCGACCGGGTTGTTATGACTCCACTGCGGGGGCAGAATTTCATTGTATTTCTGCATGGCTTCCTCTGAAACCTCCGCCAGTTTTCCCCCGTTGGTCAGGAGAGCATCCACCGCCAGTACACCGGGACCACCGGCGTTGGTAAGGATCGTCAGATTGGGTCCCTTGGGGCGCGGCTGTTTGGATAAGCACTTCAGCCATCGAGAAGATCTCGCCGATCGTGTTGACGCGCAAAACACCGCAGCGGCGGAAGGCGGCTTCCAATACTTCGTCCGAGCCGGTCAGTGAACCAGTATGGGAGGCAGCCGCGCGTGCCGCGCCTTCGGTCCGTCCGGGTTTGATGACGATGATGGGCTTGGTCAGTGCCACCTCGCGCGCCGCAGACATGAACGAGCGCGCATTACCGATGGTTTCCATGTAAATAACGATGCTGTTGGTGTGCGGGTCATCGCCGAGATAATAGATCAGGTCGCCCCAGTCCACATCCAGCATGGAGCCGATGGAAACGAACGCTGAAAATCCGACATGCTCCTTGAGCGACCAATCCAGGACGGAGGTGCATAAAGCGCCGGACTGGCTGATGAATGCCACGTTGCCGGGGTTGGCGCAGGCGGAAGCAAAAGTGGCGTTCAGCCCGGTGAGCGGGTTCATCACACCCAGGCAGTTCGGTCCGATAACGCGCATCTTGCCGCGTCGGGCATGCTCCAGGATTTTCGTCTCGAGTGCCACGCCTTCAGCACCGATCTCCTTGAAGCCTGCCGAAATGACGATGGCTCCCCTCACTCCGGCTTCCACGCATTCCGCGATGATGCCCGGAACGGTGGGAGCGGGGGTGACGATTACCGCCAGGTCGACCGGGTCGGGAATATCCTTGATGCTTGCATAGGCTTTGATGCCCAGGATGTTATCCCGCTTCGGGTTGACCGGAAATACGGTTCCTCCAAAGGGACTGCTGATCAGGTTCCAAATAACGGTTCTGCCGACACTGCCGGCTTTTTCCGTGGCGCCGATCACTGCAACTGTCTTGGGGGAAAAAATGGCTTGCAGGGAACGTGGGGTATAGCGATAAACGTCATGCGCAGGATCAAATAGATTTTGCGGACGTGGGGGGATGGGTGTTTGCATGGATATGTCCTAAAAGAGATTTTCTTGGTAAATCTGGAAAATGCCCAATGATTATACAATTCACCGGAAACAAAGACACCTTTGGATGTCATGTCTTTCATGTGCTTTTTTTCACGAAAAGACCCTTTCTCAACATAAACACACAGCGGAAGCATGACAAGCCTCCGCTGTGCTCATCTCAGGTTGGTTATATTATCCCAATGCCTCTTGTTCACTCCCCCGTCAATAGTTTCAATCTTTCCCACGGTTTGAGGTTCTCCTCATCCGCGTAGATCGCTTTCAGTTCATATAACTCATCGCGCAGTGCCGCTGCTCTCTCGAATTCGAGGTTCTTCGCAGCTTCCTTCATCTGCTTTTCCAGGTCATCGATGATCCGCTTCATCTCGCCGCGCGGGATGGTGCTCTCACCTCTGGTCTTGTACTCGCCCCTCATCTCCGCGACTGCCTTATCGGACATCTGGTCCGTCAGGTCGCGGATCGCCTTGTGGATGCTGACCGGGATGATGTTGTTCTCCTCGTTGTATTTCCTCTGCTTGGCGCGGCGGCGGTTGGTCTCATCCAGGGCACGCTTCATCGAATCCGTCATGCGGTCCGCGTACATGATCACCCGCCCGTTCAGGTGACGCGCGGCGCGTCCAATGGTCTGGATCAGGGCGGTATCCGAGCGCAGGAAGCCCTCCTTGTCCGCATCCAGGATCGCCACCAGTGACACTTCCGGCAGGTCCAGTCCCTCGCGCAGCAGGTTGATGCCGACCACCACGTCGAATACTCCCAGCCGCAGATCCCGCAGAATGCCGACGCGCTCGAGCGTCTCCACTTCCGAGTGCAGGTAATGCACCTTGATGCCGAGTTCCATCAGGTAGTTGGCAAGGTCCTCCGCCATGCGCTTGGTGAGCGTGGTGACCAGCACCCGTTCGCCCTTTTCCGTGCGCTCGCGTGATCTCCTTGACCAGGTCGTCCACCTGCCCCTTTGTCGGGCGCACTTCCACCTCCGGATCGACCAATCCCGTCGGGCGGATGATCTGCTCTGCCACCTGCTCCGCTTTCCCCATCTCGTACGGTCCCGGTGTCGCGGAGGTGTAGATCGTGTATCCCATCACCTTCTCGAACTCATCGAACTTGAGTGGGCGGTTATCCAGCGCGCTCGGCAGGCGGAAACCATATTCCACCAGTGTCTCCTTGCGCGAACGGTCCCCGTTATACATCCCGCGAATTTGCGGGACGCTCATGTGTGACTCATCGATGATCAGCAGGTAATCACTGGGCAGGAAGTCGATCATCGTCCAGGGATGCGTTCCCGCCTCGCGACCATCCAGGTGGCGCGAGTAGTTCTCGATGCCGGAGCAATACCCCACTTCCTTCAGCATCTCCAGGTCGTAGCGCGTGCGCTGTTCCAGCCGCTGCGCTTCCAGAAGTTTGCCCTGTTCCTTGAAGAGCGCCAGCCGTTCATCCATTTCCTTTTCAATATTTGCGATGGATTCCTTCATCCGGTCGGTGTCGGTCAGGTACTGCTTGGCGGGAAAGATCGAGATCTCCTGCGGTTCATCGAAGACTTCGCCCGTCAACGGGTTGAACTGCATGATGCGCTCCACCTCATCACCGAAGAAGGTGATTCTGTAGCCCGCGCTTGTCTTCGTAGGCGGGGACGATCTCGAGCGTGTCGCCGCGCACCCGGAATGTCCCGCTGCGCAATTCCATGTCATTGCGCTGGTACTGGCTCTCCACCAGCTGGCGGATCAATGCGTTGCGGCGGTAGATCTGCCCGACCTGCAGCACGACCGTCCCCTTGCCGAACTCCTCGGGCGACCCCAGACCGTAGATGCAGGATACGGATGCCACGATGATCACATCCTTGCGTGAGATCGAGCGCGGTCGTTGCCGCCAGGCGCAGGCGTTCGATCTCCTCGTTGATCTCCGTCTCTTTCTCGATATACAGGTCATGCCGCGGGACGTACGCCTCCGGCTGGTAGTAGTCGTAATACGAAACAAAGTATTCGACCGCGTTTTCTGGGAAGAATTCCCTGAACTCGGCATAGAGTTGCGCCGCCAGGGTCTTGTTGTGCGCCATGATCAGCGCGGGCATCTGCAATTGCTGGATGACGGACGCGATCGTGAAGGTCTTGCCGGTGCCGGTCGCGCCGAGCAGCACCTGGTGGCGCATCTTTTTTTGGACGCCGTTCACCAGTTGGGAGATCGCTTCGGGCTGGTCGCCCATGGGTACGAATGGGGCTGTAAGTTTGAATTCCATGGTTTTATTTGGGAGTGTTATTTGAACGTTAGTTCTATTTTATCACAACTGATGAAAAAAAACGGGCTTCGCTGGATATGCAAAAGCCCGTTTTAAGGATCATATCAATGGATGGGACGGCGTTTACGGCATGGGAGGAAAAGTCCCTTCGGGCGCGTACCAGTCCCCGGGATTGATGTTCGGCGTATCCATCCCCGCCTCCACGGTCACATCGATCAGCGAGTGGTCGTTGCATCCCACGGCAAGTCCACAAGGGACCGCCTGGGTGTATCCCCCGGCAAGGCTCCCATCCATGACATACGCAACAACATGATATACGCCCGGTCTGATGCCCGTGATGTGATAACTATTTTGGTTCTGCACGGTATCCACGAACCGGTAGTTATAACCGCCCACCTCGAAGGCAACCACTCGCAGCGGCGGGATGAAATCGGATGGATAGGACAGCCTCCCACTGATGGAACCGGGCTCCAGCGTCGGCGTGATGGTTAAGGTGGGAATTGGCTCCTTCCCCGGGCGTCGGTGTGGAGAGCGGCTGTATTGTCATCGCTGCCATGGTCTTCGCCACGATGGTGGCTACATTGGGCGTATAGGTCACAGGCACAAAAGTGATCTGCGCCACAGCGGTCTGTTCCGCCGCGGATAGAATCTCGTTGATCTGCTCCGCCGAAGGCACGCAGGCGGTAACCAGTAGAATGATCATCCCCAATGGAATCAGGATTCTTTTCATGTCGACTCCTTGTGGTTTCTCGTTAAACAATTATAGCGCAGGTCGCATAGTATAATGATTTGCAATGTTTGGTTTTTTAAGAGAAAAACTTAAGACAAGGGAATTTACCATTCCCCTGGCGTTGATCGCAGCGGGGATTTTGGCGTTTGGCATCCAGCTGCCTTCCCTGGGATTATTCCAGGATGACTGGCATTTTATCCACTACGGGAGTGCTCTCGGCGCGCAGGGCATGCTGGAGTTCCTGACCATGGACGGTCGCCCGACCGCCTCCTGGGTCTACGCCCTCGGTTATCCTCTCCTGGGTTTCTCCCCCCTCCACTGGCAAATTCTCTCCCTGACCCTCAGGCTGCTGACCGTCATCCTGTGCTGGTTCACCCTGGAAACCCTCTTCCCGGATCATAAACGCGCCAACCTTCTTGCATCCTTCTTCTTCCTGCTCTATCCCTTTTTCACACTGCAACCGCAGGCGGTGGTTTACACCGAGCATTGGATGTCGTTCGCGCTTTTCTTTCTATCCATCCTGCTCATGCTGCGCGCCATCCAGCAGCCCAAATGGTGGTTTCCCTGCACCGCGATCGCAGTCCTTGCCGGGCTGCTCCATCTCTTCACTGTGGAATACTTTGTCGGGCTTGAACTGCTTCGTCCCTTTCGCGATAGGGATGCTGCAGAAAAATAAGGGGCAGATATTCAAGACCTGGCTGCCGTATCTTCTAATTCTCCTGCTCTTCCTCTACTGGCGCACCATCTTCCTGGGCAGTCTCGACCTTCGCAATGACCCAACCGAAGCCCTCTCTCTCCAGACCATCCTGTCCACCCTGCAAAACCTCGGCGCGGACATCGCCCTGGTCCTGGTCACTTCATGGTTCAGGCTGGTCGATCCTGCCGCACTGGAACTGAACCGGGCGCGCAACCTGATCGTCATTGTCTTCATCATTGCAGGCGGTATTGCCGCATACCTTTTTTCTCGTACGTTTACCGAAGACACAACCAGGGAGGGACGCCTTCGATCCTACCTGCTTGGCGGTTCGTTGGCGTTCCTGCTGGGATTAGCCCCCGCCTACGCCGCCAATTTCATCATCCACCTGAAACTGGAACCCTGGAATGGGCGCTTCGCCCTGGCAGCCCTCCCCGGCGCAGGCATGCTGGTGGCGGTCATCTTTGAATCCATCTTTACCACGGCGCAGGTGCGGCGCGTCATGTTCGCCGTTCTCATCGGTCTTCTCATCGGATGGCACAACCGCGTCGCCCTGGATTTTCGACAAGCGTGGGAAAAGCAGGTCAACCTTTATCAGCAGTTGACCTGGCGCGCCCCCTCCATCGAACCCGGCACTGCCATCATCACCGACCAGGAAATACTCGGCTACATGGGCGATTACCCCACCAGTTTCGCCCTCAACACCATCTACGATACAAAGTCCATCCGCCCCAGCCCGTATTGGTTTTTTGCCATGTCTGAAAATCTCAGGACGGATCCCGAATCCCTTGTCAGTGGTGTGGAGCTGAAAGCCAGGAAATACGCCTCCACATTCATCGGGAACAGCCTTAACAGCCTGATCATCGTCTTTGAACCGGAGAAGGATCAGTGTCTCTGGGTTCTGCGTCCTGAAGATGCTCCCTATCGCAGCCTTCCCGAACCGATAAAGACCGCCGCCCGGGTCTCAAACCTGGATCGCATCCAGGACCAACCTCAAACGGATTATTCCCTGTTCAATACCATCGTCCCGCAGGAGCGCGGCACTTGGTGCTTCCATTACCAGCGTGCGGACCTGGCGCGTCAAAATGGAAATTGGGAGGATGTCATTTTCTTCTGGGAACTGGCTCAAAAGGGTGGTTATGCACCCGGTCACGGTTTCGAATACATCCCCTTCATTCAAGCCTACGCACACACCAACGACTGGGAAACCGCATTTACGCTGACCAAACAATCCAACCGCGTCAGCGCCAACATGAGGTCAATTCTTTGTCCCGTCTGGGAGGAGATCCTCGCCGGCACCTCCTCCTCCCCCGAACGCGACTCTGCTTTTCTGGAAGTAAATGAACTGCTGACCTGCCGGTGATCGGAAATTCACGAAATTCGCGGCTGGGATTCAGGAACAGCCTTGATCATCTCCAGCACTTCCAGCAGCCGCGGCATCCAGTTTTCCACTTTCAGGAAATTCACCCAGTAGGCGTTCTTGCCCCCGCGCACATCCGCTGCCAGGTCCGCCATGCGTGGAACCTCCGTCCCTTCCGGTGGTGTGGGGAATTTCAGCGCGACCTGTCCCGCCTCCCAATTGACCGACGCCAGTCCGGCTCTCTCCAGCGCGCAGTTTCACGCGCATCTGGTAGATGAGGAAGTCCACCATCTCCGGCATCGGACCGAACCGGTCCCGGAATTCGGATGCCAGCGCATCGATCTCGGTCTCATCCCGCAGGTCCGCCAGGCGGCGGTAAAGTCGCAGGCGCAGGCTCTGGTCCGGGATGTAATCCGCAGGGATGCCGATCGCAAGCGGCAGGTCAACATTGACCGGCATCGCAATTGGCAGGTTGAACGTTGCCGGTTGGGTTGCCCCTGCCGAGGCATCCTGCGCCGCGTTCTTCCCCTTCGAGAGGGCGCGGATCACGCGCACCGCATCTGCCAGCAGGCGGGTGTACAGGTGGAAACCCACATCCTCGATGTATCCATGCTGGCGTGTGCCCAGCAATTCCCCCGCGCCCCGGATCTCCAGGTCGCGCATCGCGATCGAATATCCCGCGCCCAGTTGCGTGTTCTCCGCAATGACTTCCAGCCGCGCCTGCCCGTCGATGGTGGGATTGATCTTCCGGTGGCGGAAGAAATAGGCATAGGCACGCATCGCCCCTCTGCCTACCCGCCCGCGCAGTTGGTAGAGTTGCGCCAGGCCAAATGTATCCGCGCGGTCCACGATCAAAGTGTTCGCGTTCGGGATGTCGAGGCCCGATTCGATGATGGATGGTGGAAAGCAGGATGTCGATCGCGCCCGAGGTGAAGCGGTGCATGACCGCCGAAAGTTCCCCTTCGGGCATCTGCCCATGACCCACATCCACCCGCGCTTCCGGCACCAGTTTCTGCAGGTGTGCCTTCATCGCGTAGATCGTGTGGACGCGGTTGTGGACAAAGAAGATCTGCCCGCCGCGTTCCAGTTCGCGCAGGATCGCCTGTCGCACCAGCCGCGGCGAATACGGTCCCACGTGCGTGATGATCGGCAGTCGTTCCTCGGGCGGCGTGTTCAGGTTCGAGATATCGCGCACCCCGGTCAATGCCATGTAGAGCGTGCGCGGGATCGGTGTGGCGGTCAGCGTCAGGACATCCACTTCCGTGCGGAGTTTTTTCAGGTGTTCCTTGTGCGCCACGCCAAAGCGCTGCTCCTCGTCGATCACCACCAGCCCCAGATCCTTGAACTGCACATCGGATGAGATCAGGCGGTGCGTGCCGATGACGATATCCACCTCCCCCAATGCCAGCCTCAGCAGCACATCCTCCTGTTCACGGGGTGTGCGGAAGCGTGAGAGCATTTCCACGCGCACCGGGAAGGCTGCCAGTCTCTGCAGGAATGTCTCGTAATGTTGCTGCGCCAGCACGGTCGTCGGCACCAGGATCGCCACCTGTCTTCCGTCCATGACCGCCTTGAAGGCAGCCCGCAAAGCCACCTCTGTCTTTCCATAACCCACATCCCCGCACAACAGCCGGTCCATCGGGCGCGGGCGTTCCATGTCAACTTTGACATCCCGGATGGCGCGGCTCTGGTCCTCGGTCTCCACGTACGGGAACGAATCCTCCAGTTCCTTCTGCCAGGTGGTATCCGCGGGGAAGGCATGCCCGACCGAGACATGCCGGCGCGCATACAGGTCCAGCAATTCCTCCGCCACCTTCTGGACCGCCTCCTTGGCTTTTCCCCGCTTCTCGATCCATGCCTGCCCACCAAGCCGGTCCAGGGATGGGGTGCCTGCATCTGCACCCACGTAGCGCGTCAGCCGGTCTGCCTGGTGGACGGGAACAAAGAGCGTATCCCCGCCTTCGTACTCCACCGCCAGGAATTCCCGTTCGTGACCCTCCAGTTGCCGCTGGACGAGACCCGCGAAGCGCCCGATGCCGTGGTCCACGTGCACCACGTGGTCGCCTTCCTGCAGGTCCGCATAGACCGCCTCTGGTGTCTCCGCCGCGGTCCGGGCGCGCATCCGGGGCGTTGGTCGTTCCCAGCCAAAGATCTCAGCGTCCGTGATCAGGTACAGGTCACCGACCTGCCACCCTTCCGTCAGGCGACGACTCCAGGAAAATGGGATTCTCGTTCTCGTGGTCCGGATGGGACTGTTTCCACAATTCCTTGAGGCGCGGGCGCTGCCGCGAGACGACCACCACCTGTTTCCCCTCATCCACCAGCTTCGCCAGGTATTCTTCAAATGGCTTGAGCCTTCCGGCAAAGCGTTCGATATGCGCAAATTCATCCGCCAGCAGGTGATGACTGCTTTCATCCCTGCCGCGCCCCATCTCCAGCACCGGTTTTTCACCCAGGCTGTCCACCAGTTCCGACCAGCTCAGATAAGGGAGCGGGAAATCCGCCGCCAGGGTGCCTTCTTCGATGGACTCGTTCCGGTATCGTACCGCCTGCTCCTCCACCTCCTGCATCATGCTTTCCACCAGGCTCATGTCGTCCACAACCACCAGGGCTTTGTTCGGCAGGTAATCGAACAGGCTGGCAGGCAGGGGATGCAGGATGGGAATGTGGAATTCAGTGGGCTGGACTTCCCCGGTTTCATTATCCCTGGACAGGTATCCGGTTATCCCGGGATCGGAGGCCAGCGCATCTGTATAAAGGAACTCGCGCGCCGGGGTGATCAGAACCCTTTCCACCTTTTCGATCGTTCGCTGCGTGGCAGGGTCGAATTTACGGATGGTCTCGATTTCATCCCCAAAGAAATCCAGGCGCACGGGATGCGATTCAGCCATCGGCCAGATGTCCAGCAAGCCGCCCCGGTGTGAGAATTGACCTGTCTCCAGCACGGTGTCCACCCGCTGGTAGCCATATTCCATCCAGGCGTGCAGGAGCGCATCCGGCTGGATGTTCTGCCCCGTGGATAATTTTTTGCACGCCTTGAGATAATCCCTGCGCGGCAGCGTGCGCGTCATGATGGCGCGTGCCGAAGCCACGATCACCGGTGCGATCGTTGGCTTGTCAACAAATGGCAGGTGATAAGCCGCCAGCGCGGTCAGCGCCCGCAGGCGTTCATGCCGGGTGGATGCGCCCCATGCAGCCTGTTCATAAAATAGCGGGTTCGGTTCCGCGAACAGGTAGCGCGGGGTGAAGGGCATCCAAAAGCTGAGTTCATCGAATAAAGCCGAGCGCATGGTCAGCGCGGTCTGTGATAAGCAGGATGGGCTGGTTGAGGTCTTTGTGCAGCGAGGTCAGCACAGGCAGGCGCGCGGAGCGCGGCAAGCCGAGAGGCTGCGCGGTCAGATTCCCCAGCAGGTTCTGGTATGCGGGGAGTGACTGGATGCGCGAGAGAAGGATGGATGATTGCACAGTTGATTCGCGTTCGTATGACTGGCTTCGCTCAGGGGCAGGTTCTATTGCTCGCCCACCACTCCATTGAATTGGTTCATCGCCATGTTCAATCCACCGGTGATGAACGTAATTACGGCATCCGCCGCGCGGTCAAGCGTCTCGGAGACGATCAGCAGGTCAGCTCGCGAGAAGTTCTGCAGGACGTAATCGGCAGCCGCCATGCGCCCGGGCGGGCGTCCAATACCCAGCCGCAGCCGCGGGAACTCCTTCGTGCCCAGGTATTCGATCGTGGATGCCATCCCCCGTTGACCTCCCGCTGCCCCCTCCCGGGCGGATGCGGATGGTCCCGAGCGGCAGGTCAAGGTCGTCGTGTGCCACGATCAGGTTCTCTGGCGGGATCTTGTAAAAGCGAAGCAATCCCTGCACGGATTGCCCCGACAGGTTCATATAGGTTTGCGGCTTGGCGAGCAGGACCTTCCTCTCCTCATGGATGCCGGAGGTGACGATCGCCTTGGATTGCAGCTTCATGCCGCGCGCGTCCAGGCGCACCGCCAGCCGGTCCACCAGCATGAAACCGATGTTGTGGCGGTTGTCCTTGTATTCGCGACCCGGGTTGCCGAGTCCAATGAGCAGAAAAGTGTCCATGGTCATGGGTCAGTTGTCATCTGCGGCGCAGGCGGATCAGGATGCCTACGATAATGAAAGCCAGCAGGGTCACCAGGATGCCGCGCCCGAGGGATGCCTGGATCTCGGAGTCCGTCACAGCCACCGGGTTGGGTGGCAGCCGCGTGGGTGTGGGCGGGCGTGTCGAAGTGGGTGCCGGCTGGGGCGTCGGGGGCTCCATCGTGTGCGTCGGTGGGTTGACCGGTTCAGGCGTGAATGTGAATGTCGGCTCGGGAGTGGGAGTCTCGGTCGGTGTCTGGTTGCGGATTCGCAATCCCGTCACGAAGGTCTCCATCAGTGTTCCATCCAGCATCACCACCCGCAGCCGCAGGTCATAGTCACCATCCGTCACCTGGTTGGTATCCCAGGCAGCCAGCAATCCCTCGCTGACCGGCGTATCCGTTCCGTAGATCCGGAACCAGGTGTTCGTGACATCCGAGGCGTAGGCGAAAGCCAGCTCGGAGGACGCGAATCCATCCACCGCGCTCGTTCCCCGGATGTCCACCGTCCCCTGCAGCACATCACCCGAAGCCGGCGAGGTGATGCGAATGGTCGGCTCGGATTGGGCGGAGGCGGGTTGCGTAAGGAGCAGCGCGAGGATGATCCCCGCTGCGCACAACCAGCGCATGATTTTAGAAGAAGCTCGTCCAGTCGGTGCCGGTCACGATGCCGCAGGCGATGACGATAAAGATGATGAGCAGGATAATGCCGCACCCGATGCCGGAGCACGAAAGCCCTTTGCCAAACCCAAAACGCTTTTGGAGCCAGTCAAAGAGTTTATCGAGCAGGAAGAGTTCTGTTAGACCAGCCAGGCATCCTTGTTTATTTTTGGTCATCTTCGTCTCCTTTTGTGGTTGCAACTGGTAAGTTTAACATGAAGGTCGAGCAGGGTCAACAATCCCTTTTCGATCGCCGGCAACTGATCGCAGATGGCTGAACCCGGATTATTTTTATGGTACACTTTGAGTCGATATCCGCCCCTGGAGTGACCCTGTATGAGTAAATCCCGAAGCGATCAAATGGTGGAACGCTTGCGCTCCATGCAGGCCGCCGCCCCTGACATCGAAGCCTCTGCCGTCGTCTCCGTGGATGGTCTGATCATGGCCTCCGCCCTTCCAGCAGGACGTGGAGGAGGATCGTGTTTCTGCCATGTCGGCCGCCATGCTCAGCCTCGGCGAGCGCATCTCCGGCGAACTGGGCGCGGCGGTCTGGAGCAGGTCTACATCAAGGGCGATGAAGGCGCCATCGTGCTGACCTCTGTCGGCGCGGAGGCGGTCCTCACCGCCCTGGCCCGCCAGGACGCCAAGCTCGGCCTGATCTTCCTCGAAATGCGGCGGGCCGCGGAAGACCTCACTGAAACTGGTCGGATGAAAACGCCAGTCTCGAATCTCCCTCAACACGAAATGTCAATCCCCGATGGGGAGGGCTCAACTGCCCTCCCCATCGCCTTTAATCTCTCGAGCTGCCCGCCTTATCTTTTGGATGCATGCGCAGCATGCACAGGAGATTGATCATGGCAACCAAATATCTGTTCTTCACTGGCGGTGTTGTTTCTTCCGTCGGCAAGGGCGTGACCGCTGCCGCCACTCGGCTTGACCCTCAAGGAACGCGGTTTCAAGGTGGCGGTGCAGAAGCTGGATCCGTACATCAACGTCGATCCCGGCACGATGAGCCCCTACCAGCATGGCGAAGTCTTCGTGCTGGATGACGGCGCTGAAACCGACCTGGATCTGGGTCACTATGAACGCTTCATTGACATCCGCCTCAGCCGCGTCAGCAACTTCACCAGCGGGCAGGTCTATGCCGAGATCATCGAGAAGGAGCGGCGCGGCGATTTCCTCGGCGGCACGATCCAGGTGATCCCGCACATCACCAACGAGATCAAGCGCCGCATCGGGCTGGTCGCAAAGGAGACCGGGGCCGAGATCGTCCTCGTGGAGATCGGCGGGACGGTCGGCGACATCGAGTCCCAGCCATTCCTCGAGGCCCTGCGCCAATTGCGCAATGAGGTCGGGCCGCGAGAACGTCTTTTTCATCCATGTCACCTGGCTGCCCTACATCGGCGCGACCGGCGAGCTCAAGACGAAACCCACGCAGCACTCGGTGGCCGCCCTGCGTTCGATCGGTATCTCCCCCAACATGATCATTGCCCGTTCCGACCACCCGATCGAGGATGGATCTGACGACAAGATCGCCCTGTTCTGCGATGTGGAGAAAGAAGCCGTCATCCCGATGGTGACCGCGACCGTGCTCTACGAGGTGCCGCTCCTGCTGGAAAAGGCGGGCGTCGGCGGATTTACCTCGTCGAAAAGCTTGAGCATCAAGCCAACGCGCAGCCCGGATATGAAACCGTGGAAGAAACTGGTGGATTCGGTCAGCAAGCCCAAGCCCGACGGTGAAGATCGCCCTGGTCGGCAAATACGTGGAACTGCAGGATGCCTACATGTCGGTGCGCGAGGCGCTCAAGCATGCCGCCCTGGCTCATCGGCGTCGATGTGGAGATCGGCTGGGTGCACGCCGCCGACCTCGAAAAAGACAAGGGCTGGGATGTCGTGCAGAGCGCCAGACGGCATCATGGTTCCCGGCGGATTTGGCTCACGCGGCATCGAGGGCAAGATCATGGCGGCCCGTTATGCCCGCGAGAAGAAGATGCCCTATCTGGGCCTGTGCCTCGGCATGCAGGTCATGTGCATTGAATTTGCCCGCACCGTGCTCGACCACGAAGACGCCAACTCCACGGAGTTCGACCGCGGCACCGACGACCCCGTCATTGACCTGATGATCGACCAGCGCTCCATCACCGATATGGGCGGCACCATGCGCCTCGGCTTGTATCCCTGCGTGCTCAAAAAAGGGACGAAGGCCGCCGCGGCCTATGGCGTGTCGCAGGTCGAGGAACGGCACCGCCACCGCTTCGAGTTCAACAACGCCTACCGAGAGTGAATTCGAGAAAGCCGGCATGGTCTTCTCGGGCATTTCGCCGGATGGCAAGCTGGTGGAGATCGCCGAGCTCGCCGATCATCCCTACATGGTCGGCAGCCAGTTCCATCCCGAGTTCCTCTCCCGCCCCAACCGTCCGCATCCGTTGTTCGTCGGTCTCATAAAAGCCGCCAAGGAAAAAGCGAAGGTGTAGGGGCGG